>CAMDZD010000001.1 GCA_945910815.1 uncultured Clostridia bacterium
TTGGCTGCACTTTGCTCTTTTAAATAAAAATCTTTTTTGCGTTCACTATAATTTATAATATTACATGCGGAGTTCCGCACCTATTTCGGCAAGAGACTTTATAACCTTTTTCATAGCACTTTCAGCCTGTTCATCTTTGAGAGTTCCGTCATGTGAACGCATTGATATTGAATAGGATATGCTCTTTTTACCGTCTGCAATCTGCTTGCCCTTGTAAACATCGAAAAGTGTAACCTTTTCAAGAATTTTTCCGACAGATTTCTTGATAATAGCTTCAAGCTTTGCGGAAGGTATTTCGTCATCGCAGATTATGCTCAAATCTCTTGTAATTGCGGGGAATTTCGGCAAAGGCTGATAAGTTACCTTTGAATCAGCAGACTGCATAAGCTCCGGAATGTTGAACTTTGCAACATATACTTTTGTATTGAATCCGTAAGTTTCCTGAATATTCGGGTGAAGTTCGCCTATATATCCGAGTGCAGTTCCGTCCTTGAGTATAACAGCACTTCTTCCGGGGTGAAGTGCAACAGTTTCATCAAAAGCATCTGATTCGCCTGCTCTTATATATTCAACGTCATGTATATTGAGTGATTCAAGAAGCTTTTCGGCAGTACCCTTTATATCATAGAAATCAACATTTCCGCCGTACATTCCAAGAGTAAGCCTCTGGGGTTCGTCAGGAAGTTCCTTTCCGTCAACGGGAATATATTCCTTGCTTATCTCGTAAAGCTTTGCGACAGGATTCCTGTAATTATAGTTAGTAGCAAGAACTTCAAGCATTGAGGGGAGTGTTGTGGTTCTCATAACGCTTGTATCTTCTCCGAGAGGATTTGAAATTTTTACAACATTTCTGAGCTTACTGTCTGCCGGAAGTCCTATTTTATCGAGAGTTTTCGGTGAAACAAATGAAAATGTTGCTATTCCGTAATATCCGAGTCCTACTGTAATATTTTCAAGTTTCTTTGTGAATTTCTGTTCCGGAGTAAGTTCAGCTGTTGCAACTCCTTTAAATTCCGTTGAGGGAATATTGTTGTAGCCGTAAATTCTTGCGACTTCCTCCGCAATATCCGCCTTGCACTCTATATCGATTCTGAATGACGGTGCAATAACTTTTCCGTTTTCAACTTTAAAATCAAGTCTTTCGAGATACTCAATCATATCGGATTCGGCAATATCAGTTCCGAGGAAATTATTTATCCATTCCGGATTAAATTCAACACTTGCGGGAGTTCTGTCAGTGTAATCCTTATCAATAACAGTTCTTACAACTTCGCCTGCACCGAGTTCCTCAACAAGCTGGAATGCTCTTTCAAGACATGTCATGCTTATCAGAGGGTCTACACCTTTTTCATATCTTGATGAAGCATCTGTCTTGAGTTTAAGCTTTTTAGATGTACGTCTTACCTGTATCGGTTCAAAATATGCCGATTCAAATACAACTGTATTTGTATCTTCCATGATACCGCTGTATTCTCCGCCCATAATTCCGGCAACGGCTACGGGCTTATTCTTATCTGCTATAACAAGCATATCGTCTGAAAGTTCACGTTCCACGCCGTCAAGAGTAGTAATTTTTTCGCCGTTTACTGCATTTCGCACATTTATTTCAGCACCGTCAACATATCTCAAATCAAAAGCATGCATAGGCTGACCGTATTCAAGCATAACATAATTTGTTATATCTACGAAATTATTAATCGGTCTTACTCCGCTTGCACGGAGTCTTTCACGCATCCAGCGAGGAGAGGGTTCAATTTTTACATTCTTAACGATACCTGCACAATATCTTTTACACTTTTCTGTATTATGGATATTGACTTTAAGCATTGAATCAATATCGCCATCAACTCCCTTGAATGACGGTACAGGAACATTAAGAGGTGTATTGAATGTTGCGGAAGTTTCTCTTGCAAGTCCGATAACGCTTAAACAGTCGGGGCGGTTTGATGTTATTTCAAATTCTACGGAAGTATCATTCAGACCGATTGCAGACTGAATATCCTGACCGATTTCACATTCCTCCTGCATTATGAATATACCGTCCTCAATTGCATAAGGAAAATCATGCTTGTTGAGTCCGAGTTCTCCGAGTGAACAGAGCATGCCGTTGCTTTCTACTCCTCTTAACTTGCCTTTCTTGATTTTTACTCCGTTCGGAAGTGTTGAACCGTCAAGAGCTACGGGAACAATATCGCCTGCATTTACGTTTGATGCTCCTGTTACAATCTGTATGGGGGAATCCTTTCCGACTTCAACCTGACATACTACAAGGTGGTCGGAATTTTCGTGAGGAACTACTGAAAGAATTTTTCCCACTACAACATTTTTTATATTTTCACCCTCAACTTCAAAGGATTCAACCTTTGAACCGCTCATTGTAAGAGCGTGGCAGTAATCTTTTATTGGCATATCGGCTTTTACGTAATCCGAAAGCCATTTCATTGACAAATTCATAATAAATTTTTACCTCCTGTATTTAATCAGAACTGTTCAAGGAATCTCAAATCGTTCTCATAGAGAAGTCTGAGGTCGTTGATGTCATAACGTCCCATAACCATTCTTTCAAGACCAAGACCGAAAGCGAAACCTGAATAAATATTGCTGTCTATGCCACAGCCTTCGAGAACCTTCGGGTGAACCATACCTGCTCCGAGAAGTTCAATATATCCCTCGTCCTTGCACATTGAACAGCCTTTTCCTCCGCAGTTGAAACAGCTTATATCTACTTCACAGCTTGGCTCTGTAAACGGAAAGTGATGCGGTCTGAAACGGAGCTTGCAGTTATTGCCGTAAATTTTCTTCATAAGCATTTCAAGAGTACCTTTAAGGTCGGACATAGTGATTCCCTTGTCAACTACAAGACCTTCAATCTGGTGGAAAAGCGGGGAATGAGTAGCATCGACTGCATCAGAACGGTAAACTCTGCCGGGAGAAATTATTCTTATAGGCGGTTTCTGGGTTTCCATAACGTGAACCTGTACAGATGATGTCTGAGTTCTGAGAAGTATATTATCTGTTATATAGAATGTATCCTGAGTATCTCTTGCAGGGTGGTCGGGAGGAAGGTTGAGAGCCTCAAATACATGATAATCGTCATCAACTTCAGGACCGTCAGCAATATTGAATCCCATACCCATGAAAATATCCTTGATTTCGTTTTCAACTACTGTCATAGGGTGGAGCTTGCCGAGAGACTGTTTTTTTCCGGGCAGAGTAATATCGATAGATTCTGCTTTGATTTTTTCAGCCTGTGCATCAGCCTTAAGTACAGCAATTTTTTCAGTAATAGCCTGTTCAATATCTGCACGTACTTTGTTTGCAAGCTGACCTATAACGGGTCTTTCTTCAGCGGAAAGCTTTCCCATCTGCTTTAAGATTGCAGTAAGTTCGCCTTTCTTTCCGAGATACTTTACTCTCAAATCATCAAGAGCCTTGATTTCCTTGCAGGAATTAAGTTCCTCTTTGGCAAGGACTTCAATTTTTTCGAGCTGTTCTTTCATTTTATCACCTCATAATAGATTTAATTTAGTATACGACAAAAAAAGTCCTGTCCAACAGGACAGAACTTTATTAAAAAATTCTGCTTTTAAACCACCCATCAGTCAGGAGAGCCGATACTCTCTTGTCTTTAACGCAGACCTACGTCACTGCCTAATCTGAAAAACATTTCAGCAGTGCCACTCGTGAGTGAACTTCAGTATATTTTGAAGTGAACCGCTTTCAGCCGGTGACGGATTCTCTCTTTGAAATCGCTGTATACCTACTCTCTCAGTCATTGTGTTGTCTGAAGAATATTATACACTCAAAATAAAAAAAAATCAAGAGGTTTTCTTGAATTTTTCAAAAAAATATGTTATGATATAATAGATATTCTTGAAAGGAGATTTTTTATTATGGACAGCTTTGCTGAACAGCTTGTTAAACGTGAGGACACATCATCCGACAAAATGAAAAAGTATCTTATTTACGGAGGCGGAATTTTTATAACAATAGCTATGGTTATACTTGCAGTGCTGAAAATGGGTTCAACTATATCAATAATAATGCTACTTCTTGCCGGAGGTACAGGCTATCTGACATATTTTCTCGGAACTTCAACATATGTTGAATATGAATATACTTTTACTAACGGTGAACTTGATATTGATAAGATTATTGCTAAACGCAAAAGGGTTGAACTTCTTTCAGCAGATGTAAGAAAGTTTACAGCATTCGGAAAATATTCGGAGGATATAGATGATTCCGATGATTTGACTACTGTTATAAGTTCGGATAATATTGCATCTCATGAATACTATGCTGATTTTGAGTGCGATAAATACGGAAAAACAAGACTTATATTTGCTCCCGATGAAAAAATACTTGAGTATATAATGGATTTTCTTCCTTACAGTGTCAAGAGAAATATGCAATAAGATTGAGGGCGGTCATTAGTGACCGCCCTCAAGTTTTTCAAGAGCTTCCGGAAGTTCTGATATATCATTGATAATAATATCGGCATTTTTCAGTTCATCGGGATTTCCGTAACCGTATGCACAGCCGACTGATTTCAGATTATTTTTCACCGCTGTTTCAATATCATGAAATCTGTCACCTATTACTATAAAATCACCCTCGTGACTGTTTTTTATAAACTTACGGAAAATTTCATATTTAGGTATAAAATTATAAGTTTCCGCACAGTAGAAATAATCAAAAAATCTGTCAAGACCGAATTTCTTTGTGTGTCTCTGCTGATACACTTCACGGCAGTTACTTAAAAATATAAGAGTATATCCTTTTTCTTTAAGTCCGGAAAGAACTGTTTCCGCACCGTCAAAAAGACTTGCATCACCGTTATCAAGATGACGTGCCATTTCCTGACCTATTATCTTTCTTCCCTTTTCACGCCATTCCTGTCCGAGATTCGGCTGGAACATTCTCCACATATCGTCTCCGCTGAATCCGAGCCAGTATGAAATCTGTTTGTCGGTATATGTATTTTTTTCAATTTTACCCTGATTTTCAAGGTATTCGCAGGCTTTAATAAATGACGGCTTATATATCTTCATACAATTGTGAATAGTTCCGTCATAATCAAAAATCAGATTTTTCATCAAGCCTCAATCTCTCTGATAAGATTTACCATTTCAATTGCACCCAATGCACAGTCATATCCCTTGTTTCCTGCCTTAGTTCCTGCACGTTCAATAGCCTGTTCAATAGTATCTGTTGTAAGAACTCCGAACATTACCGGAATATCACTGTTAAGAGATACATTTGCGATTCCCTTTGATACTTCACTGCATACATAATCATAGTGTGACGTACTGCCCCTGATTACTGCTCCGAGACAGATTACAGCGTCATATTTACCGCTTTTAGCCATTTTTGATGCTATAAGCGGAATTTCAAATGCTCCGGGAACCCATGCAACGTCTATTGAATTTTCGTCAACGTTGTGACGTTTCAGACCGTCAATTGCTCCTCCGAGAAGTTTTGATGTTATGAACTCATTGAAACGAGCTACAACAATTCCTATTCTTATTTCCTTTGATACAAGATTGCCTTCATAAACTTTCATGATTTTTTAATCTCCTTATTTTTAATAATTCAGAATATGTCCCATTTTTTCCTGTTTGGTTTTCAGATAGAATAAATCATAGGCAGTAGCGTCCATCTGTATCGGGACACGTTCCTTTATTTCTATTCCGTAACCGCTTAACTGATATACTTTATCAGGATTATTTGTCAGAAGTCTGAGAGTTTTAGCTCCTAAATCACGGAGTATCTGAGCTCCTATATAATATTCACGCATATCGGGTGGAAATCCGAGTGCTACATTTGCCTCAAGAGTATCCATTCCCTTATCCTGCAACTCATACGCACGGAGCTTGTTTATAAGTCCGATTCCTCTGCCCTCCTGACGCATATAGAGAAGTATTCCCCTGCCCTCTTTTTCAATCTGCGTCATAGCCGATGCAAACTGCTGACCGCAGTCACATCTTGCAGAGCCGAAAGCGTCACCGGTAAGGCATTCGGAATGTACACGGCATAATAAATTCTGTCCGTCACCGATTTCACCCTTTACAAGTGCAACATGATGTTCTCCGTTCAGCTTGTTAACATATCCGTAAGCTTTAAATTCACCGTATTTTGTAGGCATTTTTGTTACTGCAACACGCTCTACAAGAATATCATGGATTTTTCTGTATTCCTGTATTGATTTTATTGTGATGAACTTCATACCCCATTCCTTAGCTTTCTGCTTAAGTTCCTCGGCTCTCATCATAGTACCGTCATCACGCATAATCTCACAGCACAGACCACATTCCTTAAGACCTGCAAGACGCATTAAATCAACAGTAGCCTCTGTATGACCGTTTCGTTCGAGTACTCCGTTTTTCCTTGACATAAGCGGAAACATATGCCCCGGACGGCGGAAATCCTCCGGCTTTGAATTTTCATCAACTATCTTACGGGCTGTAAGACCTCTTTCCTCTGCCGAAATTCCTGTTGTAGTGTCGACATGGTCAACCGATACCGTAAAAGCTGTACAGTGATTATCTGTATTTTCATATACCATCTGCGGAAACTGTAATTTTTTGCAGTATTTTTCACTCATAGGCATACAGATTAATCCCTTTGCATACATAGCCATAAAATTGACATTCTGAGTAGTTGCAAATTCAGACGCACAAATCATATCGCCTTCATTTTCACGGTTTTCGTCATCAGTTACGAGAATTATTTTTCCATGTCTCAAATCCTCAAGAGCTTCCTCAACCGTATTGTATTCAAACATTTTTTATTCCTCCTTTATATCAGAATCCATATTTTGCAAGAAAATCCCTTGTAATATCGGATTTTTCTGTTTTATCGAAATTCAGAAATCTTTCAACGTACTTGCCGATAATATCATTCTCCAGATTAACAGTGTCTCCGGTTTTTTTTTCGGATAATATAGTCTCCTCGGAAGTATGCGGAATTATCGAAACGCTGAAATTATCCTTTTCAATCCTTGCAACAGTAAGGCTTATTCCGTCAATAGCTATCGAACCTTTTTCGACTGTATACTTAATAATATTTTCATCTGCTGATATTTTATACCATACAGCATTGCCGTCTTTTTTAATATTTATGATTTTTCCTGTACCGTCAATATGACCTGATACTATGTGACCTCCGAAACGTCCGTTTGCAGACATTGCACGTTCAAGATTTACATGACTTCCTGCTTTAAGACTTCCAAGAGATGAACGGCTGAAAGTTTCATTCATAACATCAGCAGTGAAAACTTTTCCCGAAAAGCCTGTGACTGTAAGGCATACACCGTTTACGGCAATACTGTCACCTATATGAATATCCGAAAATATTCTGTCTGCCTGTATTTCAAGATACGCTTTCTGACCTCTTGCAATTTTTTTAACTGTTCCGATTTCCTCAACTATTCCTGTAAACACTTTTTCACCCTGCTTTCAATAAGAAAATCATCTCCGATTTGCATTATATGAGAATCATAGAGCATACAGGCATTTTCGGGGGAATCAAATCCCATTCCCGAAACCGGAGTTTTTGAATTTTTTCCGCCGAAAATTTTCGGAGCAATATATGCCTGCACCTTGTCAACAATACCGCTTTTAAGTGCCGACCAGTTAAGTTCTCCTCCGCCCTCTGAAATAATGCTGTCAATTTTCATTTTACCAAGTTCGTCAATAAGCTGATTCAGATTGACATGATTTTCTTTCCTGTCTGTAACTATAATCTGACAGCCTTTTTTTATATATTCTGACTGCTTATGAATATCATCACAACAAGTTGCGATTACTGTCGGAATTTCATTTGCAGTATTTATAATATCGCAGTCAAGAGGAGTTCTTAAATTTGTATCGCATATAATTCTTGTCGGATTTGCTCCGTTTTCGATACGGCATGTAAGCATTGGATTATCATTGATAACTGTATTTACTCCGACCATTATTGCGGAATATCTGTGACGGTCTTTCTGAACGTTCATTCTTGCGGATTCTCCGGTAATCCATTTTGATTTGCCGTTAAAACATGCAATTTTTCCGTCCATAGTCATGGCATACTTCATAATTACAAGTGGCTTTCCTGATGTAATATAATGAAAGAATACTTCATTCAGCCTGTCGCACTCATCTTTCAGAATACCCTCATAAACTTCTATACCGTGATTTTTAAGAATTTCAACACCCTTTCCAGCTACAAGAGGATTCGGGTCTGATGAACCTATAAATACACGCTTTATCTTATTTTCAATGATAGCTTCCGTACATGGCGGAGTCTTTCCGTAGTGACAGCAAGGTTCAAGAGTTACATATAAATCCGCACCTTCAGCGGAATTACCCGATAATTTACAATCGGCAAAGGCATTTCTTTCCGCATGAAGTTCTCCGTATTTTTTATGATAACCCTTTCCGATAATTCTGCCGTCCTTAACTATAACAGCTCCGACCATTGGATTAGGCGATACAAAACCCATTCCCTTTTCGGCAAGCTCAAGAGCCTTTCGCATATATTCTGAATCAGTCATAAAAAATCCTCCGAAAAACAAAAACACCCTGATTATATCAGGGCATAGGAAAAGTATTATCTTCTCTCGTCCGGACTTTAACCGTCGGTATCGGAATTGCACCGATTCATGCCGTAAGGCTTGCGGACTTTTACCGCCGGTAGGGATTTTCACCCTGCCCCGAAGATTATAGTTTTTTTACAAGTAAATTATATCACTGTATATTTCAATTGTCAATAGTAATTTTTATATATCGCAAACGTTTATTTATACATTGCCCTTGATATTTCTGCTGAATTTTAAAAATAATTTCCGTTTTCCGGTATATCGTCCGGTGAAATCCATCTGACTTTGTCTGAAGCTTTACCGGTTTCTAAAAAATCTTTTATAACTTCCCATGCTAATTCTTTTGGTAAAAAAAGTCCGGTAGAAACCCAGAGTTCACAATCAGCACCATCTACAACTTCATTTAATTTGGTTTCATCATATAATGACAGTTTATCTTCCGTATCATCAGTATAATGAATAAATATTCCATATTTAATATTTGTACCTATTGATAATCCGGATATCATTTCATCATCTTCGAAACATTGAATTTCAGCATCACTGGTACTGCAAAACCAGTAACTCTCAAATTCATCAATAACATATTTTTTCATTTGAGATATATCAATATTTTTTATTGTTTTCTTATGTGGCGGATAAAATAATGTATACATATTAACTTACCCCTTTTCGATATTATTTTTCAACAGCAATTTTTATATATCGTCCATTTTGGAATTATTACTGCATTTTTCATGGAAATCCTCATAAAAATAAGCCTGATAATTGTTAGCAGTAAAAGTCTGTAACATCTGACAGGCAGACAGAATAATATATGATATAGCCGTTTCAGACATCGGCTATATTCATAAGGATACCTGATTTTGTTATGTCTATAATACCATAGGAGGGATTTTTACCGTCTCTCGGAGATGATGCACTTCCGGGATTCATAATATATATGCCGTTTTCATAATGCATGTATCTTTCGTGAGTGTGTCCGTAAAGAATAATATCAGCATTATTCAGCATTGCAGTCTGTTTCAGGGTTTCAAGACCATATCCGACACAATGCCTGTGACCGTGAACGGCAAAAATCTTGTGTCCCTCCTCCGTCCATGTTGTAAATACATCACTGTCTGAACAGCCGATGTCACAATTACCTCTGACATAAAAGAAACGTTTTTCAAGTTCGGGATATTTCATAAGCAGAGTATCAGCTTCATATCTGCCGTCACCGAGATGTATAAACATATCGGCACGCATATGTTTTTCAATAATTTTCTCAAGGGCATAATAATTTCTGTGGGTATCGGCACATACAATAATACGCATTACATTCACCTCAAAAAAAGCAATTCTATTTTATGGTATTATACCATATAATAGTAATAAATGCAAGTGTGAAAGGAGTTTTTATGGACAAAAATTCTTTTGATTTAAACAGTATCAACGGACTTCTGAACGTCGTAAGCAAAAAGCTCGGAGTTGCTCCGGAAAAGCTGAAAAAGGAACTCGAAGAAGGAAAGTTTGACAGTGCCATTGCGGGAATGAACAAAAACGATGCCGCAATGTTTCAGCAGGCTGTAAAAAATCCGAAAATCATTGAAAAAATGATGAGTACTCCGCAGGCTAAGGCTCTTTATAAAAAGCTTTCCGGAGAATAATTTTTCAAGTGAGGTCAGCGACATGGACGATATTATGGGTAAATTAGGGGAAATTCTTTCCGACCCCGAAAGCGTTAAACAGATTACGGAGCTTGCACAGATGTTCATGTCGGAGACCGGAAACAATAAAAACAATCCGTCTGAAAATACAGCGGATTCAGAGAGAAAAGAAGATTCTGAAAATTCCGGTGACGGTCTTTTTTCGGGATTCGATTTCAGCAAACTGATGAAAATTCAGGAGATTATGGGAGCAGTTTCCGGCAAGGATAAAAATGCTGAACTGCTCCTCGCCCTGAAACCTCATCTCAGTCCCGAAAAGCAGAAAAAAACAGACAAGGCAATCAAGCTTTTAAAACTTCTGACAATATGGAATTTTATAAAGGACAGCGGAATACTTAAAGATTTTCTGAATTAATAAGCAGAGGTGATAAATGTGGCATACTATGATAACAGACAGTTCAATAATATGCGTAATGATGCTATAAGGCGTACAAGGGAAATGTACCGAAATTCTATGGTAAATACTTCACACTATTCTACGGCGGAAAACTATAAAAATGAAAATCCTGTTCAGGAAGTTGAGGAAATTCCTCCCGAACCGGAAATGCATATAAACAGCAGTAATATATCATATAAAAATAACTATAATAAACCGTCAATTCCCGAAAATATCGGGAAAATATTCGGAGGAAATCTCGACAGCGAAAAGCTTACTATAATCGCACTTATTATAATTCTTGCAAAAGAGGGTGCTGACATCAAGCTTATTCTTGCACTCGGATATATACTTATTTAACAGGAGATGAAATGTTTTGGACAGCGAAAAAATTTTCTGTATAATATGCGGAATGATAATTCTTGTAATGCTTGTTACATATATTAAAAGAAAGCATAAAATACTGTCATTTATATTCGGCTCTTTAAGCGGTATGACTGCATTGTTTCTTCTTTGCAGATACGGTTCTTTTATTGGTGCGGAAGTGCCTCTGAATTTTTTTAATCTTTGCGGTAGCGGTATACTTGGCATACCGTTTGTTGTATTTCTTGCAATAATATGCCGTTAATTTATATTGATTTTTTTCGCCATATGTGATAAAATAATATCAAAGGAAGTGATTTTCTTATGAATATACTTGATATTATTTCAAAAACAAAACACAAAATTTCGCTCGAAAAATCTGAAATAAGATTTCTTGTTGAAAACTATACAAACGGAAATATTCCCGATTATCAGATGTCTGCATGGCTTATGGCTGTATGCCTTAATTCACTAAATGATGACGAAACTGCTGAACTTACTCTCGCTATGCGTGACAGCGGTCAGATACTTGATTTAAGCAGAATCAACGGAATTACTGTTGATAAGCACAGCACGGGCGGAGTCGGTGACAAAACAAGCCTTATAATAGCTCCTGCCGTGGCATCATGCGGAGTATATGTGCCTAAAATGTCGGGCAGAGGTCTGGGGCATACAGGAGGTACTATTGACAAACTCGAAAGCATTGAGGGATACCGCACGGAAATGCCCCTCGATGAATTTATATCAATAGTCAACAAAACAGGTTTTTCAATCATATCACAAAATGAAAATCTTTGTCCGGCAGATAAAAAAATATATTCCCTCCGAAATTCAACGGGAACTGTTGACAGCATACCTCTTATATGCTCAAGTATTATGAGCAAAAAATTAGCCGTATCAGCTGACTGCATACTTCTTGATGTAAAATACGGTTCGGGAGCTTTTATGAAAACTAAATCCGATGCCGAAAAACTTGCTGAGCTTATGGAAAATTCCGGAATAAATGCCGGTAAAAAATGCCGTTGCGATGTTACTGATATGAACTCCCCTCTCGGAATGAATATCGGTAACGCTCTGGAAGTAAAAGAAGCTGTTGAAATACTTCAGGGAAAAAACAAAGGTGATTTATATAACCTCTGTATTGATTTGAGTGCTGATATGCTTTCGCTTGCCGGTCAGGATAACTGTCATGAAAAGGCACAGAATGCAATAGATTCCGGAAAGGCTCTTGAAGTATTCCGTGAAACAGTAAAGCTACACGGCGGAAATTATAAAATCTGTGACGATTTGTCACTTCTCCCGAAAGCAAAATACTGCTTTGAAGTAAAATCCGACCGCAACGGATTTATTTCTGAAATAAACAGCGAGGAAATCGGAATGACTTCCCTTTTACTCGGTGCGGGCAGAATTACCAAAAATCAGCCTGTTGACCCTACTGCCGGAATTATTCTCAACTGCAGAAAAGGCGATGAAGTCCACAAGGGCGATTTGCTTATGACTCTTTATTCATCAAAAACTCCGGATTTTTCCGCTTCAGAAAAGAGAGCGTTAAATTCAATGAAAATTATGTGAAATCTTTATAATTTACCTTGACGTTTTTTGTCGTATGTAGTATAATATATACATCTTAATTATTTAATATATCAGGAGGATTTTTTATTATGGGATTTTTCGATAAACTCAAAGATATGGCTGGCGATGCCGGTGACGCTATTTCAAAAGGTGCTAAAAACGTAAGCGACAGCTCCAAAAAAATAGTTGAAAAAACTAAGCTCAAAAACAAAATTTCAAAGCTTGAAGAAGATATTGAAAAAAAATATACCGAAATCGGCAAGCAGTATTTCAAAATCAATTCTGCTAACCCCTCTGAAGAATATGCCGATATGGTAAACTTCATTATTGAATCACAGGCTAAAATCGCTGAAATCCAGACTGAAATCGTTGCTATGGACAACAAATACCTCTGCCCTACATGCGGTGCCGGTATCCCCGAAAATGCTAAATTCTGTTCAGCTTGCGGTGCAAGATTTGAAAAACCTGTTTCTTCCGATTCCGCAAATTCTTCTTCAAAATGCCCTAAATGCGGTGCGGATATTGATGCCGGTGCTAAATTCTGTACATCATGCGGTGCCAAATTTGATGACGGAAACACAGTTTCATCTGATGATATTGAAATAATCGGCTGATTTATATAAAAATATCACTAATCAGACGAATTATATTGTTATTAACGATAAAAAAATTAAAAACACTTGACAAATCTGCTTTTATGTTGTAGAATAAATACATCAAGTGAATACTTAATCAATATTGAAACAATGGCGTTTCGGTTGTAAAAACTATTATTTACAGTCGAAATGCCTTTTTTATTCAAGGAGGATATATTATGTCAGAAAACAATCAGTCAGTTGCAGAATATTTTGGCTGTAACGTCTTCAGCGATTCAGTTATGAGAGCAAGACTCCCTAAAAATATCTATAAATCAGTTATGAAAACTAAAAAATTCGGCGTTCCGCTTGAACAGTCCGTTGCTGATGTTGTTGCAAACGCTATGAAAGACTGGGCTGTCGAAAAAGGTGCTACTCACTATACTCACTGGTTCCAGCCTATGACAGGCGTTACTGCCGAAAAACATGACTCTTTCATTTCACCTACTCCTGACGGAGGTATCATTCTTGAATTTTCCGGCAAGGAGCTTGTTAAGGGTGAACCTGATGCATCTTCTTTCCCGTCAGGCGGTCTGAGAGCTACTTTTGAGGCAAGAGGATATACAGCCTGGGACCCGACTTCAAATGCATTCATTAAGGACGGCACTCTCTATATTCCTACTGCTTTCTGCTCATATACAGGCGAAATTCTTGACAAGAAAACTCCTCTCCTCCGCTCTATGGAAGTAGTAAGTGAACAGGCTCTCCGTATTCTCAGACTTTTCGGAAATACTACCGCTACAAGAGTTACTACAACAGTAGGCCCTGAACAGGAATATTTCCTTGTTGATAAAAAATATTATGACCAGCGTGAAGATTTAGTTATAACAGGCAGAACACTTTTCGGTGCAAAGCCTCCTAAGGGTCAGGAACTTGAAGACCATTATTTCGGAAACATCAAGCAGAGAGTTTCAGACTATATGAAGGATTTGGATAAGGAACTCTGGAAACTCGGAATCTATGCAAAGACAAAGCACAACGAAGTTGCTCCGGCACAGCACGAGCTTGCTCCGATATTCACAACTTCCAACATAGCTGCCGACCACAATCAGCTTACTATGGAAATTATGAAGAAAACTGCTCTTAAGCATGGTCTTGTATGCCTTCTTCACGAAAAGCCTTTCGCAGGCGTAAACGGTTCGGGTAAGCATAATAACTGGTCTATTTCATCAAATGACGGTCAGAATCTTCTCGACCCCGGCGATACTCCTCAGGATAATATGCAGTTCCTAACATTCCTTTGTGCAATTATAAAGGCTGTTGATGAATATGCTCCTCTCCTCAGACTTTCCGCTGCATCTGCCGGAAACGACCACAGACTCGGTGCTAACGAAGCTCCTCCGGCTGTAATCTCAATGTTCATAGGAAGCGAACTTGAGGGCGTTATTGAGGCTCTCGAAAACGGTACAACTTACAAGAAGCCTAACGGAAATGAGGAATTTGTTATCGGTGTTGATGCTCTCCCGAACTTCCCGAAAGATGCTACCGACAGAAACAGAACTTCTCCTTTCGCATTCACAGGAAATAAATTTGAATTCAGAATGCTCGGTTCTGCTGATTCAATTTCATGTACAAATACTATTCTTAATACAATCGTTGCACAGGTTCTTGATGAATTTGCAACTACCCTTGAAAAAGCTGACGACTTCGACAAAGCTCTTAAGGAACTCCTTGTCAAGACAATCAAGGAACACAAGAGAATT
Source organism: uncultured Clostridia bacterium (assembly GCA_945910815.1). Classification (GTDB taxonomy): domain Bacteria; phylum Bacillota; class Clostridia; order Oscillospirales; family Ruminococcaceae; genus Ruminococcus. The sequence continues at coordinate 14,940 of CAMDZD010000001.1, forward strand.
ATCTTCAACGGCAACGGTTACTCCAACGAATGGCTTGAAGAAGCTGAAAGACGCAGACTTCCGAACCTTGTTTCAACTGTTGATGCTCTGCCGAAATATACAGAGGAAAAATATGTTTCAATGTTCGAGAAATTCAAGGTATATTCCGCTAAGGAAATCAGGTCAAGAACTGAAATTCTTCTCGAAAATTACAGCAAGGTTATCAACATTGAAGCTCTTACAATGCTTGATATGGTAAAGAAACAGATTCTTCCGGCTTGCATTTCATATACAAAGACACTTTGCGATTCTGCAATTTCAAAGGATACAGTCGGTATCGATTCAGCTGTTGAAAAATCAATGGCTTCAAAGATTTCATCACTTACTGCAAGTATCGTTAATGAAGTCAAGGCTCTTGATGAAAAGGTTATCTCCGCTCAGGATTGCGAAGAAGGCGAAGCTATGGCAAGATTTTACAGAGATGAAGTATTCACACAGATGCAGACTCTCAGAGCATCCGTTGATGAATGTGAAATGTGTATTCCCGAATCTGAATGGCCTCTGCCTTCATACACAAAACTTCTCTTTACAGTTTGATTTCTCCCCATTTTTATCCCTTATAACAATTCCCCTCTTGAAAAAGAGGGGGATTTTTTTATATAATATAAAAAGGGCGACCATTGGTCGCCCCTGCAAAAAATTTACTTTTTATTGTTTTCCTTGTTTTCAATTGATGCTCTTATGAAATCCGCAAAGAGTTTATGTGGCTTGTTTGGTCTTGATTTAAATTCGGGGTGGAACTGTACTCCGACAAACCACGGGTGGTCTTTAAGTTCGACAATTTCAACAAGACGTTCATCAGGTGAAAGACCTGTTATTGAAAGTCCCTTTTCAGTAAGTATGGTTCTGTAAGCGTTACAAAATTCCCAGCGGTGGCGGTGACGCTCATATATAAGCTGGTCAGTATATATTTTCTTGACAAGTGAATCATCAGAAAGCTTGCAGGGATAAAGTCCGAGTCTCATTGTACCGCCTTTATTTGTTATATCTTTCTGACCTTCCATTATATCAATAACATTATGCTTTCCGTCCTTGTCAAATTCAGAGGAATTTGCATCAGTTATTCCTGCAACATTTCTCGCAAATTCAACGACAGCCATCTGCATTCCGAGACAGATTCCGAAAAGAGGTATTTTATTTACTCTTGCATAGTGAATAGCTTCAATCATTCCCTCAATACCTCTGTCACCGAATCCGCCTGGAACTATAATTCCGTCACAGCCGGAAAGCATTTCATCAACTGTATCAGTATTAATTTCTTCAGAATTAATCCAGAGTATTTCAACATTTGCATCGTTGTTTATACCGCCATGTCTTAAAGCTTCGGCAACTGAAAGATATGCGTCAGGGAGTGCAACATATTTTCCTACAAGTCCGATTGTTACGGTCTTATGGGCATTTTTCTGACGTTCAACCATTGCTGTCCATTCTTCGAGGTCAGGTTTTCTGTTTTCAAGGTGAAGATGATGACATACACAGTCTGCAAGTCCTTCATTTTCAAGCCACAGCGGAACTTCATAGAGTGACGGAGCAGTCATATTCTGAATAATATCCTCTCTGCGTACGTTACAGAAAAGACTTATTTTTTCTGCCATTTCTTCCGGAATTTCAAGCTCTGTACGGCATACTATAACATTGGGCTGAATACCTATTGACAAAAGCTCTTTTACTGAATGCTGTGTGGGCTTGGATTTGAGTTCATTTGAACCGCTTATAAACGGCAGGAGAGTTACATGAATATACATTGCGTTTTCACGTCCTACTTCTCCCACGAATTGTCTTATAGCTTCAAGAAAAGGAGTACTTTCAATATCGCCTACTGTACCGCCTATTTCAGTAATAACAACATCGGTTTCAGTTTCTTTTCCGACACGGTAAATTCTTTCCTTTATCTCGTTTGTTATATGAGGAATTACCTGAACAGTACCTCCGAGATAGTCGCCACGTCTTTCCTTGTTGAGAACAGTCCAGTATATTTTACCTGTTGTTACATTGGAATTTACAGAAAGATTTTCGTCAACGAATCTTTCATAGTGACCTAAATCGAGGTCAGTTTCAGCACCGTCATCAGTAACGAAAACTTCGCCATGCTGATAAGGACTCATAGTTCCGGGGTCAACGTTGATGTAAGGGTCAAACTTCTGAATTGTTACTTTATAGCCTCTTGCTTTGAGAAGTCTTCCGAGAGATGCAGCGGTAATACCCTTTCCGAGTCCTGAAACAACTCCTCCTGTAACAAAAACATATTTTATAGGCATATTATAAAAACCTCCATATTTTAATAAGTTCTGTAAAAACATATCAATATCCATTTTACTATTTTTTTTCGGAAATTGCAATAGCAAAATGCGTTTTTTTTCACATTCCGATTTATTTTAATAAATTAATATAAAATATTTTTTGGAATTCCGTTGACTATTTTCAAGGTGTATGTTAAAATTATATTTGACAAATAATTTCTGATTTTTTAAGGAGTTTTCTTTATGGCTAAAAAAAGCGAAATAAATTATATATGGACTGATAAGAAACGTACATTTTTAGGACTTCCTATTTCTTTTACAAGATATTTCCTGACAGAGAAAAAATTTATATCAAGAATCGGATTTTTAAGCATTACCGAAGAAGAAATCGACCTTTATAAAATTACCGATAAAAAGCTTACTCTTTCCTTTGGTCAGCGTATATTCGGTTGCGGAAGCATTACTGTATACAGCCGTGATACCGATACGCCCAACACCGTAATTAAAAGCATTAAGAATCCCCGAAAGGTTCTTGAACTTCTTGATAAAAACATTGAAATTCAGCGTGACAAGTACCGCACAAGAGGCCGTGACCTTATCGGCAATGATTACTTTGATAATGATGATGACGATGACAATACCTGAAAGAAAGGAATTTAAAAATGCTTTCATTTATAACAGAAAAACAATCCTGCTGGGACAGACTAAAAGCTGAAAAGCGTCCTATTTTTATGTACGGAATGGGCGACGGTGCTTTAAAAATTATGTCTGTATTCAAAAAGAAAAATATAACTCTTTCCGGAATTTTTGCAAGCGATGAATTTGTAAGAGGTCATTCCTTTGAGGGATTCCGTGTGCATAGCTTATCAGAAATAGAAAGCTATGTGAGCGATTTTGTAGTAGTTCTTGCTTTCGCAGCGGGTTATCAGTCACTTGTTGACAAAATTCATGAAATCGCATCAAGGCATGCTCTTTATGTTCCCGATGTTCCTGTTGCGGGCGGAGGGCTTTTCACTTATGAATACTGCTGTGAAAATGCTGAGGAGATTCAGAAAGTATATGATATGCTTGCCGATGACTTTTCAAGAAAGGTTTACGCAAATATTATTAATTTCAAAATAAGCGGAAAAATTGAATACCTTTCAGCAGTAACTACTCCGAAATCCGAAATATACAGAAAAATTGTCAAACCCGGTCTGAATGAACTTTATGTTGATTTGGGAGCATACAACGGTGATACTATTGAGGAATTTCTCGATTATACCCGTGGCAGATACCTCGGAATCTATGCTCTTGAACCTGATAAAAAAAATTTCAAGAAACTTTGCAAAAATATTAACGGTCTTAAACATATTTTCGCATATAACTGTGCTGTATGGTGCAAGGATACGGAACTTCCCTTTGCTACAAAAGCCGGCAGACAGTCATCAGTATCCGCTAACGGTTCACTCATAGAGGCTCGTTCCGTTGACAGTATTCTCGGAGGTCAGACGGCTACTCTTATTAAAATGGACGTTGAAGGCTCGGAACGTGAAGCTATATGGGGTGCTTGTCAGACTATTGCACATCACGCCCCTAAGCTTATGGTATCTCTCTATCACAGAAATGAAGATATTTTTAAACTTCCCCTGCTTATAAAAAGCCTTAATCCGAATTACAGCTTGTATATAAGGCATCAGCTTTATATTCCGGCTTGGGAAACAAATCTTTACGCAATTTAAATAAAATCGGGCGAACAGTGTTCGCCCTTTTATTTTTTTGATTATATAAGCTTGCGTTCGTCACAGTATTCACATTCAAGCAGAGTATCATTATTACTACGGAAACTTTTAGGAAGATATGTTTCAGACTGTGTGATACATCTTGGATTTGAACAGCATATTCCGGCATATACTTTTCCCTTGAGAAGTTCAGAAGGATTCTGATTTTTGATTATGGTCATTATAAGTGCCATTCTTGCAAATACGCCGTTTCTTGCCTGCTTGAAATACAATGCACGTGGGTCATTGTCTACTTCGTTTGTAATTTCATCAACTCTCGGGAGTGGGTGAAGTACAGCCAAATCATGTTTTGCATGAGTCATTTTCTTTGTATCAAGTATATATGTATCTTTCTGTGCAATATATTCAGCCTCACTTGAAAAACGTTCTTTCTGGATTCGTGTCATATAAAGAACGTCAAGGCTTCCTATAACTTCATCAAGTGAAGATACTTCCTCAAAAGTACAGCCGTTTGCAACGATTATATCCTTAACATATGACGGCATTTTTAACTGCGGAGTGGAAATAAATATAAACTTGTTCCCCTCAAAACAGCTCATAGCCTTGCAGAGTGAATGAACTGTTCTTCCGTAAATCAGGTCACCGCAGAGACCTATTGTCAGATGGTCAAGTCTGCCCTTTTCGACTTTGAGAGTTACAAGGTCTGTGAGAGTCTGTGTAGGGTGAAGATGACCGCCGTCACCGGCATTGATTACAGGGCAGCCGGCTGTAAGTGCTGCCGCCTTCGCTGCTCCTGCAACAGGGTGACGTATTACAAGGACATCTGAATAACTGCTTACTATTTTCGTTGTATCTTTAAGAGTTTCTCCTTTTGATACTGAAGATGTTGCGGGATTGTCAAAACCTATTATTTTTCCTCCGAGTCGGAGCATTGCTGTCTGAAATGACATCTGAGTTCTTGTTGACGGTTCATAAAAAAGAGTTGCCATAATTTTTCCGTCACATTCGTGTGCATACTTTTCGGGATTGCTTCTTATATCGACTGCAAGGTCGGCAATACCGTTCCACCATTCAACAGGATAATCACTCAAATCAATGAGATGCTGATATTCAGAATACATAAATTTAAACCTCCAGAATTTTTTATAATCAAAGCACACTTGTGCCGTTTATAATCATTTCAAATTTTATTCCAAGAAACATTGATGCCTTTTTACAGAGCAACATTCTTTGCAGAAAGATTTCAAAATATTCAAGAACTGATGATATTTTTGTATCTATTTTCAGTTCAAGAACTATTGAACTTTTGTCACTGCTGAATTTCAATTCAGAAAGTTCAACAGCATAATTTACACGGTCATGTATATCAAAAGTAAGCAAATCAGAATTTCTTACACGGCTTCTGCGTACATCGGTTTTATCCGCTATTATAAGCGATGCGGAAATCGGGTCAAGAGGCTGACCCGTTCCCTCATCATGATTTCCTATTGCGGATATTATGGAACATATTTCACTTGCCGGCATACTTAAATTATCAAGAAGTCTGAATGCCATAACTGCTCCGCTCTGTGCATGGTCGATACGGTTTATAACGTTTCCAATATCGTGCATTATACCTGCAATTCTTGCAAGCTCAACAGTACGTTCATCGTATCCCAGCTCGGAAAGTATCATTCCTGCTGTCTGCGATACTTTTTCAACATGTGCAAATGAATGTTCAGTAAATCCCTGTGCCTCAAGAGCCTTGTCGGCACGGCGGATATATTCCATTATATCGGGATTCTGCTTGATGTATTTGTATGTTACAATACTTGCCATATTTCCTCCGGATTAATTAATATTTTCCGTCATTCTCAAAATAAACCTTATACCATACAAGGAATATAAATACAGTCCATATTCTACGGCTGTTATCTGCTTTGCCGTCCCTGTGTTCATCAAGTAACCTGACAAGAAGTTCAGTATTGAAAAACTGCTTTGAACTTTCACTCTCAAAATGAGAACGCACTATATTATAATACTTATCCTCTTTGAGCCATACTCTTATCGGTACCGGGAAACCGAGTTTTTTCTTTGCAGAAGTCTTTGCAGTCTGACTCGGAGTATCTTTTTTAGCTGCAAGTCGCATTGCATACTTTGTGATATACGGTGTATCTCCGTTTGATGATGCCGTATGCGTTACCCTGTATCTTCTCGGAATACGCTGTGCAAGTGACATAATTTCCTTGTCAAGGAACGGTACACGTAATTCAAGTGAATTTGCCATACTCATCTTGTCGGCTTTGAGAAGTATATCCCCTGCCATCCATAAGTGCAAATCAAGATACTGCATTTTTGTAACGTCATCTTTGCCTTTTACATTGTCATAAAATGGCTTTGTGATTTCCATAGGGTCTGGAGCATTTGTCTTTATTTTAAGTAACTTTTTACGCTGTTCGGGAGTAAACATATAAGCATTGCCGATAAATCTCTCCTCAACGTCCTTGCCCTTTCTTACAAAGAAATTAACTCCTCGTCTTGCAGGAAGTTTCTGTGCAATATTTCCGATGCCTCTTTTAACGACTCTCGGAAGTTTATCGTATGCTGTACCGTCAGGGTCACTGTATACATTATATCCGCCGAAAATTTCATCTGCTCCCTCTCCGGAAAGCACTACCTTAAGCTTCTCTGATGCAATATTGCATACAAAATAGAGAGCTACTGCCGAGGGGTCTGCAAGCGGTTCGTCCATATGATACTGTATTTTTGAAAGATTTCCCCAGTATTCCTCAGGAGATATTACCTTGCTTGTATTTTCCTTTCCGATAGCCTTTGAAAATTCCTTAGCCCAGCCGATTTCGTTATATTTTTCGTCCTTGCCGAATCCTACTGTAAACGTCTTGTCAACATCGGCAACAGCTGCCACATAGCTTGAATCGACTCCGCTTGAAAGGAATGAACCTACTTCAACATCGGCGATTTTATGTGCCTTGACCGAATCATGAAATACATCGGATATTCTGTTTACCCATGTATCAAGGTCAGGCTTTTCATCGGCATCAAAATGAACGTCCCAGTATTTTGTAACAGTTGTTTTTCCGTCCTTATGTATAAAGTAGTGTGCGGGCGGAAGTTTATACACATTTTTGAAAAATGTTTCATTTGTCGGTGAATACTGGAATGTCAGATAATTTTCAAGTGCCGATGTATTGAGTTCCTTTTTGAAATCGGGGTGTTCAAGAAAGCTCTTTATTTCTGAACCAAACATGAATGTTTTTCCCATCTGTGCATAGTATAAAGGCTTTATTCCGAAAAAGTCTCTTGCTCCGAAAAGCTCTTTCTTTTTCTTATCCCATATCACAAACGAAAACATTCCCCTTAACATATTCAGAAGCTCTGTGCCGTATTCCTCATAGCCGTGAATAAGCACTTCCGAATCGGTTTTAGTCCTGAACTTGTGACCTGATTCAATAAGTTTTTTTCTTATATCCATAAAGTTATATATTTCTCCGTTGAATACAAGAACCATTGAACCGTCCTCATTATATAAAGGCTGGTCTCCCTGTGAGCTTATGTCAATAATGCTGAGTCGTCTGTGACCGAGGGCAATATCGCCGTCAATATATTTTCCCTCAGCGTCCGGCCCTCTGTGTTTTATTCTGTCCATCATATTTTCTATGATTACATTTGAATTGTCGATAAAATTTGTAAAGCCTGTGTATCCGCACATATCTCCTGCCTCCGTCAGATTATTCTTTGATATTTCACCACTATATTATACTACAATTTTATATTTATTGCAACATAATTTTGAAAATATAATGTTGACTTTTTCATAGAAATATATTATAATATCAATAATGCTGAATTATCAGATTACTTAAAAAGGAGATTTTTTATAATGGCAGTTAAAAAACAAATGTCTCAGGAAGCTTTTGAAAAGCTTGAAAAAGAACTCAAATATCTTGTTACCGTTAAACGTGCCGAAGTTGCTCAGAAACTTAAAGAAGCCCGTTCTTTCGGTGACCTTTCAGAAAATGCTGAATACGATGAAGCTAAAAATGAACAGGCTATTCTTGAAGCTCAGATTAGCGAAATGCAGTATACTTTGGACAATGCTGAAATCGTTTCCGATGAAAACATCTCTGTCGATGAAATCGGTATGAGTTCCGTTATGAAAATCCGCCGTGTCGGTTCGGATAAAATCGAAACTTTTACTATCGTTGCATCAAATCAGGTAAACGTCAAGGAAGGTAAAATTTCCGATGAATCTCCCCTCGGCAAATCCGCACTCAAAAAGAAAGTCGGAGATAAATTTATTGTAAATGCTCCTATCGGTGACATGGAATATGAAGTCATCGAGATTTCAAAGTAAAGGAACGGTATAAAATATTATGAGCGAAATCCAGAACAATATTCCCACTGAAGAAACTGAACAGGATATTAATATCCTCAAGAAAATACGTCTCGAAAAGCTGAATGACCTCAAGTCAAGAAATGCTGACCCTTTCGAGATTACAAAATACGATGTTACCGCAAAAAATGCTGACCTCAAGGCACAGTATGAAACCGATGAAAAGAAAATCATCGAAGATGCTGACGGCGACGAAGAAAAAATTAATGCCGGTCTCGAAAAAATCAAGGAAAAAGATGTCAGAATTGCCGGAAGAATTATGAGCTGGAGAAATATGGGCAAAGCCAATTTCATAGATGTCCGTGACGGCTCTGACAGAATACAGGTTTATGTGCGTTCCAATGATATAGGTGCTGAAGAATTCAAGGAATTTAAAAAATGGGATATAGGCGATATTGTCGGCGTTGAAGGATTCGTATTCAGAACACGCAAGGGCGAAATTTCAGTACATGCACATAAAATCACACTTCTTTCAAAATCACTCCTCCCGCTCCCCGAAAAGTGGCACGGTCTTAAAGACCAGGATATGAGATACCGTCAGAGATATGTTGACCTTATCGTAAATCCAAACGTTAAAGATACTTTCATAAAGAGAAGTCAGATTCTCCGTGAAATAAGAAACTATCTCGACAATATGGGCTATCTTGAAGTTGATACTCCTGTACTCCATACACTCGAAATAGGTGCTTCCGCAAGACCTTTTGTTACTCACCACAATGCACTCGATATTGACATGTATCTCAGAATTGAAACTGAACTCTATCTCAAACGTCTTGTAGTAGGCGGATTTGAAAGAGTTTACGAAGTAGGACGTATTTTCAGAAATGAAGGAATGGATACTTCCCATAACCCCGAATTTACATCAATCGAAATGTATCAGGCATATACTGATTACATAGGTATGATGGATATTATTGAGGATATGTATAAGACTATCGCACGCAATGTCTGCGGTACTGATGTTATAAACTATCAGGGTGTTGAAATCAATCTCGGCAAAAAGTGGGAACGTCTTACTATGATTGAGGCTGTTAAAAAATATGCCGGTGTTGATTACAATGACTGGGAATCCGATGAACAGGCAAGAGCATGTGCAAAGGAAAAGGGTGTTGAAGTCGATGAAGGGGAAAACGCTACAAAGGGACATGTGCTTATTGCATTTTTTGACGCATTCGTTGAAGATAAACTGATTCAGCCTACTATTATTTATGATTATCCGGTTGAAAACTCTCCGCTTGCAAAGAGAAAACCTTCAAATCCGGCATTCACTGAAAGATTTGAATACTTCATTTACTGCCGTGAAATGGGTAACGCATTCTCTGAACTCAATGACCCTGTTGACCAGCGTGAAAGATTCGTTAAACAGGTTGAAGCTAAAAAAGCTCAGGGTGCTAATGCAGAAGTCGATGAAGATTTCGTTACAGCTCTTGAATACGGACTTCCTCCGACAGGCGGTCTGGGATTCGGTCTCGACAGACTTGTAATGCTCCTTACAGACAGCCCGTCTATCAGAGATGTACTTCTCTTCCCGACTATGAAGCCATTAAACAATAATAACAATCAATAAAAAAATACGGGGTATGCTGTTTGTTTTACGGCATACCCCTGCGTTTTAACGGAGAATTTATGGAAGATAACAATAAAAAAAATATCCCCGAAAATAATAACGATGATAAAATCAAGGTCGGGGAACAGAGCGTATTTGATACTCTCAGGGAACAGCGTAAACAGCGTAAGCATGAACAGCTTGAATTTGAAAGTCAGATGACAAGACAAATTGCCGAAGAAAAACAAAAACAACGTCTCGAATACGAAAAAAAATTACAGCAGGAAAAAATTGAACTCCTCCGAATGAAACAGAATAATTCCAATGAGAGCGATATTATTCCCACGGAAGAAACAGAAGAAACTCCCGAACGCACTCTCGGTCAGAAGATAAGCAGTTTTTTCTATCTCAATAAATGGTGGCTCGGACTTTTTGCAATGTTCGGAATTATTGCCGGATTTCTTATATATGACTATGCAACTAAAAAAAATCCCGATACCGTTATACTTTTCTTTGAGGATAACGATGATATTGACAAGCTTGCTTTAAGAGATTATATTGAACCTTTCTGCGAGGATTTCAACGGTGACGGTAAAATTATTCCCGATGTTTACTATATCCCCTATACAGGAGATGACCAGAAAGACTATTCAAGCGGTACTTCAACAAAACTTATGGCGGAAATGCAGTCCGCTGAAGCTATGATAGTTATATGCAATGAAAAATCTGCTGAAGCTATATCCCCCGAATATACACTTGTAAATCTTGAGGAGCTTTATCCCGACAATCCCCATGTCAAAAAATACGGATTCTACCTTAAAGACTCAAAATTTGCAGAAAAAATCGGATATACAGGTACTATTGATGATGATGTATATCTCGGAATCCGCAAGCCTGCCGATATGGCATGGGCATCTGAAAAGGAAATGCAGAAAGCCTATGATGAATCTATTATAGTTTTTGACCGTATGATTCAGGATTTGACATAATTTCAGAATACAAGATATTCTATTACAGAATTTGACATTAAATATCCCTTAGGAGTAAGGGATATTTTTTTTCCGTCAAAATTTATGTATCCGGCTTTTAAAAGCTCCGGAGTTTTTGAAATTATTTCGGGGTGTTTTGATACATCAATTCCCTCTTTAAGTCTTAATCTAAGCATTGCATATTCCTGAAATCCGCAGGGATTTTCGTCTGTTATTACTGTTTTCTGAAATGCATTTTCATTAAAGCTTTTTATATCGGGAGGTACTGAAAATCTTTTTCCCTCAAAGCAGGAATGTGCTGATGTTCCTATTCCGAGATAGTCATGACATTTCCAGTATTTGTTATTGTGATTACTCTGAAATCCGTATTTCGCAAAGTTTGATACTTCATACTGCATAAAATTACGCTTTTCAAGTTCATTCACCATAAACAGATACATATCAGATACAGTATCATCATCGGGCATATGTGATATAAAATCTGGATTATCAAAAGGGGTATTCTTTTCTATTTTCAGAATGTATGATGATATATGTGTTACGGGCAGTTTACACAGATTTTCAATAGTATATTCTATGCTTTCAATTGTCTGATTCGGCACTCCTATAATCATATCGCATGATATGTTTTTAAATCCGATTTTCTCCGCATTTATTACGGTTTCAACAGCTTTTTCGGCAGAATGTGTTCTTCCGAGAGTTTTAAGCTCCGACGTAACAAGCGACTGCACTCCTACTGATAATCTGTTTACTCCCATACTATATAAATCCGCAAGCTTATCTGCATTGACTGTATTCGGATTCACTTCAAGCGTAATTTCGGGATTTTCACTTAAAATAAAATTTTCTCTTACTGAATCAATAATTTTTCCGATACATTCAGCAGGTATCAGCGAGGGCGTACCGCCTCCGAAATATACTGTATCAACAATACGCTCCCTTGAATAGTATTTCAGATTTCTTACAACAGATTCTGTATAATGCATAACGCTTTTTTTATTATAACTTTCTGAAAAAAAATCACAGTAAGGGCATTTTTTCGCACAGTACGGAATGTGAATGTATATTCCCAGACTATCCATTAAAATCCGCTCTTTCGCTGTGAAACATCAAGTCTGAAACAAAATGCGTTTACAAGTCTCGGAACGATTAACATTGCAAGGATTGCCGGAATAATCAGCAAATCCAGTTCGTTAAGAAAAGATACTATAACAAGTACGAACATTGCAACACAGAATATTGCATTGAATACTGTTGCACCCTTTCCGTTTGTAATTCTTGCACCGCAGTTAGAACAAGGTCTGCCCTTTGAGTTAAGCTGTCCGGCAAGTGCCTTTGTCCACGGATTAAATGTCTTTTCGCCACAGTTCGGACAGGTATATATACTCTCTTTCACTTTTTTACTCCTTTATTTTTGGTCAGTATCATATCATCGGGGAAAATTTCTATATTCATATATTGCCAGTCCCCAGCGTTTTCGCTTTCATTATCGGACATAATCCGATACGATTCAAAACAGTTCTGCATAAACGGAAGTTTTATTATTTTATAATCTGCCGGACTTTCTGCATTATTTTCATCAAGCATTTTAATCCATTTAAGTGCATTATCTACTGATTTCAGATTATCAAGAAGATTTTCCCTGTTTACATTCAGTTTTCTGAGTTCACTTACAATTCTGACTCTTTCATCAGTCAGAATTTTTATAGCATATTTCATAAATATCAGCTGTCGAGCTTGAGAACGCTCATAAAAGCTTCCTGTGGTACTTCTACCGAGCCAAGCTGACGCATACGCTTTTTACCCTCTTTCTGTTTTTCAAGAAGTTTCTTTTTACGTGTAATATCACCGCCGTAACACTTTGCAAGTACGTCCTTACGCATTGCCTTAACAGTTTCTCTTGCGATAATTTTTCCGCCGATTGATGCCTGAATCGGTACTTCAAAAAGCTGACGGGGTATATTTTCCTTAAGTTTTTCGGCAATCTTTCTTGCTCTGCCGTATGCCTTGTCAATGTGAACTATAAATGAAAGTGCGTCAACTATTTCGCCGTTAAGAAGCATATCAAGCTTAACGAGTTTGGAGGGAGAATATCCCATAAGCTCATAATCAAACGATGCATATCCCCTTGTACGTGATTTGAGGGCATCAAAGAAATCATATACTATTTCATTTAACGGCAATTCATAATGCAGAGTTACTCTTGTATCGTCAAGATACTGCATATCCTTGAAAATTCCACGTCTTTCCTGACAGAGTTCCATAATATTGCCGACAAATTCGGACGGTGAGAGAATATCCGCCTTGACCATAGGTTCTTCTGCCTGCTGAATAAGTGAAGTATCGGGATAATTTGTAGGATTATCTATATATACTGTTTCTCCGCTTGTAAGAGTAACTTTATATATAACTGACGGTGCAGTGGTAATCAAATCCAAGTTATATTCACGTTCAAGGCGTTCCTGAATAATTTCCATGTGGAGAAGTCCGAGAAATCCGCAACGGAATCCGAATCCGAGTGCTATTGAAGTTTCCGGTTCAAATGACAATGAAGCGTCGTTAAGCTGTAACTTTTCGAGAGCGTCACGCAAATCGCCGTATTTTGCACCGTCTGCGGGATATATACCGGAATAAACCATAGGATTTACTTTTCTGTATCCCGGAAGTGCCTCCTCACATGGATTGTCCGCAAGAGTTACGGTATCGCCTACACGTGTATCGCCTATGCTCTTGATAGATGCTGACAAATAGCCTACTTCACCTGCTTTAAGCTCTCCGGAATTTACAAGTGATGATGCGTCCATATGACCTGCTTCAACTATTGTAAATTCCGCACCTGTTGACATAAGCTTTATGGTATCACCTATCTTAACAGTACCGTCCATAACTCTGATATATATTATAACTCCCTTGTATGAATCATAGTAGCTGTCAAAAATCAATGCTTTCAACGGTTTTTCAGTATCTCCGGAGGGTGCGGGAATATCTGTAACTATTTTTTCGAGTACGTCCTCAATATTAAGACCCGTTTTTGCGGATATTCTCGGAGCGTCCATTGCCGGAATACCTATAACCGATTCAATCTCACTGCATACACGTTCAGGGTCAGCGGAAGGCAAATCTATTTTATTTACAACCGGTACGACTTCCAAATCATGCTCTATTGCAAGATAAGTATTTGCAAGTGTCTGAGCTTCAATGCCCTGCGATGCGTCAACTACAAGTATTGCACCCTCACACGCTGCAAGTGAACGTGATACCTCATAATTGAAGTCAACATGTCCGGGAGTATCAATAAGGTTGAATATATATTCTTCGCCGTTCTTTGCGGTATATTTAAGCCTTACTGCACGGGCTTTTATAGTGATTCCCCTTTCACGTTCTATATCCATATTGTCAAGGAGCTGTTCTTCCATATCACGGACGGCAACTGTTTCAGTCTTTTCAAGTATACGGTCAGCAAGAGTTGATTTTCCGTGGTCTATATGTGCAATTATACAGAAATTGCGTATATTTTTATTAGCTTCAGCCAAATTGCATACCTCATTTCAAAAAATTTTTCTGTTTATATTATAGCAGAATTTAGTCCGGTTGTAAAGCATTATTGACAAAGAATTTAGTTATATGATATAATATATATAATATGTCAGGAGGTGCTGAAAGTGATAGTTTCGTTTGATTTAGATGATACACTTTTCATAAATCCCGAAAAATGCAGTGCCGAAAAAAGTCTGCACTTTCCGCTGAATATTGTTTTCCGTGACAGACTCCGTGCCGGAACAGTAAAACTTATTTCAGAACTGAAAAAGAAAAATATTCGGGTGTGGATTTATACAACGTCATTCCGTTCGGAATGGTATATAAAAACGCTTTTCAGATGCTATGGAATCAATATTGATTATATAGTCAACAGCGAACGCCATAAAAAAGAAGTTCAGGGCGAAAAGTCCGAACCTATGCCGTCAAAATATCCCTCCAGATACCGCATTGACCTGCATATTGATGATGATATATCCGTTGCGGAAAACGGAAAAATATACGGATTCAAAGTTTATCTTATTTCGGAAAATAATCCGAAATGGGTTGATGAAATTCTTAATCAGGTAAATAAAATCAAAAGGGCGGTATAATATTTACCGCCCTTGAAAATTATTTGATAAGCTTTGCTATTTCCTTTGGAGTAAAAGTATATTTTTTATCGCAGAAATGACAGCATATCTCAACATTTTTTCCCTCGTCAGCCATTGCGGAAAGTTCTTTTTTTCCGAGACTGATTAATACTCTTTCAGTACGTTCACGACTGCAGTCGCATTTATAGAATACTTCCGATTCATCAAGAATATTCGGTTCAAGACCGTCAAGAAGTTTCAGAGCTATCTCCTCTGCTGTCATACCGTCTGTCATCATAGTTGTTACGGGAGGGAGAGTATTTATATTTTTTTCAAGAACATCAATGCACTTCTCGTCTGCAAAAGGAAGTAGCTGTATTAAATAACCTCCTGCAACCTTTACAGTCAAATCAGGATTTACAAGAACTCCAAGACCGCATACTGTCGGAATCTGTTCACTTGTTGCATAGTAGCTTGCAATATCCTCTGCAATTTCTCCCGATACAAGCGGAATCACTCCTACATAAGGCTCTTTAAGTCCCAAATCCTTGACTACTGACAATGTACCGTCTTTTCCTACTGCACCGCCGACATCTAATTTTCCGTATTTATTCAGCGGAATTTCTACAACAGGATTCGTTGCATAGCTTTTAACGTTTCCCCTGCTGTCTGCAACTGCAACAAGCTGACCTGTTGCACCTCCGCCGTCAACTCTTAAAGTTACAGTGTCATCTTTATTTTTAAGACCGTATCCCATAAGCGAAGCACCGATTGAAAGCCTTCCGAGACCTGCTGTTACTACTGCTGATGTTTTGTGTATTCTCTCCATTTCTGATATTATATCCGTAGCGTCAAGGAACATTGATATTACTGATGCGTCCTTTGATATTGCACGTTTTAAGATTCCCATAAAAAATTTACCTCCTATATTTTTCTTGTTGTGATTACTATACGCTGACTTTTTTCATTCGGCGGATTAAAGCTGTCGTCATCGTATTCAGCAAGAATTTCAAGACCACATTCTTTAAGAATATTTTCTATTGTTTCCAGACTGTAAGCTTTTTCACTGAAATTTTCCGTTGTGCGGTGATATATATTCCCGTCACGCTCAAAAAATTCGAGATTTATGTTTACCTGATTATTATTTTTGTCAAGGGAATTTTCCCATACACAATATACGTCATCGGTTTCATATGTGAAAGTATTATCCGCAAGTATATTCTGATGTTTGTAAACAGTATTCATATCAAATATGAAAAGACCGTTCGGTTCTGCAAAAAGTGATACTCTTTTGAATACTTTTTTCACATCATCGATAGAATCAAGATGATTTATGCTGTCCAACGCACAGACAGTTATTCCGACTGTTCCGAACATATCAATATCACGCATATCCTGACAGAGATACTGTATAGGCAGATTTTTTTCAAACTTCTTTTCCATAGCAATTCCGAGCATTTCCATTGAATTGTCAACACCTATTACATCATATCCGAGTTCCGCAAAGACCTCCGAAAGACTTCCCGTACCGCAACCCAAATCAAGAAGTATATTATTATCTGTTTTATTGTATTTTTTTATAATTTCGTGAAAATATTCCCCACGCTTTTTATAGTCAATATTTGCTGTCAAATCATCATAGTATTTTGCAAATACGCTGTAACTGCTCATTTAATCACCTCTTTGTTTAAGTTTTCGGAGTTGCTGTTGCATCTCTTTCGTAGCTTTCAACAAGTGTTTCATTTCCGTAATAGTCTATATCATATGTTTCAATAATAGTCGTTCTGTTTACAGTATCAACACGGTTTACTGTTTTCTGATACGGTAAAAATTCATCATTGTACCACTTGTATTTAACAGTTTCACGGATATTGTTTTCTATGCTGAATGTATAATAATATTTAAATTCTTCGCCCGTTTCGGAAATATCTGTTCCGCACTGCATTCTCTTTCCGATTTTATTAAGTTCGTCCCAGCGGTCAAACTGAAACGTCTGCGGATTGAATCTGTAATAGACACCTTTTGAATCATACATAGTATTTTCGGGAATAAATAAATCCTTAAAGCCGTCAGAATCAAAATCCTCACTTGACTCGGAAATATAATATTCCGGAGCATATTCAAATTCGGAAAGACTTTCATAGAAATCACCCGAAATATGCTGTAATGAATCATCATATCCGAGAATCATAACATCAAGACCGCTTTTATTTACTCTGAAATAAATATCATCGGGATTAAAGCAACCAACTTTATTGCCGTTTTTATCATAGATAATTTTTTCACGCTTAACAAGTTCCTCATTGTCGGAATTTTTTACGGAATAGGTTTCCGTCCAGAGTCCTCCGCTGTCCTCATAGCCTGTAATATGTTCACGGAGTCTTATTTTCTGGTATTTCCATTTATATACAAATTTTTCAAAGCGGTAATTCTCACTGTAATTATTTACCCAGTAAAGATTTTTATTTTCACTGTCAACGGCAAGCTCATGACCGATTTTATTAAGCTCGTCCCATTTTTCATAAAGCCTTGTAAAAGGATTGTAACGGAAATACGTTCCGCATGAATACATTGCACCATTTTTCATAGATACAAATAAATCTTCATTGCCGTCAAAATCGTAATCATAAAATTCAATCTTGTTTTCATCGGGAGTATAATCACATTCGAGAGTCTGCAAAACTTTATCACCGAATATAATATCAACGCTGTTTCCGGAAACTTTAAATTCATAAAGAGATTTTATATCAACTTCCTTTCTTTCGGAAGTTCCGTCATCAGATAAAATCAGCTGTTCTCTTTTCAGAAGATTTTCATTTCCGTCCGAATCATAATTAAAAGTATCAATATAAATCAAGCCTTTTTCATCTTTTTCATACTGAACCTCACGGGAAACAGGCTTTAATTTATCATTTTCCCATTTATAGACTGTATCCTCATAACCGGAATTTATTCCCGTTATACAACATTCAAGACTGTTTTTATCTGCTGACATAAGCAAGCCTATTCTGTTAAGTTCTTCACATTCTTCAAAAAGACCTGTTCCGGCATTATATGTATAGTAAACTCCGGAAACGTTCGGAGTTTCAAAAGATGATGGAATAAAAAAATCCTCATAGCCGTCAAAATTGTAATCATTGAAACTGAAATGCATTTCCGGAGAAGTATCAAAATAAGGCGGATAATTTTCAAGATAATCCGTTTCTATAAGCTGAATAAATTCACCTTTTTTTGAAACTTCTATGCCGGACTGATTCAGCCTGAATGACATTCCCGAGGGCATTTCAATAATAAATTCAGCGTTTTTATATGGATTTTCGGGGGCTTTTTTATTACTGCATGCCGTAAGGAATACAGCCGGAAACAATATAAATGCAAGTAATTTTTTCATAGCGTCATTCCTTTAAAAAACAAGGGACGCACCGCAAGTACGCCCCCGCTTAAAATTATTTATTAGCACCACAGCACTTTTTATATTTTTTACCGCTTCCACAGGGACATGGGTCATTAGGATTAATTTTTTCGGAATGTCTTGCCTCATCAAAGCTTCCGTCACCTGCACCGGCATTAGGAGCGTCAGGCTTCTGAACCTGTTCACGTTCAGGCATAGCGTTTTTCTGGAGCTTTACTGTAAGCAACATTCTTACTGTATCCTCGCATATTGAATCAATCATAGCATCAAACATTTCAAAGCCTTCAAATCTGTATTCATCAGCCGGATTTTTCTGACCGAATGCACGCAGTCCGATACCCTTTTTGAGTTCTTCCATATCATCAATATGAGCCATCCACTTTGTATCAACAACCTTAAGGAGAATTACACGTTCAAGCTCACGGATAATATCCTTGCCGTATTCATCTTCCTTAGCCTGATAGATTTCCTTAGCCTTGTCAGTAAGAGCAGTTATAATATCTTCCTTAGAAGTTTCTTCAAGTTCATTTCCCTCAAATACGAGGTCTTCTTCAGTGATAAGCCAACCCATGAAGTATTCACGGAGTCCCGCCATATTCCATTCTGCACGGTCATCATCATCGGCAAGGTATGTATTGACCATATTTTTTACAAGGTCATCAATCATCCTGAGAATATTTTCATGTAAATCCTCACCGTTAAGAGCCTCTGAACGCTGATTGTAAATAATTTCACGCTGTCTGTTCATAACATCATCATAATTGAGAACGTTCTTTCTTATGCTGAAGTTTCTGCCCTCGACTTTCTTCTGTGAAGATTCGATAATCTTTGTAAGCATTTTGCTTTCAATCGGCATAGATTCATCAACGTTAAGGGTTTTCATCATATTTTCGAGACGGTCGCCTGCGAATATTCTCATAAGGTCATCTTCAACAGAGAGGAAGAAACAGCTTTCGCCTACGTCACCCTGACGGCCTGCACGTCCTCGGAGCTGATTGTCAATACGTCTTGACTCGTGGCGTTCTGTACCGAGAATATAAAGACCTCCTGCTTCCTTAACTGCAACAGCCTTTTCCTTTACTTCCTCATTGAATTTGTCATAGAGTTCCTTGTAAACGGCTCTTGCCTTGAGTATTTCCTCATTGTCAGTATCAGCAAATCCGATAGCCTCTGTAATGATTTCTTCGGGATATTCACGTTTTCTCATTTCAGCCTTAGCAAGAAATTCGGCATTACCGCCGAGCATAATATCAGTACCACGTCCTGCCATGTTGGTAGCAATTGTAACAGCACCGTACTTACCTGCCTGTGCAACGATTTCAGCTTCCTTAGCGTGATGCTTGGCGTTGAGGACTTCGTGCTTTATGCCACGTCTTTTAAGCATTGCTGAAAGGAGTTCTGATTTTTCGATTGAGATAGTACCTACAAGTATGGGCTGTCCCTTTTTGTGACATTCTTCAATCTGATTTATAATAGCATCGAATTTTCCCTTTTCAGTTCTGTAAATCTGGTCATTGTGGTCAATTCTGGCGATAGGCTTGTTTGTAGGAACTGCAACAACATCGAGCTTATAGATTTCCTTGAACTCATCTTCTTCAGTCATAGCAGTACCGGTCATACCGGAAAGCTTATCATAAAGGCGGAAGAAATTCTGGAATGTGATAGTTGCAAGGGTTTTTGATTCACGGGCAATTTTAACTCCCTCTTTAGCCTCGATAGCCTGATGAAGTCCGTCATTGAATCTTCTTCCGAGCATTAAACGTCCTGTAAATTCATCAACTATGATAACTTCCCCATCCTTTACAACATAGTCAATATCAGCTTTCATGATACCGTTAGCCTTTATAGCCTGATTGATATGATGGAGGAGTGTCATATTTTCGGGGTCCATAAGGTTTTCAACGTGGAATGCCTGTTCAGCCTTTTTGATACCCTGAAGTGTAATAGTAGCAGTCTTAGCCTTTTCGTCAATAATATAGTCAGCATTTTCATTTGCTTCTTCCTGGTCAACCTTGTCGTCCATTTCAACGACTGTTACCGGAACGAGAGTTTTTGCGAATTTGTCAACTATTGAATAGAGTTCAGTTGACTTGTCGCCACGTCCTGATATAATAAGAGGAGTTCTTGCCTCATCTATAAGGATAGAGTCGACTTCATCGACAATTGCAAAGCTATGACCTCTCTGAACCATATCCTTTTTATGTATAACCATATTGTCACGGAGATAGTCAAAGCCGAGTTCGTTATTAGTACCGTATGTAATATCACATGCATATGCGGCACGTCTCTGGTCATTCGTAAGACCGTGAAGTATACAGCCTACTGTAAGACCAAGGAATCTGTGAACCTTTCCCATTTCCTCCGCCTGAGTTTTAGCAAGGTAATCGTTTACTGTTACGACATGAACACCTTTTCCGTCAAGAGCGTTGAGATATGATGCAACACATGCAACAAGGGTTTTACCTTCACCGGTTTTCATTTCAGCGATACGTCCCTGATGAAGAACGATTGCACCGATAATCTGAACGGGAAAAGGTTTCTTGCCGAGAACACGCCATGCAGCTTCTCTTACAGTAGCCATAGCTTCGGGAAGTATATCATCGAGAGTTTCACCTGTTTCGAGTCTGTTTTTAAATTCAGGAGTTTTTGCTTTTAATTCTGCATCTGAAAGCTTGCTGTATTCTTCATCAAGAGCAAGAACCTTATTTTTAATAGGTTCAATTCTCGCAAGCTCTCTTTTACTGTGTGAACCGAAAATTGTGCTTAAAAGTCCCATTTGTTTACCGCCTTTACTTCATTAATAATATATTTATATTTTAACCCGAATATATTGATTTGTCAATAGCTTACAAAAAAACACCCCCAACCGGAATCGAACCGATATTTAAGTCTTAGGAGGACCTCGTTCTATCCATTAAACTATGGGGGCGTGTCTGAATAACATTATATCACATATAAAAATAAAATGCAAGTGTTTTTCGGATTTTTTTTAAAATAATAAATGGGCGGAAAAGACTTTCCACCCGTTGTTTATCAATTATTATTTTCGGATTCTTCGGAATTTAAATTCTTTTTAACTGATATATCATCATCATCATCGAGAGTATATTCAAGTTCGCCTTTCATAAGCTTTTCGAAATCATCGCCATCGATTTTTTCATATCTTATGAGATATTCAGCAAGTTCGTGGAGTTTATCCATATTAGCTGTAAGAATGACTTCACATTCCTGATAAGCATTAGTGATAATATTCTTGATTTCGGCATCAATTTCGGAGGCTACTGCCTCGCTGTAATTTCTTGTATGACCGTAATCCTTGCCGAGAAATACTTCATCATTGTCAGAACCGTATACAACAGTTCCGAGCTTTTCTGAGAATCCGTATTTTGTAACCATATTTCTTGCGGTAGCGGTAGCACGTTCAATATCGTTTGAAGCACCTGTGCATATATCATCAAGCACGAGAGCTTCAGCACATCTTCCGCCGAGCATCATAACAATGCTTTCACGCATCTGAGTTCTTGAAACGTGGCTGTTATCATTAGTAGGTCTTGTCATAGTAAGACCGGCAGCCATACCTCTCTGAATTACAGTTACCTGATGTACTTTATCCTGAGTCTTGAGATTATAAGCAGCAATTGCATGACCTGCCTCGTGGTATGCGGTAATTTTCTTGTCACGTTCAGTAACGACTCTTGATTTCTTTTCAGGTCCTGCAATAACTTTGAGAGTAGCTTCCTCAATATCGGATTCCACAATAGCACGCCTGTTAGCTCTTGCAGCAAGGAGAGCTGCCTCATTGAGAAGATTTTCAAGGTCTGCACCTGTAAATCCCTGAGTAGTTTTTGCTATTATTTTCAAATCCACATCGGGAGCAAGAGGCTTGTTTTTGGAATGAACTTTAAGGATTTCCTCACGTCCCTTAACATCAGGATAACCGACAACAATCTGACGGTCAAATCTTCCCGGACGGAGAAGTGCCGGGTCAAGAATATCACGTCTGTTAGTAGCTGCAATTACAATAACGCTTTCGTTTCCTGTGAAACCGTCCATTTCAACAAGCAACTGGTTGAGAGTCTGTTCACGTTCATCGTGACCGCCTCCGAGACCTGCACCTCTGTGACGGCCTACGGCATCAATTTCATCGATAAAGATTATAGACGGTGAATGTTTTTTAGCCTGTTCAAACAAATCTCTTACTCTTGACGCACCTACACCGACAAACATTTCAACGAAATCCGAACCGGAAATAGGAAAGAAAGGACAGCCTGCCTCACCTGCAAC
Organism: uncultured Clostridia bacterium; assembly: GCA_945910815.1. Taxonomy (GTDB): domain Bacteria; phylum Bacillota; class Clostridia; order Oscillospirales; family Ruminococcaceae; genus Ruminococcus. The sequence goes on from CAMDZD010000001.1 coordinate 37,673, forward strand.
GGCTCTTGCAAGAAGTGTTTTACCTGTTCCGGGAGGGCCTACAAGCAGAACGCCTTTCGGAATTTTCGCACCGATTTCCTTATATTTGTTTGAATGTTTAAGAAAATCAACGATTTCTTCGAGTTCCTGTTTTTCCTCATCAGCACCGGCAACATCTGCAAAAGTAGCTTTTCTTGCATTTGCCTGATTTTTAAGGTTAGCTTTGCCGAAATTATTGTATTTTCCGCCTGCACCTGTCTGTCGCATCATCATATATATGAATACGACTGCAATGATGACCATTATAAGAGTAGGTACAAGTGAAAGTAGCCACGTATTATCGTTTATCTTATAATAATCCTGTTCAAGTGGCTGGTCGGGATATTTTGCATTATATTCCTTTCGGTAATCCTTTGTATCTTCAAGAAAAATGTTGATATTCGGGACATTGTATCTTATTTTATTGTTTCCGTCCCTAAGCTGGAGAACGAGTTCGCCGCTTCCGAGGTCAAGTGTATATGATTTTACTTCATAGTTATCAAAGTGAACGATTATTTCGGAATATTCAGTAGTTTTTGCCTTTCCGGAAAACTGCGAAGCAACAAACCATATACCCAGAACAATAAACACAATGAAAAGGATATATGCTAAAAAACCTTTGCTCTTTTTTGGTGACAATTCATACAACTCCTATCTTTTATTTTAATTCTTTATATATGCCGATATAGTTAAGATTCCGGTAATGCTCCGCATAATCAAGACCATAGCCGACAATAAAGCAGTCATCAATCCGGAATCCGGCATAATCCGCCTGAACCGGTACTTTTCGCCTTGAGGGTTTATCGAGAAGGGTACATATCTTCAATGATTCCGGATTTCTGTCGAGAAGCATAGGTATAAGATATGAAAGCGTCAGACCTGTATCGAGAATATCTTCAACTATAAGAACGTCAAAGCCTTTTATATCCCTTGACAAATCTTTCAGTATTTTCACCTTTCCGCTTGATTCGGTGCTGTTCTGATAGCTTGAAACGCACATAAAGTCTATTTCAAGCGGAAGCTTTATCTCTCTCATAAGGTCAGCAAGAAATACAACCGAACCTTTAAGAATACTTACAAGAAGAAGCTTTTTATTCTTATAGTCTTTTGTTATTTTAGCACCGAGCTGTTTTACTTTTTCGGAGAGCTGTTTCTGACTTATAAGAATTTCTTCAGCATTTTTTGTATAGGACATGTTGTTCTCCTTTTTTTTATTCTGCACAAATGGTAATTTCAAGTATATTTGCAGTATTTTTATCAGGTTTCACCCTGTCGGCAATTCCTATTTTTTCAGCAAATACAGTACCACATTCATCATCAATAAAATGAAGGAAAGGTCTTTCATCAGGTTTAATCTGTGCATTAATCAGCTTTTTGACTGATGAAGTAAAATTTCTGCCTGCAAGTCTGATTTTATCACCGTTTCTTCTGTTTCTCAGAATCATTGTACCTATTATTTTATCATAATCAAGATAATAATTTGTAAACTTTCTGTTAACATTACAGTGCATTTTTAAATCTTCTGATTTTAATATTACAGCATTAAGAGTAATTCCTTTAAAGATTGAATTGTGACCGATACTAAGCGGGACAGAAATTTCATCAAAGCTCTTTTTCGGGGATATTTTTTTAAATTCGAGTTTATTTTTATCAGAAATAAAATAAAGCTCACCTGATATATTAAGCTTTCCGCCGTTTATAAGAATAAAATCAATCATTTCAAGGCGGTTATAGTCATAGGGGAGATTTTTTTCCGAAAGAAATTCCGCAATACAACGCTGTCTTATTGCCTTATGAAACTTTTCAAGACCCTTGAAACAGTCACCGTTTCTGCACTGCAAATCTGCTTTGTGAGTTTCTTCTTCAATAAAACTGTTTTCAAGACGCAGAACTTCAAGAGTTCTTGAGGAAGTTTTAATCAGTGAATTATTAATCTGTTCCAGCAGTGGCAGAACATTGTGACGGATTTTATTTCGTGTATAATCATCTGAAAGATTGGTACTGTCAGTAACAAACGGTATATTTCTGATTTTCAGAAAGTTTTCTATTTCCTCACGGCTTACCGTCAGAAGCGGTCTGACAATATTGTCCCTTACGGGAGGAATACCGCATAAGCCTTTGAGAGCCGTTCCCCTTGAAAGATTGTGAATAACCGTTTCAAGATTATCGTTTGCATTGTGAGCAGTTGCAATTATTTTTCCCTGTGAATTTTCGGAAAATATTCCGTAACGCAGTATTCTTGCGGATTCTTCGGTAGAAATTCTGAATCTTTCGGAATATTCCTTTACATTGCATTTAACGGCTTTAAATTCTATTCCGAATTTTCCGCAAAGATTACGGCAGTACTGTTCGTCATGGTCACTTTCATCGCCTCTCAGACAATGATTTACATGAAGTGCTGATATTTCAGAAATTCCAAGCTTTTCTTTAAGCTCCATAAGCGATAAAAGCAGACATACACTGTCTGCACCGCCTGAAAGACCGCAAACAACCTTGCAGTCTTTCGGAAACATATTATATTGCTTTGAAAAATCAAATATTCTGTCAAGCATTTATTTTCACCTATTCTGATACTGTTTTGTTGAGGTCAGAAAATCTTGTATATCTGCCGTCCCAGTACATATCAACTGTACCCTGTTCACCATGTCTGTTTTTGGCAACTATGCACTTTGCAATATTTTTGTTTTCGTCCTCTTTGTAATATGCCTCACGATAGAGGAAAAGGACAATATCAGCATCCTGCTCAATAGAGCCTGAATCTCTTAAATCTGAAAGTTGCGGACGTTTGTCAGTACGCTGTTCAGTATTTCTTGAAAGCTGTGAAAGAAGTATGACAGGAACATCAAATTCCTTAGCCATAATTTTAATCTGACGTGTTATTTCTGCTACAACAACAGCTCTGTTATCAGATTTGCTTGTGGATTCCATAAGCTGAAGATAATCTATAACAACAAGTCCGAGATTTTTTATTCTTCTCAGCTTAGCTTTCATCTGCTGAACGGTTATTCCTGCGGTATGGTCAATATATATTGGCAGATTGCTTAAATATCCGGCACTTGTTGCAATTTTAATCCAGTCATCATCGGGAATGTTCCCGCTTCTAAGCACACGGGAATCTATCTGAGCCTCTGTTGAAAGAAGTCTTGATGCAAGCTGTTCCCTTGACATTTCAAGGCTGAATACAGCAACTTCCTTGCCCGATGAATGTTTTGCAACATTTACGGCAATATTCATAGCAAAGGACGTTTTTCCCATACCGGGACGGGCTGCCAATATAATAAGGTCGGATTTGTTAAGACCTGAAGTTATTGTATCAAGATTTGCAAATCCTGTCCTTGCACCTATATATTTTTCCTTGTCGGGACCTGAAATTTTTCCGAGCCTGTCATAAGCCTCATTGACTGCAACTTTTATATGGACAAGTCCCTGAGTATTTTTTCCCTGACGTATATCATATATTTTCTGTTCGGCGGAATCTATAAGCTTTTGTGCATCACTTGAATCCGTCCTGATTTCGTCCATAATTTCCTTCGCAGCAATCGCAAGACTTCTGATATAATATTTGTCTGCAACTATTTTACAATAGCTTGCTATATTTGCTGTTGAAGGGAGCATATCCGCAAGGCTTGAGAGATATTTTCTGCATGCCGTGGAACTTTCAAATATTCCGAGTTTTTCAACTTCATTCAGAACTGTTATTACATCGGCAGTCTCTCCGCTTGAAAACATTCTTAAAATAACGGAATATATTTCCCTGTGCTGGGGATTATAGAAATATTCACGCTTTACTGTTTCAACTACAACCGGAAGTACAGAGGGGTCTGCAAGAACAGCTCCGAGAACACACTGTTCAGCCTCCGTGCTGTGAGGCAGAGAAGTTTCGAGGAAATTCAAATCATTTTCAATCATAAATCAGGCCTCAGTCACTTCAACGGAAATATCAGCAGTTATTCCGGAGTAAAGTTTTACGCAGACATCAAAATTTCCGAAATTTTTTATATCAGTTTTAAGACTGATTTTCTTCTTGTCAACCTTAACACTGAACTGTTCGGAAAGAGCATCAGCTATATGACCGGCGGTAACAGAACCGAAAAGTTTCTGATTATTTCCGGCTTTAGCCTTTATAATAACCTTTTTTCCGTCTATTTTTGATTTTATATCAAGAGCATTCTGCTTTTCGACTTCAATTTTATGTTGCTGTGAAGCTTTCTGACCTTCAAGCTTATTGAGGTTTTCGGGAGTAGCCTCAACAGCGAGACCTTTAGGAATAAGCATATTTCTTGCATATCCGTCAGCAACATTTTTGAGTTCGCCTTTTTTTCCTGAACCTTTTACATCTTTTATGAAAATAACTTTCATTTTAAAAACATTCCTTTCTTTTATGTGTTAAGAATTATCATTCAAGGATTCATCAATAGCCTTTTTAAGCATATCAACAGCCTCAGCGACGGAAATATCTTTCAGCTGAACTGCTGCCATAGTCTGATGGCCTCCACCTCCGAGACGTTCCATTATAACCTGAACATTCATACTTCCGAGAGAACGTGCAGATATATTTACAATATCGCCTGTACGGTAAACCACAAATGATGCATCTACTCCGGATATGCCCAGAAGGTCATCTGCTGCCTGCGGTGATATAATTCTTATATCATCGCTTTTAAGCTCTGTGGAGGCAATTGCACATCTGTTATGTATATCTGCCGAAGATACTATCTGTGTTCTCCTTTTATAGGATTCTATGGAGCTTGAGAAAAGCTTTTTCACGGTAACAGTATCTGCACCGAGTTTTCTAAGATATGCCGCTGCCTCAAAAGTTCTTACACCGGTTCTCATGATGAAATTTTTTGTATCAAGAGTTATTCCGGAAAGAAGTGCCTCAGCATAGCAGGCATCAATACTTACAGAGCCGTCAAATTTAAAATACTGTATAAGTTCCGTTACCATTTCAGAAGCCGATGATGCATAGGGTTCATGGTGAAATATAACGGCATTGTCTATAAAATTGACGGTTTTGCGGTGGTGGTCAATAACGACTATATTTTTAGCTTTTTTATAAAGTTCCCTGCTTTCGATAAAATCCTTGTTATGGGTATCAACTATTATAAGCAAATCGCTGTCGGTTATGGATTCGACTGCTGTCTGAGGTGAAATATAGAAATCAGCTTTTGCGGTGTCTTCTATATATTCTATAAGCTGAACGGCAAGATTTTTTTTGCGGTCAACAGCAACATAGGAATTTTTTCCGAGAAGTCTTACTGCTGATGCAAGTCCCGTTGAAGCACCTACTGAATCCAAATCCCCGAAACTATGACCCATTATGAAAACATTATCGGATTTTTCAATAAAATCCTGAAGTGTATTGGCAATAATCCGGGTTTTGGCACGTGATTTTTTTTCAACGCCCTTCGAAACTCCGCCAAAGAATCTGAATCCGTTTTCAGTTTTTACAACAGCCTGGTCGCCTCCCCGTCCGAGAGCCATATCAAGGCACTGCCTTGCAATTTTTTCGCTTTCTTCAAGAGAACCTGCACCTTGTCCCACTCCTATGGAGAAAGTAAGGCAGTTGCGTTCACCGACTTTTATTTCTCTTGCAACGTCAAGAATTTTGAATTTTTCTTCTATAATTCTGTTCAGATACCTGTCCTCAAGAACGGCAATAAAAGTATTGTCGGATATTTTTTTTATAATTCCGTTAGTACCGTTCATAAAGTTTTCGAGAATCTGTTCAGTTTCAACGGAAGTTTTAGCTTTTTCAGTTTCCTTTGCATTCTGCATAATATCGTCATAATTATCAATCATCAGAATAAGGACTGATTGTCTTGTATCATTGAAAGTTTTTTCAAGGCGGAGAAAATCGGTTACATCTGAAAAATACAGGACGGTGAGAATTTCTTCTTCCTTGCCCCTTGTGACTACGGAACGTACTTTATAGCTGTTTCCGTTTACCATACAAAGACATTCATTGCCTTTTTTTATTTCATCAAGGTCAACGCTTATATAGTCAAGAAGTGAATATCCGAAAATATCCTGTTCAGCTGCAACCTTTTCCCTGAAAAATTCATTGTACCAGACAACAATTCCGCTTTTGTCTATAACTACGGCAGGGGCGGGAAGAAAATTCATAAACTCCGCCCCGCTCTGTTCAAGATTTGTGCTTATACGGCTTACATGGCGGTACATATGCCGGAAATTTCCGGCAAGTACCGATATGAACACTATGCAAAGCACTGTTGCAGGAACAGATATTGCCATAAATTCCCTGACGCTGTACTTGCACAGCATAAAAGATGCCACAAGCTCACAAAGAAACATCATCACTGATATTATTATCAATGCCAAGGGAAATTTCTTTTTCATTTTTTCATCTCCGCTCCGATGAATTTAAACTTCCATAATAATCGGAAGAATCATCGGACTCCTTTTTGTTTTCTGATAAATATAATCCGAAAGAGCATCTCTCATCTTGCCTTTAAGGGTATTCCATTCCTTAAACTCACTTGCAGAACAGTTATTCAGTGTATTGATAAGTATATTCCTTGAATCAACCATAATTTCTTCTGATTCACGGACATAGACAAATCCTCTTGATATAATGTCGGGACCCGAAACTACTTCGTTTGTAGATTTTTCAATTCCGACTACTATTATAATAAGACCGTCCTGTGCAAGATGCTTTCTGTCCCTGAGAACGATTGCTCCGACATCTCCGACTCCAAGACCGTCAACAAGCGTTCTTCCGGCAGGAACCTGTGAAACTACTGACATTTTAACTCCGTCAGTTTCGATAACGTTTCCTATTTCGGCAATAATTATATTTTCCCTCGGTATTCCGACATCAACGGCAAGGTCTGCATGCTTCTGAAGATGCTTGTATTCGCCATGAACGGGAATGAAGAATTTAGGTTTTGTAAGAGCCATCATGAGTTTGAGTTCCTCCTGACATGCATGACCTGATACATGGACTTCATACATTGACTCATATACGACCTCCGCACCGGATTTCATAAGCTCATTTACTACCTTTGTAACATATTTTTCGTTACCGGGGATAGGCTTTGCGGAAATTATGATAAAGTCCTGAGGAGTGATATTTACTTTTTTATGGTCATTCATAGCCATTCTTGTGAGAGCTGACATAGGCTCTCCCTGACTTCCCGTTGTTATAAGAACTATTTGTTCATTCTTATAGAGATTCATCATTTCAATATCTATAATTATTCCTTCGGGAACTTTAAGATAGCCGAGTTCTATTGCAGTTGAGATTACGTTTACCATACTTCTTCCGAATACTGCAACTTTTCTGCCGTATTTTTCGGCACAGTTTACAATCTGCTGAACACGGTGTATATTTGATGAAAAAGTAGCTATTATAATTCTCTTTCCCTCTGCCTTTTTAAAGAGATTTTCAAATGATTCACCGACTTTTCTTTCCGTCTGAGTATATCCGGGGCGTTCAGCGTTTGTTGATTCGGACATAAGAGCAAGAACTCCCCTGCTTCCAAGTTCTCCGAAACGTGCAAGGTCAATAATTCCTCCGTCTATGGGTGAAAAATCAACCTTGAAATCTCCTGTATGAACAATCACACCTGCCGGAGTATGAATTGCAACTCCGGCTGAATCGGGAATTGAATGATTTACTTTGATAAGTTCAACACCCATACAGCCCATTTTTATTGTCTTTCTCGGAAGTACGACATTAAGCTGAACCTTTCCGGAGAGACCATGTTCTTTAAGTTTTCCGTCAACAAGTCCGAGTGTCAGCTTCGTACCGTAAACGGGGACATTCATTTTTTTCAGAAAATAAACAAGACCTCCGATATGGTCTTCATGTCCATGAGTGAGGACAATTCCCCTTAATTTATCACGGTTTCTCTCAACATAGGTGAAATCGGGAATTACTATATCAACTCCGGGCATATCAGCGTCCGGAAAAGCAAGACCGCAGTCGAGAATGAACATATCGTTTGAACATTCAAAGACAGTCATATTCTTTCCGATTTCGTTAAGACCTCCCAAAGGAATAATTTTTACGGGAGTTTTTCGGGACTCTCTTTTTTCCTTTTTTGGTTCGGGAGCTGAATTTTCCTGCTGTTCCGGCTTTCTGCGGACATACTTTCTTTTATAGACAGCCGGAAGTTTTTTTTGATTTTCCTTTTCGTTCACTTTATGACCTCACTTTCTGTACTGGTGCATTTTCTGATTTGCTTGCAGAAACAATAATGCAGAAACTATGAAACAACGCACCTTATAAGAATTAAAAATAGAAATGTTTTATCTTAAAGGCGAAGATTATCCCAATCACGCCATTAAAGCCGAAAAAATATATACAATATTATTATACGTTATCAGCTCTAATCTGTCAAGCAAAAAAGATGTGATTATACAAATTTTACAAATAGGATTTCTTATAGTCAGTTTTATTTTCTGTTTTTTTCAAGAATAAGCCTTTCCCACTTTCCGCAGAGTTCAGCGGATATTTCCATATTCATAGACTGAACCGTAAGCGTTATGCGGTTTTTACCGCTTTTTGAAAGCTTTATTTTTCCGTCAGTCGTCAGAATAGTCCTTTCGGGTTCACGCATGGAAAAATCAGCATTTATTTCACGCTTTGCAGTGTAGAAAGGAGGGATTTTTCTGATTGCATCATATATGCTCTGTCCGCAGTTCATAAGACCTGTGCAGAGGAAAAGCGAATCGAAAGTAAATTTCTGCTTATATACTTCGGAATGATTGGATATATTCCGGTATGCATATCCTGCATTTATACTTTTTGCAATTTCCTCTCCGGCATAGTGAAAATCTGCGGGGAGTATTACTTTTTCTCCCCTTTTCCACAGAACAAGCGAATATGCTAAGATGAGTCTTTCATAAGATATAAAGCCAAAATCCGTACTGTAACAGTTTACACGGGTTCCGTCCTCCGATATCTGAAAAATAATATCTCCTGTTTCAGATGAAAAGAAATTTCTCCATATATCTGAAATTCTTCTGTTTCCACAGCTTACAACGGCATTTCCTCTGAATTTTTCCGGAATGGTATCTTTAACGGAATTTATATAAAGTCCGTCTATATGGTCAAGACATGTTATTTTTCCGGATTTATTTAATTTTTCCGCTGATTTATGACTGTAAATTTTCTGCATAGTACTTTCAGGCATGTTTATCCCGAATCTGTCAAAGAAAATCAGACGCAGTTTTTCCTTTCCGCAAAGATATACTCCGCATTCACATTCAGCAAGCTTTATTCCGTATCTGAAAACCGGCATGACATCATTCATAACAAATACATCTGAACCGCTTTTCGCAATACCTCCTGCAATAACATAAAGTTCGGGAATGCGTAGCATACTGTCAGTACCGACTGCAATTCTTCTGAAAAGACTTCCGAGAAGTTTTCCAAATTCCGCAAGTTCTCCTATTTCCGGAATATCTGTTTCCTCACAGAAATTATCCCTGAAACTGAATTTTCCTTTTTCACCGTAGTAGCTCATAGCAATATACCTCCGTTTTATTACATCAACTTAAATATTGCCGGCTAAGGAGATATTTATACTTAAAGAATCTTTATCTTTTTACTTTTCTGCACAGAAAAATAAGTGCAAGTATATTTGGAAATGCCATAAGACCGTTGAATATATCCGAAAGCGTCCATACATCTTCAAGAGAAAATACTGCCCCGAGAGATACTATAAGAGAAAATACAAAACGGTATTCCTTTATGTACTTTCCGCCCGATATATGACGGAATGACGTTTCACCGCAGTAATACCAGCCTGTTATAGTGCAGAATGCAAAAAGTATTACTGATATGTTTATAAATATGTTTCCGCCGAAAGCTGTATTTATATCAAGCGTATCTGTAACAAGAAGAACCAGTGCCGTAAGGGTACAGCATACTATTGTATCAAGAAATACTTCAAATATACTCCACATTCCCTGAACAGAAGGTTCGCTTTTTTCGCAGGCACTGTGCATTATTGAAGAACTTCCCAGACCTGCCTCATTTGAAAAAATACCTCTCCTTATTCCCACCGAAACGGCAAATCCGCCTGCTGATTTGAAATCAAATGCGGAACTGAATATTTCCTTAAAAACTTCTCCGAGACGTTCACGGTGATTTATTATGATTATAAGTGATGTTATTATATATATTCCGGTCAGAACCGGAATTATTATCTGCGTTGCACTTCCTATACGCTTTATTCCTCCCGAAATTACTGCAAATACTGTCGCAAATACAAGAAATGCTGTCAGATATTTTCCTAATCCGAATTCAGAAAGAGCATTCCCTATTGAATTTGACTGAACCATTCCGCCCATTCCCCATGATGCAAGTACACAAAATACTGAAAACATAACGGCAAGCACATCAGAGCCGACACCGTATTTAAGATACGAAACTGCTCCTCCAAGCCATTCGCCTTTTTCTTTACGGCGGTAAATTATTCCGAGATAATTTTCTGCATATACAAGAGCCATTCCGAAAAATGCTGATACCCACATCCAGAATATGCTCCCCGCTCCGCCTATGGCTATTGCAGAGACTACTCCTATTATATTTCCCGTACCCATTGCCGTTCCGAGCGATGACGTTACCGTTTTGAGCTGTGATATTCCGCTTCCTGAACTTTCTGTATTTCTTTTCTTTAACAGAAACGGAATCATTCTGAACTGTATAAACCTTAGCTTTACAGTATAAATTATTCCTGCCGACAAAAGCAGAAATATCAAGCCTCCGCCCCACACATATCCGTTTACAGTTTTTAAAATATTGCTTATATTCATTTTTTACCCCTTGTAATTATATAATATTTTATGGTATAATATATTTATATAAATTCATAATTATGGGGGATTTTATTTTGAAAATATACAGTGCCGACAAAACTCCTCTGAATATCTTAAGAATCCTTACAGCAGTTATCACAGTGATTCTTTTAATATTGTGTCGTCTTTTCATACCCTTTTATATGCTTATGATTATTCTTATGTCGATATTCTCAGCAGTCGGAATAATACTTATATTTTTTTATTTTCCGGAAATGTTCCGGAATCTTGAATTTTATTTTGGCGAAGATACTATAACAAAAAAATACGGAGTTTTTTTCAAGCGTGAACAGACTATCAATATATCCTCTGTTCAGTATATCACAACAGGATTCTGCCGGCTTGAAGGATTCTGCTTTATAGTTCTCAATGTTTACGGCGGAACTATGATTATTCCGTTTTTAAGCAACAGAAATTTCAGGTCTGTTGTAAATCAGCTTGAATATACTGTCAAAAGGAAGTGATTAGACTGTATCACGAACACCCTCTTAAAATACTTAAATATTCGGCTAAAAATATATGGCTTCTTATATTTCCGCTTCTGCGAGGAATAAAGGCATTCCGCCTTGATGTAAATCGCCTTTATGAATGGATTAAAGGTTCATGGTTTGACTTGCTTATAATACTGGTAATTCTGCTTTTCGGATATATAAAATGGAAGTTTTCATTAATATCGGTAACAGACAGTTCAATTATTCACCGTCAGGGAATTATATTCAAAATAAAGACTGATATTCCGATAAAAAATATTTCATCTGTAACTATCGAACACCCCTTTCATCTGCGGATTTTCAGGGCAGTAAAATTCTATGCTGATACACGTTCCGGAACGACTCCCTCAAATGACATGTATCTGCTATTACAGCATAAAACACTTGATGCTATTATGGAAAAAATCCCCTCCGTATCACGTCAGAACAGTATAAAATACAGTCACAAGCCTAAGCTTTATCTTATATTTTTATTTTCCGCACTATTTTCAAGCAGTCTTTCAGGAATTATATATATAGGAGCATTTTTCTTTCAGGGCGGTGAAATCGCAAAGGATATTATCTTAACATCAATAGATATAATTTCAGCTGAAACTTCAAAATTTATTGTTTCGGCAGTTCCGCCTGTCATATGGGGTATTATGATTTTTCTGCTTTCGACATGGATTATTTCATTCATAGTAAATCTGATAAGATACAGCGGATTCAGCATAAGGCACGATTCCGATATAATCGAAATAAAATGCGGTTATATTACAAAACGCAGATTCAATATATTTATGAAAAAAATAAACTATATTGATATACGTCAGAACGTAATCATGAAACTTTTCAGAGTTATGTCCGTAAATATAAGCTGTTCGGGATACGGTTCAAACACAAAAAATCTGCCTGTACTCGTTCCAATTATAACAAAAAGAACTCTCAATGAAAATCTTTCCGACATAGTTCACGCAAGATTCAGCATAGCAAAACAGTATAAGCCGAAATTAACAAGTTTCTGGCAATATATCTGGATTTCCGTAATAATATCAGTTCTTATACTTCCCCTTACAGCCTTAACAACATATTTTTTTCCCGCATTTCATGAGCTTGCCGTATTTGCTACCGTTATGGCTGAAATACCTGCATTATGGTCTGTTATAGTAAATCTTACTGCTCTTTTTACAAGCGGTATAACATTCAATGACGGCTATATTCAAATAAACTATGCAAAAGGGCTTTCATTTCACACTGCTATTGCCGAACCCGAAAAGGTTGCAAAGTTTCAGATAAATCAGTCTCCGTTCCAGAGACTCTTTAAAAAATGCACTGTATCTGTATATTTCGGAAGCGAAATTTCCGTACGCCATACCGTTAAGGCTATTCCTGTTGACGATGCAAAAAAAATTCTTGATACTATAAATTCATATCTATAAAAACAAAAAATGGGCGAACATAATCCGCCCGATTTTTTTATTTTATTATGTCCATGAACACATCCAGTTATAAATGCCTTCATACTGTTTTGCAGAGCTGTTCCATGAGAAGTCTTTTTCCATACCTCTCTTTACAATCTTATCCCATTCCTTAGGAGTTTCAAAGAATACTTTCTTTGAATAGTTGATAACGCTGAGCATTTCTTCGGCATTGTAATTCTTGAATGAGAATCCTGTGCCCGTTCCCTCAAATTCGTTGTACGGCTCAACAGTATCCTTAAGACCGCCTGTTTCTCTTACAATCGGGACAGTTCCGTATCTGAGTGACATTAACTGTGTAAGTCCGCAGGGTTCAAAGAGTGACGGTACAAGCATTGCATCAGCACCGGCATAGAGCTTGTGTGCAAGGTCATCGGAGTAGAGGATATTTGCGGAAACTCTGTCCTTGTATTTCCATGCATAATGCTTGAACATGTTTTCATATCTGCTCTCGCCTGTTCCGATTACAACAAGCTGTGTATTTGAATCAAGAATTCTTTCGATAGCATACTGAACGAGGTCGAGACCTTTCTGGTCAGTAAGTCTTGAAATAATCGCAATCATATACTTGTTGGGATTCTGAGGAAGTCCGAGCTGTTCCTGAAGTCTTCTCTTGTTTTCAGCCTTGCCCTTTCTGAAGCTTTTATTTGAATACTTAGCATAAATATGTTCATCAGTAGCAGGATTGAAAATATTATAATCTATTCCGTTGACGATACCTCTCAACTGCATTTTCTTTGCTCTTAGCAAGCCGTCGAGACCCTCGCCGTAGAAAGGATATTTTATTTCGTCCGCATATGTTTCGGAAACAGTTGTTATGTAGTCGGCATATACAAGTCCGCCCTTGAGCATGTTTGCATCTTTCTTGTATTCGAGCTTGTCCGGAGTAAACATATAATCCGGAAGATTTGTGTTATACTTGAAAGTATCAATATTCCATATACCCTGAAATCTGAGGTTATGTATAGTCATAATCGATTTTGTATGATTGTAGAACGGGTGTGATGCAAAGGTTGATTTGAGGAATACCGGAATAAGTGATGCCTGCCAGTCGTGACAGTGAATTATGTCCGGACAGAAATTAACTACCGGCATTATTGCAAGGACTGCCTTGCAGAAGAATGTAAAGCGTTCAATATCCCATTTGAGGTCTGATGAATAGGGTGTATTGCATTTGAAGTAGTAATCATTGTCAACAAAGTAGAATTTTACTCCGTCATATTCATACTCCATTATGCCCACATGAGTACCTACAATTCTCTTTCCGAAGTCCATATAGAAGTGGGTGACATATCTGAACTTGTCACGGAATTTTGACGGGATACAAGTATAATAAGGCATTATTACTCTTACGTCAAACTGATTTTTGTCAAGATATTTCGGCAAAGCACCTACAACATCGGCAAGACCGCCTGTTTTGATAAACGGTACACATTCAGATGCTGCAAAAAGAATTCTTTTCATAGAATCACTCCTTAAATTGTGGTTTAATTTCATAAACAAAAAATCAAAAAATTTCATATTCATATTATAATACAAAAATCAGAATAAGTCAATAGAAAAACTGTAAAAAAAGTACAATTTTTTTTGAAACGAATTAATATATAGTTATTGCCTGTTTTTCAAGCTGGTTGTAAATTTCTTCAAATCTGTACATATCATATGTATATTCACCTTTAAGGGGGTCACATACTGTTACCGTATTATTATAAGTATCATATCCCGTCAGAAGCATACAGTGTTCGTTTTCATACCACCATACTTCCTCGTCGTTGGCCTCCATAGTCCATGCATTGTAATATCTCACATCAACAAGACTCATGCTTGCCCATACTACAACAGGCTTGTCATTGGCTATATAATAAAAAAGGTCACTGAAATCACTTCCGGTAAGGTCATAAACATCAAAATCACTGTCCATATCCTCAAGATATTTCTGTGCTGATTCGGCAATTACCGGAGAATAACACCCGAATCCTGTACTATCCTTTGGATTTCCTACAAAAGCTTCATAAAAATTTTCCGTATAGTCATAATTTTTTTTAAGATAATTATCGGACAAATCAACCTTATCGACATCAAATCCGAGATAATTAAGGAGCATTGCAAGGGAAGTTATTTCACATCCTGCCGGCAGTTCGGGTTCCTGATAAACCGGTTCAACTTCTATATAATATTCTTCCGGAATTTCTTCATCACTGAAAGCTCCCGCACTGCTGACCTTTATTATTTTCGGAACATCGGGCGGTTCAGTAACCTTAGTCACAACAGTTTCGGTCTGGGTTATATCAGATGTCGTTGCATATGTCTGAAATGTTACTGACGGAACAGTCTGATGACGTATTACTGATGTCTGTTTATTTTCTCCGTAATCTCCGCATGAGGAAAGAATACATAATGCAAGGACTGCCGGAAGAACAGGCATTTTAAACTTATTCATTTTTTAAAACTCCTTGTATGAAAAAACTTTTTAATCCAAATCTATCACAAATTTGGAACGGTAATCTTTCTGAGCAGACTGTATTTTATAAAGACCAAGTCCATATATATCAGATGCTCTTGCCTCAAGCTGTGTAAAACGTTCAGCCTCGGGGCTTATTTCCGCAAGCTTTGCAAGTGATGTATTGTAAGGAAGAACGGATTTTCTTTTCATTTCAGAAAGAATGTCTATGCCTCTTTCATTGGAGGCAAGAATCCTTATATAAGGAGGAAGAATTTTTATATCATCTTTTTTTATGCCTATGAGAATATTAAGCAATGCACGTCTTATTCTTGACATGGTATAATTTTTTGATTTCACGGTAAATTCAAGCTCATCAAGAGAACCTGACATTCTTGCATTATATATTCTCTTGTCCATTCCGGCTGAAATATCACATATATCAGAAATTTCTTCCGGACTGACCGTGCGGAGCTTATATAATATAATTCTCTCAAGGCGGTTTATATCAGCAAGTTCACCGTTTTCAGATGCCGTTCTTACCGCACTGCTCCATAAAGGAGTTGTATAGTTTTCAATAGTATCAAATCCCGTTTTAAGCTGTTCCCTTATATATGATGCACTTGCAAATCCGTCGTCGGAAAATCCACCGTCATGCGGAACGCTTTTCCTTTTGACCGTAAATTTCCCCATATCCGGAGCATATTTTTTTAAGGCTCTCATATATTCAATGGCAAGGATATTATTAGGCTGAAGAATTGTTTCCCCTGCCTCCTCGCTGTACCTCATAACTATTGAAGTCAATGCACGTGGATATGTGTAACCCTTTTCCATAAGCTCATGTATATCACCGAGATTGTTTTTTACTGCCTTATCGGAAATTTCAAGAGCCTTTTCAAGCTTTTCAATATCACCGCATTCGCTTCCGAAAGAAATTTCATCTGCAACACCCATAACACTTAAAAGATATACTGCACCTTTTGCATATATTTCTGCCGGTGCAAGACAGTACGGCACAGGTATTTCAATTACAAGGTCTGCTCCCGACTTTACTGCAAGCTTTGCACGGTCAAGCTTATTCATTACAGCAATATCGCCTCTCTGAACGAAATTCCCGCTCATTACAGCTACTATATGCGTTGCACCGTTCTTTCTTGTTTCCTCTATATGATGAAGATGTCCGTTGTGAAAAGGATTGTATTCACATATAATTCCGGTTACTTTTATAAAAATCTCCTCCTTGACGGGCTTTTGTTGAATATATTAAAAATGCAAAAAACCCTTGCAAAATCAGACAAAAAAGTATATAATTATCTTGCAGACTATTTTTTTGAAAGGATTTGTTTATTAATGATTATTTTAGTAGTTAATGCAGGCAGTTCATCTCTTAAATATCAGCTTATTGATATGAAAGACGAAAGCGTTATCGCTAAGGGAAACTGCGACAGAATCGGTATTGACGGCCATATCTCACACAAGACAGGTGACGGCAGAAAGCTTGAAGCTGACTGTGATTTCCCCACTCACACCGAAGCATTCCAGAAACTTGTTGAAACTCTTACAACAGGCGATTATGCCGTTATAAAGAGTATGGACGAAATTTCCGCAGTAGGCCACAGAATAGTACAGGGTGCTGAAGTTTTCGATAAAACTACCCTTGTTACTGACGAAGTTATTGACAAAATCGATGAACTCAGTGAACTCGCTCCCGTACATAATCACCCCCACGCTCTTGCACTCAGAGCATGCAAAAAGGTTATTCCCGAAAATGTTCCGCAGGTTGTTGTATTTGATACTGCTTTCCACCAGACTATGCCGGAACATGCTTATATGTTCGGACTCCCTTATGAGGATTACGAAAAATATCATGTAAGAAAATACGGTTTCCACGGAACTTCCCACAGATTTGTTACTTCTGCACTTGCAAAGGCTATGGGCAAGGATATAAAGGATTTGAAAATCGTTTCATGTCACCTCGGCAACGGTTCATCAATCACTGCTGTAAAGGGCGGTAAATCAATTGATACTTCAATGGGATTCACTCCCCTTGACGGTGTTGTAATGGGTACTCGTACAGGAAGCGTTGACCCCTCTGCCGTAACATTCGTAGCACAGAAGCACGGTTTTACTCCCGCTGAAATGAGCAACTATATGAATAAGAAATCAGGATTCCTCGGACTTTCCGGAATATCCTCCGATAACCGTGAAATTTCCGCTGCCGCAAAGGAAGGCGACAAAAAATCCATGCTTGTATGCGATATGCTTACATACGAAATCAAGAAGTACATCGGTGCTTATACTGCTGCTATGGGCGGTCTTGATGCTGTAATATTTACAGGCGGTATCGGTGAAAATGATGCTCCTACAAGAGAAAATTCCTGCTCTGATATGGAATTTTTCGGAATCAAAATCGATAAGGAAGTAAACAATGCAACTAAAGGAAAACTCCAGAAGATTTCCACTCCCGATTCAAAGACAGAAGTCTGGGTAGTTCCTACAAATGAAGAACTCCTTATTGCAAGAGATACTCTCGCTCTTATTTCCGAAAAACACTGACCTTATTATAACACTTTGCAACATCAAAAATCAATAGCTTAGTGCAAAAAAAATTTTTCCCCGTACTGTAATAATTTACATTACGGGGATTTTGTTTGACAAAAGCAGTTCGCTGTGGTATAATATTAAAAAAATAACAAAGGGGGAATTTTCTCTGATAAAGGCTGTTATATTCGATTTGGACGGCACTCTTGCCGATTCCATGCATGTATGGTGCGATGTAGATAAAAAAATTATTGAAAAATACGGAGGCGTCTATACTCCGGAAATTTCCGAAAAGCTTAAAACTATGACTATTGAACAGTCATCGGATTTTTTTATAAAAACACTCGGCCTTGATAAAACATCTGAAGAAATTACGAATGAAGTCGCACAGACAGTATTCAATCAGTACAGATATGAAATAAATCTGAAAGAAAATGCTCTGAATATTCTGAACTTTCTCGAAGAAAATAATATTCCTTTCTGCATAGCTACTTCAACCCACAGAATACTTACGGAGGCACTTCTCCAGAGATATAATATAGGCAACAGGTTTGAATTTATTCTCACCGGAGAGGATATTCCGAAAAGCAAGAAATTTCCTGATATTTATATAGCGTGTTCAAAGCTTATGAATACCGAAATTTCCGAAACGCTTGTTGTTGAGGATTCCCTGCACTGCGTTCAGACTACTGTCAGAGCAGGATTTCCTACTGTTGCAGTATACGATGATTTCAATAAAAATGATTTTCCCGAAATAATAAAGCTTGCTGACAGATTTATATATAATCTTATTGAACTTGAAAATATTATAAAGGACTGGTAATTTATATAATGAAAAAAGTTATGGTTGGTATGAGCGGAGGCGTTGACAGTTCAGTGTCGGCACTTCTGCTCCGCAATATGGGCTATGATGTTACAGGCGTAACGTTAAAGCTGTTTTCAAATGAGGATATTATTGAAGCTGAAAAAACTAACAAGACATGCTGTGCTTTATCCGATGTCGAAGATGCAAGAAGTGTCGCATACAAGCTCGGATTTGAACATATTGTTTTTAATTTCAAGGATAAATTCAGGGAATGTGTTATAAATCCTTTCGCTGAATGTTACCTCTCCGGAGGCACTCCAAACCCATGTATTGAATGCAACAGGCATATAAAATTTGATAAAATGCTGTTACGTGCAAAGGAACTCGATTTTGACTATATAGCAACAGGTCACTATGCCGTTATAGATTTTGATGAAAATTCCGGAAGATATTTGTTAAAGCGGTCAAAAGACAGGTCAAAAGACCAGACATATGTATTATATTCCCTCACACAGGAACAGCTTAAGCATACACTTTTTCCACTTGGAAACTTAACTAAAAATGAAGTACGTGAAATTGCAGACAATTACGGACTTGTCAATTCACATAAGCCCGACAGTCAGGATATATGTTTTGTGCCTGACGGTGATTATTCATCATTTATAAGAAAATTCAAGAATATAAACATTCCTGAAGGCGATTTCATAAGCACTGACGGAAAAATTCTCGGAAAGCATAAGGGAATTATAAACTACACAATAGGTCAGCGTAAAGGTCTGGGAATATCTCTCGGCAAGCCTGCATATGTAGTAAAAAAAGATATTCAGAAAAATCAGGTAATTATAGGCAGTGAATCCGATTTGTATACAAATTCACTCGATGCGTGTGACGTTAATTTAATCCCGTTTGATACTCTCGAAAAGCCTTTGCAAATTACCGCAAAAACAAGATACAGCCAGACCGAACAGAAAGCAATACTTTCATACAAGGGTGACGGAATATATCATGTTGAATTTGAAAATCCGCAGAGAGCTGTCACAAAAGGTCAGGCAGTTGTATTTTATGACGGCGATATTGTTGTGGGAGGCGGTACTATAATATGACGGATTACTCTATGGAAAAGCTTACTGACAATATATTTGTATGTGCAAGTTCCGAACACCGTTTCGGAACTGATGCATTTCTCCTCACATACTTTTCAAACTACCGCATGAAAGACAAAGTATGCGATTTGGGTACAGGTTGCGGAATTATTCCGATGATTATGCAGAAAAAAAATCCCCCTCAGATTACATACGCAGTCGATATTCAGGAAAGTGCAATCGAACAGCTCAAAAAAGGTATAGAGGCAAGCAATGTAAAAAATATTGTTCCCGTACTTGCCGATTTAAAAATCCTGTGGGATAATGCTCCGAAAGGTCAGCTTGATTTGGTTATATGCAATCCGCCCTATAAGGCTACCAATGCCGGAATCGAAAGCAGTATCACTGCACAGAAAATTGCCCGTCATGAAATTATGTGCAATATCGATGATGTATGCCGTTCAGCGTCAAAGCTACTCAAATTCGGCGGAAGACTCTGCATGTGCAACCGCCCCGAACGTCTTGCCGATGTCATAACCGCTATGAAATCAAACGATATCGAACCTAAACGCATACGCTTTGTTGCCAACAATCCCGAACAGAGTCCGTGGCTTTTTCTTATAGAGGGTAAAAAGGGTTCAAAGCCTTTTCTTAAAGTAGAACCTCCTCTCTATATGAAAAGCAATGAACTGAAAGAAATTTATCAAATCGGAAAAGAGTGTGAATAATGGGTACTTTATATGTAATAGGAACTCCCATAGGCAATATGGAAGATATAACTCTCCGACAGCTTGAAACTTTCAGAAAAGTAGATTTCATATGTGCGGAAGATACAAGGGTAACGCTTAAACTCCTTTCAAGATACGATATTCACAAGCCACTTGTAAGCTATCACGAACACAGCGGTCGTGAAGTTGCAGACCGCATAACGGAAAGAATACTTAACGGTGAAAACGCCGGTATCGTTACCGACGCCGGTATGCCATGCATATCTGACCCCGGGGAAAATCTCGTTAAAATATGCTATGAAAAAAATATTGATGTAAAGGTAGTGCCGGGGGCAAGTGCAGTTGTATCGGCTCTTGCAATATCGGGATTGAATACATCAAGATTTACTTTTGAGGGCTTTTTGTCAGTTACCAAAAAACAACGTTTTGAACATCTTGAATCCCTTAAAGACGAAAAGCGTACCATGATATTCTATGAAGCTCCGCACAAGCTGATTTCTACTCTTAAGGATATGCTTGAATATTTCGGTGACAGAAAAATTTCGCTCTGCCGTGAACTTACTAAAGTTTATGAGGAAGTCCTCAGAATGACAATTTCAGAGGCTGTTGAATATTATAGTTTAAAATCACCGAAAGGCGAATATGTTCTTGTAATCGAAGGCAAACAAAATTCCGAATCAGATAACATAAGCATTGAAAATGCTTTGAAGCAGGTCGGAAATCTTGTTGATGCCGGTGAAAAACCTGTTAATGCATGCAAAGCCATTGCGAAAGAATACGGACTAAGAAAAAGTGATTTATATTCAGCTTTCTGCAAATCGAATCAGGAGGACAGTTCCGATGAATGAAAGACTTAAAAAGCAAATAGATTTTATTACTGAAATCGATAAGCTCAAAAATATTTACCGTCAGACTTACGTTCTTAATGAGGACAGAAAGGAAAACGATTCCGAACACAGCTGGCATATTGCTGTACTTGCATTTATTCTTGCTGAATATTCTGATGAACCTGTTGACGTTCTGAAAACTGTTAAAATGCTTTTAATTCATGATATTGTTGAAATAGATGCAGGTGATACTTACTATTACGACAGTGAGGGGTACAAATCCAAAAGGGAACGTGAAGAAAAAGCCTCCGAAAGAATTTTCGGACTTCTCCCCGATGACCAGCGTGACGAAATGCTCTCACTCTGGAACGAATTTGAAGAACGCAAAACTCCCGAATCAAAATTCGCAAATGTTCTTGACCATGTTCAGCCTCTTACTCTTAACTATAAAAAGCATGGTATTGCATGGCAGGAACACGGAATATATAGAAATCAGGTTCTTGAACGAAATTCCTATATGAAAGACGGTTCGGAAACCCTCTGGAATTATGTAAACGAAATAGTTAATGATGCTCATAAAAACGGCTGGCTTAAATAATTTTGTGAAATACACACTAAAATTCTTGTTGATAATATCTGTTTTCTACAAGAGATACAAGAATTATGACAAATCGATGATAATTTTTTCCTTCACTTGAATTTTCGTTTTTTTTATGATATATTTAATAGTACATAAAAAACATTCTCTTTTTTAATGCGAAGGAAGGAATAAGATGAAACAGAAATTTATTGATTTAAAAACCGCTATGAAAACTAAAATTCATAGGCTTAATCTTGTCCGTGATAAAAATACGGAAAAATATAAGCACCTCAATATGCTTTTAATTCTGATTTTTCCCATATTCATATCATGTATGGCGGAAATCAATCAGGCAAAATATGTTTCAAGCTTTCTGAAATTTGTTGCGGAACGTCCCAGTGTTATGCTTTTTAACTTTATTGTTGCATCGCTTATCTTCTATATGATTCTTGCGATTGTAAAAAAAGGCTGGCTTGCCATGCTTGTACACGGCACAATATATATGCTTTTAAGCACCGTGGAACTTTTCAAGTACGGCACTAACGGAAATCATCTGATTCTTTCGGATATGAAACTTTTCAAAAGCGTAAAAAGCCTGACATCTTTTGCATACATCAAAATCACTCCGAGGCTTATTATATATTACCTCATTGCAATCGCATTTATAGCTATTGCATTCTACTTCAATCCAAAAATGCACATGAAACCTATTAAACGCTGTTTAACTGCCGGATTCTGTGCATTGCCATGCGTTTCGCTTATAGTGATACCGTCATTTTCAACATCTGTATACTCTATATTTGATGTCGATACAACCTCTGCAAGCAATACATTCCTGCTTAATGAAAAATTTGAAAGCAACAGCCTGCTTGCATTTCTTGTTGAAACTGCCTCCGAAAGCTTTGAAAACAGACTTGTTGAACCCGATTCCTATTCTGAAGATACTATAAACAGTATTCTTAAATCTGAAAATATTGAGTCAGGCGATTTCAACGGCGGTCAGAAACCTAATGTAATTGTTATTATGAGCGAATCCTATGCTGATTTCCGTGCGTTTGATGAACTCAATGTTGATGATAAATATTATGAAAAATTCGACGAAGCCTGTGCGGAAGGTCATTCCGGAACCATTATTTCCCCTACATATGCAAGCTTCACGGTGCGTTCGGAATTTGAACTTCTTTTCGGTCTGCCTGTTCGTTCACTGAATGACCCTAATATGCCTCAAAGAGTTCTCGCCGAGAGAGAACAGCCTGCTATGGCTCAATACTATAAGGACTGGGGCTATAATACGGCATATATTCACCCCTTTACAGGTTCATTTTACAGCCGTCAGAGAGTATATTCAAGATTCGGATTCGACCAGATGATTTTTGACGAGGATTTTACCGTACCAGTTGAACATTACGGAACATATATTGATGATTCAACAGTATTCAATCAGATTGAAAAGCTCCTGAACGAAAGCGATTCGCCTATGTATATTCACACAACTACAATGCAGAATCATCAGCCTTATGACCAGGGCGAAAATCCCGATGCAGAATTTGAAAACTATCTCCAGTGGGTTCAGCATACTAATGAAGGTCTTTCGGATTTTCTCGGAAAGCTTGAACAGCTTGATGAACCTACTCTCGTATTTATGGTCGGTGACCATTTTCCCTCATTAAAGGGCGGTTCGGGAGTATATGAACAGCTCGGAATTAATGGTGAAAACTGCAGTGTAATATACGAACAGAAATATCTCCTCTGGAGTAACTATAATGCAGATTTTTCATCAGTTCCGGAAGAAAAATTTTCATTTTTCTACGTTCCCTATATGCTGATGAATATTATAGACGCTCCAAGAGATGAATTTATTCAGAAAATGAATGAATATTTTGAGGAAATTCCGATATATTCAACAAACTATGACAATTCCGCCGAACATAATCATGAACTTGATATGCTGACTTATGACCGTGTTATAGGTGATTTGATTTCATCAAATCCGATTCCGGAAGAAAAACTTAATACAGAGGAGACCGAAGAATGAAAAATATCCCGATAGGAATAACTGCTGAATTTTCACAGACCGTTGAAAAATCCATGCTTGCCGTAAATGTAGGAAGCGGAAGCCTTGAAGTATTTGCTACTCCCGCTATGGCTGTGCTTATGGAAAAGGTATCTTGTATCTGTATTGCTGAATATCTTGAAAATGATGAGACTACTGTCGGCACTGAAATAAATATAAAGCATATATCAGCTACTCCCGAAAATATGACCGTTACTGTTAAATCAGAAGTAACGGAAGTAAACGGCAGAGAAATTACATTCAGGTGCGAAGCTTTTGATGATACCGGAAAAATAGGCGAATGTGTTCACAAAAGATTCCTTGTATACGGAAAGAAATTCACAGAAAAGGCAAAGGCAAAAAAATCAAGCTGATAAAAAACGGGCGACCAAAACAGTCGCCCTGACTTTTTTATTCGTCCTTTGCAATTAACTGGTCAAGATTGCCAAGCATATTGTCAACGCATATTGCATCGAATCTGTCAGCAAATTTGTCATCAAGGTCAAGCTCAAGCTGTTCGCCTGTATTCATATTCTTGACCTTTGCCTTATTTGATACAAGTTCATTTTCTCCGAGTACAAGCGTAAATGATGCATTAATCTTATCGGCATATTTCATTTGTGCTTTAAGTGTTCTGCCAACAACATCATATTCAACCCAGTAGCCATATTCACGGAGTTTCTTTGTTATTGTCATAGCCTTTTCAACTGCCTGCTCGTCCATCGGAACTATATACAGGTCACATGTGCGTGGCTGAAGGAAATCGCAGTTCTGATTTTCCATAACCATTATAATTCTTTCAAGTCCCATTGCAAAGCCAAGTGCGGGAGTAGGTTTTCCGCCGAGCTGTTCAATAAGACCGTCATATCTTCCGCCACCGCATACTGTACTCTGAGCTCCTATGTCAGAGGAAACAAATTCAAAAACAGTTTTTGTGTAATAGTCAAGACCTCTTACAATTTTCGGATTTATCTTGAAATCTATATTCATATTTTTCAGATATTTCTGAAGTTTTTCAAAGTGTTCACGGCATTCATCGCAAAGGTAATCAAGTATTATAGGAGCGTCCTTTGCTATATCGGAGCATATTTCGCTTTTACAGTCAAGGATTCTCATAGGATTTTTTTCAAGTCTTGAAAGACAAGTACTGCAAAGCTTATCTTTTTTTGTTTCAAAAAAAGCTCTTAAAGCCTTGTGATATTCTGCACGGCATTCCGGACAGCCTATTGAATTTATATAAAGCTCAATATTTTTAAGTCCAAGGTGATTAAGAATACTGTTTGCAAGGGAAATAACTTCCGCATCTGCCGAGGGGAGCTGACTTCCTGCCATTTCAACGCCGAACTGATGAAATTCACGTAATCTTCCCTGCTGGGTTCTTTCGTGGCGGAAACATGAAAGTATATAGAAAACTTTCTGAGGCATAGCATCGTTGAGAAGTCCGTTTTCAAGCATTGCACGGATAGTTCCGGCAGTACCTTCGGGGCGGAGCGTATATTTGGTTTCCTTTGCCATTACTGTATACATTTCTTTCTGAACTACGTCAGTAGTTTCACCGACTGAACGCAAAAAAAGATTGGTATTTTCAAAAGTAGGGATTCTTATTTCTTTAAATCCGAAACTTTCGGCATTATCCTTTGCGATTTTTTCGACAGTGTGCCATTTGTGAATATTCTTAGGTGTTATATCCTGTACACCGTTAGGACGCTTTATATTAAGTGCCATAGAAACATTTTCCTTTCGATGAATAAATAAGTTTAAAAATCAAAATTGTCCCCAAGAAAATCAGGGACAATAAGAACTGCTGAATTTTCAGATAACAGGCTTGCCCATTTCTCTCCAGTCGAGGTCGCCTCTTTCGAGTGCGAATATAATAGCTTCTGCCGTAGCTACATTAGTTGCTACCGGAACATTATGCACATCGCACAATCTGAGGAGATTCATATCGTTGACAGAATCATTTGAATGGGGATTTATAGGGTCTCTGAAAAACAGGAGTACGTCCACTTCATTGCAGGCAAGAAGGGCGATAATCTGTTCAGTTCCTCCACGACCGCTGAGATATCTTCTTATATTAAGACCTGTTGCTTCGCTTACGAGCTTGCCCGTTGTGTTTGTTGCACAAAGTTTATGCTTTGAAAGAATACCGCAGTATGCACTGCAGAACTGTACCATAAGTTCTTTTTTTGCATCATGTGCAATAATTGCTATTTGCATTTTTCTCATTCCTTTCCAGTTTTTTGTATAATAAAAATGCTTTTTTATCAGGCATTTTTAATTGTCAGCGGAATATAGTCTCCCTGAAGTCTTTTTGAAATTGCATCAAAGGCACGGAGACTTTCACAGTTTGTAGGGATAGGTTCGCCCTTTCCTGTTGCAACGGTAAGAGGAAAATCCTCCGGAATTACTCCTATAAGCTGAACGCCTATTGTATCGATTATTTCGTCAAGATTTGAAACGAGAGAACTTCCGATAATCTTATGATTAACCTTATTTATAATAAGTCGCTGGCTTTTGTTGCCTCTGTGGTAAAACTCATCGGACATCATATTTGCATCTCTGACGCATACGGGGTCGGGAGTTGTTACAATAAGTATAAGGTTTGACTGTGCCACTATGTCAAATACATGTGAATTTATACCTGCACCGGTATCTATTATAATAAATTCAAAGTATTTTTTAACAGAATTGCATATTTGGGTAATCTGTTCGACAGTAACAGTTGAAAACGGATTGCGGGGAGCACATAGAATACTAAGATTGCTTGCCATTTTAACCTGAGCGATAGCGTCAAGGGGTGCTTTTTTTCCGCTGACAACATCACTCAAATCAAAAGGGACTTCTCCTCCCATACCGAGCATAATATCAAGGCATCTGAGTCCGAAATCGAGTTCAATAATGAGGGTACGGTGACCCTGTTTTGCGAGTGTATATCCAAGTCCGGCACAGATTGTTGATTTGCCTGTACCGCCCTTTCCAGATGTAACAGCAATAATTTTAGGCATAAAAAAATCAAATCCTTTACAAAACTTAATAATGCTATAATAAATACAAGCTTACTTATTATTATAACACAAATTTCCCAAATGTCAAAGAACTTTTAAAGAAAAACAAAATAATTGTGCAAAATATTTATTTTCCATATGATTACTTGTGCATTTTAACAATAAATTTATATTCTGAAATAATGCTTGACTTTTCAGAAAAAATATATTATAATATTCCAGTGACCAGACTATACGGCAGCGGAAACGTTTTTCAGTTTACGAGGAAAGTCCGGGCATCACAGAGCAAGGTAACTGTTAACGACAGCCGAGGGCGACCTAAGGGCAAGTGCAACAGAAATATACTTCCTCAGTATTTTTTTATACTGCGGTAAAGGTGGAAAGGCGAGGTAAAAGCTCACCAGAGTGCAGGAGACTGCACTGCTATGTAAACCCTACCTGATGCAACGTCTATTGGTGCTTTGTATCTTCAACGTCTGCTCGGCGGATACAAAGTAATGACGGCTTGAGCGTACCGGCAACGATACGCCTAGATAAATTGCCGTACACGACAGAACCCGGCTTATCGGTCTGGTCACTTTTTTATGACTTTCAATGCGGAAAGCAAACGGCTTTCCGCATAAATAATACTTGCCTTGTGAGGTAAAAAACATATGAGAAAGCTTTACATACTTCCTGCACTGATTTCAGTGCTTATTTTTATGCTTTGTAGCTGTGAAACCGTTCCGAATACTTCGTCAGGAAATTCTGAAATAATGCTCCCTCTCTTTGAACCCGATATAGACTTCTCAATACCGGATTCATTTTCGGCAACTTCAACCAAAAGCAACAATACTGCTTATATCTGTGATAATGCCTCCATAATAGTAAATGAGGACAGTCTCAGTGAAAGCGTTTCAAGCCTTAATGCATATGTAACATATTCAAAGGAACTTTATCAGAGTGTTGCTGACAAATACACTGAAATAAATCAGGAGGAAATAAATATAAACGGTCTTAAAGGAATTGTAACTGAATTTGACTACGAAATAAACGGGAAAAATGATGTTCTTTCCATGTCCTGCATTGTCGGATTTTTCAATGACCCGATAAATAAACCCTCAACCGTTTATGTTATTACCTGTAAATCAGATTCCGGAAGCTATCCCGATTTCAGAGACAGTTTCATTGATACTATCAGAAGTGTAAAACCAGTTCAGGAGGAAAACAATGATTAAAGGTATTATTTTTGATATGGACGGACTTATGATTGATACCGAAAAACTTCTTGCAAGATTCTGGAAGAAATCTGCTCTTGAATACGGGTTTAATATGACTGATGAAATTTTATACAGAATGAGAAGCCTTTCGCATACTCTTGCAGAATCTTACTTAAAAAATATATTCGGTGAAACTTTTGATTATTACGCAATCCGTCAAAAACGCATTGAGCTTATGAATGATTACATAGAAAAAAATGGCATTGAAACAAAAAAAGGTCTTTTTGAACTTCTTGAATATCTGAAACAGAATGATTATAAAACAGCTGTTGCAACTGCCAACCCTATTGAACGTGCCGAAAAATATCTCAGAAAAATAAATGCCTTTGATTTCTTTGAAAAAATTATCGGCGGTGATATGATTGAAAACGGCAAGCCTGCTCCCGATATATATATTACTGCCTGCCGTGAAATTGGTCTTGAACCATATGAATGTATTGCTCTTGAGGATTCCCCGAACGGCATAAAATCCGCATACTCTGCAAAATGCAAGCCCATAATGATTCCTGACCTCACTTATCCCGATGATGATACAAAATCAATGCTCTGTGGTCTGTGCGAAAATCTTGAAGAAGTTATAAACATTCTTGAAAAGGAGAAAGAATATGAGTGTGTCGGAAATTTTTGATATTCCTAAATATTATTATTTCAAGTCGGGAAACGATTACAGCGGGAGCAAGGGAGATTTCAGCTATAAAATCATTACTGCCGATACTATAAAGTGCCTTACGTGGCACGGAAAATTATGTTCTATGAAAGCCGAAATAGAAAACGAAAAGGAATTTGAAAATTCAGAAAAAGGCTTTGCTGAACTTATAAAATGGCTTGAAGAAATGTATAAAAACTGATTATTTTTCCAGTCTGAAAACATTCGGAAGAAATTCTCCCAGAGTATGAACTCCATCAGAAAGAACTATTTTAAAATCCGGATTGCAGAATTCACTCATAACCTGCAGACAAGCTCCGCATGGTGTACATGGGTTTTCAGTGCCGTATATTGCTATTGCCTCAAAATCGGATATTCCCTCCGAAACTGCTTTGAATATTGCTGTACGCTCCGCACAGACTGTAAGCGAATATGAAGAATTTTCTATATTACAGCCTGTGAATA
This sequence comes from uncultured Clostridia bacterium, assembly GCA_945910815.1. Lineage (GTDB taxonomy): Bacteria > Bacillota > Clostridia > Oscillospirales > Ruminococcaceae > Ruminococcus. Next base: position 66,900 of record CAMDZD010000001.1, read on the forward strand.
TTTTTCCGTCAGATGTCAGAAGTGCCGAGCCTACTCTGAAACGTGAATAGGGCGAATATGATTTTTCCGCTGATTCAACAGCTTTTCTGTAAAGATTATTACAATCAGTCATGACGCTGTACCTTGTGCTTTGTGCCGTCGGGTTCTACGATGTATGTGTTTTCAAGCTGTGATGATAAACTTCTTCTGAAAGCCTCACGGTATTCGTTACGGAGTTCAGTCTGTTCACGCTTTTCCTCATCGGTCAACCCCTGCGTTTTTGATTTTTTTGCAAGAAAATTTATTCTTTCAAGTTTTTTGTTATCCAATTGAGTATACCTCATTTCATAATTTTTTATATATTATATCATGTATTTTCATAATTTTCAAGAGGGTGATTTTTTTATGAAAAAGGCTCTTGTAACGGGCGGTTCGGGCGGAATAGGAAGTGCCGTTTGCCGTATTCTTTCCGAAAACGGCTACCTTGTATATATCAACTACAATTCATCAGAAAAAAAAGCCTTGTCGCTTGCAAATGAGATAAACGGAATTGCAGTGAAATTTGACGTTTCCGACCATGAAAGCGTAAATAATGCTTTAAAATCAACAGGAAGTATCGATTTGCTTGTAAACAATTCGGGAATATCAGAAATAAATACTTTTGATTATATATCACCCGAAAATGCAGACAGAATACTTGATGTTAATCTCAGAGGAACTCTTAACTGTTCCCGTGCAGTTCTTCCCGATATGATTAGAAGAAAATCGGGAGTAATTATAAACATCTCTTCTATGTGGGGAGAATGCGGAGCATCATGCGAAGTTGACTATTCGGCATCAAAGGCGGGAGTTATCGGATTTACAAAGGCTCTTGCAAAGGAAGTCGCTCCCTCCGGAATACGTGTGAACTGCGTTTCCCCCGGATTTATCCTCACCGATATGAACAGAAATTTTTCCGATGAAGATTTAAGACTTATAAAAGAAGATATTCCGCTCGGAATTTTCGGAACACCCGAAAATATTGCCGATTCCGTAATGTTTTTAGCATCTGAAAAAGCATCATTTATAACAGGGCAGATTCTTGGAGTAAACGGCGGAATGGTTATATAAATATAAAGGGCAACCCTTTCGGGTCGCCCTTATTTTCTGTAAATTATTCCTTGACCGGAAGTGATTTTATAATATTTGCAAGATACTGCTGAATTGCAAGAGCGTCATTTGCTGTAATGCCATCACCGTTACCCTGTACATCAGCATTTGCAAGACCTTTTTCTGAAAGCTTGTTTTCAGCAGGTGAGCCTACATATGCGGCTACTGCAACAACGTCTGCAACGTCAACTGAATCGTCGCCGTTAGCATCTCCATATAATACATCTGAAGGTGTATTAAGGTCTGTAACTGTTCCGTCAATGCTGTAACTTGTTGCTATACATGATGCTGCATCAGTTTCGGAATTAGGCCACCAAATCTGGAATTCAAGATTTTCAACACCATCGGGAATATCAAATGATACAACGGCATTACCGTCCTTGTCAAATTCAGTAACTTCCCATTCTGTTGAAATCCAGTCCATACCGTCAGCGTATCCGAAACAGCCGTTTGCAAGTTCATAGCTTGCAGGAGTCATCTTAATATTTACATCAAGCTTTTTACCGCCGTTTGTCTTGATTGCAAGCTTGTATACTTCAGGTTCGGGAGCAGGTTCTGTGGTTGTAGTAGTTGTTGTAGTTCCTGTCGGCTTTGCAGTAGTAGCAGTAGTTGATGTCGGATCTGTCGGGTCAGTATTTCCTGATGATTCATAGCTGTAAAGATTTGCGGGAAGTTCATCAAGAGTAATGCAGTAATCGCTCTGATACATTGTTGTCAAATCCTCAACAGTATTGAATACAGGGTTTGAAAGGAAGTTTATATTGTCTGAACCGCCGTCATACCATGGGCAGAAATAGAGCCAGCCGGCTTTTTCTGCAAGCAGGTTTTCAAGAGTAGGTATGCTGTCATTTTCAGACATAGCTATCATTTTCTTGCCTTCATACATATCTACGAGATTATAGAATGTACCGCTTATAGCACTGTCATTATGAGTCAGAACGGGACTTCCTGATGACCAGTCTGTGCAGTTGTATTTATCATAAGCTATAAGGTCTACATATTCATCGCCCGGATACCAGTCTTTAGATGTAGAATAAGCATAGCTGTTCCATTCCCAGATAAGGTTGTGGCAGTCAAAATCTTCTGTGAGGGTTTTATATGTATAAATCCAGAGTTTCTTATAAGCCTCAGAACCTTCTCTGCCCCACCAGAACCATGAACCTGTTTCTCCGCCACTGCCTTCTGCTTCGTGGAGCGGACGCCAGATTATCGGAATATTTTCAGCCTCAAGCTTTTTAAACTCTGCTGCAAGAGTTGTCAGAGCCTGCATATAGTATTCATTTTCCTTTGTGCCGGGAGTAGCAGCCTTTGAAGGTGAAAAATCTGTTTTTTCGCTGTATGTTGTCTGAGCCCAGTCAACTTTGCTTCCGCTTGTATAGCTTGCGAAATCAGTAGGTACATTAAGGTGCCATGAAGATGTTGCAATACCGTTTTTATTCTTTACCCAGTCGATAATACGTGTTGTTGAGCCGTCATCACTGCCGAATGCGGGGCAGGTAAAGTTGCCGTAGTCAAAGCCTCTTATTGCCGGAGATTCACCGGTTTTTTCCTTGATATATTCAAATTCGTATTCAAGACCATGAGGGCCATACTGATAGATTTCCTGCTGACCGGATATGATATGTTTACCGTAAACATCAGCAAAGTAATTCATCAGTGACTGTGTTGCAGAAGTAGCCTTGCTGTCTGAAAGCTTGTTTGATGATGTAAGTGCCGGAAGTGATGCGGTATCAACCTTGATATAGTCAAGATAAGTCCAGCCCCAGCTTGACTTTACTGTAATAGTATTGTCTCCGGCAGTAAGCTTGAACTTTCCTAATTCAGTTTCAACAACACCCTTTTTATTCTCAACGAATGAAATCTGACCCTGGTCAACATCATTGATAAGAAGATTGTGAGTCTTTGCACCATATGGAGTATATGTAGCGATTGTGAGAGTATACATTCCTGTTTCCTTGACATTTACAGTGACAGTAGCAGTTTCACCTGAATTTTCAAGAAATACAAGCTGATTGCTTGCATTGGCAACAGCATTTCCGTCCTTGTCGCCATCAAAAGCCTTTGCATCAACAAGAGTACCTTCTTCAAATTCGTATTTTCCGCTTTCTGCAAATACGGGAACAACTGCAAGTGTATTTAATGCAAGTGCAGAAGCCATAACAGCAGAGCTGAATTTCTTCAAAAATTTCTTTGAACCCATTTTAAAAACCTCCGATAATAATCTATATGTTTTATTATAACACATTTTCTAAATAATGTCAATAGAAAAATGTGAAAACTGATAGAAATTCCCTTTTTTTAATATAAAAATACTATTCAGAAATCAGCCTTTAATATTTTTCCTGTAAACCGTTGGAGTAACTCCGACCACCTTTTTAAACTGTCGCATAAAATGTTCATCGCTGTCGTATCCGCACATAACGGCAACCTGTGAAACGGTACATGAAGTTGTACTTAAAATTTCTCTTGCCTTGTCAATTTTGCTTACTATTACATCGGATATACAGGATATTCCGAAAGTTTCACGGTATATTCTCTGAAAATATGAACGTGACATATTAACTTCCGATGCCATAAGCTCAACAGTCCATTTTATATGCGGATGGCGGTATATTTTCTGACGGAGTTCAAGAAGTTCACCGTAATGGGGGTCAGATGCCTGCGGAGACATACCTCTTATTCCGTTTGTTTCACTTATTTTTATAAGAATAGTTTTTAAAAGGCTGTCAATCATTTTAGTCCTGTTAGTACTTGATGAATAAAATTCATTTGTGAGATTTCTTATAAGCTCACTGAGAAAATTTACATCAGTATATCTTATGACAGTATCAAGCGGAATATCAAGGGCGGAAAAAAAGTCACTTTCTCCGCCTATATTGAAACAAATCCAGTCATATATAAATATATCCTCATCGGAATACAGGTCTATATCAGCATTTATATCATATATTATAACTGTGTCACGGTCTGCCGGAACTTCTTCACCGTTTATTCTGAATATGCATGGACTTTTAAGAAGTATCAATAAATAATTTTCCATACCGCTTTTAACAAGTGAATAATCCTTGCCATGTATTGTATTATAGCCTATTCCCGATATATTCATTTCAAATCCTCCGCAATGAACCGCCATTCAATATTTTTCCAGTATTCACCGGCATAGTCTATCCCGATTCTCGGAGCTGTTTTTATTTTTGGGCGGAAGCCGTCATCTTCAATCCATATATCAGGATTGCTGTATATATTTTTTCCGTTCAGTGATTTGTCTGTTTTAAGATATTTTGTAAGCTTTGCAGGGCCTGTTAAATTTTCCCCTGCCCTGAGCAGTACCCCCTGAGGAAAATCCTTTTCACCTGTTATAATATTCATAAGCCAGTGTATTCCATAGCACAGATAAATATATATTATACCGCTTTCACCGTAAAGAAGTTCCGTTCGGGGAGTACGTCCCTTTGAGGCATGACATGCCTTGTCCTCCTCGCCTCTGTATGCCTCTGTTTCGGTAATTCTTGCACGGATTTCCGTACCGTCCGAAAGCCTGTGAACGATTATTTTTCCTACCAAATCCGGAGCAACTTCGAGACAGTCACGATGAAAAAATTCCTTATCCAGTTTCATTTATTTCACCCTTAATCTTTCAGCAAGTTCAGTATCAGGTCTTACGAATGCCGTTTTATAGTTTGTAAAGATTACTTTTCCCGGCTTAGCTCCGGACGGCTTTTTGACGTACTTTGCAAGGCAGTAGTCAACCGGTACAAGGTTTGAATCCTTTCCTCGACTGTTTACTGATGCAATTATACATGCCTCCTCAACAGTTCTGTCGGGAGGAGTTTCGCCATCGGTGAGTATCAGTACATGCGAGCCTGTTATAAGCTGTGTGTGTAGCCATATATCCGATTTTTCGGCAAGCTTTAAAGATAACCTGTCATTCTGAATATTGTTTCTTCCGACAAGAATTGTGAATCCGTCACTTGACTTGTATTCTATCGGCGGAAGTGATTTTTCGGGCTTGCCTTTCTGGAATAATGATTTTATATAGCCCTGTTCAGAAAGTTCAAGACGTAACTGTGTTATTTCGTTTTCCGTTGATGCTCTTGTAAGTGCATCAAAAACGCTGTCTATATACTGAAGTTCTTCCCTGCCCTTTTCAATCTGTTCAGTGAGTTTCTTTTCGGCAACAGCACATTTTTTATATTCGTTGTAATAATGCTGTATATTCTGGGAGGGAGTTTTCATAGAATCAAGCTTTATTTTGATTTCGGGACAGCTTTCATCATAGAAATTATGAGTTAAAAGAAATTCATCGCCCTTATGAATTTTATAGATTTCAGCAGAAAGCAAATCGCCGTAGAGTTTATATATATCACGTTTTCCGCACTGTTCAAGTTCCTCCGACTGAACTGCAATTCTTCTTGAAATTCTTTCGGTAAGGTTTACAAGGAGCTTGAACAGGTCATTTGCACGCTGTTTCATACGGACAGCCAAATCACGCTGTGCATAGAAAGCATCAAGGAGTTCCGATGCGGAATTGTATTCACAGGTCTGCATTAAATTTCCGTACTGCTGTATATTTATAAAACTGAAATCTTTCAGTATGCCGTCATTGTCTTTTAATACAGTAAAACAGCATTTATTATTCAAAAGCATATCACGGGATTTTTCTATTTTAAGCATAAGACGGTTAATATGTTCCGGAGTTATTTCAGATGATTTGAGATATTCGCCTTTTGATGTATAGTATGCCCATTCCCTTGCAAGTATCGGGGAAATTCCCTCGAATACTTTTATAAGGACTTTGGAAAGCTCCCCCGATTCTGCTGATTTTATTCTGTTTGCAATTGTATTTTTATCAGCTGTAAGGAAATTCAGTCTTTCCTCACGTGGAGGGAGCTGATAGCGTGTATTCGGGAGAATTATTCTTTCCCTTGACATTTCGGGGTCAACACGCTTTATGCTGTCGATAATTCTGCCGTCCTGACTGATTATCACAAGATTTGAACATCTGCCCATAATTTCGCATGCAAGAGTTATGGTAACTATATCGCCGAGTTCGTTTACACATTCAAAATCAAGGTATAATATTCGTTCCAATCCGTCCTGTCGTATATCAACAAGCTTTCCTCCGCCTATATGCTTACGCAGAAGCATACAGAACATTGGCGGAGTTTTCGGATTGTCAACAGGTATTTTCGTTATGTGTACCCTGCTGTTGTTTGCGTTTGCGGATATAAGGAGCTTATAAGCCCCCTGCCGTGTTCTGAATCCGATTATTATTTCATCACGTGAGGGCTGATATACCTTTTCAACTCTTGCTCCTATTAAAAATTCTGTTTCAGATTTGATTGCATAGAGAAATGCTCCGTCAAGTGCCATATTAAAAAATCCTTTCTATACGATATATTTTACAGGGTCAACAGAAGTTTCCGCTACTATTGTTTCGATAAACGGGAAATTCGCTTCAAGTACATCATTAAGATGTTCAAGAACAATATTTTCAGTATGGAAGTGACCGCAGTCAAAAAGCGAAATATTATTATTGTTTGCCGAAATCCATACATCATGCTTTATATCACCCGTTACAAATGCATCACATTCTTTTTCAAGGGCAGTATTAAGCATTGAACCTCCCGAACCCGAACACACTGCAATTTTATTGATTATTTCCTTGTCACAGCAGTATTTAATTACAGTACAGCCGAAAATTTCTTTAAGTATACCGGCAAGCTCCGAAGATGAAACAGATTTCTTGAGATTAATTATTCTGCCGATTTCGTCAAAAGGTTCACATGATTTTATTTCAAGCTTTTCTGAAATCTTATCAACTATGACTCCGTTAGTGCCGTCATCTGCAATATCAAGATTAGTATGCATGCATACTGCACTTATATCATTTTCTATAAGCTGATATACAACATAATCGGCAGTTATAATTCTAAGAGGTTCAAATATTACTGGGTGATGTGATATAATCATATTACAGTTTTTTTCTTTAGCCTCTGAAACTGCATTTTTAGTTATATCAAGACTAAGCAGAATTTTGAATACAGGCTTGTTTCTGTTTCCTATAAGGTATCCCGAATTATCCCATTTTTCCTGAGTATTGAAAGGATAAAATTCATTCAGGATATAACAGATATTATTTCCGCAAACAGTATCATTATCATAAAGAAAATTCATTATTTCAGATATTTTGTTCTTTCTGATACTTTCGGGGAAATATTTTGTTTCCCTGATTTCCTCCGCAATTTTTGCAAGCTTTTCAGTATGATATTTCAGATACTCTTTTGAAATATCAAGAGAAAAATCAAGATGTCCGATAATTGAAGAAAATTCGGAAAGCCTTATTTTTTTTCCGCAGTATACTGCTTTCATAACAGTGTATATAAATTTTCCGTCCCTGACTGCCTTTTCATCTGTTATTTTATATCCGTTTGCATAGAGCCATATTCTGAGATACGGAGCTTTAGTCATAGGCTGTAATATAAGATTTACATTATTTTTAAGCCACTCTGAATTATTTATAATTTCTGCAATAGTTTCTCCGCCCATTCCTGCAATTATTACATCGGAAACATTTTCACCCGGAACTTTTTCGAGTCCGTCCGAAAGTATCAAATCGACTTTATCGGATATATTATATTTTTTCACGGTACTTTCAGCAGATTCAAGAGGCTTGCTGTTTATATCAGACGCAATGACATGACTGCATTTTCCGCTTTTAATCAGTTCGCATGCGAGGTATGCATGGTCCGTCCCGACATCGCAGGCGATACCCTTACCGCTTACGTATTCCGCACAAGCCTTAAGTCTTTCATTAAGCATAAAAAAATCACTCCTTAAACAAAAACAGGGCAGACTGAAAAAATCAGACTGCCCCCGCCTTTTACGGCATAATTTTACTTTGCGGAAAAATGAGCGTTGAGCTTTGCAACGAGTTCATCGGCATCAGTACCATGAACCATACAAGCGTCAGCAATAGATTCTCCTCTTGATGCAGGACAGCCGAGGCAGTGCATACCGATTTCAAGAAAATACGGAGCAACAGTAGCATCAGCGTCAAGAATATCGCCTATAATAGTATCTTTAGTAACAACCATAATTAAAAACTTTCCTTTCTTTTTTTATATTCTGTGAACTTACGAAAAAATTATACATAAGCCCGCAAAAAAGTCAAAGCACAGCGGAAAGGCTGTGCAATGAATTTTTTAAAAATCAGTTCTGGTCTTTTTTTGCAAAGCATTCACTGCAATAAATTGGCTTGCCTTCCTTAGGTTCAAAAGGGACTTTAGCTTCCTGACCGCATGAAGCACAAACGCCTGTATACATAACTCTGCCGTTCTTGTTAGCATTTTTTCTTGCATCACGGCAAGCCTTGCATCTCTGCGGTTCGTTTTCAAAACCTTTTTCAGCATAGAATTCCTGTTCGCCGGCAGTGAAAACGAATTCTTTTCCGCATTCCTTGCAGACTAATGTCTTGTCTTCGTACATGATAATATACCTCGCTTAAAATATTTGGAACAAAACTTTAATAAAAAAAGTCAGTTCATACAGCAGAATTTGCTGTTTGATATTAATTATATCGTTAAAAGCCAGATTTGTCAATGATTTTTTGATAAAAAATATATATATGACAGAAAAACGTCATATTCTCCATAAATAGACCTTCAAAACTGGGCAATTTGCACATCAAAAAAGAACAAATTTACTTTTTAACAGTAATATCAAATCAGACTTCAGGATTTTTTGCAGCGTCTTCTTCGGCAGCCTTAACGAGTTCAGCCATATCGAAATTAAAATTATTTATTTTTTTTGCCTGTTTTTCCATTGGAGTAGGTTCACGCTTTTCAGGAGCAGGAGCGTGACTTTCCTCAGCCGGTTCAGGATTGTTTACAGCCTCCATTTCAGCAGCTTTAACGAGTTCAGCCATATCGAAAGCGAAATTAACAGGTTTTTTCACATTTTTTTCCTGTTTCGGTTCGGGAGCTTTTTCAGGTTCGGGTCTGGAATCGGGAGATTTCTTTTCCTTTGCGGGAGAATCCTTTTTATTTGAATTATTCTTAGGTGATTCAAACTTTTTATTTTTATCATCTTCTGATTCGGCATTAAGTGATTTTTTTGCCTCCTCGACAGCGATATTAGCTTCTTTTAATCTGTCACTTGTCTGTGAAATTATCTTTTCAACAGCACCTGACATAAATTCAAGCTTGGAGCCTACGTCCTCAATCTCACTGCGGAGCATACTTCTGACAGTTTCAGTCATAGAATTAATTCTGTCTGATTCCTTGTTTGCATTGGATATAGTGCGTTCAGCCTGTTCATTAGCCTGCTTTCTTGTCATATCAGCCTTTTCGTTGGCTTCTCTTATATAAGATTCGGCAGTAGTATTTGCAATGCTGATAGTTTTGTCTGCCTCTTCCTTAGCATCATTGATAAGCTTTTCAGATTCAGCCTTAGCATAACTGATAAGCTTTTCGGATTCTTCCTTAGCATTACTGAGGAGTCTTTCAGATTCAGCCTTATTTTCCTCAATACTCTTAACAGCCTCTGCCTTAATAGCCTCTGCCTGTTCATTTGCAACCTTAATAATGCTATCGAACATCGCACCGGGGGTAGCACTTGCCTTAGCCTTTTCGATTTCGGCATTTTTTTCTTCAACAATTTTTGTAATTTCAGCCTCTTTATCGGATTTTATCTTGGCAATTTCAGCTTCTTTTTCACCGACAGCAGTTTTCAGTTCATTCAGCTGTCTTTCAAGCGATTTTATACCCTGATTTTTAGCAGTGATTTCCGCTTTAAGAGCATTGACTTCAGCCGGATTTACTGCTGAAAACTTTGCTTTTATTTCTTCCATACGCTGTTTAGCGATACCCATCTGAGTTCTGAGCTTTTCGATTTCAGCTTTAGCTTCAGCAAGTTCAGCCTCTGTCTTAGGGTCAGCGAGATTAAGAGCATCTCCGCCGTTTCCGGAAAGCTTCTGTCTTGCAAATTCGACCTGTTTTTTAAGTCTTTCATTTTCATCCTTTATATTTTTAAGTTCTGTTTCAAGCTTGATTGTATCAGCACTTCTTGCACCGTTGAGACCGCCCGAAGAACCTTTATGAGCTGATTCGAGCTGTGATTTAAGTCTTTCGATTTCATTTTTAGCGTCAGCAAGTTCGGCAAGGCTTTCAGACGGAATTGCGATACCTTTTCCCTCAAGAGCTTTTTTAAGTTTGTCGTTTTCTTCGTTGGCACTTGCAAGCTGTTGTTCCAGATTTACGATTTTATCGTTAAGTTCATCAAGATACTGATTAACATCTTCGATAACGAAACCTGTCTGACCAAATTTAGTAGTTCTTAAAATTACATTTTCGCTCATTTCAAAATATCTCCGTTCTCTGCCAAAGCAGTATTTTTTTCAATATACTTTAATTATAACATTTTTGATATTTAAATTCAACAGATGTACATGCAGAATTTTTTACCGGTTTTTTGTGCATTTTAACAACAAAAGCCGGACTGTTAAAAGTCCGGCTGAATTTTTTCAAATTAACTGCCAAGCATCTTGAGAATAGCATCAAGGTCATCGTCAGAGGAATCGGCAGGAGCAGTATTATTATTTTTGCCCTTGTCGTTTCCGAGTCCGAGAGAAGAAAGCAGAGGATTGTCAACAGATATAACTTCCTCTTTCATACCTGAACTTTTTTCATCAGGAGTTTCCTCTGTTTCGGAATTGTCAATATCCTTGTTATAGTCATCGTCTCCGAATCCGGCAGCGATAACTGTTATAGTCATTTCGTCCTGCATATCGTCCTTGAATGCAGTACCGAAGATAAATTCAACACCGTCAGCAGCTGTATCTGTAATTTTCTTTGTAGCAGCATCGACATCTGATGAAAGAACATCGTTTGACATAGCGATATTGATAAGAAGTCTTTTTGCACCGGAGATAGAAGTTTCGAGAAGAGGGCTTGAGATAACTGCCTCGGCAGCTTCCTTTGCCTTTTCCTTGCCCGAACCGTGACCGATAGCCATATGTGCATAGCCTGCACCCTTCATAATTGTTGAAACGTCTGCGAAATCCAGATTTATGTAACCTTCTTCAACTATAAGGTCGGATATGCTCTTTACACCTGTTTTAAGCACATCATCTGAAAGTGCAAAGGACTGTATCATTGTAAGCGGTTTGTCGAGACCTACAAGAAGTCTTTCGTTAGGGATTACTATAAGGGAATCGACATATTTTTTAAGTTCAGCAATACCTGCTTCAGCCTGACGCATTTTCTGTTCTCTTTCAAAAAGGAAAGGCTTTGTAACGACTGCAACAGTAAGTATTCCCATTTCCTGAGCGATTTTTGCTACTACCGGAGCAGCACCTGTACCGGTACCGCCACCCATACCGGCAGTAATGAAAACCATATCAGCACCTTTGAGATGTGTTTCGATTTCGTCTCTGCTTTCTTCAGCAGATTTCTGACCTATTTCGGGCTTATTGCCTGCACCTCTGCCCTTAGTAAGCTTTGCACCTATCGGTATTCTTGTAGTTGCCTTTGACTTATTAAGAGCCTTTGCATCAGTATTTATTGCAATATATTCAATATTGTTTACTCCGGAATCCACCATACAGTTTACGGCATTTCCTCCGCCTCCGCCAACGCCTATAACTTTTATATTGACATCTGGCTCAAGGGCTTCTTCATAGATAAAATCAGCCATTAGTTACTCCTCCTATGTTTTATATCCTGAAATTTTTTTAAAAAACTCACTCATATTAAATACACTATTATTTTATCATAAACAAATATATTTTGCAAGTATCTGAAATGGATTTTTTTATTTTTGAGTCTTTTTCACAATATTTCACAGCTTTATCACTGCATTTTTAACAATATTGTTGACTTTGTTATTATTCATCGGGTTGATAGTAATCATTATCATAATAAAAATCTTCTTCATAGTCCTGATAATCACTGTATTCTTCATCTGAATACTCATAATCTTCTGCGGAGCTTTCTTCTTCCGGTTCGGTGTATGTTTCAGATTCGGGAACTGCCGTTGTAGTTTCGGTTGATGTACCTGTCTGAACATCGGCAGGCTGTGTTGCAACAACACTGCTTTCAAAACCTCCGTCCGTCATACGGAAAGAGCATTGATTTGTTCCTACCATTGTTATATATCCGACTTTTCCGGTCTCCTCTATAACTCTTTCCGCAAGGGTGAGCTTATATTCAAAATCATTCCAGTCGCCCATTTTGAAAATGTTTCCGTCCCTGAACTTTATTATAACATTTGACCTGTTTTCTATATTTATTGAGGCAATTTTATTTTTATCCTCACGCTGATTCAGTACACTTATAAATTCCTCAAAGACTTCTTTCTGTCTTTCATCATTTGTATCAACTGTACTGCCTATTGCCGGTGAAAGGGGTTCATATCCATAAAAAGTCGGGAGTTCGTTGTCACCCATTTCAGAAGTTTCAAGAATTTTTCCTTTTTCGCTTATGAGAATCGTTCCGAGTTCATAGCTTATATTGTATGACGGTATACATGGGATTATTTCTATTTCAAGCGTTGACGGAAGATTTACGCTTACTTTAGCATCTTCAACATAAGTCAGTGCAAGAAGTTTCTGTCTTTTTTCCTCTTTATCCATTTTTATGATATTTTCTCCGGCTTTCAGTTCAGCTGTTTTTATAATGTCATCTGCACTGTATCTGTCAGAATCTCCGAGGAAAGTGACTTCATTAAGATTAAAAAGCCATGTACAGCTTAAAGTAATTCCTAAACCGAGTACAGCAATTATAACAAAAAGTCCGTAAATACCCATACTGCGTTTTCTTCGCCTTAGTCTTTTTATACTGTTTTCACGTTCAATACTGGTTTTTTCAACGTCTCTCATTAAAAAAATCTCCTTTCCTATTCTGTTCTTTTTATATCAGCACCGAGAAGTGCAAGTGATTTTTCAAAATTTTCATATCCTCTGTCAATATGGTTAAGACCTGTTATTACTGACGTACCCTCTGCTGAAAGTCCTGCAATCGTCACACCTGCACCGCCTCTTAAATCAGTAGCCTCCACGCTTGCACCGTAAAGACGGTTTACACCGTGAACTATTGCCGTTTTACCTATTACCTGTATATCCGCACCCATTTTTAAAAGAGCATCAGTATGTCTGTAACGGCAGTCAAAAATATTTTCTTCAAAAACACTCGTTCCCTTTGCCTTCAGTAGCGATGCCATCAGAATTGCCTGTGCATCGGTCGGAAATCCAGGATAGGGCATTGTTTTTATATTTTTTATAGCTTTAAGACAAGCACTGCTCCGGAGATAAATTGTATTTCCGGAAGTATTTATACTGCACCCCGCACTTTCAAGCATTGAAGTAAATGATTCCATAGCATTTATACAGGCATTTTTAAGAATTATTTCCCCTCCTGTTGAAGCCGTTGCCGAAAGATATGTAGCACCTGCTATTCTGTCGGGCATTATGCTGTATTCACAGCCGTTAAGCTTTTTTACTCCGTCTATTACGATTCTGCTTTCGCCGTCACCTTTTATTTTTGCTCCGCACTTTCGGAGATATCTGGCAAGGTCACATATTTCGGGTTCTCTTGCGGAATTGTTTATAACAGTTTCGCCGTCCGCAAGAACGGCACAAAGCATTATATTTTCAGTAGCCCCCACTGACGGAAAGGAAAGCGATATTTTAGCACCGTGAATTTTGTCACGTACTTTACATATTATTTTACCATATTCCTCCCTGATGTCAACACCCATTTTTCTGAATCCGTCAAGGTGCATATCTATCGGACGTGAGCCGAGTTCACACCCTCCGGGATATGATACAGTACACTCCTTAATTCTTCCGAGCATTGCTCCGAGAAATATTATTGAAGAACGCATTTCCTGCATAAGTTCCCCGTCTATTTCAGAACGGCATATTCCGTTGTATTTTACCGTTGCCATATTTTCCGAAAAACTGCATTTGAATCCGAGACTGTTAAGTATTCTCAGTGCTGAATATATATCAGTAAGGCACGGACAATTATGGAAAACGCTTTCGCCGTCACATAAAAGAGATGCCGAAAGTATCGGCAATGCACTGTTTTTAGCTCCCTGCAAGTCAAGTTCTCCCCGAAGTCTTTTTCCGCCCTGTATAACAAGCTTTTGCATTAAAATCACCCCGCAGTATTTTTATATGCTATACTATGCTTTGGGGTGATTTTGTGTTACTTTGACTTTATAAGTTTATCCACAACCGAAAGTATTCTCTGCGGTGTATCATTTACAGCAAGCTTTGAGGAATTATATGACATAATTTCAAGCTTTTCGGGATTTTTATAGAAATCATCGAGATATGAAATTATTTTTTCGGGTGTAACGTCTTTCTGTTCGATTACTATTGACGCTCCTGCCTTTCCGAGTACCATTGCATTATGATACTGATGATTTCCCGCAACTATCGGAGACGGTATAAGTATAGATGCTTTTCCCGCTGATTCAAGTTCCGCAAGCGTTGACGCTCCCGAACGGCATACAACTATATCGGCACATGCCATGCATACGTCCATATCGTTTATGTATTCCGTAATTCTGAGGCGGTTTGATTTAAGAGGTATTCCCTCTTTCTGCATTGCCTGCGGAAATGTATCCTTGCCCATTCCGCCGTAACCATGTATATGATTTATTCTGAGATTATTTTTTGTATGCCATTTTATAACTTCCTGCATTGTATCATTTATACAGCCTGCACCGAGACTTCCCCCGAATGACAATATGCACATATCATCATTGAAACCGAGAATTTTTCTTGCTTCCTGTTTAGTCATCGATGAAATACTGCTACGGACGGGCAAGCCTGTTACAGTATACTCAAATGAACCCTTATCCATATATTCAAGAGCCTCTTTAACAGTAAGCATAACATGATTTACTTCTTTTGATAAAAGCTTGTTGGTGACTCCCGGATAGGCATTCTGTTCATGTATTGCGGAAGGTATTCCCATTTTTGAAGCCATTCTTATTATTGGCCCTGCAACATATCCGCCTGTTCCTATTGCTATATCGGGATTAAATCCTTTTATTATTTCCTTTGCACGCTTTCCCGATACTGCAAGATAGCTTAATGCCTGAATATTTCTCTTTATATTTTTCAGCGATAATTTACGCTGAAATCCTGCTACTTTTATAAATTCTATTTTATATCCTGCCTGCGGTACGAGTTTTGCCTCCATACCGTTCGGAGTTCCTGCAAAAAGAAACTCCGAATCAGGATATTTGCTTTTTATAATATCGGCTATGGCAAGTGCCGGATTTATATGTCCTCCTGTACCGCCTCCGGCAAGTAAAACTTTCATATAAAAACCTCCTTATGCAATGAGTTTATCGCTGGTGTTTCCGTTCTGTGACGGATTTTCATCAGGATTTTTTTCTTCGGGATAATAGCGTTTTCTGGATATATTAAGCATTATTCCCATTTCCATTAACTGCATTACTATCGCCGTACCGCCATAGCTGAAAAAAGGAAGGCTTATTCCCGTATTCGGTACAAGGTTGCTTACAACGCAGAAATTGAATATAGCCTGTATTGCAATCTGTGTAGTTATTCCGACTGCCACAAGACAGCCGAATTTATCCTGACATCTTGCTGCTATTGAATATCCCTCTATGATGAGAAGCACAAATACAAGAATTATTGCAAATGCACCTACAAATCCGAGTTCCTCGCATACTATTGAAAATACAAAGTCACTCTGTGATTCGGGGAGATAAAGATATTTCTGTCTTGAATTTCCGAATCCGAGACCGAAAAGTCCTCCCGAACCTATTGCTATAAGTGAGTTGGAAGTCTGCCATGTATCATTGAGGACATCAGCAAAAGGGTCCTGCCACGACTTGAATCTTATTGAAAGATAGCTGTCAGGGTCCTGTGCCTGTGTGTATATTACAATTCCTCCGATTACTGCAACTACACCTGCTATTGAAAAAATCTGTTTCAGGCTTGAATCTCCGCAGAATATCATCGATACACCTATTATACATATGAGAATTGTTCCGGAAACGTGAGGTTCTTTATATATAAGAACTGCATATATTCCGATAAATAACATGTTTACTACTATGCCATTGAAAAAATTTTTCATTTTGTCATGATGAAGTTCTATCATATAGGCAAGAAAAATTATAAGCGTAAATTTTGCTACTTCCGAAGGCTGAAAATTTACTCCCGCAATGATAATCCAACGCTTTGCACCCATTGAACCGCCTTCATCAACACCTATGAAGAATACAAGCACAAGAAGAATCAATCCCAGAAGATAAAACATTATTGCTGTCGGCACGGAATTTTTCCTTTTCCGGAATCTCATTTTCTTGAAATTATGATAGTCAAAGCCTGTAAAGAATATCATTGCAACAAGTCCTATTGCAATATTTTTTGCCTGTGCCTTTGCGTAAAAAAGACCGTCACCCGTCTGCGAAAATGCCCATGCATAGCTTGCAGATGACATCATTACAAGACCAGTTCCCAGTAAAATCATAACATAGACGAAAAAAAGAAAACTTGTATCGCCGTATCTGACATTTCCGAGATAAAGCCTGCCTGCCTTTTTTATGCCTCTAAGAATCGGATTTTTTTTCCGTTTTCTTTGTGGCGTTGTCTGCTGTGCCATAACTCCTCCTTTTAATTGCCGTTAAGTTAAAAATTCCTTATAATATTGTAAGTATTCCGATTATGCCTGCAACAAGTCCGAAAAGAGAAAATGTTATTACTATCTTGTATTCGCTGAATCCGCTTAATTCAAAATGATGATGTATAGGAGTCATCTTGAATATTCTCTTTCCCTGACCCTTTTCGCCTGTCGCCTTGAAATGCTTTTTTGCGGTATACTTGAAATATGATACCTGTATTACTACTGAAAGTGCCTCAAGTATGTATACAAGAGATACAAGGACAAGAAGAAGATGCTTGTGAAGTATAAGACCTACTGCCGTTACTGATGCCCCGAGAAACATTGAACCGGTATCACCCATAAAGCATTTTGCCGGATTGAGATTCCATACAAGAAATCCGAGACAACCTCCTGCAACTGCCATTGTAAATATTGAAAGCTCATTGAATTTAAGT
The DNA here is from genome assembly GCA_945910815.1 of uncultured Clostridia bacterium. Classification (GTDB taxonomy): domain Bacteria; phylum Bacillota; class Clostridia; order Oscillospirales; family Ruminococcaceae; genus Ruminococcus. Next base: position 84,133 of record CAMDZD010000001.1, read on the forward strand.
ATAGCACATGCTACTGTAAACACAAGCATTGCCACAAATGTAACAGTTCCGCAGAGACCATCAACGCCATCTGTAAGATTAACGGCATTTGTAAGGTAAATTATAACAATAATCATAAGAGGATAATAGAAAAATCCAATATCAAATGATACAAAGCTTAAATCTATAACTGTCGAAGTATCTCCGAAAGCGTATAAAGCTCCGAGAAAAGCTCCGCCGAAAATAAACTGAAGAATCATTTTCTGTGTCGGAGTAAGTCCGTGATTGTCTTTCTTAGCTACTTTTATGTAATCGTCAATAAATCCGAGAAGTGCAAAAAGCAGACAGAATATGATACAGCTTAAAACGGTAAGTGCCGAATTTATATTGCTTTTATCCGTTATATCAATACCGCACTGCCATCTGTAAATACAGTATCCGATTACAAGACAGATTAACGTTGACACTATGAACATAAATCCGCCCATTGTAGGAGTTCCCTGTTTTTTTGCGTGCCACTCGGGGCCGTTCTCTGTTTTTATCGGCTGACCGAATTTTATTTTATGCAGATACGGCACGAGCCATATTCCCGAAACTCCCGCAATTGCACACGAAAGCAATGATACTATTATATTTATCCAGTAAGGCATTAAAAATCACTCCCCATATACTCTGTTGATTATTTCTTCAAGTTTCATTCCCCTGCTTGCCTTGAAAAGCACTGTATCTCCCGTCCGAACGTAATCGGAAACAGCTTCTGCAAGCTTGTTTTTATCGTTGGAATGGTATGTTTTTATTCCTGCTTTTTCAGCCTCATGTGCTATATATGCAGATTGTTCTCCATAGCAGAAAAGCATATCCGGATTAGCAGAAACCGCCATTTCCCCGACTTTGCGGTGAAGTTCTTCCGACATTTCACCGAGTTCGAGCATATCCCCGAGAACTGCTACTTTTCTGCCGTCTGATTTCATATTTGCAAGAACTCCGAGAGATGCCCTCATAGAATCGGGGCTTGCGTTGTAACAGTCTGTTATAACGGTCTGACCTTTTTTTACAGAGATATTCTGTCTGAGCGAATCAGGGACAAATTCCGAAAATGCCGAAGCTATTGTATTATCATCGATACCGCATATATTTCCGACTGCAAATGCTGTAACGGCATTTAAAACGTTATGTTTTCCGACTGCTGTCAGAATAACATGAACTGTTTTGTTGCTGTAAGCTATATCAAATTCCGTGATATTATCATGTTCATTTATATTCAAAGCTCTGTAATCAGATTCAGGATTATCAATTCCGAATGTATAGACAGGTCTTTCAAGCTTTGATTTAAGATTGCATAAAAGATTATCATCGGCATTTGTAACAAGCGGGGAATTTTCAGCCATACCGTCAAGAATTTCAAGCTTTGCCCTGAGTATTCCCTCCTGCGACTTAAGATTTTCGATATGCGAAAAGCCTATATTTGTTATTACTGCCATATCGGGAGAGGCTGTGCATGATAATCTGTGAATCTCTCCGAAATGCGACATTCCCATTTCAATGACTGCTGATTCACATTCTGAATTAAGATTAAGAAGTGTTTTCGGAAGTCCTATTTCATTGTTGAGATTTCCCTGTGTTTTGAGTGTTTTATATTTCTTTGACATTACAAGGGAAATCATTTCCTTTGTAGTAGTTTTTCCGACACTTCCCGTAACTCCGATAAGCTTTATACTGAATTTCATTCTGTAATAATGAGCGATTTTCAGAAACGCTTCACGGCAGTCATCAACTACCATACATGGGCAGTCAGGAATTTCACGTTCTGTAATACACATTACTGCACCCTGTTCAATTGCCTTTGGTACAAAGTCATGAGCGTCAAAGCGTTCGCCCTTTATTGCAATGAATACACAGCCTTTATTTAAATTTCGGGTATCAGTGCATATATCTGAAATTCCGCAATCGGAATTTATAGTTTTTCCCAGTGCCGAAGCTATTTCGGAGAGCATTATTTTTTCCATGTTTTTTTAAATCCTTTCATTTTTAAAGCAGTTCAAGACCGTCTGCAACGACTTCACGCTCATCAAAGTGAATATGAACGTTATCCGCAAGTATCTGATAATCTTCATGACCTTTTCCCGCAAGAACTATTACATCGCCCTTTTGTGCGATTTTAAGTGCGTGATATATAGCCTGACGGCGGTCGGTAACTACATCATAAGGCTTTGAACCCTCAAGACCTGTGAGAATATCCTTTATAATATCATCAGGATTTTCATTTCGTGGGTTATCAGATGTTACTATGAGATAGTCAGCATATTTTTCAGCGGAATGTGCCATTTTAGGACGTTTTGTGGAATCTCTGTTTCCTCCGCACCCGAAAAGACATATCAGACGGTTTTCAGTGCATTTTTTGACATTTATTAATATATTTTCGATTGCATCGGGAGTATGGGCATAGTCGCATATAACTGCAAAGTCCTTTCCTGTCGGAATTACCTCACATCTGCCCTTGACTCCCCCATAATTCTTTACTGATTCAATACAGCTTTCAATACTGATTCCCTGATTCACGCATACAGCTATTGCTCCTGTGATATTCATAACGTTAAACATACCTGTCATAAGCATATTTATATTATATTTCTTTCCGGAATTTGTAAGAATAAAGTTTGTACCGTCAGCCTTTATATTCAAAAGCTCCGCTGAAAAATCAGCATTTTCAGATATTCCGTATGAATATTTTCTGCATGATATTTCATCATAAAGACGTTTTCCGTATGAATCATCAGTATTTATTATTGCATTGTCGCATATACTGAAAAGCATTTTCTTCGCCTGATAGTAGTTTTCCATAGTTTTGTGATAATCCAGATGGTCTTGTGTAAGATTTGTAAACAAGGCTGTATCAAAATGAGTACAGCCTATTCTTTTCTGAACAAGTCCGAATGATGATACTTCCATTACAACGTAATCACAGCCTTCATCAGCCATCTGTGCATATAATTTCATAAGGTCATATGCAAAAGGAGTAGTATTTTCAGTGTGAATAACCTTATCGCCGATTTCATTCTGAATAGTTCCGATAAGTCCGACTTTATGACCGTTGTCAGTAAGAATTTTCTTGATGACATTTGTTATAGTAGTCTTTCCGTTTGTACCCGTTACTCCTATGAATTTCATTTTGCGTTCGGGGTGGTCAAACCATTTCGCACAAAGCATACCATAGAAATCACGTGTATTTTCAACAATAATCTGACGGTCTCCGAGATTGAGATTATGGTCTGTTACAACAGCCAATGCACCTTTTTCAAGCATTTCGCCTGCAACGGAATGACCGTCAAATCTTTCGCCCTTTATACATACAAATATATACCCCTCTGATACTTTTCTTGTATCGTCAGTAATTCCCTTTACTTCCGTATCTTCGAGATACGTCAGAGCCTTTCCCTCAAGAAGTTCATATAGTTTCATAAAAAATCCCTCCGAAAAAATTTTTATTCAGTTACAGCACCGTCAACATGAAATTCAAGTTCAATGACAGTTCCCTTAGGTACTTGTGTTCCCGCCGGTATTGACTGCTTTTTAACAACTGCACCCTCCTCTGATAATGATGCACCTGTCGCAACATAGTTAAGTCCGCTGTAATTCATAGCATCATCGGCATCTTTTACTGAGATTCCCTCAACTGCCGGAACTTCCGTCATTTCGGCATCGGGGTCATCATCGGTATAGAGGAATACTGTTCCTGTATATGCAATAGATGTACCTACCAGCGGTGACTGTGCCGTAACAGTATCGCCGTTTCCGATAACTTCACATTTAAAGCCCTTAGCCTCAACAGTAGCCCTTGCATCGGATACGGATTTATCAGTAACAAAGGGGACTTGCTGGTCAAGTGTAGCAAATTCCGATTCATCATATTCAGGATAATATCCAAGTTCAGGGAGAACATCTTCCATAATTTTCCTTGCTGTCGGTACTGCAACTTTACTTCCATAATAAGCGATTTCCTTGTTAGGCATATCAGCCATTACATAAAGCATAATTTCAGGGTCATTTGCAGGTGCAAAGCAGAGATATGATGAAACATATTCATCTTCGCCGTTTTCCGTAGTCATACCGAGCTTTTGGGCAGTACCGGATTTTCCGCTTATTCTGTAACCCTTTATATATACATTTCCCGATGTGTTTCCCTCAACAACCTTTTCGAGAACGTCACGCATTTTTGACGATGTATCCTCCGAAATTACCTGACGTTTAACAGTTCTTTCGTTTTCAAGGACAACGTTTCCGTCCTCATCAAGAATTTTGCTTACAACATAAGGTTCAAGAACATATCCGCCGTTTATAGATGCAGAACATGCAACTACAAGCTCCATAGGAGTCAATGCCCATGACTGACCGAATGACGTTACTGCAAGGTCAACCTCGCTCATATTTTCCATGTATATACTTGAACTTTCTCCGGGAAGGTCTATGCCTGTTTTCTCGGTTAAACCGAATGATTTAAGATAATAGAAAAATTTGTCAACGCCGAGCCTTGCACCAATCTGAATAAATGCAGGGTTACATGAATTTGTTATAGCCTCGACAAATGTCTGCTGACCGTGACCCGAAAGGTTATGACAGCTTATGCCGTTTGGACCTGTTCTGTCAGCAACGTCCTGACGTCCGGAACAATAGAACGAATCTCCGTTTACGTCAACAAGGTTTTCTTCTATTACCGAAGCACTTGTTATTATTTTAAATACCGAACCGGCTTCATTTATTTCGGCAATAGGCTTGTTTTTCCACTGTGCCTCACGTTCTTCCGCAAGGAGAGTTTTTCTCGACTCGCCCGTAAGCTTGGCAATTTCATTTGCAGCATTTGGGTCTGAAATATCATAGGGATTATTAAGGTCAAAGCTCGGACAGCTTGCCATAGCAAGTATAGCTCCGGTATTTACATTCATAATAATTCCGCATGCACGGTTTTTCACTTCAAATTCGTCAACCATTTCCTGAAGATGCTTTTCAAGGTAATGCTGAAGTGTTGCATCAATAGTAAGATAAATATCATTTCCGTTCTGTGCGGGATATGTTTTGGAATACTTATAAGGCATTTCCCTGCCGTTTGAATCCTTGGCGGAAATTACTTTTCCGTCAGTACCGGAAAGATATTCATCATAATATGCCTCAACACCGTATGCACCGCTTCCGTCTCCGGAGGTAAAGCCTATTACCTGTGCTGCGAGTTCATTCTGGGGATAATATCTTTTTGTATCCTCCTCAACATGAATTGATGTGAAGTCATATTTATCAAAATGTGCAAGAACTTCATCTGCAACAGGCTTTTCAACCTGAGTCTGCAATACTGAATACTGGGAATTTTCCTCCATAGATGATTCAACATCATCTATACTTATTCCGAGCTTTTCGGAAAGAAGTTTTACAGTTTCCTGCTTATACGCTTCGGCAGTCACCGGCAGAGGGACTATCGGAATTTCGTTTCCGTTTTCATCTTTCCGTGGTTCGGGAGCTTTATATGTACCGTTTTTCTTTTCCTCATTTTCTTCGTCTATTCTTTCCTGAAGTTCATCAATTTCAATTCGGAACTGTTTCGGGTCAAGGTATACTTTATATACCGAGGCACTTCTCGCAAGAGGAGTACCGTTTGTATCATAAATAGAGCCTCTGTGTGCGGAAATATCTATCGTTCCGAAATGGTAGTCATTAGCCTTTGCCTGATAGAATTTATTCTGAATTACAGAGAGATAAAAAATCCAGCCTGCTATTCCGAGAAATACAACTGACATAACAATAGTCATAAAAAGCGAAGTTCTTCTCTGCATAGAAAGCGTCGGCGGATTTACGGCAGTTTTTTCACACTTTTTCTGTGGAATTGTTTTTTTATTCCGTATATTTTTTTTCATGAATTAAAATCCTCCTTTTTCTGAATTTTCTCTGAAAATAAAACAGGGCGGGATTTTTTACGATACCCCGCCCCAGACACCGCATAAACCGGCTGATATAAAAAGGACGGTATTATTATAATTATATATATACTATCCTTTTAAATATTCCAGACACCTGTCAATAAAGCTTCCCACCTTGGCAAATATGCTGTCTTCTTTCTCCGGAACGCTTATAATATCGCTGTTCTGGATTTTTATGTATTTTATCTGTGAATTGCCAATTTTTTTCATATGAAGAACATTTTCGGCATAGTCCTCAACATTTTTGAGAGATACTTTTGCATCGAGTTCTGAACGTATTCTGACATTTTCAGCCTCAAGAGTTGCAAGCTGTGCGTTTGCAGATGTTATTTCACTGTATACACGGTTTCTTCTGTCAAGAGTTATAACAACCATACTGCATATAAGTACGGCAAGCGCTGTTATAAAAAAAACTGCTATTTTTGAACCGCCTTTATTTTCATTTTTTATCTGCAAAATCTCCGGTGCAGTCTCCGATTCTGAAACAATACTGTCAGATTTTTTTTTATTTTTTTCGCCTGTTCTGTATTTTCCAGACATTTTAACTCCTTTCAATTATTCTGAGCTTTGCACTTCTGCTCCTGTTATTTTTTTCAAGTTCTGCTTCAGAGGGTTCAACAGGCTTACGGTTTACAAGTATACCTTTCGGCTTGTTACCGCATACGCACTGCGGAAAATCGGGCGGACATGTACACCCCTTGCACCAGCCTGCAAAACGCTGTTTAACGAGTCTGTCCTCCAGCGAATGGAATGTTATAACAGACATTCTTCCGCCGGATTTAAGACTGAAAAATGCCTCATCAAGACCTTTTGAAAGATGTTCAAGTTCACCGTTCACAGCGATTCTTATAGCCTGAAAAGTTTTCTTGCAGGGATTTTTTTCACGCCTTACTTTCTGCGGAACACTGTTTTTTACAATTTCCGCAAGTTCAAGAGTAGTGCGGACAGGTGAAATTTCACGCTGTTTAACGATATTTTCGGCAATACGCCTTGAAAATTTTTCCTCACCGTATTCAAAAATAATTCTTGCAAGCTCCTTTTCGGAGAATGTATTGACTATATCAAATGCACTTATTCCGTCCTGACTCATACGCATATCAAGAGGGGCATCGGTATGATAGGAAAAACCTCTGTCAGCCGTATCAAGCTGATGTGATGACACACCCAAATCCATAATAACTCCGTCAATGAGTTCTATATTCAAATCATCAAGAATGTTTCTTATATCGGAAAAATTTGACTTTACAATCCGAACATTGTTAAATTCAGAAAGTCTTTCCGAAACTGCACATATAGCATCGGGGTCACGGTCAAGAGCGATAAGCATACCTTTTTCGGAAAGCTTTTTTGCTATTTCATAGGAATGACCTCCGCCTCCGGCTGTACAGTCAACATATATGCCATCAGGATTTATATTAAGTCCGTCTATACTCTCATTGAGAAGAACGGAAACGTGAGAAAAGTTCATTTTTAAAGCTCCTTTTTGACGGAAAAAGGTGAAATACAGTGCCGTTAAATCCGTCTATTAACATTATACCGCAAGTAATAAACTATTTCAATAGTTCAAAATGACGAATAAACGCAAAAATTGTCTGTTTTTTTAAGATATTTCATACAAAAAAACGCTCCGGCGTGCACACACCGGAGCGTCATATTCTTCAAACTTTAAAGCTTATTTTTGAATTTTACTGTGCATATGCAATATCATATTTAGGGGATTTGAGTCCGAGACATGCTCTGAGGTCATTGCCTCTCACATCAATCTGACCGTCTATAATTACATTGTAAATATATCCGCTGTCGCCGACATAAGGGGCGAACCAGTTTTCGGGGTTATCCGAAAGCGTTATTCCGTAATCGGATTCAATGCATCTTCTTACTTCTTCCGCAGTCATATATGTAACAGTTCCATAGTGGGGGTCACATACAGAATCATATTCGCAGTAAACGCTTCTGAGATAAGGCACGTCCTGACTGAAAACATCATAGCAGTTTGCTGAATATCCTCCGCTTGAGGCAGAGAACATCGTAAGAGCAAAATCCCCGTCATAATAGAGAGCCTCGCCAAGAACTGACCGGCATATATCTATTACGTTCTGAGGAGGGTCAGGCTTGCAAAGAAGGTCATGGCTGTCGTTTCCGTAGAATTTTATATATGTATAAACAGCTACTGCCTGTGCTTTTATAGCTTCTTCATGCATGCTTCCGCCTACTTCACGGTATACAATTCCGGCAACAGCGTCAAGAACGTCCATTGTTTCACCGTTAACAGAAACTATCTCGCCATCAGTTGTCCCTGTGTTCATAAGATATGTTCCCTGATAATAGTGGAAAAGTATATCCTGATAAGACCAGCCTGCATAAGTAGCATAAGCATTGGCACCATTCTGACTAAGACCTACACCATGCCCCCAGCCGTATGTTGTAAAAGCAAATTCTCCCGAAGAAGGCTCTGCAATTTCTATTGGCTGTTGAACAGGTGTTTCACCCGAACCTGAACCGGATTTATAAGGTACCTGCGAAGGGTCATTCTGTGACACTTCTGCTGATTTATCCGTATCTGTTGCTGAATCTGATGATACAGTAGTAGTTGTTGTTGATGTCATTTCTGATTCAGCTGAAGTTGTAGTCTGGGTTGTTTCCGGGATAATTTCATAACTAATCAATGATAAGCTTGAATCATAATCTGTGATTTCCGCTTTCCACCAGTCTGATTCACTTTCTGTTTCCTTTTCCTCCGATTCATAAAAATCAGATGAAACTTCCGTTGCTGGTAAAACGGCATCTGTCGTGCCGAGTGTCGTTTCAGCTTTTGAAAGCCTATTTGCTCCCGCAATCATCAGCAGTGCCGCTGCTATTACGGACACACTTTTAAGTGGTTTCTGAATATTCATAAATTACTCCATCTCGCCGATTTCATCGGTTTTATTTTTCCCGAAAAAAGTTTGATTTCCGGGAAAGTGATTATGCTGTCCCTTTTCTTATAATATAGGAGGCCGCATGAATCCCACCGCAATCCGAACCGTTCAGATTTTGTCTGCTATTATCTCTTTTAATTTGCTTGTGTCTCAGGCTCCTGCCTGTGTTCTTCAATATAAGCCTCCGTTCTGCCGATATTCTCCATGGAAGTCTCACCCTCTCTGAGCCGTCTTGCGACTACTATAAAGCGTGAGTTGTCGACATCTGCATAGCACGTTGAAAGTGTGAGAAGCTTGTCACCGTACTTAACGTCAACACCGGTATCCACAAGAGAATTCTGTTTTATTCTATCGACGTAATAATTAAAGTCATCTTCTGTATCAAGTTCCTCCATGTTCCAGTAGTGGAAATCGGTGTCCCCGAAACTTCCGCTTGTAATTATGAAGCCGAAGATAACATATTGATAATCCCTGTAATTAGAATTAAGCTGTATTATGGGATTGTCAGCATAAAAATTATAGTCCCGATGGTAATATCTGAGAGAGCCGAACATTGAATCATTAAGCATATTGTGGCCATATATCACAATATTTTCTGACTGTGACTCCTCATCTGAACCGAAAATGTTCCTGTAATCCATATACAGAGTACCCTGGAAAAGATACTCCCTGTCGAGACCTCTGTGCAGGTAGTATGTATTAGGTGATTCCTGCGTTTCTTCATTTTCAGGCTCAATAACAAACGGATAATTTACATAAGTTCCGTCAACCTTGAGCCAGCCGGCTATATCCGGATTTATATGATAAAGGTTTTTTGTTTTCTGAGTTATACCGCTTGGCGACGGAGCATATTCAAAAAGCGTATCCCAGTTTTCGGGGAGAACTGATTTCTGCTCCGGTTCAGTTTCTGGTTCTGTTGCCGGAATTTGGGAAACATCTACAAGCGGTACGGTTTTATCGTCACCGGACGAACTGAAAAACAGTACAGCTCCGGCGACAAGTGCTAATGTACATACGACAGCAATCACTGCCATAATAATTGTTTTTTTATTTTTTGCCATTGTCTCACCGTCTTATATTAACCATAAGGAACAAATTCTTCCTCTTTAAATCTTTCGACATTGTTGTAATCATAATAAATAGAAGGCCATTTTATATTTGGATTTGTTGAAGAATTCTGAGTGCCTGCAAGAGGGTCTTCACCGTCACGGAGCCGTCTTGCCATTATAACAAGTCTGCCCTCTCTTTCCTTTCCGAAGATTTCATTACAGGTAGAAAGTGTTATAAGCGGGTCACCGTATTTTACATCAACATCATTAAGGCGTATATTTCTTCTTTTAGCCTCGTTGACAAAATCATAAAATTCTTTTTCATTGTCGAAATCAAGAGCGTTCCAGTATTCATATCTTGTATCTGTTTTATCATCTGCATCGACAATCATAACTGAAAATATCTTGTATTTATAGCAGAAATAGTTTGAATTGAATTCTATAATCGGGTGTTCCTCATAGTAATAGGAGTTATCTTTATACATCTTAAGACTTCCGAACATTTTACCCGTAGCCATTTCGTGACCGTAAATTATGATATTATCAGAACTTTTCTGCATAACACCGTCCTTGACTTCATCAAAGATATTCCGGTAATCTATAAATATTGAACCGGCTCTCGCCTCATCACCGGAAACTGTTTTATTAAGGTATTCAACATTGTCCTTACCCTTTACAACAGGATAAAAAACATCAGTATCCGGTATATTTATTACTCCGACTACATCAGGATTCATATTATAAAGTCGCTGGGCACTTGGAGTCATAAGATATTTAATAGGTGAATCTTCATCAGGTTCTGTAACAGGTTCAGAAACATCAGGTTCAATGTAATCCTGCATAATATCCTCATATTTATTCTGTGCCGTAGTTGTATCTATGTAATAATCAAGGACTATATAACCGCATATTATTATAGTTATAATTGAAATCATATATATAATTTTACGGCATTTTTCAAGCATACTGTCCCCATGCTGCGGAAACAGTCCGAGAAAGCTTTCCTTGAAAGATTTTCTTTTCTTTTTTTTCTTCTTCTTTTTCTTTGGGGGTCTGCTGACAGTATATTCCGGAACTTCTTTAACAGGCTCTGGGATATTCTGAATAACAGGAGCGGAAACCTTTTTCAAAGGCTTTAAAGGCGGAAGCGGTTCCGGCTTTGAAACTGTATCATTTTTTACAGGTTGGGGAGGGGTTTCCTTTTTTATGGGTTTTTTTGGAACTTCCTTTTTTTCAGAAACAGATTCACTTTGGTGTAAAACTGCTTTTTTCTGCCTGCTTGTTTCCTCAAGAACGGCAAGAAGTTCACTGTCTTTATTTTCAAGCTTGCTTACCCTTTCGGAGATACGTCTTGACATTTCATCTTCCCATTCACGGGAAGAATCAATATTGCTTTTTTCATCAAAATCGTTTTTATTCATTCTTTCAGGAATCCTCCGAGAGCAGTTTCTCAACTGTTTCCAAAGCATATTTCACAGCAGAGAGCCTTATATTTTTACGTGATTTATCATCAAGTTTCCAGAGTTCGGGAAGTCTGACAAAGCATTTTCCGTTAAACCAGAAGCCTATATATACCGTTCCGACAGGTGTTAATTCAGTGCCACCGTCAGGCCCTGCAATGCCTGTAACAGATATGCAGACATCTGCACCTGATTTTTCGTGCAGACCTTTCACCATAGCTTCGGCAGTCTGACTGCTGACAGCACCGTATTTTTCAAGCAAATCTTCCGGAACGTCAAGGAATTTATGTTTCATGCGGTTTGAATAGGTGCATATACCTAATTCAAATACAGATGATGCACCCGCAACGGAAGTGATTATTTCTGAAATAAGACCACCGGTACAGCTTTCCGCAGAAGCAATTTTCCAGTTTCTTTGCTTTAACAATTTTACAACATTTGATACCGTTTTGTCAAGTTTATTATCCGCACATTCAGATAAATATCTATCTTGAACCAATATAAACACCCTCTCTTATATATATTACACAAAATATCAAGGTATTATTTTAATATAATATTAATAAAATATAAGTTTTAAACATAAAATATTTTCATTTCAGTATCTTCAACAGCTTTCTGAATCAAAGGTTCAAAGTCAAACTGTGCCTGAGCCTTTTCAACATCAGACAGAGCCGGTCTTACTTTGGGGTGCTTTGGAGTGAATACCGTACAGCAATCCTCATAAGGAAGCGTTGATATATCAAAAGTATCGATTTTTCTTGATATTTCTACTATTTCGGTTTTATCCATACCGATAAGCGGACGGAATACGGGAATACGGCATACAGCATCAGTACATGAAATTGCGGAAAGAGTCTGGCTTGCAACCTGTCCGACGCTTTCACCTGTAATAAGTGCAAGACATTCGTCCTTTTCAGCGATTTTCTGAGCGATTTCCATCATAATCCTACGCATTATTATTGTAAAATATTCCTCGGGGCAGTTATCTTTTATAGCCTCCTGAATTTCAGTGAACGGAACACAAAAAAATGCAATATTTCCGCAGTAATCAGTCATTTTTTCGCAGAGCTGTTCAACTTTCAGCCTTGCTCTTTCGGAGGTATAAGGAGGGCTTACATAGTGTATAGCTGATATGTGTATGCCACGCTTAGCCATCATATAACCTGCAACAGGACTGTCAATTCCTCCCGAAAGAAGAAGAAGGGCATTTCCACTGCTTCCCACAGGCAAGCCTCCTGCACCCTTTATATTTTCTGCATGCACATATGCATTCGTATCACGGATTTCAACGGTAACTGTTACTTCCGGATTTTTTACGTCAACTTGCAGATTCGGGAACTTTTCAAGAAGAAATCCTCCGAGCTGATTGCAGATTTCGGGAGACTTCATCGGGAATGACTTGTCTGCACGTTTTGCCGTAACCTTGAAAGTTTTAGCATAAGGGAGAATATCTTCAAGATATTCTGAACTTTGTCTGCATATATCGGAAAAATCCTTTTTACATACACATACACGGCATATTGACGCTATGCCGAATATTTTTTTAAGCACGTCAACAGCTTCGGAAAGGTCTGAAATTTCCTCATCAGGTTCAACGTATACTGTTGACTGTGCTTTTGTAACGGAAAACTTTCCGATTTTTTTAAGTCTGTACTTTATATTCTTTATCATTATGCTCTCGAAAGTACTTTTATTCAGTCCCTTGAGTGCAATTTCGCCGTATTTTAAAAGTATAATTTCTTTCATAACAAAAAAACTCCGTTTATTTTGATTTAAGTATTTTCTGCTGACCTTCTTTGAGAACGTCAACAAATTTATCTATTTCCTCTTTTGTATTGGAAAAATCAAGGCTTATTCTTAAAGCACTGTCGGCAAGCCTCTGACTTAATCCAAATTCATCAAGCACGCCGCTTTTCGCTCCCTTTGAACATGCCGAACCGCTTGAAACATAAATTTCATGACTTTCAAGCCAGTGGAGCATTATTTCCGAACGTATTCCCGATACGGATATATTTACTATATATGGAGATGCATCGGACTTTGAATTAACTGATATATAATCAAGCTCCGAAAGACGTGAACAGAGATATTTTTTCAGTTCAGAAACATATCTGTAATGTTCTTCAATATGTGGACTAAGAGCCTTTACAGATGCACCGAATCCCATTATAAGCGGAACGCTTTCAGTTCCGGAACGTATTCCGTTTTCCTGTTTTCCGCCGTTTATAATCGGAAGAAGTCTTATACCTTTTTTTATATATAATGCTCCGACTCCCTTTGCGGAATGTATCTTATGACCGCTTAGGGATATTAAATCCGCATTGAGTTCCCTTACCTTTACCGGAATTTTCATAAATCCCTGAACGCAGTCGCAATGCGTTACAACATCGGTGAATCTTCTTTTAATTACCGAAAATACTTTCTTTACAGGAAGTATATAGCCGGTCTCGTTATTCACAAGCATTACAGATACAAGACAAGTATTTTCATCGATGGCATTTATAAAATCATCGGGATTGAAAATTCCGTTTTTATCGGGAGATATTCTTACAACTTCAAAGCCGGATTTTTCAAGCTCATTAATGCTCTCCTTCACTGATGAATGTTCAACAGATGATGTTACTATACGTCTTTTTCTTTTTCCGTATGCCATTGCAGAACCTTTTAAAGCCATGTTACTGCTTTCAGTAGCTCCGGAAGTAAAATATATACATCTGCTTTCGCACCCTATCGAATCCGCAATAATTTTTCTTGACTCATCAACGGCAAGCTGTGCCTTTACTCCCATTGAATGAAGTGAGGAGGGATTCCCCCATAATTCCGAAAGTCCTCTGTTTACAGCCTCAATTGCCTCCTTGCATGGCTTAGTAGTAGAGGCATTGTCAAAATAAATACTCATTTAATTTTATCACCTTCCGTTTTATTATATCATACTGCCGAAAAGATTTCAATTAATTTTCAAAATTATTCTGATTTTTTTCATTCAAACTCTTTCAATCCGGATTAAAATGTGCTATAATAAAAAAAAACATCATGAATTTTACGGAGGCTTACAAAATGAATCCGGATTTAAAGCACATCAGAGAAAAAGAAAAATATCTGCTTTCATTTCTGCTCGGATTTCTGGCACTTTTCATATCAATACTTCCCGTAATGATTGCCGATAAAGGCTACTTTATATATTACGGTGACTACAATTCACAGCAGATTCCATTCTACATACTTGCAAACAATGCCGTCAGAAACGGACAGTTCGGCTGGAACTGGTTCACGGATTTAGGTTCTGATTTTATAGGCTCATACTCATTTTATTTAATAGGAAGTCCGTATTTCTGGATTACAACTGTTCTTCCGAAATGCCTTGTAACTCTTTCAATGCCGTTTCTTCTCTGCATAAAGCACGGAATGGCTACCCTTACGGCATACGTATTTATAAGAAAATTCGTCAGAAATAAAAATGCATGCATTATAGGCGGACTTCTCTATGCTTTTTCGGGATTTCAGATTTTCAATATTTTCTTCAATCATTTTCAGGACGTTACATCATTCTTTCCGCTTATGCTTATAGCTATGGAGGAACACATAAATAATAACCGAAAGGGAATATTTGCCGTTACAGTTGCTCTTATGGCATTTCTGAATTACTTCTTCTTTACAGGTCAGGCAGTATTCCTGATACTTTATTTTATATTAAGATTAAAGTCACCCGATTTCAATGCAACATGGAAAAAATTCTTTACGCTTTTGCTTGAGGCTGTATGCGGTACTATGACTGCCGGATTCATACTTCTTCCGTCGGCACTGATTATTCTTGACAATTACAGAGTTACAGAATACCTTTTCGGAATGGATATGGTAGCATACAATGACAGAACACGCATATGGAGAATTATACAGTCGTTCTTTATGCCCGTTGATGTTCCCGCAAGACCTAATCTGTTTGATTCAAAATACGCAAAATGGTCATCAATAGGCGGATATTTTCCGCTGTTCTCAATGGTCGGAGTCATAGCCTTTATACAGAAAAACAAAAAACACTGGGCAAGCAGACTATTCTTTATATGTACAATATGTGCATTTATTCCGGTATTAAACAGCAGTTTCTACATGTTCAACAGTTCATACTATGCAAGATGGTTCTACATGCCGTTGTTAATTATGGCTATGATGACTGCTCAGGCACTCGATGATGAAGAAGCTGATTTTTCACCCGGAATCAAAATATCTTCCGTAATGCTCGGAGCTTTCGGAATAATTTCACTTCTTCCCAAAAAAGAAAATGACAAGATAATCTGGTTTGACCTTCCGAGAGATATGGCATATTTCTGGCTTACGCTTGCATGTGCAGTCGTATTTATGATATTTACATATATTATATGGCAGAAAAAGAAATCGGGAATAAAATTCATTAATCAGGCTTTATCGCTTACAGTCATATCATGCATAGGCTGTACCCTTTTAGCTGTAATTTACGGTGCAAATTCTCCTAAAACCGCACATGAATTTGTTGACGCTTCAATAAAAGGAAAAGAAAGTGTATATGAACAGGTCAGCGAAGATAATTTTTTTCGAGTTGATATGTCAAAAGACTACGATAACTATCCTATGAGCTGGGGACTTCCCTCAATGAGAGCCTTTCAGAGCGTTGTTTCACCGTCAATTATGGAATTTTACGATAAAATAGGGATTCAGCGTGACGTTGCCTCACGCCCCGAAACTTCACACTATACTTTAAGAGGTCTTTTCTCTGTAAAGTACTACTATCAGAAAAATGACCGGTACGAAAATTCAGATACAAAGGAAGAAATAAATATTCCCGAAGAACTCACCGGCTTTGAACTGGTCGAAAACGGAAAATATTTCGATATATATGAAAATAAGCTGTATATTCCTATGGGATTTGCCTATGATTCCTATATAAAGGAATCAGATGCCGAAAAATACGGCAATACTGTGACGGAAAGAGCCTTGCTGTCAGCACTCGTATTAAACGATGAACAGGCTGAAAAATACAGTGATATTCTTAAGGAAAAAAGCTCCGCCGAAATATCAGGTCTGAATAAAAATGACTATAAAAAATTCTGTCAGGAAAAACAAGCCGTTTCATCTGATTCATTCACATACGATTCATACGGCTTTGAATCCGAAATATTACTTGAAAAGCCACAGCTTGTATTTTTCAGTGTTCCTTACAGCAAGGGTTGGACTGCTGAAGTAAACGGAAAGCCTGCTGACGTTGAAAAGGTTTCATATGGCTTTATGGCTGTAAAATGCGATTCCGGACAGAATACAATTACATTCAGATACAGAACCCCCGGACTTTATGAAGGATTTGCAGTTTCCTTTGCCGGAATTGTTATCCTCACTGCATATCTTATTATATGCCGTAAAAATAAAGACAAAAACGGTCATAAGCATTACTATAATTATAATTCATGTGAAAACAAAATAAAAGCCTCTCTCGATTACGAGAAAAGCTTAAAAAATAAATTTAAGGAGACTGATTAAAATGCATCTTGAAGAAAAAACACTTTCAAGCGAAACTATTTATGAGGGAGTAATATTCACCGTAAAAAAGGATTCCGCTGAACTCGAAAACGGTACAGTTGCAAGACGTGACATTATACTTCACTCCGGCGGAGTATGTGTTATTCCCGTAACCGAAAACAATGAGATTTTTATGGTAAAGCAGTACCGCTATCCGTTCCACGAAATTACATGCGAAGTTCCTGCCGGAAAATTAAACTACGGCGAAAATCATGCTGAATGCGGAAGACGTGAACTGCTTGAGGAAACAGGTTGTACATGCCGTGAATACATCTATCTCGGCGAAATGTATCCCACACCGGCATACAATTCCGAAATTACTCACATGTATCTTGCAAAAGGTCTGGAATACAAAAATCAGAATCTTGATGAAGATGAATTTCTTGACGTTATAAAAATTCCGCTTGAAAAGGCTTTGCAAATGGTTATGGATAACGAAATCAAGGACGGAAAAACTCAGATTGTTATACTTAAAGCATCAAGGCTTCTCGGAATATAACAAAAAAACATACCGCAAAATAAATTTACGGTATGCAATGGAAAATTATTCTTCGGATTCGGCAAGCTGTCTTTCATATGCATCAAGAACAGCGTTTTCAAGTTCTTTTCTTGCTTCAGCAGTAATCGGGTGAACTATATCACGGAATATTCCGCTTTCATCTTTTCTGCTCGGCATTGCTGCGAAAAGTCTTTCTTCACCCTGTACAACCTTGATGTCATGTACAGCAAGCATATTGTCAAATGTAACTGATACAATTGCTTTAAGTCTGCCCTCCGTGATAAGCTTTCTGATTTTTACGTCTGTAATTTCCATAAAATGACCTCCCTGAAAAAAATCCGGCAACAGATTTTTACTATGGATATAATTGCCGTCAGCAGAGTAAAATATACATAGCTGTCTGTTATTTTTCCGGCATAAATATTATACATCATAATTTTACAAATTTCAATAAGATTAAGGATAAGGTGATAATTTTGTTAGAAAACATACTGAAAGGACGAAAACACATTCATTTCATAGGCATAGGCGGTTCAGGAATGTATCCCCTTGCACAGATTCTACATTCACAGGGATACTATCTCACAGGCTCTGACAACAACGAAACCGAAACTCTTGAAGCTGTCAGAAAAATGGGTATTCCCGTATTTATGGGACAGCGTGCAGAAAATATTGAGGGTGCTGACCTGATTGTCCATACTGCTGCTATAATGGCTGACAATCCGGAACTTATTGCTGCTAAAGCAAGCGGTGTTCCGGTTCTCGAAAGAAGTGACCTTCTCGGAATAGTTACAAGCTGGTTTGACAATGCAATATGCGTTTCGGGTACTCACGGAAAAACTACTACAACATCTATGATTACACAGATTCTCTATACTGCCGGAATTGACCTCTCCGCATATATAGGCGGAAAGCTCCCATGTATTCACGGCAGTGGCATAGCAGGAAAAAGCGATATACTTGTCTGTGAATCATGTGAATTTGTTGATACTTTCCTTAAACTCTACCCCGATATAGCTGTAATACTAAATATCGATGCTGACCATCTTGACTATTTCAAGACTGTTGACAATATTATAAAATCATTCCATAAATTTGCTGAAAACACTACAAAAGCTATTATCATAAATGCCGATGATGAAAACTCCATGAAAGCAATTGAGGGAATTTCGGGCAAGGAAATTATTACATTCGGCAAGAGTTCATCAGCAGATTACTACCCCGAAAATATCAGAAAAATAAACGGTCTTAAATCACAGTACACCCTTATGCACAAAGGAAAGGCTCTCGGAGAAATTACTCTCAATGTTGCCGGAAATCATAATATTTTAAATTCCGTAGCGTCAGCAGTTGCCTCTCTCTATGTCGGTGCTGATTTTGAATCAATTCAGAAAGGTCTCGAGGATTTCAGAGGTGCTTCAAGACGTTTCGAAAAGCTCGGTTTCGAAAAGGGCGTTACTGTCGTTGATGACTATGCACACCACCCTACTGAACTTGAGGCAACTCTCACTTCCGCAATGGAAATGGGATTCAACAGAGTATGGGCAGTATTCCAGCCGTTTACATTCTCACGCACAAAGCTTCTTCTTGATGATTTCGCAAGAGTTCTTTCAATTCCGGATAAAACAGTTCTAACTGACATTATGGGCTCAAGAGAAAAAAATACTTTCGGAATTTTTACAAGACATCTTGCAGAAAAAATCCCCGGATGTGTATGGTTTCCGCAGGACGAAAATGCTGAATATACCGATGAAAGAAAATATTTCAATTTTCAGCAGGTCTGCGACTATGTATGCGAAAACGTTTCCGAGGGCGACCTCGTTATAACTCTCGGCTGTGGCGATGCCTATAAAATTGCTAAAATGATTCTAAAAAAACTTAAGGATTAAAAGGTGATTAATATGCTTAAACAGAAAGACATTCAGGTTTATGAATATATCAAAAAACGCATCGGAGAGGGATTTTCTCCGTCTATACGTGAAATTCAGAACGCTATGGGCTACAAATCAACTTCAAGTGCATTTGTACATGTTCAGGCTCTTATTGATGCCGGTCTGATTGAAAAGTCAGGAAGTCTTAACCGTTCACTTCATCTTCCGAATTACAGCACAATTACAGTTCCCGTTATGGGAACTGTAACAGCCGGAAATCCCGTAACTGCCTTTGAAGATATTACCGGCTACGTTTCATTTGATTCCGGAAAACAGTATGAAAATCCTCTCTTTGCCCTTAAAATAAAGGGCGAAAGTATGATTAATGCCGGTATTCTTGACGGTGACGTTGTTGTTGTCGAGCAGTCGGCATATGCCGAAAACGGCGATATAGTTGTTGCACTCGTTGACGGAGAAGAAGCTACCGTCAAGCGTTTCTACAAGGAAAACGGTCATTTCAGACTTCAGCCAGAAAATGATACAATGTCACCGATTATTCTCGAAAGTGTTGAAATTGTCGGAAAGGTTGTAGGCCTTAAAAGATACTACTGATTTACGGAAAGGATTTTTAAAAATGCTTAATGAAGTAAAAGTTATTATATGCGGAAAGGAATATAAGCTCAAAACTGCTGAAACTCCGAATTATATATACAATCTCGCACGTTCTTTAGAATCAAAAATAAATGCCATGATAGAATCAGGCAATGGAATTTCTCCGTATTCAGCCTCAATTATGGTATCCCTCGGGCTTATGGACGATATAAACAAGGCTAATGAACATCTCGACAGTCTGCGTGATGAGGCTAAAAACTATGTTGATGAGGCGGGCAAGGCAAGAATCGAACTTGAGGCAGCTAACAAGGAAATAGAAGTTCTCAAGTCAAAAATAGAACAGCTTGAAAATATAGTCAAGCTCAAGGAACTTAAAAATACTATCCATGATTAAGAATATGGAAATACTCGCTCCTGCCGGAAGCTTTGAATCCCTCGAATCAGCTCTGAGGTGCGGTGCAGATGCCGTATACATAGGCGGAAAATATTTTTCCGCAAGAGGAAACGCAAAAAATTTCTCCGATGAGGAAATTGCTGATGCCTGCCGTCTCTGTCACCTTTACGGTGCAAAGCTCTATATTGCAGTAAATACTGTCATTTCAGATGATGAGTCGGATTTATTCTGCAAATACATAAAATATACATCATCAGTCGGCATTGATGCATATATAGTTCAGGACTGGGGCTGTATATATCTGATAAAAAAATGCGTTCCCGATGCAGTTATACATGCCTCAACTCAGATGACTGTACATACTCCGAAAGGTGCTGAATTTGCGAAATCTCTCGGATTTTCAAGAATTGTACCTGCAAGAGAGCTTTCCTCTGAAAAAATATCAGAAATTTCAAATTATATTCCCGAAACTGAAATATTTGTACATGGTGCATTGTGCATGTCAGTATCGGGGCAGTGCTATTTTTCAGCTATGATTGGTTCACGCTCTGCAAACAGGGGCGTATGCGGTCAGGTATGCAGACTGCCATTTTCATCATGCGGTAATAAAAAATTTTCCGCACTTTCATTAAAAGACCTCTCACTGCTGAATCACATGAGAGAAATTAAAAAATGCGGTGTATGCTCACTTAAAATAGAGGGAAGAATGAAACGCCCCGAATATGTTGCCTCTGCCGTTACTGAAACAAAAAAAACCCTTTGCGGACAAGTTCCCGACACTGATATGCTTAAAAGCGTATTTTCAAGAGACGGATTCACTGACGGCTATTTTACAGGAAAAAGGAATCACATGTTTGGCACACGCATTAAAGATGATGTAATATCTGCAAAGGATTTACTGCCCTCAATAAGGGAATACTATAAAAAACAGCCTCAGATATATTCCCTTGAATTTGAAATAAATATAAATGAAAATCAGAAATCAAGGCTTTCGGCATACTGTCCCGAATATAATATCCGTGTAGATACAGAGGGAGATATTCCCGAAAAGGCTCTTAAAAAGCCTCTCGATTTGGAATATGCCGGAAAACAGCTTTCAAAATTAGGTGATACCTTATTCAGATACGGTGGTGTTTACGGTGAAATATCCGGAGGTCTTATGCTTAAAGCATCCGAATTAAACAATTTAAGACGTGAAGCCGTTCAGAAAATGCAGGATAAAATAATAGAAAAAAATACCCCATGTTATTCCGTTTCAGAATATTTTCCCGAAGTTTCCAATGAAAAATATACAGTAAAAAATACTGAAATACGAATACAGTGCAGAAATGCCGTTCAGGCTCGGACGGCTGAACCCTTTGCGGATATGCTTATAATTCCCGCTGATGAATGTATAAAAGCTGTTGAACTCGGAACAGATATAAATAAAATCTGTATCGCTCCGCCAAGATTTATCCTTGATGAAAATTCAGAAATATTCAAAATTCAGAATCTGAAATCTATGGGAATAAACCATCTTCTGTGCGTAAATCCTGCTTACATTCAAATCGGAAAGGAACTCGGAATGATTCTGCATGGCGGATTTGGTCTTAATGTTACAAACTCATTTTCATGCAGAATGCTTGCGGAATCGGGTATTGATGATATAACGCTTTCCTTTGAAATGAAGCTTTCACAGCTACGGAAAATAAATTCCCCCGTTCCGAAAGGAATTATTGCATACGGTCAGTTACCGCTTATGCTTGTCCGCAACTGTCCTGTAAGCAACGAATCGGGGTGTGCAAAATGCACCAAATCCATAACTGACCGTACAGGCAGAATATTCCCTGTAAGATGTTCCGGAGATTATGCCGAAATTTTCAATTCCGATACACTTTATCTTAATCAAAAGGAATTTTCCGGCTTCGATTTTGCTGTAATTATGCTTGGCGATGAAAATTCCTCACAAATAAAAGAATTAGCCGAAAATTTCGGCAGTTCCGGTTTTAAGCAGAATAACTTAACAAAAGGTCTTTATTACAGAGGTATTATAAATGAAACTCAAAATAAAAAAGCTGAATGAAAATGCAGTTATCCCTGAACGTGCTACTGAATACAGTGCCGGTGCTGATTTATTCGCCTGCATTGAAAATCCAATAACTATAAAAAAAGGCGAAACTGTTAAAATTCCGACAGGAATTTCAGCTGAATCCGAAGATAAAAATATCATGCTTGCAGTTTTTGCACGTTCGGGACTTGCTTCAAAATTCGGAATTTCTCTTGCAAACGGTGTCGGAATAATTGATTCCGATTACAGAGGGGAAATTGCAGTTCCTCTTATAAATCTCGGCAGTTCGGATTTTATCGTAGAAAAAAATATGCGTATCGCACAGCTTGTCGCAATTCCGGTAATATTTCCGGAAATAGTCCAGACAGATTCCCTGTCCGATACGCAGAGAGGTTCAGGCGGATTCGGCTCTACCGGAATCTGATACCAACCGGAAAGGAATTTCAAAATGAAAAAAACTGCTCTTTTCATAATACTTATTCTGACAGCAATATTTCTCGGCTCTATTGTCGGAAACGGTGCTGAAAATATAAACTTTCTGCACTGGCTCAATTACGGAAAATCCATAAGCATTGACAACGTTTCTGTTGACCTGATTATTATAACTTTCAGCTTCGGCTGTACTTTCAGCATAAATATTGCCCAGCTTATACTTATGCTGGGGGCATTCTTTGTATACACTAAATTTTCTCCCTTGTTTACAGACTGATTATGTTATTTTATACAAAATATTCCCCCATAAACCCTGCTGTTATTGCTAAAAAACAGATTTTTACATTACCGTATTCTGAATATTGTTTGCATAAAATTTCAATGGTATAATTATATTGTA
Source organism: uncultured Clostridia bacterium (assembly GCA_945910815.1). GTDB lineage: Bacteria > Bacillota > Clostridia > Oscillospirales > Ruminococcaceae > Ruminococcus. Next base: position 107,307 of record CAMDZD010000001.1, read on the forward strand.
TCAAAAAATTCTGTCTGTTAAGGAGTGTACAAAATGTTTACAAAAGATATTGGTATCGATTTGGGTACTACAAATACTCTTGTCTATATGAGAGGAAAAGGAATCATAATCAGAGAACCTTCCGTTGTTGCGGTCAATACAAGAACGGATAATTACCGCTATGTCGGCAAGGAGGCTAAGGATATTATAGGAAAAACTCCCGGTTCTATCGTTGCAGTAAGACCTCTCAAGGACGGTGTAATTGCCGATTTCGATATAACTACCACCATGCTTAAGGAATTTATAAAAAAGGCTCTCAGGGGAAGTATTTTCAATAAGGCTAATGTTATTATATGCATACCCTCCGGAGTTACTACTGTTGAAAGACGTGCTGTACGTGAAGCCTGTCAGAAAGCAGGTTCTCCGAATGTCCTAATCGTTGAAGAACCTATGGCGGCTGCTATCGGTGCTGGTCTACCCACTACTGAACCTATCGGCAGTATGATTGTTGACATCGGAGGCGGTACAAGTGAAGTTGCTGTCATTTCACTGGGCGGAATCGTTTCCTCACGCTCTATACGATGTGCAGGAGATGCTCTTGATATGTCAATCATAAACTATATAAAGAAAAAATATAATCTCCTGATTGGCGAAAGAACTGCCGAAAATATAAAAATTGAAATTGGTTCAGCATTTCCGTCAGATACAGAAGAACAGATGGAAATAAAGGGAAGAAATCTTCTTAACGGTCTGCCCGAAAATATTAATATATCATCTGCCGAAATAAGGGACGCTCTCGCTGAACCCCTTTCAAAAATAGTTGACGCTGTAAAAAGTACCCTTGAAAAAACTCCCCCCGAACTTTCCGCCGATATTATCGACCAGGGCATTACTCTTTCGGGAGGCGGTGCATTGCTCCGGGGCATTGACAAGCTTATAAACCGTGAAACAGGTATGCCTGTATATATCGCCGAATATCCCCTTGACTGCGTTGCAGAGGGTACGGGAAAAATTCTCGAGGATATTGACAAGTATCAGGACGCTCTGACCGAACATCAGAAATATTATTAACGGGAGGAAGCCTGAGCAATGAAGGATTTCTTCAAAAGCATAAAATTTAAAATTATTCTTGGACTTCTTGCCTTTCTTACCGGTGTAATGCTTTTTGCCGTTCTGAAAGGCGGATATGCAGTTTCGGGAAAATCAGTTATAAATACCGTTACACAGCCTTTCCGTAATCTTTCAAATTCGATTTCGGTAAAGGTTGAAAATTATCTTGACAAGCTGACAAATGCCACTGAATATTACAACGAAAATCAGCGTCTGAAAGATGAAATCGGACTCCTAAGAAAACAGATGTCCGACTATGAACAGATTAAATCGGAGCTTTCCGAAATGAAACAGTTTGTCGGTATAAAGGAAAAAAATCCCGACTATGAATATACAGAACCAGCTAAAATTACCGGATATATCGCAAATGACCCTTTCAAGTCATTTACTATAAATATCGGAAGTGAAAGCGGAGTTGAACCTTATTGTCCTGTAGTTACATCGCAGGGACTTATCGGGATTACTGTTGACGTATCAGCAAATTCTTCAACAGTCAGAACACTTCTTTCACCCGATTTATCCGTTGCAATAGTATGTCCCGAATCCCTCAACTCCGCAATAATGGAGGGATATATAAATTCTGACGGTCAGTCTATGGCACATCTTATACATCTTCCCCGTGATACAAAATTTATGGCAGGCGATTCGCTTGTTACAAAGGGAACAGGCGGACTCTTTCCGTCCGGCTACCCTGTCGGAACTATAAAGGAGCTTATACCGTCTGAAAATTCTCTCTCATATACGGCTGTTGTTGAACCGGCTGTTGATTTCAGCAAGCTTTCATCTGTTGTCGTTATAAAGGATTTTTCCGGAAAGGAAAAACATAATGAAGATTAAAGCCTCAAGGGAAAAGAAAATTTTTATCTTTAAAAATTCCCTCAGATATTTTCTTTATGCGTTTATAATTCTTGTATGCTTTTCGTTTATGATGTCCGGCAGACTTCTTAAACCTGTTCTGCTTATTCCCGCATCAATATGCATAGCTATGAATACAAAGGAACTCCCCTCCGCTTTTACGGGAGCTTTCTGCGGTCTGCTTATTGATATTGCATGCGGAAAAATTTTCGGATACAATGCTTTTATACTTACCGTTGTATGCACTTTTGTTTCACTTCTCTATATGAATTATCTCCGCAAAAAATTTATAAATTTTCTTTTAATAACAACTCTTTCATCACTTTTATGCAGTATGCTTGACTATGTATTCTATTATAATATATGGGACTATGAAAATGTGGAATCCGTACTTCATACAGTTACTATGCCTGTTTTTGCATATACTGTAATTTCAGCCGTACCGCTTTATCTTGTTTTTATGCTTGTAAACAGATTCCTTATGCCTGAACGTCATCTCACTATTGCAGAGGCTATAAAAATCAACAGAGAGGAGAACAGCAAATGAAAACACTTTCAGACCGCATAAAAATTATCGTTACAGTGCTGTTTGTCCTTATGATGGGGATTTTAGGTGCTATGCGTCTTATGAAAATTCAGGTTGTTACTGATAATAATACTGATACTGTTTCACCGGTCAGCGAAAAAAATCTGATTACCTATACACAAAGCTCAAAAGCTACAAGAGGAGATATTATCGACTGTTTCGGCAAGCCTATTGTACAGAATACAATAGTTTACAATATAGTCCTTGAAAAAGCATTCTTCCCTGACGAAAACCAGGAGGGAAACCGTATTCTTCTTGATATATACAATCTGCTTAAAGAAAAATCATACAATATAGAATTAAGCCTCCCAATATCAAGAACAACTCCGTATAAATTTACCGGCAAGGAAGAAGATTCACTCGAACTCAAAGAGAGAATAAAGCTTAATTCCTATGCTACTGCTGAAAACTGTATTGACAAGTTTATATCAGATTATGAAATTTCCGATAAATATTCACAGCAGGAAAAATGGATTATATCCGCAATGCGTTACGAGCTTTCTGTAAAGGATTTTGCACTTAACAACGATTTTATCCTTGCCGAAAATGTAAGCGAGGATATTATAATTGAGGCAAAGGCAAAAAGTATTACTCTAAAGGGAATTGATATTCGTGAAAGCTCCGAAAGAAAAATCATTCAGGGAAATGTTCTCCCTCACGAAATCGGTACAGTAGGTCCTATATACGCTGAAGAATACGAGGAACTCAGTCAAAAGGGCTATGCTATGAATGATGTTGTCGGAAAAAGCGGTATTGAATCCGTTATGGAGGAAACTTTAAGAGGTCAGAACGGTGTTGAGGAAATTACTGTCAGCAATAATGCCGTTGTAGATTCAAAGGTAATCACTCCCGTTCAGAACGGTCAGACAGTAAAGCTCACTGTCGACAGCAAATACCAGCAGAAACTTCAGAATATTCTTGACAATTTTCTTGACAGCTACGGAGGCTACAACGGATATTCCTCCGACTGCGGAGCTTTAGTCGTTTTAGATGCTAAAACCGGGGCTGTAAGAGGTATGGCGACTGCTCCGACATATGACCTTAATGACTATCTGAATGATTACAATTCAGTTCTTAATGCCGAAAATACTCCCCTTATCAACCGTGCGACTGATGGTCTTTACCGTCCGGGGTCTACTTTTAAAACTATTACCGCTACGGGCGGACTCAATGAGGGAGTTATTGACGGTGACACTTATTTCTATTGCGGTCACACTATGACTTATTATGATATGCCCTTTAACTGTACAGGCTATCATGACTATATTTCCGTATCGAGAGCTATAACAGTTTCATGCAATATTTTCTTTTATGAAACAGCAAAAAGACTTACTATTGACGGAATTGTAAAATATGAAAATCTCTACGGTCTCGGACAGAATACCGGAATTGAAACAGGTGATTCTGCCGGATATATTGCAAGCCCCGAAAATTATAACAAACTCGGTTTAACTATGTATGCCGGTGACGTTATACAGACAGGTATAGGTCAGGGCGAAATGGGTATAACTCCATTACAGCTCGCATGCGTTGCAAATACAATAGCGAATGAGGGTGTAAGATACAGACCTTATCTTGTAGAGGGATTATATGATTCCGCTACCGGAGAATGTGTCAAAAAAACTGAACCGGTAATCAATGCTACCATAGAACTTAATTATGACTATGTTTATGATTATATCGAGGAAGGTATGATTGGTGCGGGACGTAATATGCCCTATGAACATACACTCTCTGACTTCGGATTTGATGTCGCAATAAAAACAGGTACTCCGCAGACAAGAAATCTGCAGTCGCAAAACTCTGTATTTATCGGCTACGCTCCGGCTGACAATCCTGTACTTGCTTTTGCGGGAATTATCGAGGACGGAGAATATTCAAAATATATGATTCGTGACATTATAAAGGCTTATGACGAATGTTACGGAATATCAAAACCGAAATCAAAATAAAAAAATTCGGGAGTATCCTTTTAAGGATACTCCCTTTTGAATTATCTGCAGTTATTGTTATTGTTGTTCTGATTGTTGAAATTCTGATTGTTTCTGTTCTGTGACTGGTTCTGATTGTTCTTGTTCCGTGACTGGTTCTGATTGTTTCTGTTCTGTGACTGATTCTGATTATTCTGATTGCTCATAATAAAAATCACCTTTCGCTTTAAAACATTCAGGATAAAGCTACCCTGTGAATATATTATGTTCAGCAAATCAGAAATTATTCTGAAAAATTATATAAGAGTAAATCTTCTTACATCTCCGACTTTTCCGGTAAATATTGACTTAGGTCTTGCCCATATATCGCCTGTTGCAAGCGACTTGTATATTACAAGTTCCTCAAGAGTTTCGCTGTGACGTGCAAGTGAGATAATTTCATATTCTCCGCCATTATAGTGACGGTATTTTCCGCCTATAACAATTTCAGTTTCCTTATCCTCCGGAACTGATTCAGTTTCAGGAATTTCAGGCTCTGTATTGTTTACAATATCATCGGCAACGATAATCATTGAAGAATATGCAGGCATTTTAATAAATGCATTTCCGTTGTTTACCTGTACCGGAGTACCGCTTATAACATCAACAAGTGCATTAAGATTTGTATTGAAATTAAGGTCAAAATCCTTATCCTCAAGATTGAGTGCAACATATACTGTCTGACCATTGAGTTCCTTTTTGAAAATCAACTGCTGATTTCTTACAGTAACAGTCTGATATGTTCCTGTACGGAGTGCAGGATAAGCTCTGTAAATTCTTCCGAGCTTTACAATATGCTTATACAAGTCATCATTTCTGTCGGGAATATTATTTAGGTCAAGACAAGGTCTTAATCCGTCATCGGAATTGTTTTCCTTGATACCCTTAACACCAAATTCACTGCCATAATAGATTGACGGAATACCCGGCATCGCATAAAGCAGAGTATAAACATTTTTAAGATGTTCAGGATTTTTAAGAGTGCTTGCAAGACGGTTTACATCGTGATTGTCAACGAAATTATAGAGATTGATTCCCTTATAGATACCGCCGTTTCCTGATTGTCTGTTTATTGAATAATCAATTTCAAAGTAGTTTTTGTCATTGTGTGATGACCAGAGTCCCTTATAACATTCATAGTTTGTAGTGCTGTCGAGCATTTCGGGATTAGCCCATCTCTTATAGTCACCGTGGATAATTTCGCCCATAAGCCAGAAATCACGCTTTTTTCCCTTGCAGAAATCTCTTATTCTCTTAAAGAAATCAAATTCTATGCAGTCCGCAGCGTCAAAGCGTATACCGTCAATTTTAAATTCTTCAATCCAGTAGTTTATAGCATCAATAAGATGGTCGCATACACCTACATTCTTGAGATTAAGCTTTACAAGGTTATAGTGACCGTTCCAGCCCTCATACCAGAAATTGTCTCCGCAGGGACTCTGACCTCCGAAATTAAGATTCTGAAACCAACCGCAATAGCCGGAATTCTGACCGTTTTTCTGAACATCAACAAACTGGGGGAATTTTCTTCCGACATGGTTGAAAACACCGTCAAGAATTACTTTTATTCCGTTTTTATGAAGTTCGTCACAAATATGTTTGAATGAATTGTTATCTCCGAGTCGTCTGTCAATAGTTTTGTAATCAGTAGTATCATAGCCATGTTCAACGGATTCAAATACAGGGCCGAAATATACAGCATCAACATTCATTTCCTTGAAGTGGTCAATCCAGTCAAGAATTTTGTCAAGGCGATACTGAACCTCTCCGCCGTCATTGTATTTGGGAGCTCCGCAGAAACCAAGCGGATAAATGTGATAGATAATAGCGTCATCATACCAGTACATAAATAGACCTCCAGTGTGTATATTAGTTTTCGCTTCCTTCAAGGAAGTATGTAGCCTCCATATCAGCAACGCTTACAGCGAAGGCAAGCGGAAACATTTCAAAAGCTCTGCCGATAGTGTTTTTATCCTCGATTCCGGAAAATCCCATATGATAGCGTATAGCAAAGGATTCCTCACGGCTGAGCTTCATATAGCTTGAAATAATATAAACGGATTTTTCACCATGGCCATAGGGCATAGTATCTTCAATTCTGTAATAGGGAACTTTTTCCCATACACCTTTTTCATTTTTAGCATTTCTGTAATCAACAGTATAGAAATTTATTTTGCAAAGGTCATGAAGAAGTGAAACGATTGCAACGGATTCGGAGCTGTAATCCATCTGATAAAGTTCTTTTGCACGGTTTCGGCTAAGATAATCAACAAGGCAGTGATAAACATTAATACTATGTTCAACAAGACCTCCCTCATAAGCACCATGGTATCTTGTACTCGAAGGAGCGGTAAAAAAATCGCTTGAATTTGATTTCAGATATTCCAGAAGCTTATCAGCTCCGGGTCTTCTGATATTTTCAGTGTAAATTTTAATAAATTCGTCTTTTGCCGTCATAGAAAAAACCTCCGTAATGTTATCAAGTGAATTATATCATATTATATGCAATTATTCAATAGTTTTCGCAAATTTCTACAATTACGATTATTTTCAAAAGCATTATTTATGCATATTTTACAAAAATTTTACGGATTGCTCCCGGAAACAATTCCGATTACCTTAAAATATTCCCTTACTGCATTGCAATAGTCATTTGCCTTTACAAGCTGGCTGATTTTATCGTTGCTCTTTTGACCGGAATCGTCAGTTAAAACAGCCTCGCCGAGTTTTTTATCGATAAAAAGCATTTTACAGCTTTTTCCGTCACTGGAATAACGGTCATAAAAATTCTTTGCAAGTTCAGCATTGCTTTTTTCGGTGATATTATTTGTAGTAACAACAAAGGCATTTATATCGGAATGCATTGCGAGAGTGCTTTCAAATTCAAGGAGCTGTTCATTATTAAATAAACTTCCGTTGTCAAAAACGCATTTCGGACAACTTTCGGCAAGCGAAAGAAGTTCAAGTATTCCGGATTTATAGTCACCCGAAACTATACTTTTTGTTGCATAGAAAAAAGCATCTTTTTCTGACTGTTCTGTTATATAAAGAGCTGGCGTTCCCTGCTTGTAAAGATAATCTTTATTTGTATCGTTATTTATAAGCAGTAAAAGACCGCTACCCATTCCCTGAAATATTTCATTATAGCACTTTTCGGCATATTTTTCGGGTGTAAGGTTTTCAAGCTTGTTTGTAGTTACAACAGCAGTATTAAGCATAAGCTTTGAATTTATCCAGCCTGCATAGTTATTACATTCTTTCAAATCCTCCTGTGACAGTATTTTTGCATTGTCATATATGTAATTATTTTCAGAAACTGAAACAAGTTTTTCTTCAGCCGGCTGTGTAATAACTGCCTCCGTAACAATTGCAGTTGTCTGAAAAGCCGTATCATTTTCAGAAGAATAGTTTACGGAATTATTATCCGAACACCCTGCTGTAACAAGTACGGCTATAAGCGTTAAGAATCCAAAAAATTTTTTCAAAAAAATCTCTCCTTGCTCTTGCATTATACTATATATTTTAGTATAATCTAATAAAAAAATCAAGAGGTGTTTTTTATGAAATATAAAACTGAAAATAATAACATACTGCTCTGGCAGGAAGATTTTGACCTTGATGAAACTCTTGACTGCGGTCAGGCTTTCAGATGGAAAAAAGTTCCGTCAGAATATGACTGCACATACACGGGATTTTTTCTTAACAAAAGCCTTACTGTATCAAAGAAAGATGATTTCTTTATACTTCATAACACAAGCGAATCGGATTTCCTTGAAAAATGGGTTGAATATTTTGATTTGAATACCGATTACGGAAAACTGAAAGAAATATTCTGCCGTGACGAAACTATGAAAAAAGCGTGTGAATTTGCAGGAGGAATAAGACTTCTCAGACAGGATTCATGGGAAACTCTGATTTCTTTCATAATATCACAGAATAATAATATTCCCAGAATAAAGCTTATTATAGACCGCCTTTGCAGTCATTACGGACATTTTCCGTCTGCCTTGGAGCTTGCGGAAGAAACTCCAGAAAGTATAGATTACCTTAAAAGCGGATTCCGTGCGAAATATATTATTGATGCATCACAGAAAGTCGCATCGGGCGAAATAAATCTTGACGAGATAAAAAAAATGCCCCTTGATGATGCACGTCAGAAACTTATGACCATCAAGGGGGTGGGAAAAAAGGTTTCGGAATGTGTTCTGCTTTTCGGAATGTACCGTACAGAGGCATTTCCGATAGATGTGTGGATTAAGCGTGTTCTTGAAAATTACTATCCCGAAGGCTTTCCGGAATACGCAAAACCTTACGGAGGAATTGCACAGCAGTATTTATTCCACTATATCCGCAATCATGCTTCAGCAAACTGACTGTTATAGAGTTCGGCATAAAATCCACCCTTAGCTATAAGCTGTTCATGACTGCCCTGTTCAAGTATGTGACCGCTTTTCATTACAAGTATGACATCGGCATTTCTTATAGTTGAAAGTCTGTGAGCTATAATAAAGCTTGTTTTGCCTTTCATAAGCTTTTCAAAAGCTTTCTGAATCTGCTGTTCTGTTCTTAAGTCGATACTGCTTGTAGCTTCATCGAGTATAAGCAAAGGAGGATTCATAAGCATAATTCTTGCTATACAGATAAGCTGTTTCTGACCTTGTGAAAGTCCGCTGTTATCACTTATAACAGTATCATATCCGTTGGGAAGTCTCTTTATAAAATTATGGGCATATACCGCTTTTGATGCCTTTATAATCTCATCAGGTGATGCGTCCGGTTTTCCGTATGCTATATTTTCTCTTACTGTACCCGTAAAAATCCATGTTTCCTGAAGAACCATTCCGAAAGTACGGCGGAGGCTGTCCCTTGTAATGTCATTTACATTTTTACCGGAAACTGTAATTTTTCCGCTCTGGATATCATAAAAACGCAGAAGAAGATTTATTACAGTAGTTTTTCCGCAACCCGTAGGGCCTGCTATTGCAATTTTCTGACCGCTTTTCACATCAAGGCTGAAATTATCTATAAGCGGTAATTCGGGAACATATGAAAATCTAACATCTTCAAAGCTAAGATTTCCGTCACATTCTTCAAGAACTTCTTTTTCCGAATCATCGGGAACTTCCTGTTCATCGAGAACTGCAAAAACTCTTTCCGCTGATGATACAGCATTCTGAAGCTCCGCAACTACTCCCGATATTTCATTGAAAGGCTTTGTATACTGATTTGCATACGCAAGAAAGCTTGTAAGCTCTCCGACTGAAATAACACCTATAAATCCGATTGAACCCAATGCACTCAAAGCACCTGTAATTCCTACCGTTGTATATATAAGACCGTTTACGAATCTTGTAGTCGGATTTGTAAGTGAGGAATAAAAAGTTGCTTTAGCTCCGACTTTTCCAAATTCACGGTTGATTTTATCGAATCTTTCTTCTGCACGCTTTTCGTATACAAAAGCCTTTACAATTTTCTGACTGCCTGCCATTTCTTCCGTAAGGCTTACCATTTCGCCCCTTAATTTCGACTGCTTAACAAAAGTATCATGAGTAAGCTTTGTTATTTTTGAGGCAACAATAAATGAAAGCGGTGTGAGAATTATTACAAAAAGGCTGATTTTGACGTTTATAATCATCATAAAAATTATAGTTCCGATTATGGTTACAACTCCGCTGAAAAGCTGTGTAAAGCCTTGCAGTAATCCGTCTGAAATTATTTCAATATCATTGATTACACGGCTTGTAAGTTCGCCCTTTGTCTTGCTGTCGATGAATTTAACCGGAACTCTTTCAAGCTTTGCGAATATATCGCACCTTATGTCACGGATTGTAAGATATGCAAGTTTATTGGTGCAGAGTGACATGAACCACTGAAAAAGTGTACTTGCAAGAACGATTATTCCAAGGAATAAAGCAGTCTTAATAAGACCGTCAAATTCAACCGTTCCCTCACCCTTTGCATAGTCAACGGCTTTTCCTATAAATATCGGTACTGCAAGCAAAAGCGATACACCGGCAAGGGCAAATATTACGGTAAATATAAAGTAATGCCTGTAAGGCTTTGTGTATGACATTACACGTTTAAGAGTTTTCCACATAAAATTATTCGCCCTCCTTACTGCTAAGCTGTGAATTATAAATTTCCCTGTAAACCTCACAATTTTCGAGAAGATTTTTATGAGTTCCTGTTCCGACTGACTTTCCGTCGTCCATTACTATAATATTATCGGCATCTTTCAAGGAAGTGGCTCTCTGCGAAATCATAATTATTGTCGTATCTTTAAGATTTTCCTTTATAGCTTTTCTGAATGAAAGGTCTGTGGCATAGTCCAATGCACTTGTACTGTCATCAAGAATAACTATTTTCGGACTGCCTATAAAAGCTCTTGCAATTGCGATACGCTGTTTCTGACCTCCGGAAAGATTTTTTCCGCCCTGTGAAATTACTGTATCAAGCTTTCCCGGAAGTTTTTCAACAAATTCCCACGCCTGTGCGATTTTAAGAGCTTTTATAATTTCCTCGTCCGAAGCATTTTCATCGGCTAACTGCATATTTTCCCTGACTGTACCGGTAAAAAGCACAGCTTTCTGCGGAACATTTCCGATAATACTGCGGAGAAAATCAGTATTGTATTCCTTTATATCTTTACCGAATATTTTTATATTTCCCGAATCCGCATCATAAAATCTCGGAATAAGTGTCGAAAGAGTAGACTTACCGCTACCCGTACCGCCTATAATGCCCAGCATACCGCCACTGCGGATTCTGAACGTAATATTTTCAAGCGAATTGTCACCTGCACCGTTATATCTGAATGATACGTTTTCAAATTCTATTGAATTTTCAGCTTTTTCATCAACGGATTCAAGACTTCCGGAAACTATTTCATTCTGACATTCAAAAACATCGCTTATGCGGTTTGCAGATGCTATTGCCTTTGTAAATGTTACAATCAGATTTGCAAGAACTACAAGTGCAAGAAGTATCTGTGTCATATAGTTTATAAATGCGGTAAGTTCACCCTGAGTAATACTTCCGCCGTCAACACGTATTCCTCCGAAATATATTATAGCTACTATTCCGAGATTCATTATCATAAATGTTACCGGATTTAATATTGATGATATTTTACCGGCAAGTATTGCGTTATCTGATAAATCATTGCAAGCCTGATTGAAATTTCTGATTTCATCATTCTGACGTGAAAATGCTCTGATTACTCTTGTACCCTCTAAATTTTCTCTTGTAAGAGTAGCAGTTCTGTCAAGTTTCTGCTGAGTTTTTTTGTAAAGCGGAATAGTTCTGCTCATTACCGCATATATTATCAATGAGATTATTGGTGTTATAATAAGAAATGCTATTGAAAGTTTTAAATCTATAAGCATTGACGCTACAATTGCACCTGCCACAAGAAAAGGAGCTCTGAACGCAAGGCGTATAAACATATTTACTCCCGTCTGAACGGAATTTGTATCATTTGTGATTCTGTTTATAAGAGTTGAAGTTCCGAGCCTGTCAATACTGCTGTATGACAGTGTGTTTATATGTTCATAGAGAGCCTTTCTCAAATCAGTTCCGAATCCGTATGCACACTGTGATGCAAAATACTGGCATATAAGGGCAAAAAGAAGCCCGCATATTCCGAGTATAACCATAACTCCACCCATTCTGATTATATATCCGGTATCGCTGTTTCCTATACCGTTATCAATAATTTTAGCCATTACAACAGGAACTATAAGTTCAAATACTGCTTCAAGGAGCTTGAAGAAAGGACCGAGTATAAGCTGTTTTTTATAGTTTTTAAGATATATCAGTACTCTTTTCATATTATTTTATATTCCTCCGAAAAACAGACGGATTTCTCCGTCTGTTTTTTTTATATTTCTATGCCGTTCTCAATAAGAAGATTTCTTGCAGTATCAACAGAATCAACACCCTCTGCATTTTTGACCGGTGCAAATTCACGGTTTCTCTCTACTTCGTATGAAAGACAGCTTTTCTGCATATGAATCATATCAAGCACAAGCGTTTCAAACTTAAAAACTTCTCTGTTAACAGGATTTCCGTTTTCATCAAGACAGTTTACTTTTTTCTTTACGATATGCACAGGCATTTCGTTATTCATAATTTCTTCAAGCCTGTCCGTTCTGAAAAGATAATTGAGAATTACACCATATCTGTATGAAAGACTGCCGTCCGGTTCACGTCTGTTAATCATTTCATCAGTCATCTCGTAATATTCAACTATTGACGGCTTGTCATTTTCAAGGCAGAGAACGCCTACTTTTTCATTTGGAGAAGCTTTGCTTACTACCTTTCCGCCCGATTCGCATTCCGAACATATTACAGAACCTATAAAAGCAGGGTCAGCAATCTGCTGAAGTACATTGTCTACTGCAAAAACGTTAATCCATTCAATGCCCTTGTTCTTGATTTCTCCGAGGAGTCCGGCTTTTGCGATAGATGAGAACCAGCCTCCGTTGCCGTTGGGAGAAAGGAATATTTTATCCTTATCCTCAAGAATTATTTTTCCGTTTTCATCAACGGCAAATGCCATATCCTGAATGAAAAATGTTACATAGTTCTTATTGTATCCGAAATAGTCATGCTTTTCAAAAAATTCAACAGTTTCAGCGTTATTTGTTTCGCTTGTCATGATATAAAGCGGAATCCATGCACCAGCTTTTTCTACCGTTGATTTTATGTTGTTCATAAGACATTCAAATATATAAAGCTCCCTGTTTATTCCTATGTTGAACATACCCTTGGGGTGGTCAAATCCGAGTCTTGTACCCTGTCCGCCTGCAAGAAGAACAGAGGCAACTTTTCCGTTTTTTATAGCATTAATACCGGTCTGTGAAAATTCATCATATCTTTGCTTTACTTCGTCTGTTGTAACAGCTCCGAGGGGTTTAAAATTTCCTCTTTTTCCGGAAATATCTTTCTGGCTGAAACAATTCAGCAGTGACATATCAAGTTTTTCAATCTGAGATAAAAGGCTTTTCTGAGATTCTTCAGAAAGTTCACCATAATATTTAAGAACATGTTCCTGACCGCAGGAATTAAGCTTTTCCAAAGCTTCGCTGTAATTCATATTGATTTATTCCTCCTTAAAAATAGTATTATTTTTATTATATCACAGTTTTAAAAAAAAATCAATCTTATTATGTAAATTAATTATTTTTCATGACAAAAGGCGGAAAAAAATCCGCCTTTTATTTTTATTATAATATAAAGCATATAAGACCACTGCAACCCTCATTTATGACACGTTCAAGTGTTTCCTGAAGTTTCATTCTTGCATCGGAGGGCATTTTATAAAGCTTGCTGTGAAGTCCTTCGTTGACAAGCTCATGGAGAGATTTTCCGAATATATTGCTCTCCCATATTTTGGTTGGGTTTTCTTCAAATCCTTCCAAAAGATAGTGTATAAGCTCCTCGCTCTGACGTTCTGTGCCTACAATGGGGCTTACTGTTGTATTTATATTTGCTTTCATAAGATGTATTGACGGTGCAGAAGCTTTAAGCTTTACACCATATTTTCCGCCCTGCTTAATAATTTTTGGTTCTTCAAGAGATAATTCCTCCATTTCGGGCATAACTATTCCGTAACCTGTTGCCTCCAGTTCAGCGAGTGCAGGTTCAAAACGTTTGTATTCGTTTTTAATTCTGTTAAGTTCAAGAAGTACCGGGAACAAATCGCTTTCGCTTTCAATTTCTATACCAGTTTTCTCGCCGAGTATCTTATAGAAAAGGCTGTTGTCGATTTCAGCGGTTATTGTAACACTTCCCTTTCCCAAATCCATTTCGCTGACTTCCGATTTTATTATATGCGGACAGTTCATTACTGCATTAGTCATATATTCCGCCTCACGCACAAGCTTTATATCCTTTGCACTGTCACGGATACAGTTCATTATATCATTTTTAAGCCAGTGACCTTTTTCAAGTGAATTTATCCATTTTACCGTTCTGATATTTATTTCTCTTACGGGGAAAGAATAAAGTATTTCTTTCATAATAAGCTTTATATCAGTCTCACTAAGTTCAAGGCAATTGACAGGAATTACTTTACAGTCGTACTTGTCAGTGAGATTACGGCACATTTCGGCAGTTTCCCTGTTATCGGGATTTGCGGAGTTCATTATAACTACAAATGGCTTTCCGAGTTCCTTAAGCTCAAGAATAACACGTTCTTCACATTCTTCATATTCGTGGCGGGGTATATCTGATATAGTGCCGTCAGTCGTGACAACAAGACCTATTGTTGAATGGTCGGCAATTACCTTTCTTGTACCTATTTCCGCAGCCATATTGAATGGTATTTCCTCATCAAACCATGAAGTCATTACCATTCTCGGCATTTCGTTTTCGATATAGCCGAGTGAACTCGGTACTATATATCCTACACAGTCTATAAGCCTTACGCTGAAGCTTGCACCGTTTTCGAGATTTACTTCAACAGCTTCTTCAGGTATGAATTTCGGTTCAGTAGTCATAATAGTTTTTCCGCCTGCCGACTGCGGAAGTTCATCAATAGCTCTCTCTCGCTTGAAATCGCTTTCTATATTCGGAATGACAAGAGATTCCATAAAACGCTTTATAAATGTAGATTTTCCGGTTCTGACAGGTCCGACAATTCCAATATAGATATTTCCTCCGGTTCTTCCCGCAATATCGCTGTATATATCTTTAGCCATTTTATATAATCTTCCTTTCCTATTTATTACAGTACCATCGGAATTAAAATCATTCCGTCCTTTTCAAGCCTTTCACTGTAAAGATTATTTTCCTCCATTATTGCATCAACGCTTGTGCTGTACTTTTTAGCAATATCCCATATATTTTCGTTTTCTATGCCGTAATACAGTTTAAGGGCATAGTCACCGTCACGAACCTTTCTGACCGTATCATCAACATTTATTTCCGATATGGCTTTTACAGATGATGAATTAAAAACAGATAACGATACTTTTACATCTGCCTTTGCAACAAGAGTATTTTCGGGAGTTATATTATAAGAAACATTGTTTATTGTTACTTCAGAAGTTGCCGTACCCTCCGGACAGCATTCATCAATACTGAAACTTTCTTCAAATGTTTCGTCCTTGTCGGTCATTGTTATAAATCCGGAGCTGTCTTTTCCGGCTGTCGTATATGTCAGCATACCGCTGACAATCACCTTTTTTTCCTCCGGTAAAAGGCGGGTATTTATATTCTTTGGGGTACACCATAAATCATATATATTAACCGGCATACTTTCACTGTCACATATTTTCGCACTGTTATGTATTTCGTTTTCTGTAACAAGCGGTATCTGTTCGGCTTTTATTTCGGATAATACTACATTGCAGGGATAAGTCGTTGAATATGCATCTGTTCCGAGCATTACTGATGCTGATTTTATTCCGGTACATTCAAGGCGTAATTCCGTTTCGCATTTAACAGTGCGGTTTTCTCCCGATTTATCGGCAACGGGAACTGCCTCGCAGTAAACAGCATATGGATTCATTCTTATTTCATAGCTTTCATCTATGCCGTCCATATCCATTATCTGACTGAAAGGAACAGTAAATTCAAGCGGTTCAACAGCTCCGCCGTCCTTATCGCATGAATAAAGTATTTTTATAAGAGCTTCGCCCTTAGCCATAATTTTTCCGGATATAATCTTTTTTTCGCATTTTACTGAACGGCATGAGCATTTTATTATATTTATTATCGGTGGCTGTGAGTCATTGATTTCGATTTCTTCCGAAAGCTGAACCGATTTCACTGATGAAATTTTTTTCTGTGCAAGCTTTACCGGAGTTTTTTTAACCTTGACATTCATTCCAAAAGCATCGCTGATTACTTCCTGACAGTTTTCCCCCGATACCTTTATTTTTACCGATACAGCACCTCTCAGGTCAAGACGTCGTTTATTCAAGGCACGGTAATTTATATAATCGGCTTTCGGCTTCAGTTCTATTGAGGGATTTTCGCATATTTTTCCCAAATCAAGAGTTTTTGAAAAAGTCTGCTTCTGATTGACACACTGAACTGCTCCCCCCGATTCACTGCAATAGAGTATTCTTATATCGCATCGGAGTTCATAGTTAAGCTTGTCACCGTTTATACTGTAATCCGTTACAGTCGGAACAGCCTCACACCTTACAAGTCTGAATATATCTGCATAGTAATCCGGAAGTATATAGTCAAGTTCTATTCCCTGTTCCTGCATACCCTCATAAATGCATTCCGAAACTGATATAGTTTCCTTGTTTACCTTAAAATCCATAGTCTGTTGTCCTCCTAAATATTTTGGTTCTGTCACATTATATTCGCATAAGCTTTCCCATATTACCCGACAGCAAAAAAATTTCATATAAAATTTTCATTATTTGCCATAATTTTTTTGCTGATTTATATTGAAATTATTTCCCGCATTTGCTATAATGTTAGTGTACATCATTAAATATATATGATGAATATATTTTTTATGAGGACTGATTGAAAATGAAAAAAAATATCTTTCTGTTTATAATTCTTTCAGCCGTCTGTCTTTTTGCATACGGTTGCGGAAGTCATGAAATTGAATCTGAAAACTCCCCTCCGGTTGTTGAAACCGTTACGGAAACATCTCCTGTCACCGGAATACATACTTCCCGGACATCAATTACAGCTACAACAACTACTGTTTCAGCAACTGTAAAGAATACTGCTGTATCTTCCGCAAACGTTTCCGGAACTTCTGTTCAGACAACGGCAACTTCTTTAGAAAATTCCGTCTCTGCAACGGCAACTACCTTTAAATCCCCGTCAGGCGAAACAAATTTCAAGCCTATAACAAATCAGCATGCACAGTATGAACCAAGAGTTCCCACTGTTCTGAAACCGCATGAACCCGTTATATATACTACTGCTCCGCCGACTACAGAAATTTCTTTCGAAACTACTACTGATTTAATTTCCGAAAGTCAGGAAACTCTGCCTCCCGAAGAAACTTCTCCTTCCGAAAATACTGCTCCCGCACCTGTAACCCCTGACGAGCTTTATTTCTATGGAATGACTCCTTCCGATGACATAAAAGACCTTATCGGTTCATTCGGAGAATATGAAAGTATGACATCTACCCCCGGAGAATATAATGATGACGGCATTCAGGCTGAAAACAGACACTATTATTTCGCTGATATGGAGCTTATAACATTTGCATATGAAGATTCGGAAATTCTCGGGGAAATTATTATCAAAGATGATACTTTCTCAACCTCAAGGGGAATATCAATCGGAATGACTTCTGATGATATTATTTCCGCATACGGCGAGGGAGAATATGACGGCATTATATATAAATATCAGACTGATAAAGGATTCCTCTATTTCCATACTGAAGAAAATGTGATAGACTATATAGGCATTCACGGAATATACTAATCAAATCAAAAAGGCAGACTAAAAAAAGAGTCTGCCTTGTTTTTTTTATTCAACCGGAAGTGCTGTTATTGTATTTGCAAGATACTGCTGTACTGCAAGTGCATCATTTGCGGAAATTCCGTCACCGTTTGCATGAACATCAGCATTAATAATTCCCTGTCCGGATAAAGCATTTTTCTGCGAATCGCTTACATATGAAGCTACTGCAACAACATCTGCAATATCAATGCTGTTATCACAGTTTGCATCGCCCCATAATATATTGGAATTTTCTCTGTAATAAAGCTTTATGCTTAAAAGTTCTGACGGCATATCAATCATATCACCAATATCATTGCTCCATATTCCGGAAAATGTTCTTTCTATAACGGATTCATATGTGTTTTCGGGGAGTTCAACTTTTATTGTAACAGTATCATCTGACATCTGCTGTGTATCCCATGCTATGCCGTTCAGATTTCCAGCAATTCCTCCGCCCTGAGTTCCTTTGAATGTAAGTTCAGCATACTGTGCATTATTTGCATTGAATGTCCATTTGTTATCATCTGTTTTCGTAAATTCAATACTGTCCGGAGGTATAACAACAGGCTCTGTTGTCGTAGTAACTGTTGTAGTTTCAGTAGTAGTTGTTGTTGTCGGTTCGGAAACCGAAAGGTCAAAGCGTTGCGGTTCGTCTTTTATCTTAGTCCACATGTATCGTAAAAACCAGCCGTCAAAATCAGTAATTACTGACGAAGAACCTGCCATCATTATTGATGTACCGCTATCCGGAAATCCTCCCGGAGGAAATCCGTCACTTTCGCCCTCTCCGCCGTAGAAATCAGTCATTCCGAATCCATGACCTATTTCATGTTCAAGAACATGTATTCCAGTACCGTCAAGCATATTGATATATGCGTCATCTGAAAGTCTCTGACCCCAGTCACCACCGCAACCGCCTATTGCAGGAAATCCCTGTGTTGCCCATAAATACATATCAAATCTCTTGTCATCTCCTCCGGGATACTGATATGATTTGTCTGTGAAATGGTCAAATCTCGAAAGCTCTGACGGTGCAGAGGAAAGCTTGTCGGGAATAGTTTCGATTCCGTTTGATGTATCATAGGAACTGTCATAATCTGAAATAAGACTGTCATATACAATCTCATCGGACTGTAAGTCAAGAAGTACATTTCTGTCAAGAACTGCCCAGCCGACTATTTTTACTTTGATATGTTCATAAGGCCAGTTTTCATATCCGGCAAGCCACTTATTCCAGTCGTTATAGCATTTTTCAAGCATAGTTTCAAGTTGTTTTCTCTGTTCAAGAGTAATCGTCTTGTATGACTGCCACCTTACAACATAATTAACAGTACCTTTTCCGGCAACAATCTGGTCAAATATTGTATTCCAATTTTCCGTTGAATGTTCCTTTTCGACTCTGTTCTGCCAAATCCAGTCACATGCATACTGATAATCTGACGGCAAATCACTTATGCTTACTGCATTAGCAGTATAAGAAATATTCAAGCATTTTTCATAATTTAACGGAGCTGTAAGAGATACTGCAAGCAGTGATGCTCCAATAAGACCTGATATAAGTTTTTTGAATTTCATAAAAAATATCCTCCTGATTTAAATTATTTTAATTTTACACCAGAATTTAATATTTGTCAACTATATTTTTCAACTTTTTTTCAGAAAATATATCAAATACATACATAAGTCAAAATTCATGTTAATTGCAAAAATTCCCTTGACATTACCGTCAGAAAATGATAAAATATTATTATTACATACTTTTGAAAAAAGGGAGATATTCCGATGAATAAACTTAATGACGAAAGAAAGCAGTTCCTTGAAACAGCACTTCTTGAAAAAGGTGCTACAAAGAAACTTCTTGCTGATATAGATGATATACAGGAACTCATATTTCTTATTACTGTACTGAATGAGCGTTCCGATAAAAATGTAGGATTTAAAATCGAGGACAGCTCGGAGCTTATATACAAGCACCTTATCGATAAAATTTCAGAACTTTCCGAATGTTTTCTCATTGCTGACGGTTCAACAGGCGGACTTCTTATAAAAGACAATTACGCTGATTTGTTTACATGCCGTGAATTTGCTGAAGATGCCGTGAAACATTATTCAGATATGGGAATAGAATGTTCTGTTTTTGAATCAAAAAATGCAGGCAGAAATATTTTTGAATATCTTTACTATCTCGGTGTAAAATACCTTATGGTTGACTGCACAGAATCAAGTTACAGCATAGCTGTCAAAAGAAATGATATACTTTCAAAATCAAAAATCAGAAAATCCGCTGAATGTGATATTGACAACCCCTCACTAAGATTTGCAATATCAAATTTCTACTGCTCGCTTAGTCACAAGGAAGCTTTCGGAATTGATGACAAAAAGCTTAATAATCTTCAGAATCTTATGATTTACTATACAGCCAATGCAAAATATCTCGTTCCGGCAAAGCGTAACCCTGAAAATCCCCAAAAATTAACTATGGCTAAAACGACTATGGAAAATCAGGGCGAACTCCTCACTGTATTCACCGATAAGCCCGAATTTGACAAATCATATTCAGATGAATGGGAATTTGCCGTTCTCGATTTGGAAAGAGTTTTCCAGAGTGCTGTTGCCGGAAACTGTAACGGTATTGTTATAAATCCATCAGGCGAAAGACTTTCTCTTGACAGAGCAACTATTACTCATATAATTAAAACTGCAAAAAATATGAAAATTAAGGCTTAATCTATGATTTACAGAAAACTTTCCATAATTGCAGGAATATTTATGATTGGCATAACCTCATTTTTTTCAATGTATTTTTCAAGGGCAATCGTAAACCGTGAAAAATATCCCGTTCTCGGCGTTGACGTATCATCATATCAGGGCGAAATTGACTGGAAAATTATCGAAAATCAGGGTATAGAATTTGCATTTATAAAGGCTACCGAGGGAAGCGGTATGACTGATGAATATATCCGCAGAAATCTTGAAAATATTGCGAATACAAATATATATCATTCGGCATACCACTTTTTCAGCTTTGACAGTGCCGGAGAAACTCAGGCGGATAACTATATATCAGCTGTCGGAAAAGATGAAATAAATCTCCCTCCCGTAATCGATATAGAATTTTACGGCGACAAATTTGAAAATCAGCCCTTAAGAAATGAAGTATATTCGATACTTTCTCCACTTACCGAACGCCTTGAAAATTATTACGGTGAAAAGCCTATAATATATATTACCTCTCCGCTTTACTTTAAATATATAGCAAATTCACCCTTTGAAGATTATCCGATATGGATTAGAAATGTAAATTCCGAACCCTTTATTATAAACTGGGATTTCTGGCAGTTCTCGGATAAAGGCATGCTGGAGGGATATTACGGCAAGGAAAAATATATTGACCTTAATGTCTATAACGGCGATAAAGGAAAATTCATTGCCGAAATGACACGCTGAAAGGATTTTTTTATGGAACCATTTAAATTAATTCCGCCTGTAAAAGATTATATCTGGGGCGGTACACGTCTGCGTGATGAATACGGAAAACAAAGCAGTTCTGAACGCCTTGCCGAAAGCTGGGAGCTTGCCTGTCATAAAGACGGTACAAGCATAATATCGGGCGGAAAATATGACGGCAGACCTCTTACGGATTTTATAGCTGAACACCCCGAAGCTCTTGGTGATAACTGCCGTAATTTTGAACATTTTCCCGTATTAATCAAGCTTATTGATGCCCATGACAATCTTTCAGTTCAGGTTCACCCTGACAACAAATATGCTCTTGAACATGAGGGAGAATACGGCAAAACAGAAATGTGGTATATAGTTGACTGTGAACCCGATTCCGAAATTATATACGGATTCAAAGATAAAATCTCAAAAGATGATTTCCGCAGTTCTATTGAAAACAATACACTTCTTGACAAAGTGAACCATGTACCCGTAAAAAAGGGAGATGTTTTCTTTATAAAAGCCGGTACGCTCCACGCTATCGGAAAAGGTATCTTAATTGCGGAAATTCAGCAAAATTCAAATACAACATATCGTGTTTATGACTATAACAGAACCGATTCCAATGGCAATAAAAGAGAACTCCATATTGAAAAGGCTATTGATGTTACAGAACTTGAACCCATTGAAAATTCAAATCAGGAAAAAATAATAGCAGAGGGTACCGATTACAGCCTTACGGAATTACTGGCAAAATGCAGGTATTTTACGGTTTATAAAGATACAATAATGCAGGAAAACAGATTTCACAGAAATAAAAATTCCTTTACTCACATTCTTGTAACTGACGGTGAGGGAACTCTGTTTTCAAATGATGATTGTTTTGCTTATAATATGAAGTTTACTAAAGGCGAAAGCATTTTTATTCCCGCAGGAATGAAATGGATTATTAACGGTAAATGCAGTATAATCTATACTGTAATATAAATAAACGGAGGATTTTTATGAAATACTATGTAGGTATTGACCTCGGCGGTACTAATATCGTCGCCGGCGTTGTCGATGAAAATTACAACATAATCGCTACGGCTAAAACAAAAACAAACTGCCCCAGACCTGAAAAGGCTATTGCTGATGATATGGCTAAAATGGCTCTCGAAGCAGTAAAAAATGCAAAGCTTACTATTGATGATATTGAATGGGTAGGAATAGGCACTCCCGGAATCGCAAACAGCAAAACAGGTATTATTGAATATTCAAACAATCTCGGATTCAATAACACTCCTATGGTAAAATACATTCAGGAAACTATTGACAAGCCTGTATTTATCGAAAACGATGCAAACGCTGCTGCATACGGTGAATATGTAGCAGGTGCTGCAAAGGGTGCTAAAAATGCCGTATGCATTACTCTCGGTACCGGTGTAGGCGGAGGAATTATCATTGACGGCAAAATTTATTCAGGTTCAAATTTTGCAGGTGCTGAAATCGGTCATACTGTAATCGAAGTTGACGGGGCGGAATGTTCATGCGGAAGAAAAGGCTGTTTTGAGGCATATTCATCTGCAACAGGACTTATAAGAATGACTAAAGAGGCTATTTCTGAAAATCCTGACTGCATTATGGCTAAAATGGCTGATGAAAAGGGTAAAGTTACTGCAAGAACTTCTTTTGATGCTATGCGTGCCGGAGATTCTGTCGCAAAAGCAGTGGTTGACAAGTATATCAAGTATCTTGCTGCCGGAATTACCAATACAATTAATATATTCCAGCCTGATATTCTCTGCATAGGCGGAGGCGTATGCAATGAGGGCGACCCACTTCTTCTCCCTGTAAAAGAACTTGTAAAGAAAGAAGTCTATACAAGAAATTCACCGAAAAATGCTGAAATCGTAATCGCTAAGCTCGGAAACGATGCCGGAATTATAGGTGCTGCATTCCTCGGACGTGCAAACGCATAAAAAATAAGG
The DNA here is from genome assembly GCA_945910815.1 of uncultured Clostridia bacterium. Taxonomy (GTDB): domain Bacteria; phylum Bacillota; class Clostridia; order Oscillospirales; family Ruminococcaceae; genus Ruminococcus. The sequence goes on from CAMDZD010000001.1 coordinate 130,658, forward strand.
GTATTCCGTTTTTTTGCGGAATACTCTTTTTTATTAATTATAAAAAAACAAGGACGGCATTAAAGATTTAAAAGCCGTCCCGTTTGATTTGGATAGTTTTTTGATTTGTTTTTTTGTGATTAAGCCTTGTTTACGCTTCCGAAAAGCTCCATTTTTTCCTTAACCTTAGCCTTGATAGCCTCAAATCCGGGAGCGAGAAGTTTTCTCGGGTCAAAGCCCTTGCCCTGTAAATCCTTGCCTGCCTCAATGTAAGCTCTTGTGGCTTCCTGGAATACAAGCTGACATTCAGTATTAACGTTGATTTTAGCAACGCCGAGTGAAATAGCTTTCTTAATCTGGTCGTCAGGGATACCTGTACCGCCGTGGAGTACGAGAGGCATATCGCCTACCTTTTCATTAACAGCAGCGAGTGTTTCAAAGCTGAGTCCTTCCCAGTTTGCAGGATATTTTCCGTGAATGTTTCCGATACCTGCTGCGAGGAAATCAACGCCGAGGTCAGCAATCATTTTACATTCGTTAGGGTCAGCACATTCGCCCTTGCCGATAACTCCGTCTTCTTCACCGCCAATAGCACCTACTTCAGCTTCGATTGAAAGACCGAGGTTGTGAGCAACGTTTACAAGTTCAGTAGTCTTTGCGATATTTTCTTCAATCGGGAAGTGTGAACCGTCGAACATGATAGAAGTAAATCCGGCCTTGATGCACTTGTAACAGCCTTCATATGAACCGTGGTCGAGGTGGAGAGCAACAGGAACAGTGATTCCGAGTGATTCGTCCATAGCCTTAACCATTTCAGCAACAGTCTTGAAGCCTGTCATGTACTTTCCTGCACCTTCAGATACACCGAGGATAACAGGTGAATTACATTCCTGAGCTGTAAGGAGAATAGCCTTAGTCCATTCAAGGTTGTTGATGTTGAACTGACCAACAGCATACTTGCCTTCTCTTGCCTTGTCGAGCATTTCTTTAGCAGAAACTAACATAATTTAAGATTCCTCCGTTTTTGGATAATTAATCTGAGTGCATAGCACTCCGGTAATTACATTATACTACATATTTCCTGAAAATGCAATACGTTCATCGAAAAAATTTTTTGTAGTATTAAAAATTTTTTACACTAAGCAGAAAATCATTACACCAAAGAAAAACAGTATTGAAACAGAAAGCATAGCAATAAAACAGCGGTTTTTTGATTTTCTTCTGTTAGAGGATATTCCAAGACGGGATATATAGCGTTCTATTTCCTCCTCTGCGACTTGTTGCGGAAGTTCCATAACTTCCGGACGAAGATAAAAAACAGCCTTTTCAAAGTAAATGCTTTCGGGATTGTTTATTTCAATAATCTTTTTGTTTACACCTTTTATCATCAGATAAAACCTCCGTTTAAATATATTCAAAGAAAGTATTGACAATTTCTGAATAACATATTCAGAAAGTTTATTTATAGTCAAAAATGCATAAAAAAATAATTTTTATTTATGCAAAATAGATAATTTTAGTGAAAACTCTTGTAAAATCTTATCTCCTGTGTTATAATATCCTTGTAATAATTTATGGCAGAATTTATTGGTATTCTGCTTTAAAGGAGGAACATACTACAATGAAAGTAACTATCACAGCTAAAAAAATGCAGATAGCTCCGGCTTTTAACGAATATGCTGAAAAGCGTCTTGCTGACAAGCTCGACAAATTCTTTGGCGATGAAGCCGATGCTAAAATCACTCTCACTGAATTTAAAAATCAGATTATTCTCGAACTCACTGTAAAGTACAACAGCATGATTTACCGTGCTGAACAGCTCTCTGACGATAAGAATGATGCTCTCGATGCTGTTATTGATAAGATTATCAGACAGATTCGCAAGAATAAAACTAAAATTGAAAAGCGTCTGAAAGATTCAGCTTTCAAACAGAATTTCAGCGATACTGTTGCTGAACAGGATAACTATGAAGTTATCAAGCATAAAAAATTTGAAATGCGTCCTATGGACATTGATGAAGCTATTCTTCAGATGAATATGCTCGGTCATAATTTCTTTATGTTCTCCAATGCCTCAACCGGAAAGGTAAATGTCGTCTACAAGCGTAAAGAGGGCAATTATGCCGTTCTTGAACCTGAATACAATTAACGGGTATAATTATGGATAAGAATGTAAAGGACGTTATACTTAAGCGTATAAACAGAACTTCTGAAAATCTCCTTAAAAACAATATGGAGGTTTACTATGCCTCAACAAAAGAGGACGTTCCCGAAATCGTTGAAGGACTCCTCAATGACGGCGATGTTGTTGCAAACGGCGGTTCTATGACTATGAAGGAATGTAATCTCGCTGAACTTCTTAATTCCGGAAAGTACAAGTATCTTGACCGTGATGCAATAGACCATTCAGAAGTAAAAAATCTGTACAGGGCATCATTTTCAGCAGATGCTTATATAACAAGTGCAAACGCTATAACTGAAAACGGTTGTCTTTATAATGTTGACGGAAACAGCAACAGAATCGCTGCGATTGCATACGGTCCTGATAAGGTAATAGTAATTGCAGGATATAATAAAATAGTTCCTACTCTTGAAGATGCTGTTAAAAGAGTAAAATGCGAATCAGCTCCCGCAAACTGTCAGAGACTTGAAAGCGGTACATACTGCTATAAAACAGGTCAGTGCATATCAATGAAAAATCCTGATTCAATTCTTACTGACGGCTGTCCAAGTGAAGACAGGATATGCTGTAATTATCTTATATCTGCATATCAGAGAGTCAAAGGCAGAATAAAAGTAATACTCGTCGGAGAAATCCTCGGATATTAAATAAAAAAATCAGGGGCGGAATTTTTATTCCGTCCCTTTGTTTATGGATTTTTTAATATCATTTGCAGAGTGCATCAAGCATAGTTTTCACAATATTTTCAGAACGTGTAGCAGAATTTTCCTTATTCTCAAGAAGTACACAGAATGCAATCGGGTGGCGTTCGTTCTCAATAAATCCGACAAGAAGTGAATTTTCCTCCTCGCCGTCCTTAATCTGTGCCGTACCGCTTTTTATTCCGAGGGTATATCCGCTTATTGATTCCGAGTAATTTTTGCCGTTTTCAAGCATAATGTTTTTGACTTCAACAGCCGATTCCGGAGTAAATACTTCCTCACTGAATGAAGTATCTGCCCAGTCACCTATTTCACCGTCAACATTTGTAGTATATTTTATCAGATACGGCATAGTCATTTTGCCCGTTTCATTTACGATACCGCTTTGCCACAGCATTAACTGCATAGGGCTTACAAGCGTTTTTCCCTGACCTATACAGCCCCACTGTGTATTGAAATCATAGGAATCCGTTAAAGTTGTTGAGGCACGTTCGCATTTGATACCATTTATATCAAAATACTTTTCCTCATCATCGTTTACAGCATATCCCATTTTTTCATAGCATTTTATAATTTCTTCAAGTGGCATATCGTCATCTTCAACAAGCTGTGCAAAAAACGGATTACAGCTGTTCTGAAAAGCCTGCTGTATATTCTGAGTTCCGTGACCGTAGCTGTTATGACAGTCTATCTTATTACCGCCCTTATTCATATACACGCCCTCGCATGTATAGGATTTTGAAAAAAGCTTATCCTTTCCCATAATCTGAAATGCTGAAAGAAGTGTTGAAACTTTCTGAGTAGAGCCGGGGACTGTTCCGTACATTACTTTTGATATAAGTGTACCTGTTTCAAAGTCTGCAATTCCGGAATATCCCTTTGTAACATCAAGAGACGGCAGACTTGTGCATACAAGTATTTCACCTGTTTTGTAATCATATGCCACGGCACACCCCTCGCTGTCTCCGAATGAATCGTATACAATGCGGTTTGCATAGTGGTCAAGTGAGGTATGAATTGAACTTTTTCCGCCTTTTGGTACAAGACCCATTGAAAAACTGTAATTATTAAGCTTTTCGATATTTTTTGCAACAAGAGTATTTGTCATCTGACCTTTTGCATCTCCTATAAGGTTTCCCACATCTATGAAATAATTATCTCCGTATTTATCGGGCGTTGCGTCGGAATCAAATAATACATCTCCGTTTCTGTCATAAACCAGTCCAAGCTCTGCATTGTCTGAATGTGATATATAAAAGCCCGCTTCACGCTGTATTTTTAAAACAAGCATAATCATTCCGGCTATAAATGCAAGTATAAGAACTGAAACAAGCCTGAGACTTCTTTTTATACTTTTCATCTGGCAGTTACCCTTTTCCTTTTCTTGTTATTTTTAACAACGGGATTTTTAAATACGGGAGACTGTCCCGCTATAAGCATACCCATCATAAATCCGCATGTAACCATAGAACTTCCGCCCTGCGATATAAACGGAACTGTAACTCCTGTAAACGGAATCATATTGCATGAACCGAATATATTAAGAGCCATCTGTACAACAAATGCAGAGCATACTCCCGTTGCAAGAGTTGCATGAAAATATGAACGGGGCGGATTTACAAGAGGACATGCAAGCATTATCAGTATTACTGCAACTACCATAAGTGCAAAGAAAAGCCCCCACTCCTCACATATTGAAGCAAAAACAAGGTCTGTTTCGTATGCAAATATATTGTGCAAATCGCCGTTGCCTGCACCTTTACCGAACCAGCCTCCGTTTGCAATAGCGATAAGTGCCTGACTTTGCTGGTATCCGTCACCGGTGCTGTCGCTCCATATATCTACGAAAAGACGTGCTTTTACATACGGCGGAGCAAGTATTACAGCAATAATTGCAAGTACGCCAATTAAAATAATACCTGTTACAATAAGCTTTTTGGAGAGCTTTGCTTTAGGATAGCATAATCTTGCACATAATCCACATAGATATATTGCGACAAAAGTTGGCAAGCTTCCCAAATCCCTGCACCACCACTGCAAACCGCATATAAGGATTATAAATGCAGTGCATATAAGATTTTCAGGAACTATGTTGAATTTCCAGATACTTACTTTATTCTGCTGTTCTGCTACATAAGTAGTGCATACAAGAATAAATGCAGGCTTAAGAAATTCCGACGGCTGAATTGTAAAGAATCCCAAATCAATCCACATACTTCTGCTTCCGGTGAGAGTCAGTATGCTCAGAATAATAATTCCCGTTGCAATATAGAAAGCCTTCTTTTTAGTCTGTATCCATTTATGGTCACGGCAAAGAATATATCCGAGACGGCATGCGACAAGCGAGGCTATGCATGTTACAAGATGCTTTACTGAAAGCTGAATCCCTCCGAATGACGACTGAAATATAAGGCTTATATTAAGAATAAATATAAGCATAAAATCTATTGTATAGGTTGTCTGTTTGAAAAAAAGCATTGCAATGAAATATACAAAGTCAAGTCCTATGACTGCCATTGAAAGTACAATCAATTTACTGGGGGAATCATAATTTCCATTGTAAAACATACTGTAAAGCATTGCAATATGTGCAGTCAGGACAAAAAAAGCTGAAATAACATATTTTGTCTTACCTGTTTTTTCCATTATTTTTCCTCCTTTTTCTCAGCTGAAGTTTATAAGTGCCAATCTGAATTATGTCATATTCCTTTAATTTTGTTTTCATAATCCTCTGACCGTTTACAATTACGGGAGCTTTCGGGTTAAGTGCATGAATTGTCCATACTCCTCCGCATACAGTCATAATAGCATGATAGCGTGATACTGACAAATCCGGAAGTCTTATATCAACCGAACCATGACGGCCTATAAGAACTTCATCACATTCAAGCGGATAAGTAATTCCCGGTTCAACAAGTTCCATATCACCGCCTATTTTCTCCCAGCGTTTTTTGCCGTCATGCTTTTCCATATAGGCACAGGCAATAAGGACAATTGCACTGATATCGAGAATTATTGCAGTGACAATACATAATACAAGATTTTCTGTTCCCATAAATATGCCTCCTGTTTTTATTTTTATATATTATAGCACAGAAACAGTTTAATTGCAAACATTTCCGAAAACTGAATAAAACAAAAATTTCCGTTAAAAATATAATCGGAGGTGTTTAAGCGTGAAAAACAGTAAATCTGAAAAAAATAAAAATGTCAGGGGATTTTATATTGCTCTTGGCATAAGTGCATTGATGATAGGTTCAGCATGCTATTTTTCCTATAAGGAGGGTGACAGCAAAGCTCCTGAGCTTTCATCAGAATCATCAGGCTATGCTGTCGACAGAAAGGAAACAGATATTCCCAAATCATCAACGGCGACAAAAACAACAACTACACACAAAGAAAATTCGTATATTATAATTACGACTGAAAATCCGCCCGAAAGTTCTCTGCCGGAAGAAACGGAAATTATTACTTCTATGCCTGAGGAGGCAAATGTTGTATATGAAATTCCGGCAGAAGAAACAGTTGCGGAGGCTGAACCCGAAAAGGAAGATGCTCCGCCCGTTATGAATCAGCCGTTAAAGAGTCCTCTTACCGTAATTAATGAATTCAGCGGTCAGGAGCTTGTAAAAAATGAAACAACAGGTTCATGGCAGACTCACAACGGAACGGATTACAAGGCGGAAATCGGTGACGATGTATATTCAGTAACCGACGGAACTATCACTGCTGTAAACAATGACCCTCTCTGGGGTACAGTTGTTATAATACAGGCTGAAAACGGTGATATATATCGCTACTGCAATTTGTCAAAGGAACTTAATGTTCAGAAAGGGACAGGCATATCAGCGGGGGATTTAATAGGTGTTGTCGGAGATACTGCCGATATTGAAAGTGCCATTGAACCGCATCTGCATATAGAAGTAATGAGAGGCGGAAAATATCAGAATCCTGCTGATTTCATAAAAGAACAGTAAAAAACGGGACAGCCTCAGCTGTCCCTTAAATCAAAAAAAGCGACCGAAATTAATTTCAGTCGCTGTATTTTTTTGGCATTAAAGATTATTCATCAACATCGTTTTCAAAGTCCTCAATAGTAAGGTCATCGTCATCAAATTCAAGCTCTGTACCGCAGTTAGGGCAGTCAAGAGAACCTTCTTCAAGAACACTTTCATCAAATTCGATAATCTCACCGCAGTTAGGACATTCTATTTCATATGATTCATCATCATCGTCACAGCAACAGTCACAATCGCAGTCATCATCATCGCAGTCGCAGTCGTCATCACAGCAACATTCATCATCATCGATATTGTAAACTTCTCTTTCGAGGTCGCCGAGGTCTTCATCAAGGTTATCACAAAGCTCTGTAAGCTCATCAACCTGTGACTGAAGGTCATCAACATAAACGACTACTTCCTTCATTAATTCGGACATCTGCATAAGAACCTTGCCTTCTTTAGTAGAAGTATCAATGTCTAAACCCTCAATAAGACCCTGTAAATATGCCATTTTTTCAGTCAGCTTCATAATAAGCCCTGCCTTTCAGAATAAAATTTTAAATTAAGCTCTTTCCATATACTCGCCGGTTCTGGTGTCAATCTTAATCTTGTCGCCCTGTTCGATAAAGAGCGGAACTTTGATTCCTGCACCGGTTTCAACAGTAGCGGGTTTTGTAGCGTTTGTAGCAGTATCGCCCTTGAATCCGGGGTCAGTTTCAGTAACTTCAAGCTCTACAAAGAAAGGAGGTTCAACACCGAAAACCTTGCCCTTGTATGAAAGAACAGTACATTCCATTTCTTCCTTTACGAATTTGAAGTTGTCGCCGAGGATAGAAGCATTAATCGGAACCTGTTCATATGTTTCCAAATCCATGAAATAATAGAGTTCGCCGTCATTGTAGCTGTACTGCATAGTTTTTCTTTCAACGAAAGCAGTAGGGAATTTAGCTGTCGGGTTGAAAGAACGTTCAACAACAGCACCGGTAATAACATTTTTAAATTTGGTTCTTACGAAAGCAGCGCCCTTGCCCGGTTTAACGTGCTGAAATTCAACGACCTGTACAACCTGACCGTCCATTTCAAAGGTAACGCCGTTTCTGAAATCGCCTGCTGAAATCATTATAAATACCTCCGTAAATAAAACAATAATTATATATCTATTCTACAACATTTTTTTATATTTTGCAATACTATTTTGAAATTATTATATTTTTTGCACATTTTGTCAGATTTTCACATGAATTTTCGTTCAAAATGACAAAATCCTCTATACGCACACCGAACTTCCCCTCGATATATATACCGGGTTCGATTGTCATAATATTTCCTGCCCTGAGGACAGTATTTGAATTAGGCGAAGAAACGGGAAATTCATGTATTTCAAGACCGACACTGTGACCGAGTGCGTGACCGAAACATTCTCCGTATCCTGCATCAGAGATTATTTTTCTTGCAACTGAATCAAGCTGACTTCCTGTTATTTCTGCCTTTGCATAATCGAGTGCGGAAAGCTGTGCTTTAAGGACAATATCATAGACCTTACGCATTTCCGGAGAGGGTTCTCCGACGCATACAGTTCTTGTCATATCGCTGTGATAGCCGTTATATACTGCACCGAAATCCATAAGTACAAATTCGCCGTTCTGTATTTTCTTACCGGAGGGAACGCCATGAGGCATAGAAGTATTTTTCCCCGAAAGTACGATAGTATCAAAGGAAATATCTTCCGCACCTTCTTCAAACATAATTCTGTTGAGTTCAAGTGCAACCTGTCTTTCAGTAACATCAGGTCTGATAAATCCGATAATTTTTTCAAAAGCCTTTTCAGCGATTTCCTGAGCCTTTCTGATACATTCAAGCTCGCTGTCGTCTTTAACAGCTCTTAAGTGTTCAATTTCATTGCTTAGCATATCAGTATCAATTATACTGACTTTTGAAAGCTTTGATTTCCATACAGCAAGCTCACTTACAGTCATGGTTTTTGATTCTATGGCAATATTTAAAGCATTATGCTTTTTCAAAAGCTCCGATATTTGTGAAACAAGATTTTTCTGTTCGATTACTTCGAGATTTTTAACGGTTTTTCTTGCTTTTTCGATATATCTGAAATCAATTACAAGATATGCTTTTTCTCTGAAAGCTATAACAGTTCCTGCGGAGGATTTCATACCCGAAAAATAACGTCTGTTTATATCAGAAGTTATAAGAACGCTGTCAACATCTTCCGGAAGATTTTCAAAAAGCCTTTCAAGTCTTGTCATTTTTTGTATCTCCCTGTAATTTTACATATCTGAAAGTGCCATTACTGCAAGGTAATAGCTGTTAAGACCGAATCCGCTTATAGAACCCTTGCACACCGGTGCAATTACAGATTTTGAACGAAATTCATCTCTTGCAAAAACGTTGCTTATATGAACCTCTATGCAGGGAATTTTTATTGCTGATATGGCATCACGGATAGCATAGCTGTAATGCGTATAAGCTCCGGCATTTATGATAACTCCGTCAAAATGAAGTCTTGCGGAATGGAGCTTGTCTATAATAGCACCCTCGTGATTTGACTGGAATATTTCACATTCGAGTCCCTGTTCCTTAGCACGTTCGATAATATTTCTGTTAAGAGTTTCAATATTTGTATTGCCGTAAACTCCGGGTTCTCTTTCTCCGAGGAGATTAAGATTAGGACCATGTATAACGAGTATTTTTTTAATCATTTTTAAAGTTTCCTTTCAGTTTTTCTGTACAGCTTTTTTGGAATAAACGGAATTTCCATTTTTCTTTTGAATTTGAAAAAGGCAGTTTTTTCATGCTCTATCGGTGAAACGTAAAGGCTTTTGATTCCGGAAAAATTCGCACCTAAAATATCAGTATAAATCTGGTCACCTACTGCACCTATTTCATCGAAAGGGAGATTCATTTTTTCAGATGCCTGCTTAAATCCTTTTGAAAGAGGCTTTTTTCCCTCGCATACGAAATCAACGCCAAGCAAATCAGCAAAAGGCTTTACTCTCGGAGGGTGATTGTTTGAAACTATAATTAATTTTATGCCGTTTTGTTTCATATTTTCAATCCATTCTCTTACACCCTCGGCAGGTATGGGATTATCGTGAGTGGTGAGAGTATTGTCGACATCAAGAATAAGACCTTTTATGCCGTTTTTTTTCAGAAATGATATTTCTATATCGGTTATGCGGTAGAAAGCGAAATCGGGTTTAAAGAGCATATAATAAACCTCCGTTTTATCCAAAATGAAAAAGCGAGCCGAAGCCCGCCCCTCATGTTAATTTTAATACTTACGCTTACGAGCTGCCTCAGACTTCTTCTTGCGTTTTACTGAAGGCTTTTCATAATGTTCTCTCTTGCGAACTTCAGCTATAACGCCGTCCTTAGCACATGACCTCTTAAATCTTTTAAGAGCTGTTTCCAAAGATTCGTTTTTGCCTACACGAACTTCTGCCACTTTTATTCCCTCCCTTATCATAGAGGTTAAATCCGCAGAGTATTTTTGAATACAGAGCAGATAAATGTCTATACTAAAATTCCTGAATTGGAATCAAAGACAGCATAAAGCCTCTTTTTATCAGAACAGCAGAAAAATATTCATTCCAAAAGAATATAAATTTATTATATCATATTATTTCTGATATGTCAAGGACATTTTTGAAAGAAATAGTTTTTTGTTAAATTGACACAAAATTAACAGGATTATTTAGTACATTATTCTGATTATTTCTTTCCTATTTCTGACCATTTGTTTGAAAAGTGCTGTTTTACATCGGAAACCGCAACAAGAAGAACACAACAGCCAATATCTATAACAGCTTCAATAAGATAAATCCAGTTTGAACCGATATTTGTAATGTTGTTTTTAAGGTTAAGAATAACCACAAGAGCAGTAATTCCGGCAACAACATAATTTATATACTGCAATCCTGTATAGAGTGCAACGGCTTCAATTGCAGAGTATATTATATTTCCGAAAGAGCCTCCGAGAATCATGTTAAGCACGGATTTTATTATAAAATAAACTCCTATGAAAAGAGAAATATTTCTTCCGTTCTGATTGTTGGTATTCATAAAAAATCACTCCTGAATGAGATAATCGCTTATATCGAGCTGTTCACCGTCAGCCCAGAGTCTTTCAAGCTGATAGAAACTTCTTGTTTCCTTATAGAATATGTGAACGATAATATCGGCATAATCAAGAATTATCCATGTATTGCCGGAATCCGATTCACGTCTCTGCGGTTCTATACCGAGCTGTGAGAGCTGATATTCTACTTCATCAGCAAGAGTTTTTGTATGTGTACTGCTGTTGCCGTTTGCAATTACGAAGTAATCAGCAAGTATAGTGAGGTCTTTAACGCCTATTACTTTTATATCTTCAGCCTTTTTCATATCAAGGCTTTTAACAATCTTTATAAGTTTTTCTTTCTGATTCATATTAAAATTTCCTTTCGGGTATAAATTCAGTTATAATCATCAAGCATCTGTGTTTTTTCGTCACCGTTCTGAATATCCTCAAGATTATCGGAAGCGTTGTCATTTGATACATTAAGATAATCTGTTACAAGTTCAGTCAAAGCACTGTTATAAAGTCCCATATCGAGCTGATAAGGTCTGAAATTTTCATTTATAAGGTCGAGTGCAGCCTGCTTATGCACTGACCATACAGACTGCGGAGGATTATTCGGTGACGGAACATAATCAGGCGGATAATAGTCTGCACCCTCTCCGGGGAGAAGATAAACATTTACATTTTCCATATCTATTGTTGAGGCGAGGTCAGCAACCTTGCTTATATCCTCAATACTCATATCAGTAAGGATATATTTATTATCATATATTTCCTTAAGATAGCTGTAAAATTTAGTTCTTCCCTCATCTTCAATAATATTCATCATCTTAGTCATAGCCGCCGCAAGGAATTTTCTCTGATTTTTAACACGTCCTATATCTCCCTCATCACTGAAAGTACGGCGGTATCTGACGAACCATTCTGCCTGTTCGCCGGTAAGAACGCTGTATCCTGCCGGAATTATCTTGTCTGCCTCATACATCATCTGCTGGTCAAGCGTAATCGGAATACCTCCTATAAGGTCAACCATATTGACAATATCATAGCAGTTTGTAGTAACATAGGCATCAATCGGGATTCCGAAATTATCCTGTACTGCATTTACAACGCTCTGAATAGGACTTCCTCCCGAACCGTTATGGCTGTAAACACTGTTGAATTTTCCTGTACTTACATTTGCATATGTGCCGTCTGCACCCATAAAAGTATCTCTTGGAATCTGGAGAATATTCAGTTTAGCCTTTGCAATATCGAACTGAAAAATCCAGTTTACATCGTGATTGAGACCGTCTTCGTCAAATCCGAGGCAAAGGACAGTATACTGTCCCTCAATAATCTGAGGGAGGTCAAGACCGTCCGAAAAATCGGGGGTGACAATATCAGTGTTTATGTCGGAAACTGATACTGATGAAAGCTCGCCCTCAATATCAACAAGGGGCTTCCATTTTTTGAAGAAATTAACTATTGATATGTTTTCAGTTTCCTTTGTTTTTGTATTTGTATATGCTACTATCGGCATATTAAGTATAAGCAGGATTATAGAAAGCATGCTGACAGTAACGGACAATGCTTTTACCGTGGCATTAGTTACCTGCGAAGTATTTCCGGACTTTTTCTTTTTTTTCTTCTTCATTGAAATATCTCCTCACCGTTCAGTGTTTTTTTTGCAGAAACGCACATAAAAATTATATCCCTCAACAGTGCAGGCGGGAATAACTCCGCCCTTTTTCAGTACGGATTCAATAGAAAATTCAAACGCCTCAAGCATAGCCTTTTCAATATCCGAATAAACAAGCTTACGCATTTTATCTACGTCCTTATAATCCCTTTCGGCTGAAACCAAATCAGCGAGATAAACAATTTCCTCAAGACGGGACATACCTGCTCTGCCGACTGTATGGAAACGAACGGCATTGATAATATCTATATCCTCAACGCCAAATTCCTTTTTTATAAAGTAAGCCCCTGCAATTCCATGAAGAAGTGAACGTGTTTCGAGTTCTTCACGGCAGACGGAAAATTTACTTTCAACTACAAGATTATACTGTTCTTCGGCTGGAATTTCCTTGCATATATCATGAAGAAGTCCGGCAAATTCAGCTTTTTCGGGGTCTTCACCGTAAAGCATTGCAAGCTTTATACACTCTGCTGAAACGTTTACGCTATGGATATATCGTTTTTTTGAAAGTCTTTCCTTAAGAAATATTTTTTTATTCTCTATGTTATACAAATTCCATACACCTCTGCCAGATACTTATTTATACAAATTATTCGATGTAATATATTGTACTACATTTTTATTCAAATAGCAAGCATAATTCTCATTTTCTCTTATTTTTTTTCTTATTTCTGTTGATGATGCCGGAAAAGGAGATACAGGGCAGATGATAATTTTACCAAATTGCGAAAGCTCATCGGATTTTTCTGAAATAAGTTCAGAATCGCCTTTTTCTCTTGATACAACGGCAAGAGTCACAAGCTTCATAATATCCCTGAAACGATACCACTTTTCAAAGCTAAGGAGCATATCGCTTCCAATTAGCATATAAAGTTCATCATTCGGAAATTTTTCTCTGAAATGTTCTGCTGTATATATGCTGTAACTTATGCGTTTACAGTTCAGTTCATACTGACTGACTTCAAATCCCTTTTCCTCCGCAACAGCAAGCTCAAGCATTTTAATGCGGTGAATTTCCGGAACGTATTCGGCACTTGATTTATGAGGAGATATTTTTGAAGGTACAAATATTACACGGTCAAGACCAAGGCTGTCCCTGACGCTTTTTGCAAGATGTATATGTCCGCTGTGTACGGGGTTAAAGCTCCCGCCGAATATGCCTGTTTTCACAGCTTTATATCAATAACGGGTTCTTTGAGATTTCTCTTGAATAATACGAATCTTGTTCCTATTACCTGAACTACCTCCGAACCGGTTTTTTCAGCGATTTCACGTGAAGCCTCCTGTGCAGAATATTCACTGTTATCAAGTACACGCAGTTTTATAAGTTCTCTTTTTCGGAGGGCATCGGAAATCTGATTTATCAGATTTTCGGAAATTCCGCTTTTTCCAATCTGGAATATAGTTTCATAAGTGCTTGCTATACCTTTAAGTAAAGCTCTTTGCTTGCTTGTAAGCATAATTAATTACCATACCTTTCATTGAGTAAATTATAAAGTGATTCAAGTGCCTTTGCACGGTGACTTATTTTATTTTTTTCATCTGATGATATTTCGGCAAATGATTTTTCACCGTACATAAATACAGGGTCGTATCCGAATCCGTTTGTGCCTCTTTTTTCAAATCCGATAAATCCGGAACATTCTCCGGAAAGAAAATTGTTTTCACCGTTCTGGTCTATAAATGAAATCACACAGCAGAATTTTGCAGAGCGTTCGGATTCGGGAATATTTCTGAGTTCTTCAAGGAGCTTTTCACATTCCATTCCCTTGGGAGCATATCTTGCGGAATACACCCCCGGTTTACCTCCGAGACAGTCAACACAAAGACCGCTGTCGTCAGCGATAACAGGAAGTTTTACAATATCATATACAGCCTTAGCCTTGATATATGCATTTTCGGAGAATGTTTTGCCGTTTTCATCAGGATTTACGTCTGCACCTGCATCTTTCTGTGAAATCACTTCTATTCCGAGTGGTGAAAGTATCTGACGTACTTCCCTGAGCTTATTTTCATTATTTGTAGCCATTACAAGCTTATCAATCTTCAATTTCATCGTCCCCGCTTTCTGATTTTTCCTGAGAATTTTTTCCGGCATTTTCAAAAAGAGCCGTTACAAAGCTTCTGCTGTCGAAAGGCTGTAAATCATCAATTTTTTCACCGACTCCGATAAGCTTTACAGGAATATTGAGTTCGTTTTTTATTGGTATTACTATACCACCCTTTGCGGTTCCGTCAAGCTTTGTGAGGACGATTCCGGTAATATTGGCAGTTTCGCTGAAAAGTCTTGCCTGATTAACAGCATTCTGTCCTGTTGTTGCATCGAGTACAAGTAAAACTTCCTTTGAAGAATCAGGAGCTTTTGACTCCATAATTCTGTTTATTTTGGCAAGTTCGTCCATAAGATTTTTCTTGTTATGGAGTCTGCCGGCAGTATCTATAATAAGTATATCGCAGTTACGGGCTTTTGCGGCATCTATGGCATCATAGACAA
The DNA here is from genome assembly GCA_945910815.1 of uncultured Clostridia bacterium. Classification (GTDB taxonomy): domain Bacteria; phylum Bacillota; class Clostridia; order Oscillospirales; family Ruminococcaceae; genus Ruminococcus. Next base: position 145,771 of record CAMDZD010000001.1, read on the forward strand.
CTGCTCCGGGGTCAGAACCTTCGGAATGTTTTACAAGTTCGACTCCTGCACGGTCAGTCCATACCTGTAACTGGTCAATTGCAGCAGCTCGGAACGTATCGGCAGCCGCAACGAGAACCTTTTTCCCCTGCTGTTTGTACTGGTGACAGAGTTTTCCGATAGTTGTAGTTTTTCCCGCACCGTTTACGCCTATTACCATTATAATAGCCGGTTTTCCGGAAATATCTATTCCTATGTCATCACCCATCATATCTGCAACGATTTCCTGAATAAGTTCCATAATCATTGCAGGGTCAGTAACGCCACGTTCCTTAATTAATTTTCTGAGGCGTGTGCAGATTTCCTCCGAAGTTTCAACACCCATATCACCCATAATCATAGCTTCTTCAAGCTGTTCAAAAAGTTCCTCATCGATTTTAGTGAATGAGTTTACAACTCTGTGCATTCTGTTGATAACGGACTCTTTGGTTTTACGGAGTCCCTCTTTAATTTTTGAAAAAAATCCCATTAAAAATCTCCTTTATATATTAATATTGTTCCATTTTAAGAAGTCTGGATATACCGTCCTCCTGCATTGTAACACCGTATAATACATTAGCTTCTTCCATAGCACTTCTTCTGTGAGTTATAAGTATGAACTGCGTTGTATCAGTAAAGTTTTTCAGATACTGTGCATAGCGTGCAACGTTGGATTCGTCAAGAGCTGCATCTATTTCGTCAAGTATACAGAAAGGCGAGGGCTTTAATTTAAGTATTGCGAAATATATAGCTACCGCTGTAAATGACTGTTCACCGCCCGAAAGTGATATAAGATTTTTTATTACCTTTCCGGGGGGAGCTACACTTATTTCAATACCCGATTCAAGAACGTTTTCGGGGTCAGTAAGTATAAGTTCCGCTGAACCTCCTCCGAAAAGCTCCCTGAATATGCTTTTGAAATTTCTGTTTATAATATTAAAGCTTTCGGAAAACATACGACACATATCACGGGTAAGCGTTTCAATAATATTTTCGAGTTCCTGCTTGGCTTTTTTGACATCATCAAGCTGTGAGGACATGAATTTATATCTTTCAGATACTTCCTTGTATTCCTCAACAGCACCTACATTTACATTTCCGAGAGCCTTTATCTGATTTTTAAGACTTGTAAGCTTTTTCTGTGCATCTGCTATATTCTCAATTTTATCAGCAATTTTAACTGCCTCGGAGCGTGTAAGCTCATATGTTCCGAGGAGCTGTGAAACTATGCTGTCAAAATCACGCTGTGTAACTTCAAAGCGTTCCTTTAATCTTGTAACTTCTCCGAGGAGCTTATCCTTTGAGATATTTATTTCCTTGAGACCTTTTTGCAGTTCCCTTACATGAATATTCTGTTCGTCATGAAGCTTTTTAAGCGATTCGATTTTTAAAAGATATTCTCCCGCATTGCTTTTGAAATCCGCAAGTTGTTTTTTCCTTTCAGAAATGAGACTGTTTTTTTCGGATATAATATTTTTCTGACTTAATATTTCATCACTGAATTTCTTCAAATCATTCTGAATTTCATTTTCTGATTCAAGAAGTCTTGAATATTCCGTTTTCTGAAGTTCAAGGTCTTTCTGAAATCCTGCTTTGCGGATTGTCAAATCAGAAATTTTTCCGGAAAGTTCATTACGTTTTTTATTAAGCTGATTCAATTCATTCTGCTGACTTTCGGAATTTTTTTCAGTCTGATATATTTTATTTTCTATATCTTCAAGATTTTTCCTTGCGGATTCAAGGAACTGAGTATATTCAAGGATTTTGTTTTTATTTTCCTCACGCTTTGACTGTGCATTTTTCAGAATATTTTCAGCATTTATTTTATTTTCGGATATATTTTTAATTTCAGTATCAAGTCTTATTTTTTCGGATTCTGTGATTTTAAGAGATTCATTGAGATTTTTCAGTTCAGCTCTGAATTTTTCGGACTGACTTCGGAATTTTTCAGAATCCTCCGAAAGCTTCTGACGTTTAAATTCAAGTTCGGAGATTTCTCTTTCAATGCGTTCAAGTTCATTTTTTCGGGTAAATATTCCGGCTGAACGCTGTACCGAACCGCCAGTGAATGAACCTCCGGCATTTATAAGCTGACCGTCAAGCGTTACCGTGCGGAATTTGTATTTATATTTTTTTGCAAGTACTGATGCGGAATCAATATCTTCCGCAACAGCTGTATTTCCAAGAAGTGAATCCACAATCTCACGGTATTCTTCACTGCATTTTACAAGACCGCTTGCCGTTGAGATTAAATTTTCATCATTCAAAGCGGACTGCTCCGAGAATTTACGTCCCCTCACTGATGTAATCGGGAGAAATGTTGCACGGCCTGCCTTTTCTTCTTTAAGAAATCTTATACAGCGTTTAGCAGTTTCCTCATTTTCAACGATTATATTCTGCATAGCTCCGCCGAGAACCGTTTCAACAGCAACAGAATATTCCGGTTCAGTGTCTATAAGCTGTGCAACAGTTCCACGCACTCCGCTTAATCTTCCCTGCTTTGACGCTTTAAGTATCAGCCTGACACTTCCGGAAAAGCCTTCCATATTGTTTTCAAGTTCTTCAAGTATTTTTTTACGCTGTTTTTTGCTTTTATGTTCAAACAGAATTTTTTCAAGTTCGTTTTTTGATTCCTCAAAACGTGATTTTGCGGAGCTGTAAAGCCTTTCAGTACCCGAAATTTTATTACGGATTTCATTCAGGGATTCTGAATTTTTTTCAAGCTGTGACTGTAAACTGCTTTTTTTCTGTTCAAATTCATCAAATATCTGCTGACTTCTTATCTGTGAATTTTCAAGTTCACTCTGCATAGATTCGGCGGAACGGATATTATTCTTAAAAAGTTCGATATTCAGCCTGTATTCGTTTTGTTTCATATAATATGAATTAAGTTCAGCGTGATTTTTCTCGGACAGCTTTCCGGATTCAAGAGATTTTTTTTCAGCTTTATGAAGTTCATCAGCAAGTTTCTGAAGTTCTGATTCCGTATTTTCAAGAATACTCTGAATTTCAGAAGTTTTCTTTTCAGCCGTATCAATATCCGACTGAATACGTTCAAGAAGTTCATTTCCGGAACTGGTTTTTTCCTCTATGGATTTTATATTATTCTGACTGTGAAGTATATCATTTTCGTATACGGCAATATCAGATTTTATATTTGATGAATACTGTTCTTCCTCGAGAATTTTCTGACGGAGTTTATCGGATTCGATATTATTTTTCTGCATTTTGCGGTATCCTGTCTGAATTTTTTCCTCCTGAATTTTTATATCATTTTCAACGCTCTGAAATTCGCTTGATTTAATCATCTGCTGATTCTGAATATTTTCAAGCTTTGATTTTAATTCATTCAGTTTATATACCCATACGGAAACTTCAATTTTTTTCTGTTCAGCGGAAAGTTCAAGAAATTTTTCTGCTTTTTCTGATTGCTGTTTAAGAGGTTCGATTCTTGATTGAAGTTCAGAAATTATATCTGAAAGACGGATTATATTTTCCTGTGCAGATGCAAGCTTTCTTTCGGATTCCTCTTTTTTGTAGCGGAATTTTGAAATTCCTGACGCTTCCTCAAAAATACTTCTTCTTTCTGTACTTCTTGCACTTACTATTTCGGCAATTTTTCCCTGCCCTATTATAGAATATCCGTCACGCCCTAAACCCGTATCCATAAAGAGTTCATTTATATCCTTTAATCTGACGGATTTTCCGTTTATTCTGTATTCGCTTTCACCACTTCGGTAAAGTTTTCTTGTGACTGAAATCATATCATCACAATCGGGAATTGTCTTGTCGGAATTGTCTATATTAAGTGTAACGCATGCAAATCCCATAGGTTTTCGTGAAACTGTTCCGGAAAATATAATATCCTCCATTTTGTTTCCACGCAATGTTTTAGTAGACTGTTCACCGAGTACCCAGCGTACAGAATCACCGATATTACTTTTACCGCTTCCGTTAGGACCTACAACAGCGGTAAGACCTTTATCAAAATTAAGGGTTATTTTATCGGGAAATGATTTGAATCCCTGTATTTCGAGTGATTTTAAGTACATAGTTTTACCTCATATTTCGGGATTTTTTCATCTCCGATAATTTTTATATAAATTCCCTGATTTCTGAAATATTCGATATTGCTCTTTTTCTGTCCGACAGCCTTGCTTATACAGTTCGGATTGACGGCAAGAATATGATTTCCATGTAATTTTTCAAGCTTTTTTCCTGTCTCATATTCATCATATTTCTGAGGGCGATTCAAATCAGCCATATCAAAAAGCTTTTCATATATAAGATGTTTGTATATTTCATTTTCGCAAAGTTCACGGAATGCAGGGTGATAAAATCCGCCAATCATATCCTTTTCAACAAATTCGCTTGCATGAAGTCCGCATTTTATTACTCTTATACCATTCTGTTCAAACATTTCCATCATCGTTGCTGTAATTTCAACAACGTCCTGAAAATCAAATTTTTCATCTTCACTGCAGAAAAGTTCATATTTCCCCGATTCATAAAGCTCGGCAAGCTTAGTTCCCTTAAGAATTACAACGGGATAAATTCTGACTGTATCAGGGTGAATTTCAATGATTTTATTCATTGTATCATATTCATCATTACCATTGCTCTGATAAAGACCTATCATCATCTGCAAGCCGAGTTCAAAGCCGTACTGACGTATCAGTTCGCTTGCTTTGAAAACATCTTCTGCCGTATGTCCCCTTTCATTCGCCTCAAGAACCTTATTGCTCATCGACTGAGCTCCGAGTTCAATTGACGTAACATGATATTTTTTCAGAATATCAAGTATTTCAGTATTGATACAGTCAGGACGGGTTGAAATGCGTATTCCCTTGAATCCTTTTTCGCCTGTAAATTCCTGAACGCTTTCAAGGAGTTCAAGCATATATTCACGTGGAACAGCTGTAAAGCTTCCACCGAAAAATGCTATTTCCGAATCTGATTTTTCGGGAATTTCATTATATGCCTGTTCACATATTCTTTTTACTTCTTCCGGAGAGGGAGCTTTCTGAGTACCGCTTATAGTATGCTGATTACAGAAACTGCACATATGGGGACAACCTGTATGCGGAATGAAAATTGAAATATTATTATGTTTCATATCCCATAAGCTCCAGAGCCTGTTTAGCAGCCATCTGTTCGGCTTCCTTTTTGCTTTTTCCTGTTCCCTCGCCGATTACGTTTGAATTTAAATGCACTTCAACTACAAATCTCTTGTCGTGGTCGGGACCTTCTTCGCCTGCAAGAACATATTCAGCTTTTTCCTCGGGATTTTTCTGAACTATTTCCTGAAGAATTGTTTTAAAATCGCTGAATGCCGGTTTTTTAAGACGCTGAATGTCCTCCGGAATAAATCTCAATATATGCTTTGAGGCAGATTCAAGACCTCCGTCAAGGAATATTGCAGCAATAACCGCTTCAAAGGCATCGGCAAGTATTGATGTTCTTTCACGGCCTCCCGTATTTTCCTCACCTTTTCCGAGAAGAATAAAATCTCCCAGATGTATCTGCTTTGCAAAGAGATAAAGTGATTTTTCGCATACAAGAGAGGCTCTCAGCTTAGTAAGTTCACCCTCTGCAATATGTGTGAGATGTTCAAAGAGATACTGTGAAACTACTATTGAAAGAACGCTGTCACCGAGAAATTCAAGGCGTTCATTGCTGACTCTTGATTTCTTTTTTTCGTTTGCGTATGAAGAATGTGAAAGTGCCTGAACAAGCAGGCTTTTATCCTTGAATTTATAGTTTAAAATTTCCTCAAATTTTTCAATATCTTCCATTTTTGTTTACTCCTTATTATCAGCGGATATGTAATCCGTAATTTTTCCGACGACATTTCCCTCAACGCATTTTTTAGCCTGACGTATTGCATTGAAAAATGCATTTGCATCGGAACTTCCGTGAGCTTTTATAACCGGTCTTGAAACTCCGAGAAGAACTGCCCCGCCGACTTCCTTATAATCCATCTGTTTTTTGAAAAGCTTTATCTTTTTCAATATGAGAAGTCCCGAAAGAAGTCCCGTAAATCCGGAGAAAATTTCCTTTACCTTATTTGCAAAAAATCTGCCCATTCCCTCATAAAGCTTTAAAAGCATATTTCCGGTGTAGCCGTCTGCAACTACTACATCAACATCACCATTCGGAATATCTCTTGCCTCTATGTTTCCTACAAAATTTACGGGGGAATTTTTCAGAAGCTTATATGTTTCGAGTTCAAGTTCCCTGCCCTTTGTTTCCTCCGCACCTATATTAGCAAGTGCAATCTTAGGATTTTTTATGCCCATTACATTCGACATATATGCACTTCCCATAAGTCCGAACTGTTCAAGCATTTCCGGACGACATTCCGTATTAGCTCCGGCATCAAGCAACATAAAATAGCCTTTTGCGGAAGGCATTACAGGAGCAAGTGCAACACGCTTTACACCTTTTATTCTCTTTGCAATCATAGTAGCTCCCACTACTAATGCACCGGTACTTCCGGCGGATAAAAATGCATCTCCCTTTCCGTCACGAAGATACTGCAAGCCGAGTGCAAGTGAAGTATTTTTTCCGGTTTTGACTATTTTGGAGGGTTCTTCATGAATATCAAATACTTCATCTGTATGGACTATTTCCATTTTGTCAAGACTGATATTATTATCCTCTGCACACTTCTTTATTATATCCTGATTTCCTGTAAGTATTATTTCAACATCAAGTTCCCTGACTGCTCTCTCACAGCCCTTGAGAACTTCAAGAGGAGCATTGTCGCCCCCGAATGCATCAACTATTATTTTCATCATCAAACCTCGCAAGACATTCATCAAAAGCTTTCAGGGCTCTTTCGGCATACGCACCATATTTAAGTTTTTTATCTTTGATTCTCACACCAAGTTCAGGGAGTATTCCCATATTGCAACCCATAGGCTGAAAATCCGTTACAAATTCATCGCTTATATATGCAGTCAATGCTCCTGTCATAGTTTCCCTCGGAAGTATAAGAGGATTTTTTCCTGTTATATTGCAGTACATATTTATTCCGGCTATAATACCGCTCATTGCGGATTCTATATAGCCCTCGACACCTGTCATCTGTCCGGCAAAGAATAATCCCGAACGTGTTTTCATTTCAAAAGTAGGTTTAAGAAGTCGTGGGCTGTCTATAAAGAAATTTCTGTGCATTACTCCATATCTTAAAAACTCGGCATTCTCAAGACCTGTAATCATTGAAAACACACGTTTCTGCTCACCGAATTTTAAATTTGTCTGGAATCCCACAAGATTGTACATAGTACCCTCACGGTTTTCCTTTCGGAGCTGTACAACGGCATAGGGACGTTTGCCTGTTCTTTTATCGATAAGTCCGACAGGCTTAAGAGGGCCGAAACGCATTGTATCTTCTCCACGCTTGGCAAGTACCTCTATGGGCATACATCCCTCATATACCTTGAACGCCTTTTTATCAAAATCCTTTAATTCAGCAGATTCAGCGTTGATAAGTTCGTTATAAAACCGGATGTATTCTTCCTTATTCATAGGGCAGTTGATATAATCCGCATCGCCCCTGTCGTATCTTGACGCAAAAAATACAAGATTTTTATCAAGGCTGTCAAAAGTAACTATCGGTGCTGCGGCATCGAAAAAACTTAATCTGTTTCCGCATATTCTCTCTATATCCTTTGACAGTTCATCTGATGTAAGAGGGCCTGTTGCAATAATTACGTTGCCGTCAGGAATTTTCTTTACTTCTTCGGATATGATATTTATATTTTTATGGGATTTTATTTTTTCCGTTACAAGAAGTGAAAATTTCTCACGGTCAACAGCCAAAGCACCTCCGGCTTCAACGGAAGTTTCCTCTGCACATGGAACTATAAGCGAACCAAGACGACGCATTTCTTCCTTCAGGAGTCCTGCCGATGATTCAAGTCTTGACGCTTTAAGGGAATTGGAGCATACAAGCTCAGCAAAACCCTCAAATTTATGTGCAGGGGTATATTTTTTCGGTTTCATTTCAAAAAGGTTTACTTTGATACCCCTTTGTGCAAGTTGCCATGATGCCTCACAGCCGGCAAGACCTCCGCCTATAACTGTTACTGTATTGTTTTCTGTCATATTATTATATATCCCTTTCGTATCCGCATTCAGGCTTTTCACATACAAGCTTACCGTTTTTCTTTCCCTTTCTGAAAAGAGAGCTTCCGCACTGCGGACATTTTTCTTCAACAGGTTCATTCCATGTCATGAAATTACATTCCGGAAATCCCTCACAGCCGTAAAAACTTCTTCCCTTTTTGGATTTCTTGACAAGAATCTTTTTACCGCAAAGAGGACAGTTACCCTTTGTTTCCTGAATGATTTTCCTTGTATTTTTACATTCAGGGAATCCCGAGCATGCTATAAATTTTCCGTAAGGTCCGTATTTTATTACCATTTTTTTACCGCAAAGCTCACATACTTCATCAGTTTCCTCATCGGGAACTTTTACACGCTTACCCTCCATAGCTTCTTCTGCTTTTTTTAGGGTATCGGCAAAATCAATGTAAAATTCATCAAGAGTTTTTACCCAGTCTTTTTCCCCGTGTTCGATACAGTCAAGATTGCTTTCCATCTGAGCCGTAAATTTATAGTCAACGATATTTTTGAAATGCTCTTTCATAAGCTCCGTAGTGACTTCTCCTAAATTTGTAGGTTTAAGCTGTTTTCCCTCATGTTCGACATAAAGTCTTGAAATGATTGTTGTAATTGTGGGAGCATATGTGCTTGGTCTGCCTATACCGTTTTCCTCAAGAGCCTTTATAAGTGTTGCTTCCGAATATCTTGCGGGAGGCTGTGTGAAATGCTGATTTCCTGCAAGTGATTTTAAAACAAGCTTATCCCCGACTGAAAGCGGAGGGAGTTCCTTTTTATTTTCTTCATCATTATCAGTTGACTCTGTATAAAGAACCGTGAAACCGTCAAATTTTACTGAATATCCCGATGCTCTGAACATACAGCTACATGTTTCAATATCAACTGAAACTGTATCAAGAAGTGCATTTTCCATCTGACATGCGATAAATCTTTCCCATATCAGTTTATAGAGTTTATACTGTTCATCAGTAAGGCTTGATTTTACCTTTGAGGGAGTGAGGTCTATAATAGATGGTCTTATAGCCTCATGAGCGTCCTGAGCGTTTTTCTTTGATTTGTATACCTTTGGAGTTGCAGGAAGATAGCTTTTTCCGTATACTGATTCAATATAATCTCTTGCGGAATTTTGTGCCTCCTCGGATATTCTTAAACTATCAGTTCTCATATATGTTATAAGACCTACTGCACCCATACCCTGAATATCGACACCCTCATAAAGTTCCTGAGCTATTTTCATAGTACGCTTTGATGCAAATCCGAGACGGCGTGAAGCGTCCTGTTGTAAGGTTGATGTTATAAAAGGAGGAGAGGGCTGTTTTTTTACGACTTTTTTTCTTACGGCTGTAACAGCATATTCCGCACCTTTAAGGCGTTCAAGAATATCATGTGCAAACTTTCCGTCCGGCATATCAATTTTATTTCCGTCAACAGCTATGAGAGAGGCTTTAAAATCCTTTCCCGATGCTGAAAATACTGCATCGACTGACCAGTATTCCTTTGGTGTGAATTTTCTTATTTCGTTTTCACGTTCAACAACAATTCTCACTGCTACTGACTGAACACGACCGGCAGAAAGACCTCTTTTCACCTTTTTCCAAAGGAACGGACTTAATTTATATCCTACAAGGCGGTCGAGAATACGTCTTGCCTGCTGTGCATTGACAAGGTCTATATTTATTTTATGCGGATTGCTCATACCATTCTGAATACCGGTTTTAGTTATTTCGTTAAACTCAACACGGTTATTGTCATTCATATCGAGCTTAAGCATTTGTGCGATATGCCATGAAATTGCCTCACCCTCACGGTCAGGGTCGGTTGCGAGATATACTTTTTCACATTTTTTAGCATGCTTTTTAAGCTCCTTGATAACGTCCTCCTTGCCTTTCATATCAACATACTGTGGCTGAAAGCCGTTTTCAACATCGACTCCGAGCTTTGATTTCGGGAGGTCACGCACATGACCCATTGATGCTATTACCTCGTATCCGTTTCCGAGATATTTCTGTATTGTCTTAGCCTTTGCAGGCGATTCCACTATAACTAAATTGCTGGACATTCTCTATTCACTCCTGCTGAATTTAAAAATTTTTCTGAAAATATTATACATAGATATTCTCAAAGAAATTACAATTTTTTATGAATTTATTTCAATCCGTATATTTTGCCCGGAAAAGACTGGATAACATCATCAAATTCCAGATTCGTTATTTCTGCAATAAGTTCGGAAACATCATATCCGAGCCTGTCAGATATTACATCAATATGAGTTTTACCCTGCATAAGTATTCTTATTATTTCTTTCTGTATATCCGAAAATTCAGACAAATCGCTGACTTTTTCGGATTCGGCAGAATTTTCGGAACTTTCCGGAATTTCGGGAACGGTTTCAGATTTAATATCCGGTTCATCTGTTTCCGGAATGACTTCATCATCATCAAAAAGATTGAAATATCCTGTTATATCTTCATAGCCGTAAACCGGAACTGCACCGTCACGGAGAAATTTTATATTTCCCGCATAGCTTTTGTCATATATATTTGCCGGAGGAACACAGAAAACTTCCCTGTTCTGTTCGAGAGCAAGCTCCGCAGTAATAAGCGAACCGCTTTTCTCTCCAGCCTCAACGACAACGACTCCACGGCTTAATCCCGAAAGTATACGGTTTCTTTTCGGAAAATTCTGCTGAAGCGGAGGAGTTCCGAGAGGATATTCGCTTATAAATACTCCGCCGTTTTTAAGTACTGAATCACGGTAAATAAAATTTTCTCTCGGATAGTCAACATCAAGACCGCATGCCATAACACAGACTGTCGGACAGCCAACGCTTACCGCACCGAGATGTGAATTTATATCCGTACCCCTTGCAAAACCACTCACTATAATAAAGCCACTTTGTGCAAGTTCACGGGCAAGACGGTCAGCAATCATAAGGCTTTGATTTGAAGAACGTCTTGCTCCTACGATAGTTATTGCGGGCATACGGTTAAGACATTCTATATCACCTTTATAGAAAAGCACGGCAGGGGGATTGTATATATTTTTGAGATACTGCGGATATTCACGGCTTGAAAATCCTGTAACGGAAATTCCATGCTCCTTGTATATTTCAATAAGCTTCATACAGCTTTCAAGGGATATGCTTCTTATATTTGAGAGTTCTTTCTGATTCAGTTTTAAACCATGAGTATCTCTGCAAAGTTCCCAGTAAGCTACGGCAGGGTCATCAAAGCACTGCATGGCAGTCCAGAGGCGTTCACTTCCGATTCCGAAAACTTCAGTAAGCCACAGCCAGTATTTGACCTTATCCATTGCGTTTCATCTCCCACATAAGAATACCGCATGCCATTCCGGCATTAAGGGAATTTATAGTGCCATGCATAGGGATAGTTATTCTGAAACTGCATTTTTCCGAAACTTCTTCCGGAAGTCCGTTTCCCTCATTTCCGATAAATACAGCACAGCCTCCTTGAAGACTGATATTATTTATGCTGACTGCATCGGTATCTATTACGGACGCAAAGGATTTTATATTTTTTTCTGAAAGTTCAGAGAATATTATATCCGTATCGGGTTCATTGTATATTTTCATTCGGAATACTGACCCCATTGTAGAGCGTATAACTTTCGGATTATATAAATCACAGCATTCAGAAGTTATTATTCCGTCTATTCCGAGTGCATCGGCAGTACGGATAATCATTCCCATATTTCCGGGGTCCTGAACTCTGTGAAGAATTATATATTTTCCGTCAGAATCAAGATTAAGCTTTTTTGCAGGCGGAATACTGCATACAGCAAATACTCCCTGAGTTTTTTCGGTCTGAGCGATTTTGTTCCCAAGTTCATTTGAAATTACAATAAGCCTTGTGTTATTCAAATCAGCCTGTGAAATTTCTGATTCAAACCGTTCAAAAGCCTGCTGAGTAATGATTAAATATTTAAGACCGCTGTTTTCTTTTAAAGCGTCCATAACTATTCTGAGTCCCTCAAGCACGAACATATTATATGCGGAACGTTCTTTTTTTGATTCCGAAAGCTTTCTGTAAAGCTTAACAGCAGGGTTATCCTTTGAGGTTATTATTTCCATTTCCTGTCCCCTTTTTATAAACAAAACACGCTCTTTTAATTAAGGAGCGTGTTTATAATCAAAAAACGATTAGAGAGAAGCCTTTGCCTTTTCAGCAATTGCAGTAAATCCGGAAGCATCGTTTATAGCTATTTCAGAAAGCATTTTTCTGTTGAGAGTAATTCCAGCCTTCTTACAGCCGTTCATGAATGTTGAATAGTTCATACCATTGAGCTGAGCAGCTGCTGAAATTCTTGTAATCCAGATTCTTCTGAAGTTTCTCTTTCTCTGCTTTCTTCCGATGTATGCATAGTTGCCTGATTTCATTACGGCCTGTTTAGCCATTTTAAAGTGCTTGCTCTTAGCACCGAAGTAACCCTTTGCGAGTTTAAGTGTCTTATTTCTTCTCTTGCGAGTCATCATTGCACCCTTAACACGAGCCATAGTTCTTTTACCTCCAAAAAATTATTTTTTAAGCGATTACATATAAGGAACGAGTTTTTTGATTGCCGGAGCATTTGCAGTTCCGCAAAGTCCGGAATTTCTTGCAATTCTCTTACGCTTAGTATCCTTCTGAGTAAGTCTGTGTCTCTTGTTTGTGTGCTGATACTTAACCTTGCCACTGCCTGTAATCTTAAAACGCTTCTTAGCACCTGAATGTGTTTTTACTTTAACTTTTGCCATTTTAGTATATCCTCCTTATTTTGATGATTTAGGAGAGACGAACATCACAAGGCTTCGTCCTTCCATTTTGGCGGGCTTTTCAACAGTGCCGACAGATGAAACTGCTTCTTTGAATCGCTCAAGCAATTCCTCTCCCAGCTGAGGGTGAGCAATAGCACGCTTGCGGAATCTTATTGAAACCTTGAGTTTATCACCTGATTTCAGGAATTTTTCCGCCTGATTAACTTTAGTTTCAAAGTCGTGTGTATCGATAGTGGAAAACATTCTGATTTCTTTAATTGAAACAACCTTCTGATTTTTCTTAGCTTCTTTTTCACGCTTTGTCTGTTCAAAGCAGAATTTACCGTAATCCATAATACGGCATACAGGCGGTGTAGCCTGCGGAGCGATTTTTACCAAATCAAGATTCTTTTCAAATGCGATTTTCTGGGCATCTCTGGCGGACATAACGCCGAGCTTCTTACCATCAGCGTCGATTACGAGAATTTCTTTATCTCTTATTTCTTCGTTGATTTGCAGTTCCTGTTTGCTAATGTTCAAGCACCTCCAAAAAAATTATAGAAACAAAAAATGAGTGCAGAATCGTAAAAAATCCCGCACTCAGAGAACGCATAACAAATCTGAAATACTTATTGACCGCACAACTTAACAAACATCATGACGGTGAGAACGGGAAAATTCTGCTTTGTTTACCGGATTATTATACAACACAAAAGCCCTTTTGTCAAGGGCTTTGCAATTATATTTTTTATTTAACGATTACAGAAATCTTTCAGCTTGTCCCAGAGCATAAATCTTACTTCATATTTTTCAGGTTTCCGAATCATATCAAGCTCACGGGGGCTGAAAAATTCCTGTTCAATTTCTTTATCGTCAGTTATTTCGGACGCCATAGGAATACACAGAGGAGGATACATAACGCACCACCAGTTATGACCTTCCGCACTGCCTATTGTAACTCTTACTGCATCGTAATCGCCGGCAGGCATAGTAATATCTCCATAAGTACGTTCATCGAAAAACATTTTAGTTTCCTCGACACTGATTTCATAGTCAAAGCCGTATTCGTCAATAACAGCCTGTGCGATTTCATGTATTTTTTCGAGATTTTCTGCCGATACGTTTTTAAAATCCTCAAAGCTTACTGTTTTTCCGAAAATTTCCTCTGAATGTTCAAGTATGGCATCACGGACTTTCAGTTTAAGTGACTGGTCAGCAATACTGTCGGAATTTGCAAGTATATGCATACGCAATACATTTTCCCTTAAACTGTCAAGACTTTTTCCGACCTGTACAAAATTTGATATTATAACAGTCAGAATAACAGATACGCCAATAAGTTTCCATGATATTTTTTTAAACATCTCAATCACCTCAATAAAGATGATTGGATAATTTTCAGATTTTATTCAGCCTTTTCAAGATATTCCATACTGCAATAGCCTTCAGAACCGTTCCAGCTTACCTTTGCCCAGCCGTCCTTTATTTCGGAAACATTTATTTTAGTTCCCTTTGGAATACGTGTGACAATGCTGTCAGACTTGTCAGCTGATTTTCTCATGTTAAGAGGGTCTTTTTCTGTTTTGACTATATACTGTGATTCAGTATCAGCTGATTTAAGATATGTCATATTGCAGTAGCCTTCAGAACCGTTCCAGCTTACCTTTGCCCAGCCGTCTTTGATTTCGGAAACATCTACTTTAGTTCCCTTTGGAATACGTGCAAGAACAGTTCCCGACATATCGGGGGTTTTTCTCATATTAAGTGGGTCGTCCTTTGTGGCTATTACATACTGTGAAACTGTATTTTCATCTGATGATTTAGTGAGATATGCCGTACTGCAATAACCCTCTGAACCGTTCCACTTTACTTTTGCCCAGCCGTTGCTGATTTCATAGACATCTACAACAGTACCCTTTGGAATGTATGCAATGATAGTTCCTGACATATCGGGAGATTTTCTCATATTGAGAGCATCTTCCTTTGTAGATACTGTATATTTTTCCGCAACTGCCGTTTCAGATGATGAACCGGAATTTCCGGAATTTTCAGAATCGCTGAAAAACAAATCAGCTTCGCTTTTTCTTCTGTTTATAAGTCCCGAAAGAACCTTTCCGCCTGATGTAACGATATAGTTCGCATATGCGGAACGTGCCTCGTCCTCTGTCATAGTACCCTGCAAGTATTTTACAAGCGGTGAATTTTTTATCATAGATGTTCCACCACCGGTATTGTATGTAAAGCTTACAAGGGCATCAAACTGATTCTGATTCATGTCAATTCCGTCAGTCTGCTTTCTTACGTTTGGTATACAGTAATTATTTATAGCCTTTTCCATTTCAGCGGAAGCTTCTTCTTCAGTAATGGAATGCTGACCGCTTGAATGCGCCTTATCTCCGCATTTTGTGCCATATCCTATTGATGACTGACTGCTGTCATAATAGCATGTCGGGCTGAAGCCTTCTTTTTCACAGATGAAATCAATACCATTCTGGCTTATAGAAAGCTCGTCAGCAGTAACTGCACCTGCATACAGTCCGCTTACCGGAAATGTTCCCATAAAAACGGTAAGACCGGTAACAAATACGCATACTTTTCCGATTAATTTTTTCACTTTTATACCTCCAGTAATATTGAAATACAAGCCTATTATAACAGAGCATTTCCGATATGTCAAGCCTTGTTGAAAATTGTTTCGCTTTATTGCTGAATATTTTCAGGATTATATCAGATTTTTTATTAATTATATACTAAATTTCCTGATGATTTTAATATTACAGAGAGCATAATTATTCTTTTTGTAAAGAGCTACAAAAAAGCAGTTGACTTAAACAAACGATAAAGGTATAATAATAGATGTATAAATCATTATAGAAGAAAGGCAATGGGTGTGAAATGAAAAAGCCAATAAGATTTTATCTTGCAGTTTTCGGCGGAAAGCTTATGATTAAGCTTATGCGTCTTATGAAAAGAAACGCAACAAATCTTCCGGGAGAAGCCTCGCTGATATTCTTTCCGAAACTTCTGCATTATATCGATATGCCGGAAAAGGTTATCGCAATAACAGGTACTAACGGAAAAACAACCGTATCAAATATGATTTCAGATATTCTTGAAGGAAACGGCTATGAATTTATCTCCAACAGATTCGGAGGAAATGTAGATACCGGAATAGCATCGATACTTCTGAGCGACTGTACATTTTCGGGAAAATGCCGTGCAAAAATGGCAGTATTTGAAGTAGACGAAAGAAGTGCCGGAAGAATACTTCCATTTGTAAAGCCTGATTATCTTGTATGCACAAACTTACAGAGAGATTCTATGAAAAGAAATGCCCATACGGAATATATATTCAACTTTCTGAACAGTAATATTTCAGATAAAACAACACTGATTCTCAATGCTGATGATATTATAAGTTCATCATTAAGACCTGAAAACAAAAGAGCATATTTCGGAATAAAGCGTCAGCCGAATGAGGAATCAAACGACAAGAGCATTATCTGCGATGCTGTACTTTGTCCGAAATGTCATGCACATCTTGTATTCGATTTCAAGAGATATAATCATATCGGACTTGCTCACTGTGAAAAATGCGGATACAAAAATCCGACAGCAAATTACTGCGTTGAAAATATCGACTATGAAAACAAGAAGCTTATCATAAATCACAACGGAACTACCGAAGAATACCCTCTTGTTGAGAAGCGTATAACAGATATTTACAATACATCTTCAGCAATTGCACTTACAAGAGAATTCGGAGTATCTCATGAAAACGTTGTGAAAATACTTTCAAAGGCAAAAATAGTAAAAACACGATATGACAATTACAGAATAGGAAATCATGAGATTATAATATCACTTGCAAAGGGGCAGAATCCCGTTGCATGTTCGGGAGTATGCAATGCCGTATCAAAGGAATCAGGAAACAAAGCAGTTATAATGATTCTTGAGGATTACTATGATGCTCAGAGAACATCTGAAAATCTTGCATGGATTTATGAGACAGATTTTGAATATCTCAACGATGACAGCATAAAACAGATTATAGTCGGAGGAAAACGCTGTTCGGATTATCTTTTAAGACTTCTTATGGCAGGAATTGACCGTGAAAAGATAAGCATATGCGATTCCGAAACGGATACTGTATCATTCCTTAAACCCGAAAACGCTGAAAAAATTATGATTATGTATGACCTTTTCAATACAAAATCACTCGATATAATAAAAACTCAGCTTGAAGAAAAATTAGGAGGCAAAAAATAATGACAGTTGAAATTCTTTATTCAGAAGTCTGCAATCTTTTCGGAGATATAGGAAATGTTCGCTATCTTGAAAAATCACTTCCCGATTCGGAATTTATATATACACGTCTCGGAGACAAGCCGTATTTTGCCGATAACAAAGTAAACTTAATATATCTCGGTTCAATGAGCGAAAGCGTTCAGGAGCTTGTTATAAAGGAGCTTGAACCATATAAATCAAAAATCAGTGATATGATTTCAGACGGCACAGCCTTTATAATTACGGGAAGTGGTGTTGATATATTCGGAAAATCAATAGTTGACGGTGACAGCGGAGAAGCTTTAAAAGGTCTCGGAATTGTTGATATGAAAGTAACACGTGACATGAATCACCGTTACAGCGGATTTGTACTTGCTGAAAGAGATAATCTTGAATTTGTTGGATTTCAGGCACAGTTTACGCAGTCAATAATTGAAAAACCCGAACGGCGTTTTCTTAAAGTAAAAAAAGGCAGGGGTATGAATGAAAATTCAGATTATGAGGGAATTAAAATAAATAATTTCTATGCTACAAATCTCTTAGGGCCTTTTCTGCTTGTAAATCCTCTTTTTACAAAAAAACTTCTATCGGATATTTCCGGAAAAGAAATCATAACTGCTTTTGAAAATGAAGCCGTTGAAGCATATAAAAAACGTATTGAGGATTTTAAAAATCCGTCAATAAAAGTACACTGATTAAGGAAGAATTAAAATGAATAAAAAAGAAACTGCCGAGATAAAAAAGAACTTCTCTGATAAAAGCGGATTTTTCATAATGGAAAAGGTTCTGACTGCCTTTGTCGACAATGAAAAAAATCTGAGATACAGCAATACAAAATCATGTATCACTATGGAATCAGATGAACTTGAACTTTATCAGAATATTCTCAAAAAAGTTCTGAATACAAATGTGGGAAAAAACTTTACGGAATATGAATTTCCGAATGAGGCATATGAAGAAGAAAAAAGTCAGGATATATTGTACAAGCTCCTTAAATCTGAACTCAAAGACGAAGAATCAGCAGATAACTTTCTGAATAATATTATAAACAATATATCATATACGGGTGCTTTTTCCGTAATAACGGCATACTGTACATACACAATACGCAGAAAAAACAAGCTTGATGAATTTTCAGAAGATGATGCTGATGAGCTTTACAGATATATAATTACTGCAATATGTCCCGTTGAAGTCAGTGACACCGGATTTGTATTTGACAATTTCAATAATGAAATAGTCCACAGAACAGAAACGGAATTATTTATAAGCAAAGCTCCCTCTGACGGATTTTTATATCCCGTATTCAGCAACAGGAGCAGTGACGTAAATCACATTATGTACTACTGCAAAAAAGCAGGAAGTCCGAATATATCAATAATAGAAAACGTTCTCGGCTGTAATTTTGTAATGTCTGCCGATAACGAAAAGGCTAACTTTCAGAATATACTCAAAACCGTTGCGGGAGATGAACTTGATTATACTTTAATAAATACTGTAAACGAAAAAATCAAGGAAACCGTTGAACAGAATAAGGACGATACTGATACATGCACTATTGACAGCAACAAGATACATGATATACTTGAAGAATCCGGAGTATCTCATGAACGCTTGCAGGCTCTTGACAAGGTATATGAATCTTCATGCGGAAATGCTCCTCTTACCGCATCAAACCTTGTGGAATCAAAAACAGTGCTGAAAACTGCCGGAATTACTGTAAATATAAGTCCTTCCGCCTCCGATAAAATACGCACAAGTGTCGTTGACGGAAGAAAATGCCTGCTTATAGATATTGATGACCCCAATATTGAAATAAATGGGCTTCCTGTCAATCTGAGGTAATACCCATGCAGTTCCCTGAAAAATTAAAAAAAGATTATCTTCCATTATATACCGGATTTCTGAAATGGGTTTTATTAAGCATTATGACAGGAATTACAGTCGGATTTGTCGGTGTACTGTTTTTCTATTCAATAAAAGGCGTTACGGATTTCAGAAAATCCCACAGCTGGATTATATGGCTTCTTCCCTTAGGGGGGGTTGCAATAGTTCAGCTTTACAAGGCAATGGGATTTCCAAAGGACAGAGGAACTAATCTTGTACTTCTTTCAGCTCGTGACGGCGAAAAAATGGGATTTAAAAATACGATATGCATTTTTATTTCATCTGTAATAACACATCTTCTCGGAGGTTCAAGCGGACGTGAAGGAGCTGCACTCCAGATAGGCGGAAGTATGGGTTCACAGTTCGGACAGATTCTGAAATTAGATGATGATGACAGGAAAATTATTACCATGTGCGGAATGAGTGCTTGTTTTTCAGCAATATTCGGTACTCCCGTAACGGCAACAGTATTTTCTGCCGAAATATGTCTTGTAGGCTCTTTGCAGTATTCAGCAATAGTTCCGTGTATAATATCGGCTGTATCGGCTATGAAAGTTGCAGAATTTTTCAAAGTAACAGATTTTGACCTTTTCATAAATGCTCCGGAATACAGTCTCTTGAATTACGGAAAAATTATAGTTCTCGGAATATTATGTGCAGTTGTAAGCTGTATGTTCTGCGGAGCTTCGGAACTTGCTTCACATTTATACAAAAAAATAAAAAATCAGAATCTGCGTATAGTAACAGGCGGTATTATAGTAGCCGTTCTTACTTTTGCAATTGGTACTTTTGACTATAACGGTGCAGGAGGTGAAATAATCGCAAAGGCTTTCACAGGCGATTCCCGTCCGGAAGCCTTTATCATGAAAATACTGTTTACTGCTCTTACGCTTGGTGCAGGATTCAAGGGCGGTGAAATTGTACCCGTATTTTTTACCGGTTCAACGTTCGGAAGTCTTATGGCGGAAATACTCGGAATAGATTATTCCTTAGGTGCTGGCGTGGGAATGGTTGCCGTATTCTGCGGAGTAACCAACTGTCCGCTTGCGTCAATAATTCTGAGTGTTGAACTTTTCGGAGGTTCGGGATTCGGATTCTGTGCAATTGCATGCTGTATATCGTTTATGCTTTCGGGATATATGAGTCTATATACCGCACAGCAGTTTATGTATTCAAAAATCAAGCCGACAGAAAAAAAGGACGGATAAAAAAATCCGCCCTTTTTTATTATACGTTGAATCTGAAAAGAACTATATCGCCGTCATTCATTACGTAATCCTTGCCCTCAAGTCTTACAAGACCTTTTTCCTTAGCTGATGCCATTGAACCGCATTTCATTAAATCGTCAAACGATACGACTTCCGCACGGATAAATCCTTTTTCAAAATCAGTATGAATTTTTCCGGCAGCCTGTGGTGCTTTTGTACCTTTTTTTATAGTCCATGCACGGACTTCCGGCTTACCCGCTGTAAGATATGAAATAAGTCCGAGAAGGCTATAACCTTCTTTTATAATTCTGTTAAGTCCTGAAACTTCAAGTCCTAAATCATTCAGGAACATTTCTTTATCTTCAGCGTCCATATCGGAAATTTCAGCCTCAATCTGGGCACATATTGGTAATACCGCTGAATGTTCCTCCTCGGCAATTTTCTTTACAGTCTGATAATGCTGATTTGTTTCGATATTGTTTCTGAAATCGTCTTCACTGAGATTTGCTGCATATATTACAGGCTTTGCAGACAAAAGCGGAGTTGATTTCAATATCTCACGTTCATCGTCTGTAAAATCAAATGCACGGGCAGACTTTCCGCTTTCAAGAAATTCTTTCAGACGTTCAAGAAAATCAACTTCCGCAAGATACTTTTTATCACCCTTTGATGCTTTTTTTGCACGGTCGATACGGCGTTCAAGCATTTCGATATCGGAGAAGATAAGCTCAAGATTTATAGTTTCAATATCTCTTGCCGGATTTATATTTCCGTCAACATGGGTAATATTTTCATCTTCAAAACAGCGTACAACGTGTACAATAGCATCAACTTCACGGATATCCGCAAGGAACTTGTTTCCGAGTCCCTCACCCTTTGAAGCTCCCTTTACAAGTCCGGCAATATCAACAAATTCAAGCATTGCCGGAATGAATTTATCAGGTTCGTACATCTTTGCAAGAGCGTCAAGACGTTCATCGGGAACAGATACTATTCCGACATTTTTTTCAATAGTGCAGAACGGATAATTTGCAGATTCCGCACCTGCATTTGTAAGAGCATTAAAAAGTGTGCTTTTGCCGACATTCGGCAGACCAACCATACCAAGTTTCATTTTTAAACAAGACCTTTCTTTTTTTATATTTTATGCATATGCAAGTTTATCAACTATCAGAAACACAACTGCAAGAACTGCGGATATAATAATTACTGCAATGATAATTTTTACGCATATACGCACAATTCCGGCAATCATCAATCCCATTGCGGGGAAAAATTTTACTAAAAATTCAGCAACTGCACTCTGCATACGTTCAAGAAGAACATTTATAACAAGATTTATCAGAACAATAAGAACCGCTCCGACAAGAAAAATAATGATTTTTTTAATAATAATGTTCCATTCAATAAGACTGTCCATAGTTACAAGCAGTTTTGCAGTCATTGAAACAAGAAAAACATATGCAAGCAGTTGCAGAAGCTGTGGGAATGCCGGTATTATGACAAAGCATATTATAATAAACACTGTAAGGCATATAAGCCATGTTTTGCCACCGCCCATTATTTCAGCAATCTTTACCTCCACAGACTTATAAAAATAATAGGCAATAAGTGAGGAAATATATGCAAATATATTGTCATATATAAAATCTATTGCTATTTCCTCCACCTTGCTGTCGAGTTCGTTTTTTATAAAAGACTTTCTTATTACATATGTATACGAAAACAATGCACAGACTGATATAAAAAACATAATTCCGTTAGCGGAAAAGACATCACTGTCCGCATAAACAAGAAGTTCAATCAGTTCATAAATTCCGAAATAGATTATTTTCAGCGGAACTTTGTCCATAACTCCGGCTGAATCATCAACATCAAGGTCGCTTAAATTAATATCCCTTATCTGCCATGGCGAAATAAATCCGCTGACAATAAATACCGCAATATAGAGAATTATTCCGACAGAAAGCCTTTTGTGGCTTAATATAAAATTTTTCAAAAATTATACCCCCGTCTGCTTATGAGAAACTGTCTTTCCGTTTATAACTGAGCTTATTTTATTATTTTCAAGTATTATATTTCCTTTTTCTGTTCCTATATCTATCGGGTTTGATGCAGATATTTTTATATCAATATCGGAATCCTTTATAAATACATTTCCTGAACCGCAGATATCGCCTATTCCGGCAATATCATTTCCCTCGTTGTCGATGCTTACTGATGAATTTTTTATATTTACATTCATTTTTCCGTTCCACGAGCCTATTCCGGCATTTTTTGAAGAACGCATTGTTAAATTAATTTTTCCGCCCTTTATATTAATATCGCCCTCCGCCTCGCTGAATGAACCTATTCCTATTGCCGAAGCTCCGCTTGCATATATATCAATATCGGCTGATGAAATTATAAGCGATTCGGATTTCACACTGCCTATTCCGGTAACATTTATTCCGGAAACACTTATATTTATTCTGCACTTGTCTGACAGATTGACTATTGAACCGCCGTTATAATTTCCTATTGCGACACCATTATGGACGTTCATATTTATTTTAATATTTCCGGATTTGAGATTTATTTCCGATTCGTTAAGATTATATCCGCCTCCTATGCAGACAGCTTCCTCCGAATTTGTTATAATTTCAAGGTTTCCGTCCATATCTATGAATATATCACCGCATGCATGTTCAAAATCGTTTCCGATTGCAAAGCCCGAAGATGCATAGCAGTCTATAAGGAGATTTCCTTTTCCCTTCAGAAATAACTGAGAAGTCTGCGGGACATATATTCCGAGATAGCTTATTTTATTTTCTTTTTCAGCATTAAGAATAAGCTGTGCCGATTCTCCGACAGAGATTACAGGCTTTGCGTTACGGCTTACAAGATTTACATTTTCAAGAGTAAGCTCACAACTGTAATTATCCATTATCGTTATATTCATGTTAACAGACTTTTCAGTATCACCTTTTATTTTAAGCTTGCTCTGATATACATGAATATCAGTATATTTCTCAAGTGCAAGCTTAAGCAGGTCTATTTCTTCGCTTTTTCTTGCATCATAAATTTTTTTGATTCCATGCTTTGCCGTTTCAAGATTTGTATTTATAATTTCGTCCTTTACCGTCTGTGAAATCATATCAAGGAAAAGCGGTTTCGGAGTTGAAGTGTAAAATCCCTGAATAAGGTCTATTCCCATTCTTATTACGGTTTTCATTTCCGCTGAGGTTTCAACGCCCTCGGCAAGTGCAAGAATGTTATTGTCATGAGCAAATTCTATTACGGAAGATACAAGCTGTTGCTTTTTCAAATCGTTCTGTATATCGGATATAAGCGAACGGTCAATTTTTATATATTCCGGAGAATAATGCAAAAGATTTACGCTGTTTGAATAGCCTGTTCCGTAATCGTCAATAGCAAGCCCTGAATGTGTTATAACACATCTTTTTTTCAGAAGCTTTATATCGTTTGAAGTAGGATTTGTCTGTTCGGTAACTTCTATAACTACCTTTTCCATAAGTTCGCCGTATGTAAGATACAGCTTGTTGAAATCCTCCTCTGTCAGCAGAAAGCTCCCGACACTGTTTATAAAAAGCTTTCTGTTTTTGAAAAACTGCTGATTTTTGCTGAGCATATCTACTGCATTAAAGAACGTCAGTTTTTCAATAGCGTAAAGATTATTCTGTTCACGAGCCATTGCGAGCAGTTGTGTCGGAGTAAGGTTTATATCCTTTGAAGTTCTCATTAAAGCCTCATATGCATATATTTCTCCGTTTACTGCACTGACGATAGGCTGAAAATGATAGAAAAGCTGATTTTCACGGATTACCTTTTCAAAAATCTGCGATTTTTTATAGGAGGTTTTTTCACGTCTGTATCTTTCTTCGCAGAACCAGTTCACAACACTTTTCTTTCTGCTGTTTCTTGCCTCAAAGAGTGCAAATTCCGAATAGTTTACAAGCATATTAAATTCATAAGCCTGTTCCGGATAAGAACAGCAACCCACTGAAAGACTCAGGGAACTTCTGTCGCTTATGTCAATAACTTCTCCGAAATCATCGCTGAAAACACAGTGCCTTACAGCATCATTCATATTTTTAAGTATGCTGTATACGGAGCTTTTGTCAAGATTTTTAAACAATATACATATTTCATAATTGGACTTTGAACCGAATATTATATCATCTGAACCAAATCCCTTTATAGTTTCGGAAACAGATGTTATACAGTGATTGGTATTGTCAACAGTCAGAAAAGTTCCGAGCTTTTCAAGACCGTTCAGATGCATTGATGCAAGCCAGCAGTGATTTGTAGTTTCAAGAGCCTCTTTAACCATTTTTGTAAAATATGCATATGACGGCATACGTGTTATAGGGTCATATTCAACCGTATCGGATTTTTTGCTTTTTTCAAAAATCTGTCTTGTATAATCCTGAACAAATCCAAGCCATACGTCCTTGCTTTCAAAAATATTCATCTTTATACATTTTCTGGTGCTGTCTGTATGATATATATAAATATGCTTTTCACCCTCAACGGGATTTTTTGATATTCTGTCAAGCAGATTAAAAAATTCGTATTCGTTTATCCTTTCACGACTGCAATTCAGAATTTTAAGTGCCACGGGGTCAAGATATGCGGATTTTTCTTTTGATATATATGTAAAAGCTCCGACGTTCCCCATAAACTTCTGAAAAAGCTCCCAGTCGTGACTGAGGGACATGGAATTTTTATCTATATTAAAAATACTCACTTTTTTTAATCCTCCTTTTTATGTCCGCCTTTTAATACTTATTATACTTTATTCCGGCTAAAAAGTCAACAAAATTATAATATTCTTAATTCCAAAAAGATATTGCATTTTTGAAAATTTGATGTTATAATCTTTTTATAAATTAAATTTAAATTAAGGAGGTTTTTTATGAAATTCAGCAAATCGAAAAAGAGTTTGTGTGCTTTTCTTTCAGCCGTTACGGCTCTGAACTGCATGCCGGCTTGTATTCAGACTTATGCCGTAAACGATTCCGTTCAGAAATACGAATTTGAAAACGGTTCAACAGACGGCGGAAAAATCTATACAGAAACATGGAAAGGCAACACGCAAGAGAACGGAAGCGGTGAGGATTTCGACCTTACAAACGCATCGGGCGGTGCTTTTTCATATCTCGACCAGAAAGGTACAAAGGTAAGCGTTGACGTTGAAGTTGAGGAAGCCGGACTTTATGAGCTTTCAATCTGCTACTGCGAACCATATGACCCGAATAAAAAGGTTCAGTATCTTAATGTAAACGGAGTAAATCAGGGAGAAGTCTGCTTTGTCCATAACCTTACTTTCGAGGAGACATCCGGAGGCGTCATTATGCTCCAGAAGGGTGTAAATACTATCGAATTTGAGGCTTACTGGGGATATACCATGTTTGATTACCTTACAATCAGACCGGCAGACGAAAAACTTAAAAATCTCTCCCCTACACGTCAGCTCTCAAATAAAAACGCAAGCAAATCTGCTCAGTCCCTTTACAACTACCTCTGCGATATGTACGGAAATCACATAATTGCAGGTCAGCAGGAATACTGCGGTTCTCACAACTATAACCAGTGGAATGACCCTGATAATTATATAAAAGACAATGAGGCGGAATTTGAATATATTATGGAAAAAACAGGTAAACAGCCTGCTATCCGTGGCATTGATTTTCTTGCTTACCGTTCAAATTCAAACTGGGAGGACAACGCTCCCGAAAGAGCTATTCAATGGGTAAACGAATACAAGGGTATAGCTACCGTTACATGGCACTGGAATGTTCCCTCCGAAAAAGGCGGAGAGGAGGTTGCTTTCTACGTTGAATCAACTGGAAATACTCCGTATACTACTTTCAGCATTTCAAAGGCTCTTGAAGAAGGTACATGGGAACATGAACAGCTTATGGCTGATATTGAGGAAATCGCAAAACAGCTTAAAAAATTAAAAGATGCTGATGTTCCGATTCTCTGGAGACCTCTCCATGAAGCTGAAGGTGCATGGTTCTGGTGGGGGGCTGAAGGTGCTGAACCCTGCAAAAAGCTTTACAGACTCCTTTATGACCAGCTTACAAACGTATACGGTCTTGATAATTTAATATGGGTATGGACGGGATACACTTTCCCGACTTCAGCAGACTGGTATCCCGGTGACGATGTTGTTGACATAATAGGATATGACAAGTATAACGCTAAAGACGGTCTGCCGAATCTAAGCTCAATTTCTTCAACCTTTTACAGCCTTGTTCAGAGTACGGACGGTCAGAAAATGGTTGCTATGTCCGAAAATGATACTATACCGTCACTTGAAAATCTTCTCAATGACAAGGCTTGCTGGCTTTACTTCTGCCCTTGGTATATGAATTACCTTACAAGCGAACAGAATAACCCTGTTGAAAATCTCAAGGAAATTTATAACAGCGAATACTGCATAACGCTTGACGAACTTCCCGACATTAAAAATTATGTATCTGAAAATACTGAACCTACCGGAGATACATCAGATTCAAAGACATTAAAAGGCGATGCAAATCTTGACGGCTCTGTTGATATTGCCGATGCCGTTGCCCTTGCCTCATATGTAGGCGATTCGGAAAAAAACAAGCTCGACCCTCAGGGTATTATAAACGGTGACGTTCAGGCTGTCGGAAACGGTGTGAACGCTAATGATGCTCTGACTATACAGCAGTATCTTGCAAATATTGTAAAGGAATTATAAGGAGGTATTTTATGAAAGCTTTTAAAAAATTAACATCGGCTGTTCTTGCCGGTTCAATTGCAGTTATGTCATCTCTGCCCGCAATTTCTTCCTACGCTCTGGAGGATTCCGGTCTTGATTACGATTTCGCCCGTGCATTGCAGTATTCAATGTATTTCTATGATGCAAATATGTGCGGTACGGAAGTAGATGAAAATAACCAGTATTCATGGAGAGGTGACTGCCATACCTATGATGCAAAAGTCGAAATGAAAGCCGGAATATCCGATGATTATGTAGGCACTAATCTTTCACAGTCATTTATTGATAAATACAAGGATATTCTCGACCCTGACGGTGACGGTTATATTGATGTTTCAGGCGGATTCCACGATGCAGGCGACCATGTAAAATTCGGTATGCCGGAAAATTATTCCGCTGCAACACTCGGCTGGGGATATTATGAATTTCGTGATTCATATGTAAAGCTCGGTCAGGATAAGCATATTGAAACTATTCTCCGTTATTTCAATGACTATCTTATGAAGTGTACTTTCCGTGATTCAAATGGCGATGTAATTGCACACTGCTATCAGGTAGGTGACGGCGATATTGACCACTCTTTCTGGAACTCACCCGAAGTCGATGAAATGGGCAGACCAGCATTTTTCCTCACAGAAGAAAAACCACAGACCGATTATGTAGTTTCTGCTGCCGGTTCACTTGCTATAAACTATCTCAATTTCAAGGATACTGACCCCGAATATGCCGAAAAATCACTTGACTACGCCAAGGCTCTTATGAAGTTCGCTATGACTCATGAAAAAGAGTTAAGCGATAATGCAGACGGCCCTAAGGGATATTACCGTTCTTCAAAATGGGAAGATGACTATTGCTGGGCTGCTGCATGGCTCTATCTCTGCACTAAGGATATTAATTACCTCACCGATGCCGCACCCTATGTTGACTATTATGCTCCTTCCGGATACTGTTACAACTGGAACGATATGTGGGGCGGTGCAAATACAATATGGGCAGTTATAAATCAGACTTATCCCGAACTTGACCTCGTTAACATCGTAAGAAAGGCACAAGGTAAAAATGAGTATGTATATGACGATTTCTGGGACGAAGTCGAAAAATGCTTCCCTACATGGCAAGCTCTTGAAACTCCCGGAGGATATGCCTTTTTAAGTCAGTGGGGTTCTGCAAGATACAATACTGCTATGCAGTTAATTGCTTTGGTTTATGACAAATACACCAATGACGGCAAGCCTTCCGAATACAGCGACTGGGCAAAAGGTCAAATGGAATATATCATGGGAAATAATCCTCTTGGACGTTCATATATTGTAGGATATAATGAAAATTCCGCAAAGTATCCTCACCACAGAGCTGCATCGGGTCTTACAAAGTGTGAAGACCCCGATGAACACAGATATGTTCTTTACGGTGCTTTGGTAGGAGGTCCTGACGGCAGCGACCAGCATATTGATAAAACATCAGACTATATTTACAATGAAGTTACCATAGACTATAATGCTGCCTTTGTAGGAGCTTGTGCAGGTCTTTATGAATACTACGGCACTGATGATATGAAAGTTACTCCCGATTTTCCTCCGGCTGTATCCTTCGAGGGTGAAACAGGCGGTAATAATTACTGGGTAAATGCATGCGGTATTGATGATTTGCATTCAGATGGCTGTGGCGTCACTAAAGTTTCGCTTATGGTTATGACTGATTCCATAAAGCCCGCAAAGGATATTTCTGTACGCTATTATTTCAATTCAAGCGAAATTTCAAACGTAAACAACGTAAAAGCAAGCGAACTCTATGACCAGGCTTCCGCTGAGGCTTCCCCTGCTGACGGTGTTATAAGCGGACCTTACAAATACGATAAAACTGATGACACATATTATATAGAAATCAAGTGGGACGGATACACTATTGCAAATTCAAACAAGAAATATCAGTTTACTGTCGGAATGTACTACGGTGACAAATGGAATCCCGGAAACGACCCGAGCTATAAAGACCTTAAAATTTATGATACTGATGATGCTTTCTTCGGTACCGGAAATGAAGTCAAAACCGATAATATATGCGTTTATTCAGACGGTGTGCTTGTCGGCGGTATCGAACCTGACGGTTCAGTTGCCGAAAAAACAGAACCCACTACGGAAAGCAGTTCAGAAATATTATGGGGTGATGCAAATGCTGACGGTTCAATAGATGTTGCTGATGCTGTTGCAGTTGCCTCATATGTCGGAGATTCAAAAACAAATACCCTTACAGCTCAGGGACTTGTCAATGCTGATGTTCATTCAAATGGAAACGGAATCAATGCAAATGATGCTCTTGTAATTCAGCAGTATCTTGCAAATAAATTAACAACGCTTCCGGCATAAAAAACGGGCGAATCCAATCGGATTCGCCCTTGATTTTTATCGTTTACTTAATAACTCTTACTCTGATAACGCCGTCAATAGCCTTTATTGAATCTGTAAGCTTTTCGTCAACATCGCCTATAATATCCATCATTGTGTAAGCAAAATTTTTCTTGCTTGCATTGAACATATTCTCAATATTAAGACCTGCATTTCCGACTGCTGAAGTCATTGAAGCGATAAGTGCCGGTACATTCTTATGAATTACGCATACCTTTGTACCTACTGCATTCATTGACGCATTCGGAAGATTTACACTGTTTCTGATATTTCCGTTTTCGATGTAGTCAATAAGCTCATTAGCTGCCATTACTGCACAGTTATCTTCACTTTCAGGAGTTGAAGCTCCGAGATGAGGAAGTACAATTACATTTTCAGCACCGAGTACAACATCATCAGCAAAATCAGTAACATACTTTGCAATTTTTCCGTCCGCAATAGCTTTTACTACTGCCTCGCTGTTGATGAGTTCACCTCTTGCAAGGTTAATGAGACGTACACCGTCTTTCATCATAGCAATCTGTTCTGTATCGATAGTATTTTTTGTATCGGGTGTATACGGAACGTGAATTGAAATGTAGTCGCTTACCTTGTAAATATCATTTATATCAGTAACAATCTTTACTGATGAATCAAGAAGAAGTGCTGAATTTACTGAAAGATAAGGGTCATATCCTACAACTTTCATTCCGAGTGCAACTGCTGAATTTGCAATCTTTCCGCCGATAGCACCAAGTCCGATAATACCGAGAGTTTTTCCCATTATTTCAGGTCCTGCAAATTTTGACTTTCCGCTTTCAACAGTCTTCGGAGCGTCGGGAGTACCCTTGAGAGATGCTGCCCATGCAGCTGCTTCAGTAATCTTTCTTGATGAGAGAAGTAATGCACATATTGCAAGTTCCTTAACTGCATTTGCATTAGCTCCGGGGGTATTGAATACGCATATACCCTCCTCTGCACAGCGTTCAACAGGTATATTGTTTACACCTGCTCCGGCTCTTGCAATTGCAAGGAGATTGTCTCCGAACTTCATATCATGCATTTTTGCAGAACGTACCATTATTGCATCGGGATTTTCAAAATTATCAGCAACAGCATACTTTGACTTATCAAATACATCTGTACCGACAGATGAAATCTTGTTAAGAGTCTGTATATTATACATTGTAATCTGTCCTTTCAAAAAATAATATCAGGAATTTTCTTCCTCGAATTTCTTCATGAACTCAACAAGCTTTTCAACACCTTCAATAGGCATAGCATTATATATAGATGCTCTCATACCGCCTACTGTACGGTGACCCTTGAGGTTTTCAAAGCCGGCTTCCTTAGCTTCCTTAACAAATTTAGCATCAAGGTCAGCGTTTCCTGTAACGAAAGGAACATTCATAAGTGAACGGTCAGCAGGATTTACTGTACCTTTGAAAAGCTTGCTCTGGTCAAGGAAATCATAAAGGATTTTAGCTTTCTTTTCGTTGTGAGCCTTCATAGCCTCAAGACCGCCCATTTTCTTAATCCACTTGAATACTTTTCCGCAGATATAGATTCCGTATGCCGGAGGTGTATTGTAAAGTGAATCTGCATCAGCATGAATTTTATAAGTAAGCATTGTAGGAGTATTTTCAATCGGTGGCTTTTCGGGAATCAAATCTTCGCGGATTATCACTATTACTACACCGGCAGGACCTACATTTTTCTGAACTCCGCCATAAATTACTCCGTATTTTGTAACGTCAACAGGTTCTGAAAGAAAACATGATGAAACGTCTGCAACAAGTGTCTTGCCCTTTGTGTTCGGAAGTGTCTTGAACTTTGTTCCGTATATTGTATTGTTTTCACATATATATACATAGTCAGCATCTTCGCTTACAGGAAGGTCTGAACAGTCAGGAATATATGAGAAAGTTTTATCCTCTGAAGTAGCAATCTTGTTAGCCTTGCCGTACTTCTGTGCTTCCTGATACGCTTTTTTTGCCCACTGACCTGTTACAATATAGTCAGCTACGCCGTTTTTCATAAGGTTCATCGGAATCATTGCGAACTGCTGTGAAGCTCCGCCCTGAAGGAAAAGAACCTTGTAGTTATCAGGAATATTCATAAGGTCACGCAAATCCTGTTCAGCCTCTTTGATTATTGTGTCATAAGCCTTTGAACGGTGTGACATTTCCATTACTGACATGCCTGTGCCTTTGTAATCAAGCATTTCATCTGCAGCTTCTTTAAGTACTTCTTCCGGAAGAACTGCCGGACCAGCACTGAAATTATAAACTCTGCCCATTTTTATAAAAACCTCCATAATAAAATATGATATACTAATATTATACTCTCATATGAAAAATAAGTCAATGATTTTTTTCGATATTTCAGTTTTTTTGTAAACTCAGGGTAACGGTCTGATAATTAACACACGAACACAGTTCGCACCTACGACAACAACCACATTTTTTTACATAAGCGGGCTGTATCCGTCTGTCTGTATTAAAAATTTATATCAATTCACTTATTTATAATTTATGGCATAAAGTTTTTCGAAAAGCCAAAAAATTTATATACACAATGCACAAAACGTACTGCTGTATTTTCTGGCATAAAGAGAATTGATTTCCTGTATTAAATACGTTATAATAACTATAATAATATTGCAAGAGGTGTTAATTATGATTAAAAAGCGTATTTTTTCAGCACTGCTTTCACTGGCTGTTTCTTTCAACATTCTTGCACTTCCTGCCGGTGCAGAAGATAATTCACCGGATTTTATGACAGATGCAGAAATTGAAAGCATGATTCCTGTCATTGAAAATATTGATGACTATATGATTTCATTTTCAGAATGTAACAGCAGTCTTTCGGAACTTAAATCAAGTACATGCATTGATTACGGCTATCAGGATTTGAATCTCCGTGAAAATACAGAAGGTAAACAGCAGTTCTATAACGATATTGCTACAAAAGCCGAAAGTTTCTGGAATAACAGTCAGAATATATCTCCGATTACAAATGAAACTGTCGGGGATATATATGTAATGGGAATGTGCATTATTGACAATTACGGATTAACTTTCGATGAGGCTGCTTCCGTATATGATACATTCAGAAGTGATAATCCGCTTATGTATTATCTTTCTGCAATGTTTCTCGGATTTAATCAGAATAATAAAACTTATGTTATTATAGCTGCTTTTGAGGATTTTGCAAAATCCAGTGTAAGAAAATCATATGCACAGGCTATTCCCGAACTTATTGACAGCTATTCATCATGCGTAAAAGGTGTATCAGCCTATGAGGATGCTAAAGCCATTCATGACCAGATTATAACTACTATGGATTTCGCATATAAAGATGACGGTGTAACCGCTTCTGACAGCGGAATTGCTCACAGCATTATCGGTGCTATTGAGGGAACTGGTGTCTGTGAATCATATGCCCGTACCTATCAGCTTTTATGTACATATTACGGCATCAATAATATTTTCGTAAAAAGCGAATCACACGCCTGGAATATCATTCAGCTTGATGACGGCATTTATTACAATGTTGACTGCACTTGGGACGATTCCGGAGATACTCCGACTTACAAGTATTTTGCAAAAGGTACAGATTCATTCTACCAGACACATACTCCATGCACTCCTGAGGGAGTAGGAAGTTATTTCCAGTATGACCTCCCCGAAATAAGCACATCAGACTATAAAGTACCTGTTGCTACTGAAACTACAACGGAAACTACTACAACCACAACGGAAACTACTACAACCACAACGGAAACTACTACAACTACAACGGAAACTACCACAACTACAACGGAAACTACTACAACTACAACGGAAACTACCACAACTACACCCATAACTACTACTTCAACAACTGCTCCTCAGCCAATCAAGGGAGATATAAACGGTGACGGTATATTTAATATTGCTGATGTTCTGATATTGCAGAAATATCTGCTTTGCGAAATCGAACTCGATAACCCTGAAAATGCAGATTTCTACCCCGATAATATCATCAATTCCTTTGATTTGTGCTGTATGAAATCAGCATTGTTAAAAAAGTAAATTCATAATTCAAAAAGGTTCGGGAAAACTTTTCACGAACCTTATTTTTCGGATAAAAAAAGGGTACGCTTAATGCGTACCCTCAAACTTTATATGTTTGAATTATTCATTAATCTTTGTAACAACGCCTGAACCTACTGTTCTGCCACCTTCACGGATAGCGAAACGAAGTCCTTCTTCAATAGCGATAGGAGTAATAAGCTCTACGTCCATTGAAACGTTATCACCAGGCATGCACATTTCCTTATCAGCAGGAAGTGAAACTACACCAGTAACGTCAGTTGTTCTGAAATAGAACTGAGGTCTGTAGTTGTTGAAGAACGGAGTATGACGGCCGCCTTCTTCCTTCTTAAGAACGTAAACCTGACCAGCAAACTTTGTATGTGGGTGAATTGAACCGGGCTTGCAAAGAACCTGTCCTCTTTCAACCTGGTCTCTTGTGATACCACGGAGGAGAGCACCGATGTTATCACCAGCTTCAGCAAAGTCAAGAGTCTTACGGAACATTTCGATACCTGTAACAACAGTTGTCTGCTTTTCGTCAGAAAGACCAACGATTTCAACCTGTTCGTTAAGATTGAGCTTACCTCTTTCAACTCTACCTGTTACAACAGTACCACGACCAGAAATAGTCATAGTATCTTCGATAGGCATAAGGAAAGGCTTAGCGTCGTCACGTTCAGGGCTTGGGATAAATTCGTCAACAGCGTCCATAAGGTCAAGGATTGGCTTGTAAGCAGGGTCGCTGAGGTCATCAGGAGCTTCAAGAGCTGCAAGAGCTGAACCGATAATGATAGGTGTATCATCGCCAGGGAAGTCATATGATGAGAGAAGGTCTCTGATGTCCATTTCAACGAGTTCGAGAAGTTCAGGGTCATCAACCTGGTCAGCCTTGTTCATAAATACAACAATTGCAGGAACGCCAACCTGACGAGCGAGAAGAATGTGTTCTCTTGTCTGAGCCATAGGACCGTCTGAAGCAGCAACTACGAGGATAGCACCGTCCATCTGAGCAGCACCAGTAATCATGTTCTTAACGTAGTCAGCATGTCCTGGGCAGTCAACGTGTGCATAGTGACGCTTGTCTGTTTCGTATTCAACGTGTGCAGTATTGATTGTGATACCACGTTCTCTTTCTTCAGGAGCCTTATCAATCATATCATAAGCTTCGTACTGTGCCTGACCCTTAAGAGCGAGAGTCTTTGTGATAGCAGCAGTAAGAGTTGTTTTACCGTGGTCAACGTGTCCGATAGTACCAATGTTTACATGGGGCTTGGTACGCTCAAATTTTTGTTTTGCCATTGGAAATTTCCTCCTTTAATATAACATTATAAAAGTGTGTGTATATATTATATCACACATTTTATATAATTGCAAGTGTTTCGGAAAATTTTTTTGAAAAAAATCCCGAAACACATAATTATTTTGATTATTCGCCCTTGTTTCTGTCGCTCATAATCTTTTCAGCGATATTCTTAGGAACTTCGAGATAGCTGTGAGGTTCCATAGTATACTGACCACGACCCTGAGTATTTGAACGGAGGTCGCTTGTATATCCGAACATTTCTGAAAGCGGAACGAGAGCGTCAATCTGAACAGCACCGGGTCTTGTTTCCTGACCCTGAATCTGACCACGGCGTGAGCTGAGGTCACCGATAACAGTACCGGTATAGTCATCAGGAACTATAACAGAAACCTTCATAATAGGTTCCATAAGAACAGGATTTGCCTTTCTCATAGCTTCCTTGAAAGCCATAGAGCCGGCAATCTGGAATGCCATTTCAGATGAGTCTACTTCGTGATATGAACCGTCGTAGAGTTCAACGATAACATCAACTACTTCATAGCCAGCGAGTATACCGGACTTCATAGCACCCTGAATACCCTTGTCAACAGCAGGGATATATTCCTTAGGAATAGCACCGCCGACAATCTGGTTTCTGAATTCGTAGCCCTTACCTGATTCATTGGGAAGGAGACGGATTTTAACATGACCGTACTGACCTTTACCACCTGACTGTCTTGCGTATTTATGGTCAACATCGGCACTGCCCTTAATAGTTTCCTTATATGAAACCTGAGGAGCACCAACGTTTGCTTCAACCTTAAATTCACGGAGAAGACGGTCAACGATAATGTCGAGGTGAAGTTCACCCATACCTGCGATAATAGTCTGACCTGTTTCTTCATCAGTCCATGTCTTGAAAGTCGGGTCTTCTTCAGCAAGCTTGCCGAGAGCAATACTCATTTTTTCCTGACCAGCCTTTGTCTTAGGTTCAATAGCGAGCTGGATAACCGGTTCAGGGAATTCCATGGATTCGAGAATTACAGGGTTCTTTTCATCACAGAGAGTATCACCTGTTGTAGTATTTTTAAGACCAACAGCAGCAGCAATATCACCTGCATAAACAGTAGTGATTTCCTTTCTCTGATTGGAGTGCATCTGAACGATACGTCCGAATCTTTCTCTGTTGTCCTTTGTAGCGTTGAGAACGCTGTCGCCCTGATTGATTGTACCGGAATAAACTCTGAAGAAGCAAAGTTTTCCTACAAACGGGTCAGTAGCGATTTTGAATGCGAGAGCTGAGAACGGTTCTGAATCAGAAGCCTTTCTGTCAGTTTCTTCGCCTGTTTCAGGGTTTACACCCTTGATAGCAGGAATATCGAGCGGAGAAGGCATATAGTCAACGATAGCGTCGAGGAGCTTCTGAACGCCCTTATTCTTATATGAAGTACCGCAGGTTACAGGAACCATATGGTTAGCGATAGTAGCCTTACGGATTACAGATTTGATTTCTTCGATAGAAAGAGTTTCGCCGGCAAAGTATTTTTCCATAAGCTCGTCGTCCTGTTCAACAACATGTTCAATCATAGCTTCATGGTATTCCTGAGCCTTTTCTTTCATATCGTCAGGGATTTCCTCAACACGGATATCCTTGCCGAGGTCATCATAATATACATAGGCTTTCATTTCAACGAGGTCGATAATACCCTTGAAATCGTCTTCAGAGCCGATTGGGAGCTGAATCGGAACAGCATTGCACTTAAGTCTGTCCTTCATCATATCAACAACACGGTAGAAGTCAGCACCCATAATATCCATTTTATTGACATAAGCCATTCTCGGAACTTTATAGGTATCAGCCTGTCTCCATACTGTTTCTGACTGAGGTTCAACACCGCCTTTTGCACAGAAAACAGTTACAGAACCATCGAGTACACGGAGTGAACGTTCAACTTCAACAGTAAAGTCAACGTGTCCTGGGGTATCGATGATATTGAGTCTGTGGTTTTTCCAGTGGCATGTTGTAGCAGCAGAAGTAATTGTGATACCTCTTTCCTGCTCCTGTGCCATCCAGTCCATAACTGAAGCACCTTCATGAGTTTCACCCATTTTATAGGTTACACCTGTATAAAAAAGGATTCTTTCGGTAGTAGTTGTTTTACCGGCATCGATATGAGCCATGATACCGATATTTCTTGTATTTTCGAGAGAACAGTCTCTTGCCATAATAATCCTCCTTTACCAGCGGTAGTGAGCAAACGCCTTGTTTGCCTCTGCCATTTTGTGAGTATCATCACGTTTCTTGCAAGCACCGCCCTGATTGTTGAGAGCGTCCATAATCTCTCCTGCAAGTCTTTCCTTCATAGTCTTTTCGTTTCTCTCTCTGGAGTACTTTGTAATCCATCTGAGACCGAGAGTCTGACGTCTTTCAGGTCTTACTTCCATAGGAACCTGATATGTTGCACCGCCGAGACGGCGAGCCTTTACCTCAAGTACAGGCATAATATTCTCCATAGCTTCTTCAAAAGCTTCGAGAGCGTCCTTACCTGTTTTTTCAGCTACGATGTCAAAAGCACCGTAAACGATTTTCTGAGCAACACCCTTTTTTCCGTCAAGCATTATATTGTTTATAAGTCTTGTAACGAGCTTTGAATTGTAAACAGGGTCCTGCAATACATCACGCTTTGCGATATTACCTCTTCTTGGCATTTCGCTTCCCTCCTTCACATAAATTCATGAAATCATAGGTACTCGTACCGGACGGATTACTGCCGGCGAAACCGGTTCAAGCTTCACCCGTCCAACCCGTCAAGACCAATGCAGAGGATTTATTATATATAAATCTTCCACATTATATCCTGTGGCAAGTATAATCCTATTTAATAAAAATCAGTTACAGCAGAAATTACTTTCCTGCCTTAGGTCTCTTAGCACCGTACTTTGAACGAGCCTGAAGTCTGTTGGCAACGCCCTGAGCGTCAAGAGTACCTCTGATGATGTGGTAACGCACACCCGGAAGGTCCTTTACACGTCCGCCTCTGATGAGTACAACGCTGTGTTCCTGAAGGTTGTGACCGATACCCGGAATGTATGAAGTAACTTCATATCCGTTAGTAAGTTTAACTCTGGCGATTTTTCTCATAGCAGAGTTAGGTTTTTTAGGAGTAGCAGTTCTTACAGCAGTACAAACTCCTCTTTTCTGAGGTGAGCTGTGGTCTGTCTGGACTTTCTTCTTAGCATTGTAGCCCTTCTGGAGAGCCGGAGCAGTAGACTTGTCCTCCTGAACTTTTCTTCCCTTACGAACCAACTGGTTAAATGTAGGCATTATTTCTCCTCCTTCTTCAAAAAATCAGGTGTACCGCAAAAATTCACAGTACACTTACTTAGTGTACACCATAAACAGCGATTTGTCAAGGGTTTTTGAAAAATTTTTTCTGAAAAAATTTTTTGAAGTAAAAAGCATTTCTGATTCGTATAGGTAGTGTAAGGAAAAAATATCAGGAGGTTTTATTTATGAAAAAATTTACTTACATCATCGCTTCGGCACTTGCTCTCACCTATGCCGTAACAGCAATTCCGACAGTTCCGGAAAATATTCCGGACACTCACGCTGTCTACATTGCTCCCGACCCCCACTCAATTCCGGCAAGCGGACTTCAGGCAGACTATTTCTACAATGAAATCGGTGAAATTTCATACTGCAAATGCGGTGAAATAGTTACCTGTATTCCGATTGCAAATCCCGGAAGTCTGCACGTAACATACAAGCTCAACGGTGAAGAATTTACTCCCGATAATGTTACACGCAATTTCACAAATGATTCTTATGACACTACTGCTGATACTGATTCAACAGGTCATACCGGATATGAGTCAATTTCATTCTTCCCGAAAGAAGTCAACAAGGAATACACACTCGAAATCAAGGTTGAATTTTCTTCTGCCGTTACTGATACAGATGAAGATGATGTTGACCCGATTTCTGTTGAGGAAAACTACAAATTCAATTTCAAAGTTGACAGCAATGGCGTTATAATTCCCGAAGATGCATGCATAACTCCGTCAACATATCAGCAGACTGAAATTTTTAAAAGAAAATACGGAAACTATACGGCTTTTGAAAACAAGGTTATTGTCTGCACTCCGTGGTACTGGAACGGCGGTTATGATGTAGTTGTCAACAGTACCGCTGAAAACTCTGCAACCCTTCTTTCAGAAGCTACATCAACAACTCCGACATATTATGTTGATAACGAAACAGGAGTTGTTTATCATATTGACGGCGGTTCGGGAAACAAGGTTCTCACTTTTGACGCTTCAAAAGAAGGTACTTACTCCGTAAACGTATATAATCAACGTGGCGGAGAAGAAATGATTGTTGACCCCATTCAGTTCACATACCACGTTGACCAGAACGGAAATATTACTTTCCAACAGGTTTCAAAATTAAGCGTTCCGAAAAGCTACGATGAGGCTAAGCAGTTTATTGAACAGTACGGCGAAAGCGAAACTGACGGTTTTCAGGTTGTTGAGGTTATTCCCGTTGTTAAATCCGATAAATTCAGTATTCAGCCGTATAGTGAAACTGACGAAGTAAAGCCTTACGTTAATAATACCGCAACATACTATTATAACGAAAATGATGGCTGTAAGGGTTATCAGGTAACTGTCTACACTATGAACAGAAGTCTTTCTTCTGATGAAATACATACCGAAAAGCTTTATCACGTTACAAATACGGAATACAAGGTTGACGAAGACTATACTATAAGAAAAGCATATTTCTGCGGTTATCTTATCGACAAGGGAACAAAATCCTTTAAAGAGTATCTCACAGAACCCGCAAGCTTTGCGGAATCACAGGTATTCTTACGCAAATACGGAAACTTCTGTGCCGACCCGAATCAGAAAAAAGTAATTGCAGTTATCCCCGAACACTACGAACTAAATCACGAAATAGGCGGTACTGCTGAACTTCTCAAAACAAAATATTATGATGACGATATGGCACAATTTATAGATGATGACGGTCAGTTAATTGAAGCCTGTGATTTGGGCGGAAACAAAATCCTTATGTTTGACGCTTCAAAAGCAGGAGATTACACAATCCGCATTAATGAAACGTGGGCAGGAAATCCCGATAACGTTACATATTACAGCATTGATTATTCCGTTGACGACAGCGGAAATATAACTCTTTCCGAACCCTCCGAAAATCCGCAGATTCCCGAAACTATTGAGAGCTTTTCCGATGCCGACAAAGTTTTCAATTCAAATGGCGGTTATGTGATAAAGCAGGGCGAAACTCTGCAAATTGCAGTTCCCGTTAATTTCGGTGTTGAAAAACCCGGAGGCGGAATGGGATACGAAGAATATGAAACAACATTAAAAGGCAACTTCAATTTCCCAAACGGTCTCGAAACTATTGACGAGCAACTCTATATAAACGATAATTCTGTACTCGAAACAACTCCACTCGGATACCGTGTCTACACATACGATTTATCCCCGAAGGAATACGAAGTAATCACCACAGAGGGTGATTTCGTATGGGTTACAAGCAAGCTTGACGGCGATTTCTCTATAACATACACTACTTCATCAGATTTCAATCCTTATGGCAAGGAAAATAAATATACATTCAGATTCAACTGCACTGATGATATTGTAACAAATACAGGTATTTTAAGCAACGATTCCGGAGATGCCAACGGTGACGGAAATATTGATATTGCCGACGTTGTAACTCTTTCCGCATTTATCGGAAATCCCGATATAAATACCGTTTCCGGCAAGGCTAAAATATACTGTGATGTCCAGTCACACGGAAACGGCATTGACGCTTCCGATGTTCTTATGATTCAGAAGTATATTGCCAACGTGATAACAGAATTTTAAAAAAAGGCGACCGATTTTTCTCGGTCGCCTTTGAATTATATCATATTCAGAAAATATTCATGTACTCTCTTATCGTCTGTCAGTTCGGGGTGAAATGCAACGGCAAGCTGATTTCCCTGACGTGATGCAACGGCTTTTCCGTCAACAGTACAAAGTATTTCAGCATCTCCATGGACTTCCTCTATATAAGGAGCTCTGATAAATGTAAGCGGAATTTCGCCTATTCCCTTAAATTCGGCATTTGCGTTGAAACTTCCGAGCTGTCTGCCGTAAGCGTTACGGCGTGCAGTTATATTCATTGTAGCGATATGACTTTCATCACTTCCGGAAATTTTATCCGCAAGAAGTATCAGTCCCGCACAAGTTCCGAAAACAGGCATGCCGTTTTCAATCATACCTCTTATATCGTTCATAAGGTCAAGTTCACGGAGAAGCTTTCCCATAACGGTACTTTCTCCGCCTGGGAGAACTATTCCGTCAAAGCTCTGCAAAATATCCTTTTTCTGACGTATTTCAAAAGTATCTGCACCACATTCCTCAAGGATTTTTCTGTGTTCAGCGAAAGCTCCCTGAAGTGCAAGAACAGCAATTTTCATTTATTTTCCTCTTTCTGCCATGAGAAGCTGAATTTCATCTTCATTGATTCCGACCATAGCTTCGCCCAAATCCTCGGAAAGTTCGGCAAGGAGCTTGTAATCGTTGTAATTTGTTACAGCCTTTACGATTGCGGCAGCTCTCTTTTCGGGATTTCCTGACTTGAATATTCCTGAACCAACGAAAACGCCTTCTGCACCCAACTGCATCATAAGTGCAGCATCTGCAGGAGTTGCAACACCGCCTGCTGCGAAATTTACAACAGGGATTCTTCCGTTTTCGTGAACATAAAGCACGAGTTCATAAGGAACCTGAAGATTCTTTGCAGTATCAAAAAGCTCGTCCTCGTCCATATTCTGGATTCTTCTTATTTCAGAATTCATCATTCTCATATGACGTACAGCCTGAACGATGTCACCTGTTCCGGGTTCACCCTTTGTTCTTATCATTGATGCACCTTCATTGATACGTCTGAGAGCTTCTCCCAAATCCTTAGCACCGCATACAAAAGGAACGTCAAACTTTCTCTTATTTATATGATATTTGTCATCAGCAGGAGAAAGCACTTCACTTTCATCAATGTAATCTATTTCAATAGCCTGAAGAATCTGAGCTTCTGCGAAATGACCTATTCTGCACTTTGCCATTACAGGAATTGAAACGGCATTCTGGATTCCCTTAATCATTTTAGGGTCACTCATTCTTGAAACTCCGCCGGCTGCTCTGATGTCTGCCGGAATTCTTTCAAGAGCCATTACTGCACAAGCACCGGCAGCTTCGGCAATTTTAGCCTGTTCCGGAGTTGTAACGTCCATAATAACTCCGCCCTTAAGCATCTGAGCAAGTTCTTTATTAAGCTGATAACGATTATTTTCCATAAATATACCCTTCTTTATATAAAAAATAAAAGGCAGATATGAGTATCTGCCTTAAAACATGGGCCAGCAGGGACTCGAACCCCGGACCGTCCGGTTATGAGCCGGATGCTCTAACCAACTGAGCTACTGGCCCTTTTATATGATGAATCAGAAGCTGACAAAATCAGCTTCTGACCAGCTTTTTAAGTACCGGCATAGAATTATCTTCCCAGGCCGTCGCCAGCCAAGTATTTTCATCG
>CAMDZD010000002.1 GCA_945910815.1 uncultured Clostridia bacterium
TGAGTGACGGGACTTGAACCCACGGCCTCTACCACCCCAAGGTAGCGCGCTACCATCTGCGCCACACCCAGACATCAAGGGGGATTTTTTTATGCTTTCCTTAAGCAACGAATATATTATATCACGTAAAAACTGATTTGTCAATAGGAAATAAAAATAAAAATGTTTTAATTATTTTTACCGGAATTTTACACAGGAAAGTATTGACTATTTACTTTTTTTATGCAATAATATTTTTATATTATTAAAAAAAGAAAGGAATTTAAAATGGAACACGTTATTAATGTATTAAAGGGAACAGTCATAGGCATTGCAAATGCAATTCCCGGAGTAAGCGGAGGCACTATGATGGTTATAATGAAAGTTTTTGAC
This sequence comes from uncultured Clostridia bacterium, assembly GCA_945910815.1. GTDB lineage: Bacteria > Bacillota > Clostridia > Oscillospirales > Ruminococcaceae > Ruminococcus. The sequence goes on from CAMDZD010000002.1 coordinate 373, forward strand.
CGTCTTCTGGGAGCTGTAACGCTGGATTTAAAAAAGCTGAAAGAAAACTTTGTATTTCTTCTGACTATTATCATAGGTATGGGAATAGGCGTTATACTTTCATCTAAAGTATTATCCGTATGCTTTGAACAGTTTTATGTACAGACACAGTTTTTCTTTATGGGAGTTGTACTGGGAAGTCTGCCTATGATTTACAAGGAAGCTACAAAAGAGAAAAAACTTTCCCCGATACACCTTATACCTTTTATAATAGGAGTTGCAGTTATTATAGGAGTATCGCTTGTCAGTGAATCTATGGGAGCGAATACAGTACGAACAACCCTTGATGCTTCAACATTCATATATCTTACGATTATATCAATAATCGCAGCGGCTGCTATGATTATGCCGGGACTTAGCGGAAGCCTTGTTCTTCTTATACTTGGCGGTTATCAGACTGTAATACAGGCTGTTGATGAAATGAATATTCCTATACTTATCCCTGTTGCAATAGGTGTTCTTATTGGAATCGTTGTATGTGCAAAGCTTATAACAATATGCCTTAAAAAATGGCAGAGAGGAACTTACGCCGTAATTCTCGGACTTATATTCGGCTCATTTTATGCGATATTTCCACGTGAATCAACATCTGTCCAGATTATCGACGGAATTGAAACAACTATCACGGAAGGAGCAAATTTTGAGTTCAATTCAACAGGAGTCATTGCAATTGTTATTGGAATTATAGGCGTTCTTCTTCCTCTCTCAATGGAATTTATTGACAGAAAGAAAAAACAGGAATCAGAATAAAGTATTTTTTTCAGTCAACTTCAATCTGAACTGACCTAAGTATTCAAAGCAACCAGGAATATTCCCGGTTGCTTTTTTATTGCGAAAAGTCTTTAAAGAAATACTTTAAAAAGCTGAAGTAAAGTAACGGCTTTTTTATATAGTTTCAGATTCTTCTGAAAAAGCTTCAAAATAATAACCATTATTCTTAGCAAAGTTTTCGGTGCAGGTTTCAGTATATCCATAAAATGCCGTAAGCTCATTGCAGTCAATGAATGAAAATTCATCAATATTCTGTATGCCACGTCCGACAAATACAGTTTTAAGTGAATCACAACCTGTAAAAGCTCCTGTATCAACATTCTCAACACTATCCGGAAGTTCAATTCTTGTCAATGATGTACAGCGGTAAAAAGCACCTCCGCAAACTTCTGTAACACGTTCAGGAATACTTATTGATATAATTTCAGAATGATATGCAAATGCATCTTCCCCTATTCTCTTTACGTTTCCGGGAATCGTTACTTCATCTGCTGTTCCATTGTAACTATATAAAATCCCGTCTCCAAGAATTACAAACTGTGAAGTCAGACAATTACCAAATCTTGAATTGTAAAACGCATTACTGCCTATTTTTTCGACTGAACCCGGAATAGTCATATCTCTTGCTGATGAATCCATAAATGCACAGCTTCCGATTTCCTTCAAAGTTTCAGGAAAGTAAATATCCTCAAGACCGCCAAGTCCCTTAAAAGCATCGTTTCCTATAACAGTAACTGTAAGTCCTCCTATCTGTGACGGTATAACTATGCTGTAATTATTATATGTCCAGTTTGTTATTTCAGCGTGGTCTTCATAAAGAGTATATTCAAGTCCCCCTGTCGGCAAGTAACATATACCGTTATTTACTGCATAATTCTGAGTATTTGAACTTATATATCCCCGAATTGTCATTCCTTCAGTCAGGGCATAGCTTATATTTCCCTCTTCATCAACAACGGTATTATATCCGAACTGCTTTCCTGTTCCATAGTAATTGTAATAATTGATATTCTCCAGAACTACATCTTTAAGGTTAGGACAATCAAGAAATACACAGTCATAAAATGCCGATGTTCCGAGAGAATTAAGACTTGACGGAATTTCAAATTCTTCAAGTGATACACAGCCGTAAAATGCTTTTGAACCGATTGCTGTCACAGAATCGGAATGACTGACATCAGTCAGTGAAATGCAGTTTTCAAAACAGCTTTCCGGAATTGAAGTTACTCCATCAGGAAGATTTACAGATATTAATGATGTACAGTTAATAAAAGCTCCCTTTTCAACTGATGTAACAGTATCCGGAATTGTTACGCTTTTCGCAGATGAATTTTTAAACGCATATGCCTGAATTTTTATTACAGGCAATCCCTCAATTTCATCAGGAATATTTATTTCCTCTGCATCAGGGTCACAGTCAGTAATTACTATTCCGTCTCCGTCTTTATAATAGCCAACACAGATTTCAGAATAATCCCTCTCGCCGTAAAGTTCAAACGGAATTTCATTTGAAACGGCATAATCCTCTGCAATAGAATTGTAATATCCCTGAATTTTAAAATCGGGAAGAAGTCCTTCTGAATTATAGCCGAATGCATTATCCCCGATAGATGAAACATTATTCAGAATAACGGCATTCTGCATTGAATTACAGTCATAAAAAGCTTTTACGGCTATTGTCTTTACATTGGACGGAATAACTATTTCTTTAAGAGATGTGCATATGCTATCGGATTGCCCCACTTACCGCTTTCCGAATCATACTTACAGCCATAAATATTTGATGAATTTTCAGAATCAGCTTCTATCCATAAAAGCTTGTCACCAATCAATTCAAATTCTGATGTGATACCGTCCGTTGTAAAGTCCGTCAGACTGTTGCAGACAGTAAGATTTTCAGTATACAGTATTTCACCGTCCTGATAAAAGAATAAATATTCTTTACCGTCTTTTGGTAAAACACGGAATTTTATTCCTGAAATATCGCCTTCCCTGACTAAATAAACTTTTTTATTCATATCAACAGCACATAAACGTTTTCCGCCTTCGGTAGTAAAATCGTTGTCTGTATCTTCCGCAAAAGCCACAAAGAATTTACCGTTAAATTCTCCTGCACTCAGTTCGGTTACTGTTGAAAGATTTTCAGTTAATGCAACAGGATTACTCCAGCCGTTTTCTTCAAGCAAAGAATACATTATGCTGTTTGTATTATTCATTCCGAATACATTAGTATCTGTATTTGAAACCCATACAGCTGATATTTTTCCATTTGCGGAAGAAATAACAGGCTGACTGTCATAAATATTATTGTCAGTCGTAAGAAGTACAGGTTCTTCAAATGCTCCTGTTTCATGATTGAATTTCGATACTGCAATATTCTGCACGGCTGTCCAGTCATCTAAAGTTATTTCATCATCATCTGCAAAATCTTTTGCTGTATCCTGATAAATGAGATAAATATCAGTTCCGTCAGTATAAAGATTAGGCGAACTGTCAAATGTATTATTGCTGTCAACCTTTATCGGCTCGCTCCAGATTTCTTTTTCAGAATCATAAAGGCTGTACATTAAACATGATATTATATGTATTTCTTGTTTTATCATCTGCAAGGAACACCATAACGGTATCTGTTCCATTTGATACAACATTCTGCGAAGTATTGTAATTGCTGTTATCAACAAGTGTATTCAATTTCATTATAACGCTGTCGTCACTTTCTGAATCTGACTTCTGAATCTGAGAATCCATATATGTACGCTGAATTGCAGTATAATTTGATGTGTCATATATCTGACTGTACATGCTGATAAGCGAAGACTGTTTGTTTTCAATGTTGTTGCTCTGGATATTATTTTTATCGGGGTCATATATAGTAGTCTCTTTAATGGTTATCGACGGAGATTTCAGTTCGAACGGTCCCGCCACAACTTTGGCTGCTATTGAAATTTTTCCGGTAACTTTATCAAAGCCAAAATCCTCCTTAGGTATAAGATGAACACTTGTTTTTATTGTTCCGTCACCATAAATTCCGGCTGAAAGCACCTTTGTACCAACCGCAAGGTAGACAAACACTTTCATTGCAAGAGAAAGGTCAAGTTTGCCATCTATTTCATCAGGATATCTGATGCTTACATTTGCTGATGCACCAACTGTACCTTCTGCTCCGAATTCAACCCAGAATGGTATTGCGCCAATAACAAGCTGAGTGCCAGCTTTTGCTTTTGCCGTTGCACTTATTCCAAGGTATCCGTCCCATTTAAGTTTTGACAAATCAAAATCTTTGAGCGAACCTACATATGCGTGCATATATGCTTTAGCCTCAAAGCTTACTCCCAGGGAGCCTTTTTTCCCTTCATTTTTCTTTTCTGATGCTTTACCCTGGTCACCGCTCAGCTCTTTTTTACCACTAAATTTGTTAATCTCTTCACGCAGTTTTTTTATTTTATCTGCCGTTGTATCATCAAGTACAAGTGAATTGCCTTCTGTTTTGGTTACTGCACCCATATTGCAATACATAAATACATGTCCGTCAGGTGTAATTTCATAACCGCCGAAATTCAGCATAAGATTTTTTATGCTAAGTTCCATTCCGTTAAAAATATTGTCTTCATCACCGTCAATCTTGATTTTTGCATCATTTCCAAAAGTAATTTCTGTCGGAAGATATTCAGGTTTAAATTTACCGTCAGCCCAATCCGGAATATCCCCTACCTGTTCAGCAGGTTTATCATCAGAAGTATTGTCTCCGGAAGATGATGTTCCGTTACCGCTGTTACCTGTTCCGTCGCCGGCAGAAGAACTGCCGTTGCCTGTTCCGCCTCCTTCCGGAAGTTCATCAATTACAATCATATCAAGAGGCGATACAACATTCAGACTGACAGGGATTTTTGAACCCTCCATAGCTTTGACAGAAGATTTTATAACATCAAGCTTTGAAAACATATAATCAGATTCATCGTCATCAGATTTAAACAAATCCGGAACTCTGTAAATAACGCTGTATGTATATCCGGGTTCGAGTACTTCAAGCGAATCACTGGCATTAAGAATTTTTACAAACTTGCCGTCTTTCATAATTCTCTGCTGATAAATCTGAGGAACTCCTCCGCCCTTTGCTCCGAAAGCACTTGAAATAACGCTTCCGACATCAACGGAAGTTCCGTATACATCTGCCGGAAAAGTATTCGTCATTGCAACTTCAAACTGAAACTGATTATAATACATTGATGACGGAACATTAACATTAACTGATACAGCTGTCTGTCCATAAACAGTAATCGGTTCTTCAGCCGTAAAAGTTTCATTAATTATCTCGTTGAATCTGTCAAGAATGCCATAGTAATCAGCACTTACTGTATATGAACCTTCCTCATCTCCTCTGAGAATCCAGTTTATTTCCTTAGATGACTGACCCTGAAGAGTTCCGAATTTTACATTTGACGATTCACTTACTGCCGTATCCATTACGGTCAGACCTTCAGGACAATTGAGATTTACTGTATTATTGGAAATTGTAAACTGTTTATCAGCATTATTATATATTGTAAGTTTAACATTGAAAAATTCTTTCAGCCAGCTTGCTGTTACCGGAACTGTCAGAATTATTGCCGTATCAACTTCATTTGTTTCAGGGTCTACTTTTACATATACCGGTTTACTGCAATAGCCTGTTCCGCCACCGCCGTTTCCGCCCCAGCTGTTTCCTAATCCACCGCTCCAGTACCATGAGCCACCGCCGACAACTCCTCCGTTGCTGTTAATGTAATAAGAAAGGTTTGACGAAAGTGTATCATCTGTCTTGTATTCAACATTAACTTCAACCTTTGATATATGCTGATTTTCCGGTGCAGTTATATCAATTCCTGCTTCTTTAATCTCATCAAGAGTCATTCTCTTAGCAGTGAAATCCGCAGTAACAATATCTTCTTTCACAACTGTAAAATCAAATATGTTATTATTTCCTGCAAGAATAGTGCAGTCCTTTTCGCAAGGAAGAAAACCTTCACCATAAACACCGATTTTATGTATTCCTGCCACAACTTTAAATTTTGCTCTTCCTGCATTGTCAGTCTTTATCTTCTTCTGATTTTCCTCTCCGAGGTCAAGATATACTGTTATTCCCGATGCGGAATTTCCGTCTGTTGTTCTGACATTAATTGTTGCCTCGCCTATAAGCTCACGTGTTATAACATCTATGGTATCTTCAATAACGCTTGTAAGTCCCTGTTCATTTTCGCAGGTAAGTTTTATATTATACTGACCGGTTTCCGTATATTTATGCACAAACTTTGCATCAGCTGATGAGGTACTGTTCTGAGTTGTACCGTCACCGAAATCAATTGTTATATTTGTTATACCGTAATAATCCGAACAGCCTGTTGCATCAAATATATATTCAACACCCTGCCCCTGTACATTTTCAAAATCAAGCGATACTTCTGGATTCGTATAAATCTGAATTGCATTGCTTTGCTTTTCGGTTTTAAGGCCATTTGAACTGTATGCTTCTGCTTTATATATTACAGTTCCTGCTGTGGTCGTTTCATAATCAGTAAAACTATAACCGTCCTCTCCTGCAGTAATTTCCATATATATCCACAGCAACAACACTAACTGTATATTCAGTATCAGGATTAAGTCCTGCAAGATTTACACCAAGCGTTTCTGAAACATTTACGGTTTTTACATTGGAATCATCATCTGCTGTTTCTTTGTACTTAACCATAAAATAACTGAAATCATCATCGGGAACATCTTTCCAGCTTATTGTAGCTGTTACACCGGTTACAGCTACTGACTGAATTTCTTCAACCTTTGCCGGCCCTGTATTATCAACAGCATAAATATGAACAAGTGCATTGCTTTCATTTCCGGCATAGTCGTATGCCACAGCTTTTATTTTTATTTTATCATTGGGATAAGCTGTTGTATCAAATCTGAAGTTTACAGAAGAACCTTTTCCTTTGAATAATTCTTCCCACGTTTTACCATCATCGACAGAAATTAATGCTTTAATTGAAGCAACGCCGATATTATCGTCTGCCTTGAGAGAAATCGTTACATAATGATTAAGAACGTCACTGCTTTCCGGAAGAAAAAGCGTTATATCCGGCGGAGTTTCATCTCCCTTTACAGCAGAACTTTTTTCTTCACTGTATATTCCCTCCTGACCAAACTTGTCAACGGCACACATCATATAGAAATAAATATCGCCCTCATTAAGGTTGAAAAAGCCAGATTGTTTCCGGTAAAAATCGTCTGTTTCTCACCCTGCAAATCAATATATGAAAGTGAATATTCTGATGCATCAACAGTTTTTTCAAGAGAACATTTTACATAAGTGCTTTTTCCCCCGATTACAGAAGCATTATCCGGAAATGTTATTGCACTGATTGAAGGATTCTGTGGCATTGACGTTATTGCCTTTGACTTTGCAGAAAGATAATTTTCAGCTCCGTACGCCTGAACTGCATAAGTATATTTTTTACCATTCTCAAGATTTTCGTCATAGTACCAGTTTTCAGAAGTTCTTGCAATCTCCACACCGTCACGGTATACGATATAACCCTCCAAAGCACCACTGCAATAGGGCATACTCCATGAAAGCCTTAGCGAACTGCTGTTTACATATGACGGTGTAAGATAAAGAGGTCTTTCCGTAACATCAGCAGATATAAGTCCTACTTCAGTTGCAGGAGAAAATGTCTGAAAGTTTTCATTATAGAATGCACATTCTTTTACCTTAACATCATAATTTCCGTATGCATTATCCGGAACATCAAAGGTAAGTGTTGCAACAGTTCCACGATATACATCTTTCAGCGTGCTGAATCCAAAAATTTTAAGTTCATTTTCTTCTATGGCATACTGATAGTCACCTGTACAGGAAATATCTGCAAGTGAAAGACTGCTGTCAAAGTCAATATACAGCTCCACTGCATTTATATTCTGATTCCAGTCAATAATATTAACGTCAACAGTTACCTGTTCTCCCGGACAGCAGTCCGCATCTTTAACTTCAAGCTTTACCGTTTTTCCGGAACTTTCGTTTTCCGGCTTTTCAGGAATTTTACCGTCGGCAAGCTGTTTTACTGCCATAAGGTCTCTCACATCAATAATATCATCTTTGTAAACATCATATAAACTGTATTCTGATGAAGATATACTTCCGGCTGTACTTCCAAGAAGTTCCTTTATCATTCCGACATCATCAGAATTGACATAGCCATCTTCATTAATGTCACCGCTACCTATTTCCGCATTAAGTTCTTCTATGAAATCAGTTGCGGAAACATACAGTATACTTAAATTTGCTGTCGATGCACTAAGCATTAAAGCAAGTACTCCTGCCAGACACCTTTTGAATTTCCCTGCCATAGTTACCTCCAGGCTATACGAATTTATTTTGTATTTGTTCTGTCAAAATTCATTTTATCATATTCCGGAGTTTACTATCTACCAAAAATAAGTAAGTTTTACATTATTTAAATGTTAAACATTAAGCTTATTTCTTAATATAAATATTCAATGATAAAAAATATAAAAACCATATAAATAACGGGCGACCATTGGTCACCCGATTCTTTAAAATTCACTTTTTCCGACAAGCTGAACAGCTGTTATAATTATAAAAATTACTTTGAAAAAACAACCTTGCGGTATGTATCAAATTTAAACCACTTTCTGAAATATTCCGCATTGTCGGGATTGTATTCGGCAAGAAAATCTCTTAATTCTGAATCCGATGATACTTTTATTTCAAATCCTCTGCCGTTTATGAGAGGGAATCCGCTGTATTTGTATTCACTGAAAGGAATTATTCCAGCAATTTTTCTGTTTCGGATTTTTACGGCTGTTTTATCTCTTAATACAAGTATATCAAAGCTTTCGGGATAGCTGTAACTCTCGCCGGAAACCGGAATTTCTTCACCTGTTGTATATGTTTTGTGAACAGGCTGATATTTGAGAACATTCAGACTTGATGCATCATAGAAAAATTCTTCAAAAATATCTCCTCTTGCAGTAATATCACCGTTTCTGAAAGATGCTCTTTCACTTGATTCAGCCTTTTCGTCAGTTTTTTCAACGACTCCGCAGGCTGATGTCATATTTGTTACACGGTCGATGAGTATAAGTTCTCCCAGTGTCTTGTGAGCTGAAAATTTATCAGCTACAATTCCCTCTGCAAGCTTTATATCACATACTGCAATGCCGTTTTTTGAAAGGCTGTCAGCTTTTATATGCTCTCCGGTATTTACATCAACTGCATATTCAATATTTGTAACTATTCCGGATATTGTTTTAGTTCCGAGCTTTACAAGATAATCATTTCCGGCAACAAGAGGTTCATCGTCTGTCCATAAAAGAGAAACAGTAAGCTTTTTATATACTGCAATATCGTTGTTCTTTACGAGAACACAGCCTCTTGATACATCTACTTCTTTATCAAGTGAAATCGTTACCGGCTGACCTTTGTGTGCTGTATCTGAATTTCTGTCAGTTACAAGTATGCTTTTTACATGAGCTTTTTCATTGCTCGGAAGTGCAGTAATTTCATCGCCTACGCTTATACTGCCCGATTCAATCTGTCCCTGAAATCCTCTGAATGTATGGTCTGGTCGGCATACCCTCTGTACAGGCATATAAAATCCCTGCTCTTTGTCATCAGAGCTTATATCAACATTTTCAAGATATTCAAGGAGAGGCTCTCCCTTATACCACGGAATATTTTCAGACTTTACAGTAACATTATCGCCCTCTGTTGCGGAAAGAGGAATTATTTTCACATTTTCGAGAGAAAGCTCGGATTTAAGCTCTGTAATCTGTTTTTCAATTTCTCTGAAACGTTCTTCGCTGTATCCGACCAAATCCATTTTATTAACAGCGAATACAAAATATTTTATTCCCATAAGACTGCATATTCTTGCATGACGTCTTGTCTGCACGAGAACTCCCTGAGATGCGTCAACGAGAATTACTGCAAGGTCTGCAAATGATGCTCCGACTGCCATATTTCTTGTATATTCTTCATGTCCGGGAGTATCGGCTACAATAAAGCTCCTGTTGTCTGTTGTAAAATAACGGTATGCAACGTCTATTGTGATACCCTGTTCACGTTCTGCCATAAGACCGTCAAGCAGTAATGAATAGTCAATTTTTCCGTTTCTGCTTCCGACTTTGCTGTCAAGCTCAAGAGCCTTTTTCTGGTCGGCGTAAAGTAGCTTTGAATCATAAAGAATATGTCCTATAAGTGTTGACTTACCGTCATCTACACTTCCGCATGTAATAAATTTAAGTAAACCTTTCATCAGAAATAACCTTCTCTCTTTCTTCTTTCCATACTTCCGGCTGATTCGCTGTCAATGACACGTGTCGTACGTTCTGAAGATACTGCACTTAATGTTTCTTCAATAATTTCGTCAAGAGTTTTGGCAGTGGATTCAATTCCGCCCGTAAGAGGATAACAGCCCAGAGTTCTGAAACGTACTGACTTGTATTCCGGAACTTCTCCGTCCCTAAGCGGGAATCTTTCATCATCAACCATAATCAAATTTCCGTCACGTTCAACAACGGGACGCTTGTCCGCAAAGTAAAGCGGTACTATATCTATATTTTCACGCTTGATATACTGCCATATATCTTTTTCAGTCCAGTTTGAAAGAGGGAAAACTCTTATACTTTCGCCCTTGTGGATTTTGGCATTGTAAAGTTTCCACATTTCGGGACGCTGATTTTTGGGATTCCAAGCCTGAGCCTCGTTTCGGAAAGAGAATATTCTCTCTTTTGCACGTGATTTTTCTTCATCACGTCTTCCGCCTCCGAAAGCAGCTGTAAAACCATATTTTTTAAGAGCCTGCTTTAATGCCTGCGTTTTCATAATATCAGTATATGCAGAACCGGAATCAAACGGATTTATTCCCTGTTTTATACCGTCCTCGTTTGTATATACAAGCATTTCTATTCCGAGCTTTTTTGCTGTATCGTCACGGAATTTTATCATATCCTTGAATTTCCACGTCGTATCGATATGCAGAAACGGAAACGGCGGTTTTTCAGGGTAAAATGCTTTCATAGCAAGGTGGAGCATTACTGAACTGTCCTTTCCTATTGAATAAAGCATAACAGGTTTTTCACATTCAGAGGCAACCTCCCTTATTATATATATAGCCTCTGCCTCAAGCTCATCGAGATGTGAGTATTCGCTCATTATATTCACTCCTTAGTATTTATTTGATTCTTTGCTGTTGATTTGTATTTCTGTAACTCTGCCGTCATAATGTTCAATAACCCAGTTAAGAATATCTCCTTTGCTTTCTGTATGCACAAGACTTCCCATACCGCCTATATCAGCTCCGAGAAAGAATTTCACGGCATTGACGGGACATTCTTTAATACAGGAAGTACAGCCCCAGCAGTCTTTGGGATATTTTATGTATGCCTTTTTTCCGTCAAGCTTTATCAGACTTCCGGGGCATACTTCGGAACATTTTCCACAGCCTACGCATTTGTTTCTGTCAATTGCTATGCTCATAAATCTGATTCTCCTTTACAAGCTCACGCTTTATAATTTTTAATGAACCGTTTTCAAGTCTTGAATTTATATAGCATCTGAAATTTATATTATCTTTTTCGGGATAGTCAAGATTTTCAGCAAAGCTATGCCAACGGGTTTCCTTTCTTGCCTTAAGATGTGCAATAAGACTATGGCATACCGTCAGACGTTCTTTCAGTTCATATATGAACATAAGCTCATGACAGTCATCGGCGTGAAGATTTCCGGCAAGTTTTTCAAGCTTTGATATTTTTTCATCTGCAAGGTCAAGCTGTTTTTCATTGAAACGGTAATTTGTTTTTATTCCGCCTGCATATGAATCCATTACGGTCTGCATAGCCTCCTCAAGCTGTTCACATGTAAAAAGTGAACTGGTATCAGAGAAATATTTTTCAGTTTCAGAAAGATGTTCCGATATTTCAGCATTGCTTATATCAGGTGTTTTTTCTGATTTTATATAATCAATTGCTGATAAGGCTGATATTTCACCCTCTGCCAATGCTCCTGTAACATACTTCTGCGGACAGCCTCCTGCAACGTCTCCCGATGCGAAAAGTCCGTTTATTGTTGTAGCTCTTTTTGTGTCTACCCAGTAACCGCTTGCTGTATGACCTCCGACAATATACGGTTCAGTTCCTTCGATTTCAACATTCTGCTGTGAAGGATTTTTTCCGCTTTCTATCCACTTTATAGTCTGTGAGGGAGACATATTCAGATATGCTTTAAGAAGTGATTCGTCCTGCTCGGGAGTTATTCCCTCTGTTCTGAGATAACAAGGACCTCTGCCCTCTATGTTTTCCGTAACAGTTCCGTGTACTCTCTGCGAAGTAGTCAGACCGTATTTGTTTTCATATACTTCACCGAGTGAATTTATCTGCTTTGCTCCGACTCCCTGTGCAAGAGTTCCTGTCGGTGAAATAGTATCCTTACATCTCAAAGCTATAAAACGCATTTCCAGAGTAGTCATTTCTGCTCCGGCACGTATTCCCATTGCATAGCCTGCACCCGTATTGAAAGGCGAATACCACATTTTATGACGTGAAAATCCTGCATTGTTCGGCTTGTAAAGTCCGGACGCTCCTCCTGTTGCAATTATTACTGCCTTTGCCTGTATTGTATAAAATATTCCGCTTTCCGTTCCGAACCCGTATGCACCTTTTATTCTGTTATCCTCAACGGAAAAGTCAGTAATATTAACATGATTCATAATTCTGACATTCGGGAGATTTTCAACTGCCTTTGCAAGTATCGGCTTGATGTTTTCTCCGTTGATTTTAAGATTTCTGTTACCTCTTGTAACATATTTTCCGTTTTCGTCTTTAAGAATTACAAGTCCAAGCTTTTCAAGACGTTCCGTCACTGAATTTAATCTTTCAGACATAGTAAGCAGAAGGTCTCCCCTTACGATTTCGTCAGCATCTTTTCTCGCATAGTCAACATAATCCTGTGGCGTATGACCTTCCGTTATATAGGCATTAAGGGCATTTACTCCCGATGCAAGGCAACCGCTACGCTTTATATTAGCTTTTTCGCATATAATAACCTTTGTTCCGGGAGAATTTTTCGCAATTGTCAGACCTGCATAACAGCCTGCCGTTCCTCCGCCGATAATAAGTATATCAGTTATAAGTTTTTCTGATTTCATTTCCGCACCTTCTTTATGTATTGAATATTAAATAAATACTGAATTTTCCGAAAGGGTTTTGTTTTCAAGTATATACGCTTTATCTCCCGATGTAACAAAAATACGGTAAAGGAATACGTCAACTTTTTCTCCTTTTTTTATTTCAGAATGATTCAGACCACGATGTGCGGTAACTATACTGCCGTTGACTTTAATTTTAAGCTCCGTCACGTCTCCACGGAATGAAACCTGTATAACTTCACCCTCCGATGCCGATGCACGGTAAACTATATTTTCCGTCTTTTTTGCAACCTTTACAAATTCGGGGCGGACAATAGCCTTTTCTGCGTTCGGAATTTTTTCAAAACTGCTGAATTTTGTATAGTCTTCAAGCAGTGACGTATGACCGAAAAATGATGCTGTAAAAGCTGTCTCGGGTTTCTGATAAACTTCCGAGGGAGTTCCAATCTGTTCAACTCTGCCCTTGTTTGTAATAATTATCTTGTCGGCAACTTCAATAGCCTCGTCCTGGTCGTGAGTAACAAAAATACTTGTAATTCCGAGCTTTGTAATAATTTCTCTTAACCAGCTACGGAGTTCCTGCCTTACCTTTGCATCAATAGCGGAAAACGGTTCGTCAAGGAGCAGAAGCTGTGGATTCGGTGCCAACGCTCTCGCAAATGCCACTCTCTGACGCTGTCCGCCTGAAAGCTGACTCGGATAGCGTTTTTCAAGTCCTTTAAGCCCTATAAGCTCAATAAGTTCCGAAACACGTTCCTTTATATAGCTTTTATCCGCTTTCTGCACTTTAAGTCCGAATGCTATGTTTTCGTATACTGTCATATATCTGAAAAGTGCATAATTCTGAAATACAAAGCCGATTCCACGCTTGCTCGGGTGAATATCGTTTACAACCTTACCGTCAATAATTATTTCTCCGCTGTCGGGATTTTCAAGTCCGGCAATCATTCTTAATATTGTAGTTTTACCGCTACCGCTTGCACCGAGAAGTCCAATCAGACTTCCCTTTTCGATTCCGAAACTTACATTGTCGGATGCCTTGTAATCTCCGAATGTCTTGTTTATATTTTTCAGCTCAACGTACATCTTCATTATTCCTCTTTCCGATATATTCAATAATACTTCTTATGATTAATATTGCTACTGCAAGCATTACAAGTATTGAAGATACTGCAAATGCCGGAACATACTGAAACTCATTGAACAGTATTTCAACGTGGAGGGGGAGTGTATTTGTTTTTCCTCTGAGATGTCCCGAAAGTACCGAAACTGCACCGAATTCACCGATTGCCCTTGCAACGCAGAGTACAATTCCATAAAGGAAAGCCCATTTTATATGCGGGAACGTTACTTTCGTAAAGATTTTAAATCCACCTGCTCCCATAAGTGCAGACGCTTCCTCCTCATCAGTTCCCTGTGCCTCAAGTACCGGAATAAGTTCCCTTGAAATAAATGGAAATGTAACAAATACAGTTGCAAGAATTATTCCGGGGACGGCAAAGACTACATTTATATTAAGCTCCTGCAAATAGGGATATAAAAAACTCTGTCTGCCGAATGTAAGGACGAATATAAGACCTGCTATTATAGGCGAAACCGTTACAGGAACATCTATAAGAGCCGTAAGGATTTTTTTGCCTCTGAAACGGTATTTCGTAATAGTCCACGCAGAGAAAAGTCCGAAAATTGTATTGAATATTACTGCAAAGGCTGTCGCCTCAAGAGTCAGCAGAAGTGCTTTGACTGTATATTCATCGGTAACTGCTTGAATATATGTATCCCAGCCTTTTCTCAGTGCCTCCATTATGACCGTGACAAGCGGAAGTATTAGCATTACGAATACGAAAAGAAAGCTGATTCCTACAAGAATCCATTTTGTAACCTTTGAACCGGTGTTTTTGTTATCCATAGTGTTCAGCCTCCTATCTGCCGAGAATCCTGGTATTTCTTGCTTGTATAAGGTTTACGATGAAAAGTATCAGAAACGCTGTAACAAGCATTACAAGAGCTATTGCGGTCGCACTTGAATAATCATATTCCTGAAGTTCCGACATGATTATAAGCGGAGTTATTTCTGTTTCAAAAGGCTTGTTTCCTGCTATAAATACAACACTGCCGTATTCTCCGAGACATCTGCCGAATGCAAGACCGAATCCCGTAATTGCTGGGGGAAGTATTTCGGGAAGAATTACACTTCTAAATATTTTTCCTCCCGATGCTCCCATTACTTTTGATGCCTCCTCATATGAGGGGTCAAGCTTTTCAAGTACCGGCTGTACCGCACGCACTACAAAGGGAATACCTATAAAAACAAGTGCAACGGTTATTCCTATTCTTGTATATGCTATTTTTATTCCGAAATTTGCAAAGAATTTTCCGACAAGTCCTTTGTCTGATGTAAGCGATGTAAGGGCAATTCCGGCTACTGCCGTAGGCATTGCAAAAGGCAGTTCAATAAGTCCGTCAATTATTCTTTTCAGAGGAAAATCATATCTCACAAGAACCCATGCAAGAATTATTCCCATAACCATATTTATAAGTGATGCTATAAAAGCTGTTATAAAACTGACTTTAAAGCTTGCAAGAACTCTTTCTCTTGTAATGGTTTCCCATATTTCGGAAAAACTCATATGTGATGTGAATATTACAAGCGAGGCAAGCGGAATTATTACTATAAGGCTTACCATTGCCAAGGTAACTCCCATTGAAATTCCAAATGCCGGAATAACTCTTTTTCCTGCCTTTTTCATGCTGATTAATGCTCCTTATTTTTCATATATCTGGTCAAATATTCCGCCGTCGGCAAAATGTTCTTCCTGTGCCTTGTCCCAGCCACCGAAATCATCTATTGTCACAAGATTTACATTAAGGTCAAATACGTCTGAAAATTCGTTAAGAATATCAGGATTTGACGGACGGTAGAAATTTTTTCCTGCGAGTCTCTGTGCATCATCGGAATAGAGATAATTAAGATATTCCGTTGCAACTTCTCTTGTTCCTCTCTTGTCAACGACACTGTCTACTACTGCAACAGACGGCTGTGCAAGAATACTTATGCTTGGTGTAATTATTTCATATTCATCGGGATTATCCTGAATTGAAAGATATGCTTCATTTTCCCATGCAAGAAGAACATCTCCCTGACCGTTTTCAACAAATGTAGTAGTTGCTCCTCTTGCTCCCGAATCAAGAACGAGAACGTTTTTATAAAGCTTTTTCACAAAATCCTTTATCTGACTTTCGTCACCATTGAATTTTTTATCAGCGTATGCCCACGAAGCAAGATAATTCCACCTTGCACCGCCTGATGTTTTCGGATTCGGAGTTATAACTCCTACACCGTCCTTTACGATGTCGTCCCAGTCGTGAATATTTTTAGGATTGCCCTTGCGTACAAGAAATACAATAGTTGAAGTATATGGTGAACTGTCCTTGTCAAATTCATCAACCCAGCCTTCATCTATAAGTCCGGCATTCTGAATAGCTTTGACATCATATTCAAGAGCAAGGGTAACAACATCGGCTTCAAGACCGTTTGCAACTTCAAGAGCCTGCTTTCCCGAACCGCCGTGTGACTGCGTAATTTCAACGTCCTGACCTTTAAGTTCCTTCCAGTGCTTTGCGAAAATCTCATTATATGCAGAATAAAGTTCTCTTGTCGGGTCGTATGATACATTTGTAATAGTTACCTTTCCGCTTTCGGAATTTGTTCCAGAGCCAGAGCCACAGCCTGTTAAAAGTGATGTAAATGCAACTGCTGACGCTAATAAAGCTGAAATTATTTTTCTTTTCATAGTATATTACCTCATTTCGTAAAATTAAGTTTAAAGGAGAAAGTGAAGCAATTTTAACAGCGGATTAATCCTCCGGCTGTTGAAAGTATATAAAATATTTTCATAATTCTGTTTTTTCTCAATTCATATAAATTCGATAGGTTTAATATACTTGGATTATATCACAGTATTTTCCATTTGTCAATACCCGTTTACAATTTTTTGCAGTATTGTCTATTATTCCTATATGCTTAATATGAATTATTGTGAAAACAGTACAACAAATAATCAAAAATAACAGGCTCACCTCTTTCAGCGAACCCGTTTTCAGTTCAGATACAATAATCAAAATAATCTTTCTGGCGTTCAATTATATCCTGTACGGAGATGCTGTCAATACATTTTTCCATAACGTTGTGGATTTCTTCCCACACAAATGCAACAGGCTTGTCCGATTCATACTGCGGATTTTCCACGGGAATAAGTTCCCCCTCCGTTGCCCTTAAAACATCTCCGACCGTACAGCCGTAAGGCGATATGTTAAGCATATATCCGCCCTTGTTTCCTCTGTTTGTGCGTAAAATTCCCGATTTTACAAGCATAGGCACTATCTGCTCCAGATATTTTTTAGAAATATTCTGTCTTTCTGAAATATCTGAAAGAGAAATATAGCCATTATTCTGATGTTCAGCCAAATCCACGAGTAATTTTAACGCATATTTTGCTTTTGCTGAAAATTTCATAAAAATTTTTCCCTTTCTTTAATAGTTTTAATTCAGATAAATATTACTATTCCTATTTATTTACTATTCTTTTTTATTATATCATAACATTTTTGGTTTGTCAATAGTTTAATCTATACTTTCCCTATAAATTTTATATAATAAATTCTGTTACAAAAAATCTCCCTGCCAATAAGTATAACAGGGAGTTTTTTTATTATATGAATAAAATCTTATTTTTTATCAGAATCCTGAGCAGTCGCCTGAGAGAGTTGCTCCGCCAATGTTATTCTTGCCGTTCTTTGAAGTACAGCTTACTATTTTAGCCTTTCCGAATGTTACTTTATATCCGAGTGCGGACGGAGTACCGCTCGCCGGCCAGTTATAGTTATACTTTTTATTGGAATCTGATGTGCAGTTTTCCATAGTTACAACGCCATTCTGATTGTTGCGGTCAAATCCTGATGCATAATTTCCTTTAGCTGAACAGCCTTTGAGATAATGATTAAGAGGGTCGAGATGTGCTGAAACACCGTCAGTCTTATTATCAACACCGCCAAGCTTGAAACCGTTTCCGTCGCCATAGATTCCGTCGCACAAGCCATTATAATTAGCCTGACAGTTTACAAACGTTACAGCACCATGAGCTGCGTATAAATCCCAGCCGTCATCACTGTTGTATTCTGCAATGCAGTTTTCGTAGTAATTGCCTGTTCCGGAATGGAGCTTGTTTGCAAATCCGTCAGCATTTTCTCCCTTGGCATCAGCGTTGTGATGTGAATAGCAGTTGTAGAACTTGTTGTCTGAACCGCCGTTGCATACCTGAAAACCGGCATCTTTATTATAGCAGGCTGTAACATACTTGAAAGTATTGTTTGAACCTGTAATATATAAGCCGTTATCTGAAGCGTTCTTTATAGTAACATTCTGGACAAGACTTCCGTTTCCTTCAAATGTAAGACCTCTGCCGGTGCTTCCTGATGTTGATGAAAAGTCAATAGTTGCATTGTTTTTTCCTGAAATATTTACTCCTGACGGAACTTTTACAGCTCCGGACTTTACTGTGCCGTTTATAACTATTGTAGTACCGCTTTTAGCTTTGCTGATAGCTGTTGAAAGTGATGTTCCGCCGTTCTTTACTTCGATAGTATCGCCTGATACTGTTGATGATGAATCTGATGAGCTTGAAGAACCTGATGAACCGTTTGAAGTTGATTCAAATTTGAACTGCTGACAGGCAAGTCCGTTATAGCTCCACTGATTAATATTTCCGCCATTGTCTTTAGACCAGCCGTATACGTCAACTGCTTTTGACTCTCCGCTGTTTTCAGTAAGAAGACTGTATACACCGTCAGAGCTTTTCTTAACCTTGAACTTCTGTGCAGAAGCTCCGTTTGCTGACCATATGCGGATATTAGTGCCGTCGGCATTAGTTCCGTTTTCAACATCAAGCATACGTCCGCCTGACATTCCGCACTGAATTGTAACCACGTTATTTCCGAGATTCTTTACATACCATTTCTGATTAACTTTTCCGTTGCCCTGATACTGAATAACGTTTGCACCGTTGTAATCCTTGGCTCCTGATACATCAAGGTATTTCTGGCTGTTTATATTCTTTATATAATACCAGCCGTCTGAAATATAGTTTGATTCTGCATATGAAAACATTGAAACTGAATTTGCAGTAGCCATAAGGCATACTGATGCAACAAGTGCTGTGAGACGCTTTGCGATTTTAAACATTTTAAATTTCCCCTTTACATTATATTTTAATAACACTTTTTTTCTTAAACTGTGATTAGATTATATCATAACAAATTCACAAAAGGAATGATTTTTTATATTCTTTTTCTGACTTTTTGTGTTTTTTACTAAATTTATATAACTTTGTCAGAAATTTGAGTTCAAAAAAGCAGGAATGTCCATTATTCAATGCTGTGCTTTTAAAAATCTTAAACAAAGATTTTATGTGTTTATAGTGCATTATACCAAAAAATCCGACAGCTATTGACATTTTTTATAGACTATGCTATAATGTAAACATAAGATTACGGAAATACTTTGAAAGGATTGAATCATTATGACAAAACAAGAAAATAAAAACTCTGCTAAAAAAAAATTAATACCCGCTGTCGCTATGCTTACAACTTCCGCTGTTATGCTCTCAACTTCTACATACGCCTGGTTCACAATGAGCCGTGAAGTTGAAGTTCAGAATATTCAGATGACAGCAACCACTCCGGAAGATATTCAGATTTCACTTGGACAGATTTATAAAAGTGATACAGAAATTACAGATGATGAGGATTTCTCACTTGCAAACAGCACTGGTTGGCTTAAGGCTGACTCTGATGAAATGGCAATCGCTCCAAGAGCAGACTCAGACGAGAGTGATGAGCTTGACTGGTCTAACATTGTTGATATTTCTAAATACTATGAATTTGGTAAATTGATTCCCGCTTCTTCTACTGATGGTTTAAATGTTTTCTACACACCTGACGCCTCTGGTGTTGGAAGAACACTCACAGCAACAGCTAAATTCTATCAAGCTGCTGCCGGAAAGACAGCTAATAAAACAGGCGATAACACTCCTGTATCTGGAAGTGATGATTCTGCTAAAGCAACTGCACATATTTTAACTAATGAAGAAATTAGAGGAACTGGTACTACTGCAGATTCACTTTGGAGTGCAAATACAACTTCTGGATATAAAACCGCTACTGCTTGGAATGGCACTAATGACGATGGTTATTATATTGATATTCCTGTATGGCTTAGAACATCAAGTACAGAAAATACAAATGTATATGTTAGTGGTTATGTAACCAGCCAAAAAGGTGCTGATATTACTAATGATAATGATGAAGATGACCTCTATAAAGCTGTTCGTGTGGCTATTCTTAAAATAAACGATTCAGGTGAATATGTGGAGGATAAAGGTTGCTTGACACTTGCTGACGGTTCAGACAAGTATATTAACCCTGTTACAGGTCAGGCAGAGCATTCTGCTAAATTCCCTAATAACAGTAATTCTCCTAATATTCTTGACTCGGATAACTACAAAGGAAGAAATAATAGTGCTGAAAAAAATAAAATTTACGCTGTTAATAATACAACTATGTCGAATAATGGCAATTATCTAGATGTTGGTCATGGAGAAATCGCACAAAATAATGCAACAGAAGCTGTCGCTACTTTAGATGCTGGTTCTGGTACTGAATATGGTACTTCTACAAAACTTATCGTTCGTGTATGGCTCGAAGGTGAAGACGGTAACTGCTGGAACGAAAATGCAGGTCAGAACTGGAATATCGCTCTGAAATTTTCTAAGACTCCATTGACAGCCGCTTCTGGCTCATAATTTTAAAAAAATAATCTTTATAACTAAAGATTTAACATTCTCCCTTTAAAAGAATATAAATCCCCGTTAAAAGCGGGGATTTTATCATTTCAGAGGGTAATGTATTGACTTTAAGGGAAAAATGCCGTATAATATTAATAAAAGGAAGAATCAGGGGGATTTTGAATGAACAGCAATAAAAGTCCGTCAACGGTTGACGGAGTAAGGGCAATTGAATTATTTTACCGTCCTGTCAGGCGAATCAAGGCAGGCACACCCGCCTTTTATCAGTCGCAGATGAGGTTAAATTCACCGCTTATCGGAACTATGCTCCCCGATTTTTACCGCACAACAGCAGAAAATTCAGGTCAGTGCGTTGAACTTTTTAAACTGGGAATGGTTCAGCTTCTGCGTTCAATGAAATCTTTTGAGGAAAAGGGAACTTTGCCGAGACATATAAGCATTTATATGCCTGTGCGTTACCTTAAAGATGAAAATTCTGCCGTTGATATTTCCGGAATGTGCAAGCGTTTTGAAACTGACCCAGATAATATATGTTTTGAAATTTCCTCCGACATTCTTTTTGAAAATGACGGAACAGCTTCAGCCGTTCTTTCATCATTATCAGCTGAAGGCTTTCATTTTATGCTTTCTGATTTCGGCATTACCGGTTCGCCTGTCTTCAGCATTGCGGAATTTCCTATAGACTATGTTATTCTTGACAAGTCAGTCTGTCTTCTGGCAGGGAAAAATGAACGTCAGAATATTTGTATAAAATCACTTGTCGGTCTTGCTTCACAGCTTGGTGCGGAAGTTATAGTTCCGTATGCCGACAAAGAACATTCAAGAATTTTCAGTGAACTGGGCTGTCTTTATACCGCTGACGGTGATTTTATGAGTTCAAGATACGCTTTCAGAAGAAAATCCGAAAAATAAAAAGGAGGTGCATAGCATTTGGCAAAAACAACTGAAAAAAAGCAAAAAAAATCTGATGAAAAATCTGCTGATACAAAAAGCAGTTCCATTACGCTCAGGCGTAACGTTACAGAAACTAAAAAATATACCGTCATTATGCGTATGCTTGCCGTACTGACAATTATAATTGTTGCCGTTATTTCCGTAGGCTACGCCATTTCTTATTTTTATGACAAGTTCGGAAGCTTTACTGTCAAAATAAGCAAGTATGACATGATAAATCAGGGGCTTACTCTTTCCGAAACCCCCGAATATGAAAAATCAACAGCTGTTCTCAATGCAGATATAGTTTATGATATGACTAATATCAGCGGAGAGGATTTGCCCCCGAATATCGACAAAATCAACGGACCTCACAACGGTGAAAATTATATCGCCTATACTTTCTATCTCATAAATGCCGGAGAGGATACAATTACATATCAGGGCGAGCTTAATATCGAAAGTGCAGAGGGCGGAGTCGATGAGGCTATCCGTGTTGCTGTTTATAAAAACGGTGAAAAAATGGTCTACGGCAAAACAAAATCAAACGGAGCAGGAAAAGAAAGCGACTGTGACAGAGAATTTGCATCATCAACAAAAGTTATGACAAATAAACACGAAAATTTTAAGTCTGCCGAAAAGGATAAGTACACAATAGTTATCTGGCTCGAAGGCAATGACCCCGACTGCACCAATGATATTATAGGCGGAACTATGAAACTCGGAATGAATTTCAAAATAATTGAAAACACTTAATTTTAAGGAGATATTTTTAGTATGAAAAAAGTATTCAAAATTATTTTCAGCACTCTTTCGTGGATTATTCTTATTTTTGCACTTATTGTAACCCTTTTGGTCTTTACAGCCGACAGAAACAACGGAGTTCCAAGTCTTCTGGGATTTATGCCATTCACTGTTGAATCTGATTCAATGAAACCGACATTTGAAAAAAATGACCTGATTATCTGCCGTGAAGTCAATGACATAAATGAACTCCAGAAAGACGATGTTATAACCTTCTGGACAATTATTGACGGCAAAAAAGTCAAAAACACCCACCGAATAGTTGAAATAAATGAATCATCAGGCAGTTCAAAAAATTTTATCACACGTGGTGACAATAACGGTTCAAATGATGATATTTCCGTTTTTCCCGCTGATATTATAGGCAAGTGGACAAATGTCAAAATATCGGGATTCGGTAAGGTAATGAGCTTTCTCCGTACAAAAACAGGATTCTTTATATGTATCCTGATTCCTATGGCTCTGTTTTTCCTCTTTGAGCTTTACAAGATGATTGTTACAATTATTGAAATAAAGCGTCCGGCACTTACTTCCGCTGACGAGGAGGAAATTAAACGCAGGGCGGTTGAAGAATACCTTATGGAACAGCAGAAAGCCAAGGAAAACGCTCCCGAAAACAGCGGGGAAAAATAAGATATGAACGATTTTTTAAAATGGTTTTTCATCTTTATTTCGGAAATACTTAAGGGATTCGGCAAGATTTTCAAAGGCTTCTGGGAAGGTCTGAAACAGATTTTTGATATAAGGGAACATGTTCAGATATTCAAAGAACATTCCGGAAGCTTTAATATAGCTGAATGGATTCTTTCAATTGTTTCCATTATACTTGTTATTGCAGTTTTCGTCCTCATCGGTGCAATGCTTGTGCTTGCCGTAAGAAAATACATAAGATTCCGCCATTCAATCGTAAGCAATGAAGATTTGCTCGAGGAACTCGCCGACCTTCAGAGACAGGTTCTCAAGCTGAACAAGGAAAAAGATGAACTTATGGCTATGAAAGTTTCACAGCTCGGACTTGCTCCGGAAATGCTCTCCGCAAATGCCGTTGCGGAATCTGCTGAAAATAAGAAAAAAGCTCCGGCAGAGGAACTTGTTACGGCTGACGGCGTTATTCAGACAAGCGATTACCGCTTTTCAAAGCTTATTGAAGTTGACAATTTCTACAAGCATTACACTGCACCGCAGTATGACCAGTCAATGGATTTGGCACAGCTCTGTCAGGCTTACAGAAATTTTGCATGTTCAAGAATGCATCTTTTTTATGAGCTTAAAACAATATGGCTCTTTGTTGCTGGACTTGCATCAACAAAACTCCTTATTTTACAGGGTATTTCCGGTACAGGTAAAACATCGCTCCCCTATTCTTTCGGAAAATTTATCGGAAAGGATACAACTATCGCATCTGTTCAGCCGTCATGGCGTGACAGAACCGAACTTTTCGGATTTTTCAACGAATTTACAAAGAATTTCAATGAAACCGAAGTTCTCAAAAGAATTTACGATTCAAGCTATAATGATGACATAAATCTTATTCTTCTTGATGAAATGAATATCGCACGAGTTGAATATTACTTTGCGGAAATGCTCTCTATTCTCGAAATGCCCGACCCGAATGAATGGAAATTAAGTCTTGTTCCCAATGTATGGAGTACAGACCCCGTTCACCTTGACCACGGAAAGCTTTGTATTCCGCAGAATATATGGTATATCGGAACTGCTAACAACGATGATTCAACGTTTTCAATTTCCGATAAGGTTTATGACCGAGCCCAGCCTATAAACCTCGATTCAAAGGGCGTGGCTTTTGATGCTCCCGATACTCCTCCCGCAAGAATCGGATTTACAAGACTTAATGCACTTTTCAAGGAGGCTATTGAAAAATATCCGATAAATCAGGAAAACCTGCGTAAAATTCAGCTCCTTGACCTCTGGGTAATAGAAAAGCTCAGAGTTGCATTCGGTAACCGTATTATAAAGCAGATGAATCTTTTTGTCCCTGTTTATGTTGCATGTGGCGGTGAAGAAATTGACGGTATCGACTATGTTCTTGCTACAAAGATTTTCAGAAAATTTGAATCGCTCAATCTCGCTATGCTACGTGACGAGCTTAAGGAACTCTGCGTTTATCTTCAGAAATCATTCGGCAAAAACAATATGAAGGAATCTGTTGCATATCTCGAAAGACTGCAGAAACTTTATTAATTAACGAAAAGAGGGGAAAGCCTTGGGCGGAGAAATCAGCAGATGGTATAAAAATTTCAGAGGCTCTGACAAAAGCCTTGCTCCTATGGAAACTCTCGTTCGTTCGGGAAAAAATTCAATTTCATATAACCGCAGAATTATGAAAAAAACCGTTGATTTGTCATGGGTTGATGCAATTGAAGAAGGCCTTTTGCATATCGACAAGGTTATAAGAAATCCCCGTGTAACTATTGAGGACAATGAGGAAATAGTTCCGATTGCACTTTCAAAAAAAATTACTGTCGAATCTATAAAGCATCTCGCACAGCATACAAACCTTATTCAGGATATTGACGAAAAAACAGGCAGGATTACTCCCTCAAAAATTCTGAATATCTATAAGGAAGAAAGTCTGCTGACATATGAAAACAAATTTCTCAACACTCTTATTGACCGCCTTTATATATTTGTTACAAGACGATATGAAAAATTAAAGGAAGTCACTAAAGACGAGGACGCTTATTCTCTTGATTACAGCACTGTTACTGATACAGGAAACGGCGGTAGCTGTCGCTTTTCTATGAAAGTCGAAATTTCAGAAGTTCCGGATAATAATTCAGAATCCGGATATTCCACATGGGAAAGAATTGAAAAAATAAAGCTTGCCGTCGAAAGCTACAAGGGTTCTAAATTCTGTCAGAAAATGGGAAATGCCTTTATACGCCCTCCCGTTATGAAAACAAATGCCATTACGAAAAATGTAGACTTAAAAGCATGTCTTGTACTCTGGCAGTTCATAGAGGGTTACGACAAAGTCGGATATGATATTTATACAGCCGATTCCGCACAAAATCCCTCTCCGGAATTTATTTCCGACCTGAACAGAATGGCATCTATGAATTATATGCTACTCGGCTATCATACCGGACTTGAAAATACTGATGATATAAGGGGCAGAAAAAAAAGAACGTATTCCCCGAAAATTATAAAGCAGTTTAATCTCGAAAACACCTCTGAATATGATGTTACTGTTGAGGAGGAAAAATCCCTTTCAAACGGATACAGGCTGAAAAGAGAACTGCCCGAAAATTCTTCGGAAATAGCAGAAGAAATAGATAAAATAATTGCTGTCGAAAAACAATATCTTATCGATGAGGAAAACCATATTCTTGAGGAAAAGCGTCTCGCTGAAGAAGCCGAACGCAGAAAAATTGAAGAAGAAATGCGTCGTGCTGAAGAACAGCGTCTTATGGCAGAGCGTAAGCGTGAACAGGAACGCCTCGAAGAAGAAAAACGCCTTAAGGAAGAAAAAGAAAAGAAACTCCGTGAAATTATGGAACAGAAAAAGCGTGAGGAAGAAGAACGCATTTTCCGTGAACAGGAGGAACTAAAGCGTAAAGAGCGTGAACGTGCAGAAGCTGAAGAACGTGCAAGGGCTGAAGAAGAACAGCGTCAGCGTGAGGAACAGGAAAGAATTGAAAGTGCAAAACGTGCAGAGGCTGAACTCGTCAGTGCCGTTGAAAATGAATCCGATGAAAATATCGGGGAAATTAAAAAACGCCGTGAAGAAGAAACCAATGCACGTCTTGAGCGTGAGAGAATCAGTGCCGAACGTGTTCAGCGACTCCGTGCCGAAAGAAAACTCATCGAAAGCAAGCCTTTTGAAGTTATCTATGCCGAATATTCAAAAAATCCCTATTATGTCGCAAAGCGTGGTTTCAAAAAGCTTATGAAATTTATGGGACATACGGAAGATACAAGCAGAATGTCCGCTGAAAGCCTTGAACTTCTTAAAATTGAAAAACGTCTTGAACAGTATACCATTGAGGAAAAACGCATTGAAAAAGAAAAGAAAAGTCAGCAAAGGCAGGAAAAAATCAGAATCAGAAACGTTTTTGATGCAAATTCTTCAAATCCGCTGAAAAAATTAAGATATAAAATCACTGTTTTTCTCAACAAAAAGAGGTAAAAAATGAAGATTTTCAGATGTCTGAAAAAAGCTTCCGGAATTATACTGACTGCCTTGCTTTCCGTGCTTATTGCTCTTAATATATACATAATGATATGCGGAATACGTGAAAAACCTGCTTTTATCGGCGGTGTATGCATACTTAAAATTATCACTCCGAGTATGACTCCCACTCTTAAAACAGGCGATTTTATAATTGTTAAAAAAGTCTCTCCGGAATCACTGCAAAAGGGTGACATTATATCCTTTTATTCCGAGGACAGCGAAATTTATGGAAAAATCAATACCCACCGCATTGCCGGAATAACTTCCGGAGAATTTATAACAAGAGGCGATGCAAATCCCGCCGATGACAGCACTCCCGTCAGAAAAGAAAATATTATAGGAAAATATTCCGGAAAAATAAGGTTTCTTAAATGGGTCGGCTCTTTTGCAAATTCAAAAAAACTGCTTATGCTCTGTGTAATAATTCCAACTCTTGCAACTGCTGTATATGAAGTGATTACTATTTCAAAAATCAAAACCGAATGTGATGAAGAACGTATGCGTTCAGCCATTGAAAAGGAAAAAAAGCGTCTCTATGAAGAAAATTATGCGGTCAGTGAGGTGAAAGAATTTGAATCAGGAAAAAATAATGAAAAGGAAAATGTACATAGCAATATCAATTAGCATTATTCTTGCAATAGCTCTCTGCGTTTTCATCGGTCTTTACATTGACGAAAAGAAAAAAAATCAGATTGCCTATAAAAATCAGTATATGGAAAATCTCACTCGGACATACGAAGAAATAAATATCTATCTCGAAAAGGGTACAGATTACGAAAAACATTACAATATGATTCTGTCAGATATGGGAACTGCAAGAAGTATGGTTTTCCTGATTAATGATTACAGCAGTTACAGGCAGAATATTATCAACGAACTTCACTACTGTTTTGTAATGTATCCCCAGCAGATGTCCGAAAAGCTTGAGGAAATTTCAAAGGCTGTTGAAGATATTACTGAAAATCTCGACAAAGGCTATGAAGATGCCGAAAAAATTGTTGATTCAATAGACAAAAAAGGCTCTTAACGGAGGATTCCCTATGTTTGAAAAAAGAAAGCTTATGAAAGAAATAAAAAAATGCCGTAAAACTATTGAGGAAATCGAAAGAAAACGTTCACGTTCACAATCCGCACTCGTTCAGGCTATCCTCCTTCAGGAAGAACCAAATGAAGCTGATACCGAATGGTTCAACAAGTATACAGGAGAAATTACTGCCTGCCGTAACCGTATGATTGAACTTCAGAACCAGTTGAAAAGTATGAAATAAAAATATTAATTCTAAATAAAAATATTCAAACGCTATTGACTTTTTTGTGAAAAAGCTGTATAATAATATTGTAATACTACGGCATTTTATAAAATATAAAAAAATCAGGAGGTTGCTATGAAAAGATTAGCTAACAAAGTTGCAGTTGTTACCGGTTCAACAAGCGGTATCGGAGTAGGTATCGCTAAACTGTTTGCATCTGAAGGTGCAAAGGTTATTGTCTGCGGTCGCCGTAAGGAAAAAGGTCAGACTGTCGTTGACAGCATAATTAATGACGGCGGAGAGGCTTCTTATCACTTTATGGATATTACCGATACCCCAAGTATAGAAAAACTGTTTTCAGATACATATGAAAAGTACGGAAAAATCGATATTCTCGTAAACAATGCTGCTAACGTAAGCCTTAAGGACGGCAGAGTTGACGAATTAACCCTCGAAATGTGGGATAATATATTCCAGAGCGATTTAAGAGGAACTTTTTATGCTACAAAATGCGTTCTCCCGTATATGCAGAAAGCCGGAAAGGGTTCTGTTATCAATATAGGCTCTATGGCTTCCTGCGGTGGCGATTTAAGTTCAACTGCTTATGCCTGTGCCAAAGCCGGTGTAGATTTGCTTACACAGTCAACCGCCTTGCAGTACGGCAAGCAGAATATCCGCTGTAACTGCGTAAGACCGGGACTTATTGTTACTCCCGAAAATGATGCTCATGTTCCGCAGGTTCTCAAGGATATTTTCCTCAGCAATATTATGGTTGACCGCTATGGCTGTCCCGAAGACATTGGTCATATGTGCGTATACCTTGCATCAGATGAAAGCAGTTACGTAACAGGTCAGATTATCAACGTCGACGGCGGATTAAATTCACATGTTCCAACCGTTGCACAGTTCAGACAGCTTAATTCACGCACATGGTAAAATAAGGGGCGACTTCTTAAAGTCGCCCGTTTTCTTGAATTTACTCGATTATTGAAATAATATTATCAAGAATTTTTTCAGCTACTTCCGATTTATCCATAAGCTCAAGCTGAATTTCTTCCGATTTCGTTATAATTGTTACTATGTTCGTATCAGTCCCGAATCCTGCTCCTTTCTGATTAAGCGAATTTGCACATATCATATCAAGATTCTTTGAAATCAGCTTTTTCCGGGAATTTTCAAGCATATTTTCTGTCTCCATAGAAAATCCGCAAATGAACTGATTCGGCTTTTTTGTGCGTCCGAGTTCAGCTATTATATCGTCTGTACGCTTTAACGGAATCGACATATTTCCCTCTTTCTTTTTGATTTTCTGATTGCTTACGCTTTCGGGAGTATAATCGGCTACTGCTGACGATTTTATAATTATATCACATTCGGGAAAGTTTTCCATAACAGCATTATACATATCCTTAGCCGAAATTACCGGAATAAATTTAACTCCGGGCGGTGTTTCAAGATTTGTTTTTCCGCTTATCAGAATTACCTCCGCTCCACGTCTTACGGCTTCCTGTGCTATTGCGTATCCCATTTTTCCTGTCGAATGATTTGTGATATATCTTACGGGGTCAATAGCTTCCTGTGTAGCTCCAGCTGTAACAAGAATTTTTTTACCCGACAAGTCTTTTTTATACAGCGAACGCACTATATATTCAAGAAGTATTTTTTCATCGGGCATTCTTCCGTCACCGTCATCTCCGTTTGCAAGCATACCGTGTTCGGGAGGTATTATTGTATACCCATAGCGTTCAAGCTTTGCGATATTATCCTGCACTATCGGATTATGATACATATTGTGATTCATTGCCGGTGATATTATTTTCGGTGCAGTGCTTGCCATTATTGTCGTGCTTAGCATATCGTCTGCAATTCCGTTTGCAATTTTTCCGATTATATTCGCTGTTGCCGGTGCTATTATCACTGTATCGGATTTCTTTGCAAGTGCTACATGTTCAACGCTGTACTGAAAATTCCTGTCGAATGTATCAACTATACACTTGTTTTTTGTAAGCGTTTCAAATGTAAACGGTGTTATGAATTTTGTTGCGTTTTCGGTCATAATGACATTTACTTCCCCGCCCTGCTTTACAATCATTCTTGCAAGGTTCGGGATTTTATATGATGCAATTCCGCCTGTTACTCCTATCAGAACGGATTTATTTTCAAAAATTTTACTCATTGCAAAACTTCCTTTCGTGCGTTATAATATAATTATACAGCATTTATTATTAAAATTCAATCAGAAAGGTGATTTTTTATGGATATAAACAAAATTTTAGAAAAGCTTGACAGCTTATTCTCCCGGAATAAAACCGATGATGCTGAAATGTTCCTGTCCGAAAGCCTTGAATCTGCTATTTCCGAAGGCGATACCGGTGCGATAATCAGTATTCTTAATGAGCTTATCGGTCTTTACCGTGATACAAGCCAGTTCAAAAAAGCTGTTCCATATTGCGGAAGTCTCGAAAAGCTTGTTAAAAATTTCCGGCTTGAAAACAATATCAATGGTGCTACTTCATACCTTAATATTGCCAATCTTTACCGTGCATCAGGAGATTACGCAAAATCCCTTGAATTTTATCTGAAAGTCCGTCAGATATATGATTCTCTCATCGATGAAAACGATTTTCTCAACGCAAGCTACTACAATAATCTTGCACTTCTCTATCAGGAAACAGGTGATTTTTCAAAATCCTGCGAATGTCTCGAAAAAGCTCTCTCTATTATAGAAAAGCTTGATGCTCCTGCTGAACTCGCTTCCACTTATGCCAATTTGTCTCTTTCGTATCTCCACTGCGGAAATGTTAAAGAGGCTGAAAAAAATGCCGTCAAATCACTTCAGATTTTTGAACGTGATGAAGAAAAGGATTTCCATTACAGTTCCGCCCTGTCCGCTATGGCTGATGTTATGACGGTCAAAAAGGATTATCCGCTTGCTGTTCATTATTACGAAAAGGCTCTTGAGGAACTCCACAGGAGAACCGGTTACACTAAGGCATATCAGAGACTTCTTGCAAATCTTGAATCAGTTTCCGGTGAAAAATTTACCGGCATTTATCTTGCAGAACAGTATTATAACAAATTCGGAAAGCCTATGATTGAACAAAAATTCCCCGATTATGCCGATAAAATCGCTGTCGGAATTGCCGGAGAGGGTTCGGACTGCTACGGATTCGATGACAGAATATCCCGTGACCACGATTTCGGTTGCGGTTTCTGTATGTGGCTCGATGATGAAACTTATAATAAGATTGGAAATGCTTTGAAATCTGAATACGATAAACTTCCCGAATATTTCAGAGGATTTCCAAAACTCAGAATAAGACGCGGAGTCTTTAAAATTTCCGATTTCACTAAAAAAATCAATGGTGATTTTTACGATATTCCCGAATACGCTTTCGCTGAACTTACAAACGGAAAGATTTTCCGTGACGATTCCGGAATAATATCAGGCATAAGACAAAAATATTCCTACTATCCCGAAAATGTAAAAAATGCAAAGCTCGCACAGGCTCTCGCACAGGCTTGTCAGGATGGTCAGTGCAACTATCCCAGAGCTATGGCAAGGGGTGATATTTTAAATGCACAGCTACTTCTTAACGATTTCGCAAACGATGTAATCAGCGTTGCTTTTATACTTAATAAAAAATACATGCCCCACAGAAAATGGCTCGTCAAGGCTATGGAGAATTTTAAGATACTTCCCGATATACAGAAGGATTTGATTAGTCTTTTCTCAAAAGTTCCCGATTCAGACTGCTGGAATAAAATTCCGCCTGAAGAATGGTTCGGACAGATTAACTTTCAGGATTTTCACATTAATATTATCGAAAAAATATGTTCGGATATTGCGGAGACTCTCGGTTTTCCGCAATGCAATTACCTCGAAACTATCGCAAAGGAGATTTTTTCTATGAATATCAGAGAACAGCATATAAATGATATAATTTCCGCTGAATGGAATATGTTTGATAAAGTTAAAAATAAAGGCGGTCGTGCATCATGTCAGGACGATTTTGAAACTTTCAGCATTATGCGTAAAAGTCAGTATATGACGTGGAGTGACGAACTCCTTGAAAGCTATCTATCCGATTTGCACAACGCTGAAAATTCCGGAAGAAATCTTATTTCTGAAAAATACGCACGTATGATGGAATACACCTCTCCCGAGGAATACAGGGAAATCGAATCTTCCCTCCCCGTTATGACTTCCGAACAGCGTAATATAATTAATCAGATTGCTGTTATTCAGGTCGGATTTATGGAGGATTTCGCCGAAAAATATCCAAAACTCGCCAAAAACGCAAGAAGTATCACTTCCGCTGATGACAGTGCCGAAAATACTTCATACGAAACATATCTCAAGGGCGAGCTTTCAACATACTCTCCCGAAACTCTTACGCTTTACGGTCGTTTTATTGCTGATTTGTACAGCTCCGGAAAAAATCCCGCTGAACTTATTATGCTGAATACCGTCAAATTATACGGATACAAAAATCTTGATGATGCCGAAAGTAAATTATAAAAAATTCTGGGAACGCCTTAAATGCGTTCCCACTCTCTTTTTTTATTGTCAAAACTGGAATTTCAAGGATAAAGTTCGCAGGTTTTTTTAGATGATTATTCCAAAAAGCTGTGATATAATATAAACATACCGCAGGGGTACCTGAAAAGTACACCGCAAACGTCTGAAAAGGCGGTTCGGCTAATGCCGGAAATGCCCGTTATGATTAAATTTGTAACGGTCGAGCCGTGAAAATGTCATAAAGAATCTGAAAAAAGCTTTCTTTAAAGCTTGGATATGATGTGTTGATACATCTCTTTATGAATTTCAAGGCGATAAACTTTCCTACGGAAAATTTAATAAACACCCTGTTCAGTAAGTAGTTCGTTAATAAAAAACGAAAGAACACTGACTGTATCTTGTTGATAAGATATCGGAACAGCAAATTTTTTATTTATGAATGAAATTATTGTGATGTTAGACGTTGGGGTGGCGTTGCTGAAAGCAGTTCCCTTGTTTCAGCGGTAGGCTCCGGAACTGCTCAGGCGTAATAAATAATAAAAATTACAGAGAGGTGAATTTAATGTTCGTACAGTATCAGAAAGACAAACAGAAATTCCCGATAAAAATATGGTGCAGTAATCCCGAATCCGTTGACGAAAACTGTCTCGAACAGGCTTTGCACCTCGCTAATCTTCCTTTTATATACAAGTGGGTGGCTCTTATGCCCGATACTCATATGGGAAAGGGTATGCCTATCGGCGGAGTTATTGCCTGCAATGATGTTGTTATTCCCAATGCCGTAGGGGTTGATATCGGGTGCGGTATGGGATTCGTTCAGACAAATATTCCTGTAAAGCTCCTTAAGGAAACTGTTACGGGCAGTGGAAATCTGATTAAGGTTATAGTCGGAAATATTCAGCGTACTATTCCTGTCGGAATTTCCCACTATAAAAAACCGCAGGAATCTGAAGTCCTTTCCAGAGCAAAACAGGAACTGCAAAAATATTACTCCGAAAGCGAACTTCTTCCCGAAATCGATGAAGGTTTTTTTCAGGTCGGTACTCTCGGCGGTGGTAATCACTTCATCGAAATTCAGGAGGACGAAAACGGTCTTGCCTGTATTATGCTACATTCGGGTTCAAGACATTTCGGAAACGTAATCGGTCAGCATTTCAACAGAATTGCAAAGGATTTAAATGAAAAATACTGGTCGCAAGTTCCGGGTGAATATAATCTTCCGTTTCTTCCTGTTGATTCTGCGGAGGGAAAAAGCTATCTTCATTATATGAATCTCGCTATGGATTTTGCATACGAAAACAGAGCTGTTATGCTTAGAAAAGTATGTGAAATTTTCAGCGAATCCGTTCAGAAATTCACCGGAATAAATACCGAATTTTCAAATAAAATCAACTGTCACCACAATTATGCCTCACTTGAAAATCATTTCGGCAAAGATGTATGGGTACACCGTAAGGGTGCTATCAGGGCTACGGAGGGAGAACTTGCTATTATCCCCGGTGCTATGGGAAGTTACAGCTATATAGTAAAGGGTAAAGGAAATCCCGACAGTTTTATGTCATCTTCTCACGGTGCAGGCAGAAAATATTCCCGCACAAAAGCCGTTGAAGAATTTTCAGTCGAATCCGTTATGGTTGACCTTAAAAATCAGGGTGTTGTACTCGGAAAAAATAACAAATCCGATGTTGCAGAGGAATCCCGATTCGCTTACAAGGATATTAATGAGGTTATGGCTAATCAAACCGATTTGTTTGAACCTGTCAAGCAATTATTTACAGTGGGAGTGGTCAAAGGATAATAATTTCAAGGTGCTGACAGCAATTATTTATTTATGCTCTGCTAAAGCAATATTACAGCATCTTGTTAAGACACTTACAGCAATTTTGTTTATTATTTATACTGTCAATATAAAGAAAAAATGTGTCTTGTAAAAAAACGGTACATACAGCAAATTTTTTAGTCGCCACCATTTTTTTGTGCATTGAGAGAAAACATTCCGCATAACTATAATGCGGAAAGATGCGGTTCGAGTCCGTCATAGGCAATGTAGTTTAAAAGCACAGTGTACCGTGCATTTTTCAGATAATATTTAACGATGCTTCCAGCAATTTTATGGTTTTTATTTGGTTCGAATCCAAAACAGTCCGAAAGGTCTTGTAAGCATCGTGTATAATTTAACGTTGCAGACAGCAGTTTTTCATTGCTGGTATGAGTAGCTTTCTGCATTGCGGAAATTGGGGTTCGATTCCCTTTCAGATAAAAATGCAACGTGCATAAATACGATACCAACAGCAATTTATCTTATAAAAAAAATTCTTAAGACAAATGGTATCGTGAAATGAAATATATTAAAATAATACGGTACTGACAGCAATCCGACACTATGATGGGAACAGGATTACTGCTTTATGCAAGTGCCTGTATGTGTAACGTATCGTGTAAAAAAGTTTTCGCTCCAGCCTTTTTCAAAAGGCTGGCAGGGGGTACAGGGGGACAGAGTCCCCCTGAAAGAACAGAACACGCAAGGAGGAATTTTTATTATGAGTTTTCTGAACAACCTTAAAAAACAGTCAAATATCACTTATACCGAAAACGGTGCAGTTACAAATGCAAGCACTTTTTCAGACTGCCTTGACCTTTTCTATATGGCTGGTGCTATGAGAAATGCTGATACTACGGAAATTTCAAAAGCTGTTGTAAAATCATTTGCAGAAAACAGAGACCTGACTATGAAAATTCTTTTCTTTGCAAGAGATATAAGAGGCGGTCTCGGTGAAAGAAGATTTTTCAGAATCGCTATTAATACTATTGCATATTTAAATATTGAATCCGCAAGAAAAAATCTCAAATTGATTCCCGAATACGGCAGATGGGACGATATGCTTTCGCTTTATGATATGAAAGTTCAGAGCGATATAATTAATATAATCAAAAATCAGCTTGAAGAAGATACAAAAAACATGAGCGAAAACAAGGAAGTTTCACTTCTTGCAAAATGGTTGCCGTCTGTAAATACTTCATCAAACAAAACAAAAGCACTTGCAAGAAAAATCGCCTCTGACCTCGGTATGAATGAATGTACATACAGAAAAACTCTTTCCGCACTCAGAAAATACATCGATATTCTCGAAAGCAGACTCTGCAACAAAGACTACTCTTTCGACTACTCAAAACAGCCCTCAAAGGCTATGCTTAAATACAGAAAAGCTTTTCTGCGTAACGACAAGGAAAGATATTCAGCTTTTCTTGACAGCGTTGCAAAGGGTAATTCCAATCTCAATACCGGCACTCTTTATCCATACGAAATTGTAAGAAAAATAACAGGGAACCATTGGAGTGAATGCGTTGAAATGTCCGATGATGAGAAAAAATCCCTTGATGTAACATGGAACGCTCTCAGCAATATCGAAAACGTTCAGAATGCTATTGCCGTTGTGGACGGTTCGGGCTCTATGTACTGCGGAGGAAATCCAAGCCCTGCCGATGTTGCACTTTCTCTCGGTATTTACTTTGCGGAACACAATAAAGGTGCTTTTAAAAATCACTTCATTACTTTTTCAATGAGTCCACAGCTTGTTGAAGTTAAGGGAAATGATATTTATGAAAAAGTAAAATATGTATCATCATTCAATGAATGTGCAAATACTGATATTCAGGCTGTTTTCGACCTTATTCTTAAAACGGCTGTTAAAAATAAAACTCCTCAGGAAGAACTTCCCGAAACTATATACATTATATCCGATATGGAATTTGATAACTGTGCTATGGACGGTGACAAAAGCTTTACCAACTACGAAACAGCAAAGAGAAAATTCGAGAAAAAAGGATATACTCTCCCGAATGTCGTTTTCTGGAATGTCAATGCACGTACACAGCAAGTTCCCGTAACTATGCACGAAAGCGGTACGGCTCTTGTTTCCGGAGCTTC
This sequence comes from uncultured Clostridia bacterium, assembly GCA_945910815.1. Taxonomy (GTDB): domain Bacteria; phylum Bacillota; class Clostridia; order Oscillospirales; family Ruminococcaceae; genus Ruminococcus. The sequence goes on from CAMDZD010000002.1 coordinate 36,874, forward strand.
CCCTCAGATTTTCGATATGGTAAAATCAGGAAATATAAACCCCTATGCGATTATGATGGATATACTCAGCTCCGAAAGATATGCAAATATTACAGCATAAACAATAAAAACGGACAGAATGTTTCTGCCCGTTTTTTATTTATAAAAAAAATATTTTCATAAAAATACTGGACAAATGAATATTACTGTGATATAATAATAATAATGTTTTTTTTAAAGGAGCAAAAATTATGGGCATTATGTCAATATTCAAACCTAATAAAAAATATTTCAGCAAATCAATTCCGCCGAAATGTGATTACTGTCATTTCGGAAAACGTGCAAAATCCGGAAATAAAGTCCTCTGTGAAAAAAGCGGTCTCGTTGACTGTACATATTCATGCGGAAAATTTGTATATTCCCCTCTTAAAAGAATACCGGTAAAACAGCTTAAATTTGCCGGAAGTCTTGCCGATGAGGATATATATATTGAATCAACTTACGAAAAACAGCTCAAGGAAGCTCAAAATTCTGCAAAAGCTAATCAGAATACAGTTACCCAGCCTGCTGTTGAAGTAACACAGACTCCTCAGCCGGTTGCTGAACCTGTTGCAGTTCCTGAACCCGAAGAAGATATAAATATCGACAGTATTGAAACTTATCAGGCTGACTCAAATCAGTATGCTGACGAACAGGACGATATTATGCATGGATAATCTTTCAGATTACAGACAAAGTTAATTCTTTGTCTGTTTTCATTAGTATCAGGAGGAATTTTTATTGAATCCCTTTAAATATTCGGACGACAACAAACGCTATCACACTCTTAATTATTATAATAAACATAAATATGGATTTAAAGTATACAAGGCTGTTATTGAGGCGGGATTTACCTGCCCGAATATTGACGGTTCAAAGGGTACGGGAGGCTGTATTTTCTGTGACGGCGGTAGCGGTTACTTCACTAAGCCGGATTTAAGCATTGAAAATCAGATTGAATCCGAGCTTGAACGTATTCACCGCAAAAATCCCGATGCTAAGGCTGTTGCATATTTTCAGGCTAATACAAATACTTATGCTCCGGCTGAAAAGCTCCGTGAACTCTTTGAAATTCCGCTGAAATTCAATGACATATGCGGTATATCAATAGGAACCCGTGCAGACTGTCTGCCCGATGATGTTATAAATTATCTTAAGGATTTAAATTCACGCACAAATCTTACTGTGGAACTCGGTTTGCAGTCGGTTCACGATGAAACTTTAAAATTTATTAACCGTGGATATTCCCATGATGAATTTCTGAAAGGATATTATAAGCTCAAGGAAAACAATATCCGTATATGCCTGCATATAATAAACGGTCTGCCGTCTGAAACTCCCGATATGATGATTGAAACCGCACGTCAGACTGCGAATATTAATCCCGATGCCGTTAAAATTCAGATGTTGCATATAATAAAAAATACCCCCCTTGCAGATATTTATTCAAAAAATAAATTCAGTATATTATCTGTGAATGAATATATTGATATAACAGTCCGTCAGCTCGAACTTCTTCCGCCCGAAACCGTTGTAGAAAGAATTACCGGTGACGGCGACAAATCAAAGCTTATTGCACCTCTTTGGTCTGCCAATAAAATTGCAGTTTTAGGAGGTATCGACAAGCATCAGGCGGAACTTGATTCCTTTCAGGGAAAATTTTTTCAAAAACACATGACAAAATCTGCAAAATGATGTATAATATAGCTATGCAAATTTATTTCAAAAAGGAGATTGTGAAATGAACAAGAAATTTTATATCACTACCCCGATTTATTATCCCTCGGGCAATCCGCATATAGGTCACTGCTATACAACTGTTGCATGCGATTCTATTGCAAGATACAGAAAAATGCAGGGATATGATGTCAAGTTCCTTACAGGCACTGACGAACATGGTCTGAAAATCGAAAAGAAAGCAAGCGAAAAGGGCGTTTCACCTAAGGAATATGTTGACGAAATCGTTGAAAAATTCAAAAAATTATGGAGCTATATGAATGTCGATTATGACAGATATATCCGCACGACTGACGATTATCATATCGAAACTGTTCAGAAAATATTTAAAAAGCTCTACGACAAGGGATATATCTACAAGGGCGAATATACAGGAAAATACTGTACTCCCTGCGAAAGCTTCTGGACAGAATCACAGCTTAAAGACGGAAAGTGTCCCGACTGCGGACGTGAAGTTACAGATGCTAAGGAAGAAGCATATTTCTTCAAAATGTCACCATTCGCTGAACGTCTTGAAAAGCTCCTCACTGAAACCGATTACCTTATGCCTAAGTCACGTGCCGTTGAACTGGTAAACAATTTCATAAAGCCCGGTCTTGAGGATTTGTGCGTTTCACGTACAAGCTTTACATGGGGTATTCCCGTAACATTTGACGAAAAACATGTCGTTTATGTATGGATTGACGCTCTTTCAAACTATATTTCCGCTCTCGGCTATCTCAACGATAAATACGATGATTTCGAAAGATACTGGCCTGCTGATGTTCATATGGTTGCAAAGGATATTATGAGATTCCATGCAATTATATGGCCTGCTATGCTTATGGCTCTCGATTTGCCACTTCCTAAGCACCTTGCTGTACATGGCTGGATTACTTTCAACGGTCAGAAAATGTCAAAATCTCTCGGAAATGTCGTTGACCCGTTTGTACTCGGTCAAAGATATGGATGTGATGCTATACGCTATCATATTCTGCGTGAAATGGCTCTCGGTTCGGACAGCTCTTTCTCAAATGAAATTATGATAAACCGTATAAATTCCGACCTTGCAAACGACCTCGGAAACCTCGTTTCAAGAACTGTTGCTATGGTTGTAAAATATTTTGACGGCACTCTCCCGAATGAAAAGGCTTTTGATGATTCCGCTGACTCCGAACTCAAGAAAATGGCTCTTTCTTTAAGAGATAAAGTTGACGGTTTTATCGATAAAGTTCAGATTAATCTTGCTCTTGAGGAAATTTTCAAGGTAATTTCAAGAGCCAACAAATATATAGACGAAACTGCTCCGTGGGTACTTGCAAAGGACGAATCACTTAAGCCACGTCTTGCCGGAGTTCTCTATAATCTGCTTGAAGCTATCAGAATTTCATCAACACTTCTTTTCCCTTATATGCCTTCCACTATGCCGAAAGTATGGGAACAAATCGGAATTGCCCCCGAAAATGCCAATTACGAAAATTCCGCACTCTGGAACATTCTTCCTGCTGATGTTACTGTACACAAGGGCGAAGTGCTTTTCCCGAGAATCGATGTTGCCAAGGAAATCGAAGAACTCAATGCACTGATTTTAGCTAATGCTCCTAAAGAGGAAAAGCCTTTTGACGCTCCCGAGCTTGCTCCGGAGATAACTATTGAGGATTTCCAGAAAGCCGATTTGCGTGTTGCTAAAGTTATTTCATGCGAAAAAGTCAAGAAATCAAAAAAGCTCCTCTGTCTCCAGCTCGATGACGGTATGGGCGGACGTCAGGTAGTTTCCGGAATCGCTGAATACTATAAACCCGATGAACTTGTCGGAAAAAAAGTTCAGATTGTTGCAAATCTCAAACCTGTAAAGCTCTGCGGTGTTGAAAGCAACGGAATGATTTGTGCATGCGATACTCCGGACGGCGTAAAAGTTCTGTTCGCTGATGACAGTATCCCTGCCGGTGCTAAAATAAGATAACAAAACAAAGGCGGATTTTTCAATCCGCCCCGTTTTATTTTAGTTAAATTTACTGCATTTTATAGGACTCAATCATCTTTTTGACCATCTGACCGCCGATTGCACCAGCCTGTCTTGCAGTAAGGTCGCCGTTGTAGCCCTGCTTGAGAGTAACTCCTACTTCGCTTGCAGATTCCATTTTAAATCTTTCAAGAGCTTCCTTGCCCTTCTGAGTAAATTCACCTTTCATAGTTAAATCTCCTTTAAAAGTTGTTTTTGATGCCGTGTTAGTATTATGACTTAAATATAAAATTATATTACAGGTAATTTTTTCAATTCAAAGAAATTTTGTTCGGATTTTTTTAAATATCCCTTTATTTTACAGCTGATATGTGATATAATAGTACTATGCAAATCAGAAAAAATAAGGAGGCTATAAAACTTATGGACTATTTCAAACTTGTTTCAGATTACAAGCCCTCCGGTGACCAGCCACAAGCTATTCAGAAACTTGCGGACGGAATACTTGCCGGAAAAAAAGAACAGGTATTAATGGGCGTTACAGGTTCGGGAAAGACTTTCACTATGGCAAATGTTATCGCAAAGGTCAACAAGCCTACTCTTGTACTTGCACACAATAAAACACTTGCCGGTCAGCTATGTTCGGAATTTAAGGAATTTTTCCCCGAAAATGCCGTTGAATATTTTGTTTCATATTACGACTACTATCAGCCCGAAGCTTATATTCCGAGTACTGACAGCTATATCGAAAAGGATTCCTCAATCAATGACGAAATTGACAAGTTAAGACATTCCGCAACTTCCGCACTTGCCGAAAGAAAGGACGTTATAATAGTTGCAAGTGTATCGTGTATCTACTCCCTCGGAAGTCCGGAGGAATACCGCTCTATGATGGTATCTATAAGGCAGGGTATGGAGAAATCCCGTGACGATATTATAAATGAACTTGTTAAAATTCAGTATGAACGCAATGACATTAATTTTACACGTAATAAATTCAGAGTCAGAGGAGATGTTCTTGAAATATTTCCCTCCGATTCCGATGATACTGCTGTAAGGGTTGAATTTTTCGGAGATGAAATAGACAGAATTTCCGAAATAAATGTACTGACGGGAGAAGTAAAGGCAACTCTCTCGCATGCATCAATATTTCCTGCCTCTCACTATATAGTAAGTCCCGATAAGCTCGAAACTGCCATTAAAGAAATTCAGTCGGAACTCGCAGAGCGTGTTGATTACTTTACATCTAACCATAAGCTTATTGAGGCACAGAGAATTACACAGCGTACTAATTACGATATTGAAATGCTGAGAGAAATCGGATTCTGTTCGGGCATTGAAAACTATTCAAGAATACTTTCCGGTCGTCCTGCCGGAAGTACTCCCATGACACTTCTCGACCACTTTCCCGAAGATTTTCTGATTATAGTTGATGAAAGTCATGTTACTATTCCGCAGATTCGTGCAATGTATGCCGGTGACCGTGCAAGAAAAAATACTTTAGTTGAATACGGTTTCAGACTTCCGAGTGCTTTCGATAACAGACCGCTTAATTTCGATGAATTTTATTCACATGTAAAAAATATTATATTCGTAAGTGCTACTCCGGCTGAATTTGAAAAAAGTAAAACGGATACAATAGTAGAACAGGTTATCCGTCCCACAGGTCTTGTTGACCCCGAAATTATTGTTAGACCTACGGAGGGACAAATTGACGATTTACTTTCCGAAATCAATAAACGTACCGAAAAGAATGAGCGTGTACTGATTACCACTCTTACGAAAAAAATGGCTGAAGACCTTACGGAATACTATTCAAATCTCGGAGTAAAGGTCAGATATATGCATTCCGGAACAGATACTATTGAGCGTATGAAAATTATACGTGATTTGCGTAACGGTGAATTTGATGTTCTGATTGGAATAAATCTTTTAAGAGAGGGGCTTGACATTCCGGAAGTCTCTCTTGTAGCTATTCTCGATGCCGACAAGGAGGGCTTTTTAAGAAGTGAAACAGCTCTCATACAGACTATCGGACGTTCCGCACGAAACAGTGAAGGACAGGTTATAATGTATGCCGATGAAATCACAGGCTCTATGGAACGTGCTATAACCGAAACTGCCCGACGCCGTAAAATTCAGACCGAATACAATATAAAACACAATATCACTCCACAAACCATAAAAAAAGATGTCAGAAAGGTTATTGAAATAACATCAAAGGAAAATATCGAGAAAAAGACTTCTGAAAAGAAAATGACAAAGGCTCAGAAAGAAAAGCTGATTGAAAAGCTTACAGCCGAAATGAAAAAATCTGCTGAAATGCTCGAATTTGAACATGCATCATATTTAAGGGATAAGATTAAAGCTCTGAAAGGTGAAAAATAATGGAAACTTTATGGGTTCTGCTTTTTATTTCTGTTTTATTTATATATTTAAACAAGGTTTTCGGAATTGCAGATATTATTAAAAAAAAGCTCAATCCCCCTCCGCCTCCTCCGCCAGAGCCTGAATATCCATACTGCAAAAAAAATCTTCTGACAGAAAGCGAACTTGAATTTTTTAAAAATCTTAAATCCCTTACTGATGAATATTCACTCGGAATCAATCTTAAAACCTGTCTTGATGATATAATATGCATAAAGGATTGCGACGATAAAAGTCAGCTTGATGAACTCTTTGATAAAATAAAATTCAAATCGATAGACTTCGTAATTTTTGACCCCGAAAATATGTCGCCCGAATGTCTTATAGAATTTCGTGACGGCTCTCACAAAGAACCCGAACAGATTGAAGAAGATAAATTTCTTAAAACTCTTTGCGAAAAAAATAGTATAGATTTTATATTATATCAGGGCGACTTTGAAAAAATTACGAAATATTTCGATGAAAACTGGGAGATACAAACATGAAAGATAAAATAATTATAAAAGGTGCAAGAGAACATAATCTCAAAAATATCGACCTTGAACTTCCCCGTGACAGCTTTATTGTTATGACAGGTCTGTCGGGTTCGGGAAAATCCTCGCTTGCTTTCGATACTATCTATGCGGACGGTCAGAGAAGATATATTGAAAGCCTTTCTTCATATGCGAGAATGTTTCTCGGTCAGATGGAAAAACCTGATGTTGACAGTATCGAAGGGCTTTCACCTGCCATATCTATTGACCAGAAAACTACTTCAAAAAATCCACGTTCGACCGTCGGAACAGTTACGGAAATTTATGACTATCTCCGACTTCTCTATGCAAGAATAGGTATTCCGCATTGTCCAGTGTGTAACCGTGAAATACATCAGCAGAGTATTGACCAGATTGTCGATAAAATTATGAGTCTCGAAAAGGGAACTAAAATTCAGCTCCTTGCTCCGATTGCAAGAGGTCGCAAAGGTCAGTACGCCAAGGAACTTGAAAATGCTAAAAAAAGCGGTTACGTAAGAGTCCGCATTGACGGTATTATGTACGACCTCGCCGAAGAAATCAAACTCGATAAAAACAAAAAGCATAACATCGAAATAATCGTTGACAGACTTGTAATTAAGGACGGTATAGAATCCCGAATTTCTGACAGCCTTGAAACTGTTTTTTCCATTACTGACGGAATTGTTGCCGTTGATGTAATCGACGGTGAAGAACTTATGTTTTCTCAGAATTATGCCTGTCCCGAACATAATATCAGTATTGAGGAACTCAATCCCCGTATGTTCTCATTCAACAATCCTTTCGGAGCTTGTCCGAGCTGTACGGGTCTGGGAACTCTCCGCCATATTGACCCTGATATTATAGTTCCCGACAAAAAATTAAGTATACTGGAAGGTGCTATTAAGGCAAGTGGCTGGAATACTGTTGAAAAAGACTCGATTGCCCTGATGTACTACAATGCTATTGCCGAAAAATTCAATATAAGCCTTGATACTCCTTTCGGGGAACTTCCCGAAAAAATTCAGAAAGTTTTCCTCTACGGAACTGATGAAAAGCTTGAACTGAAAGTTCTTGAATCATTCGGAGGCGGTGTCAGATACGGAGGTTTTGAGGGCGTTATAAATAATCTCGAAAGAAGATACAGAGATACTAACAGCGATTATATGAAGTCTGAAATAGAATCCTGTATGACTGAATCCGAATGTCCCGAATGTCACGGAAAACGTCTTAAACCCGAAAGCCTTGCCGTTACGGTCGGCGGAATAAATATATACGAACTTACTCAGATGTCTGTGCGGGACTGCCTTGAATTTTTCAGAAATATTCAGCTTTCCGAAACTGAAAAGCTTATAGGCGAAAAAATTATCAAGGAAATCTGTGAACGTCTTGGATTTCTGAAAAGTGTAGGGCTTGAATATCTTACGCTTTCAAGACCTTCGGGAACTCTTTCGGGCGGTGAGAGTCAGCGTATAAGGCTTGCAACACAAATAGGTTCATCGCTTACGGGAGTATTATATATACTTGATGAACCGAGCATAGGACTTCATCAGCGTGACAATGACAAGCTTATAGCTACTCTCAAGCACCTGCGTGATTTGGGAAATACTCTTATAGTAGTCGAACACGATGACGACACTATGCTTTCAGCCGATTATATTGTTGACATAGGTCCCGGAGCAGGTATAAACGGCGGAAACGTTGTTTTTGCCGGTACTGTTGAAAATCTTCTGAAATGTGAAGAATCTATAACAGGTCAGTATCTCAGCGGAAAGAAAAAAATTCCCGTTCCCGATAAAAGACGTACCGGAAACGGTTTATATCTCACTGTCAAGGGAGCTTGCGAACACAATCTCAAAAATATTGATGTGAAAATTCCACTCGGAGAGCTTGTATGCGTTACGGGTGTATCAGGTTCGGGAAAATCTTCCCTTGTCAACGAAATTATATACAAGCACCTTGCCGGAAAACTTAATCACGCTAAAATAAAAAGCGGTAAATTCAGCGAAATGCCCGGTATTGAAAATCTCGACAAGGTTATAAATATTGACCAGTCCCCTATCGGACGAACTCCCCGTTCAAATCCCGCAACTTATACCGGAGTTTTTACCGATATACGGGAGCTTTTCGCTAAAACTTCCGACGCCAAAGCTAAGGGATATACAAGCGGTCGGTTCTCTTTCAATATAAAGGGCGGACGCTGTGAGGCCTGCGAGGGTGACGGTATCAAAAAAATTGAAATGCATTTTCTGCCCGATATTTACGTTCCGTGCGAAGTCTGCAAGGGAAAACGCTACAATCGTGAAACGCTTGAAGTACACTACAAAGGCAAATCTATTTATGATATACTTGAAATGTCCGTTGATGAGGGAGTGCTGTTTTTTGAACATATACCAAAAATTTACCGAAAACTCAAAACACTTCAGGAAGTCGGACTCGGATATATAAAAATCGGTCAGCCTGCAACTACTCTTTCGGGCGGTGAGGCACAGCGTGTAAAGCTTTCAACGGAGCTTTCAAAGCGTCCCACAGGAAAAACAATCTATATTCTCGATGAACCTACAACAGGACTTCACACTGCCGATGTTCACAAGCTTATCGATGTACTTCACAGACTTACCGACAGCGGAAATACAGTTCTTGTAATCGAACATAATCTCAATGTAATAAAAGTTGCCGATTATATCATTGATTTAGGTCCTGAGGGCGGTGACGGAGGCGGTCAGATTGTTGCATGCGGCACTCCGGAGGAAATCGCACAGTGTGAAAAATCCTATACAGGCAAATATCTCAAGCCCTATCTGAATCAGTCCTCTGTCTCATAACCTGTATATTCATTAAAAACGCTGTATATTTCGGGATATTTTCCCTTAGTCCTTATAGGTTTCATATTCATATCTGTGAAGCAGTGGGAAGTCTTTCCCACCGCACACAGCTTTCCGCTGTCACGGCTTACTATTCTGTATGAAATTTCAAGGCGGACTCCGTTGAATTTTTCAATTTTCTGGTATACCGCAAATTTTTCGTCAAAAACAAGAGGAGAAATATAATGACACTCCGCCGAAAGCACGGGAACCATTACACCGAATTTCTCTATATCTTCAAACGGCATACCTGCCTTTTCAAGAAAATCAATCCGAGCCTCCTCAAGCATACGGATATAGTTGGAATGATGAACCACATTCATTTTATCGGTTTCATAATAGAAAACCTTTCTTTCGTAAGGTGTTATAATCTTCATAAAGATACTTCCTTTCATGATGTATTATAATTTTTAAAAAATATTCAAGAGGTGATTAATTTGAAAAAGTTTTTAAGCAAGATTTTCAGTCGTCTCGTTTTTACTGTATTTCTTATGCTTGTACAGGTTGCTGTCCTCGTAATCGGAATATGGAAACTGAATGAAAAATTCTACTTTGTCTATGCTCTGCTGACTCTTCTGGATATTGTACTTGTTATATATATCAACAGTCAGGACGAAAACCCCTCATATAAGCTGTCATGGATAATGCTTATAAGTATAATTCCCGTTTTCGGCGGTCTTACTTATCTTTATTTAAAAATACAGTTCAGCCGTAAAATATTCATAAAGGCACAGGAACGCAGTACCGAATACGGAAACAATTATCTGCATCAGTCACCCGATACGCAGATACTGCTTGAAAATGAAAATCAAAGCATGTCCAATCTTTCAAAATATGTGCTGAATGTTTCGGCGTATCCGGTATATAATAATACAAAAGTAAAATATTACTCTGTCGGTGAACTTCAGTTTGAAGATATGATTACTGAACTTAAAAAAGCCGAAAAATTTATTTTTATGGAATACTTCATAATATCTGCCGGCTATATGTTCGACACTATTGCCGATATTCTCAAGCAAAAAGCAAAAGAGGGCGTTGAAATCAGGGTTATGTATGACGGTGTGGGAACTCAGATAAATATGCCCGAAAAGTATTTCCGTGAACTTTCGGAATGTGGTATAAAGTGCAAAATTTTTAACCCTTTCCGTCCTTTTCTTTCATCTGTTCAGAATAACCGTGACCACAGAAAAATTCTCGTTATTGACGGTCATACGGCTTTCAATGGCGGTACTAACCTTGCAGACGAATATATTAACCGCAAGGAAAGATTCGGTCACTGGAAAGATACTGCACTTATGATTAAGGGCGATGCCGTATGGAATCTTACTGTAATGTTTTTACAGCTATGGGAAATCGATGAGCCTGTACTCTGCAACTATCTGGAATTTATTCCAAAATACAATGTAAAGGGAAATTTTGCAAATGACGGCTTTGTACAGCCTTTTTCTGATTCCCCTCTCGATGATGAACATATCGGCGAACTCGTATACATGGATATTATAAACAATTCACAAAAATATCTCTATATCACTACTCCGTATCTTATTCCCGACAACGAGCTTTTAACATCTTTAAAGCTTTCCGCCAAAAAGGGAGTAGATGTCCGCATAATTACTCCGCATATTCCCGATAAGTGGTATGCGTATGCAATTGCATGGACTTACTATCCGGAGCTTATAAAGGCAGGCGTTAAAATTTATGAATACACCCCCGGATTTATTCATGCTAAAAATTTTGTATCCGATGATAATGTCGGTGTTGTCGGAACGATAAACCTTGATTACAGAAGCCTTTATCTGCATTTTGAATGTGCGACAATACTCTATAAAAGCTCCGCCATTAAGGATATTAAAAACGATTTTATCGAAACTCAGGAGCTTTCACAGCTTATCACTTTGAAAGATTGCTCCGAACGTCCTTTGAAAAACAAAATTGCAGGCTATATTCTGCGAATGTTTGCACCGCTTTTGTAAATCAGAAATAACTGTTGACTTATTTTCCATCAAATGCTATAATAAAAACATAGTCCAAATATTTCCATACCTACTGTTTTTGCAGTGAGTATGGTTATTATTATTAATTTTTAAGGAGTGATTTTCTTTATGAGTGAATGTAATCACGATTGTTCAAGCTGTTCAAGCAACTGCGAATCTAAAAGTTTTCTCGAAAAGCCCAACAAATTAAGCAAAATCGGAAAGGTTATAGGAATCGTCAGCGGTAAGGGCGGTGTCGGAAAAACTCTCGTTTCTTCCATGCTTGCAGTAAATATGAAAAAAAACGGCAAAAATGTCGGTATTCTTGATGCCGATGTAACTGGCCCATCTATTCCAAAGGCTTTTGGCATTAAAAAACGTGCTGAAGGTACTGATGACGGACTTATTCCCGTAAAAAGCAAGGGCGGTATTGATGTTATGTCAATAAATCTCCTGCTTGAAAACGATACAGACCCCGTTATATGGAGAGGTCCTGTTATAGGCGGTGTTGTAAAGCAGTTCTGGACTGATGTTATATGGAAGGATATTGACTACCTTTTTGTTGATATGCCTCCGGGAACAGGCGATGTTCCTCTTACTGTTTTTCAGTCTATACCTGTTGACGGAATAATTATCGTAACATCTCCTCAGGAACTCGTTTCAATGATTGTCGGAAAAGCCGTTAAAATGGCTAAAATGATGAATATTCCGATTATCGGCATAATTGAAAATATGAGCTGGCTTGAATGTCCCGACTGCGGAAAGAAAATTAAAGTATTCGGTGAAAGTCATGTTGATGAAGTAGCAATTGAATACGGTATTCCCGTAATCGGCAGAATACCGATTTGCTCCGAACTTGCACTTGCATGCGACAAGGGCGAAATTGAAAGCTTTGATTCAAAAGACTGGTTTGATGAGGCTGTTTCAAATCTCTGACAAAAACAAAAAGGGCGGAATATAAATTCCGCCCGATTATTTTTATTCTTTTACACCGCCGAGTGCTACACCGGCAATAATAAACTTTGAAAGGAAAACATATGCTACGATAATTGGTACTACTGAAAGGGCAATAGCCATATAAACTACACCGTAATCAATTTTATCACTTGCTGTAAGTGAAGCCATCATCATCGGAAGTGTTTTCTTTTCTACACCTACTGAAAGAAGAATCATCTGAGGTGTATAGAGGTTGTTCCAGTTCTGAATGAATGCGAATATTGACTGTACTGCAATAGCAGGCTTCATCATAGGGAGAGCGATTTTAATAAATGTACCGAACTCACCTGAACCGTCAATACGTGCTGCTTCAACTATTTCCAGCGGGAATGATGACTTCATGTATGAACGCATAAAGTATACAACTGCCGGAGCTGCAACAGCAGGAATGATAAGTGGCCAGAATGTGTTATGTAACTTAAGGTCAATCATAAAGCTGAGGAATCCGGCACCGGTTACCTGTACAGGAACCATCATAACCATAAGAATTACTGTGTAGGAAATTTCCTTAAGCTTGAAATCATATACGTGGATACCGTATGAAGTAAGTGCAGAGAAGAATACTGTGAGGATTGTTGCACTTATTGTAATGATTGCACTGTTCTTATAACCATAAACCATATTTACTGATGATTTGAACTGTGAACTTGTTGTAAGTGTTTTAAAGTTTTCAGAGAAATTTCCGCTTGGGATAAGTGAGAAACCGTTCTGAATTTCAACTGATGAACGTGTTGAGTTAATCAAAAGAATATAAATCGGGAGAAGACAGATAATAGTAAGTATTACCATCCATGCAAACAAAATCCATGATTTGATTTTAATTTTTTTGGTGTAGTTGTCTTTTGCTGCACCGTAAGTAGATTTCATACTGTTTTTACTCATATACTAAGACCTCCAAACTGCTTGCTCCTTGCCTTAGCATCTTTCTGAAGCTTTTTACGCTGTTTTTTCTTGGCAATTTCGTCCTTGTCTCTGTTGAGGAAGAATGTAATTGAACCAAGAGCGAGTGTTACGATAAAGAGTATTACTGATGCTGCACCGGCATAACCGAACTGTGCACCGTTCTTGTTCTTATATCTCTGGAAGATATAAACTGCAACAGTCTGGATATCCTTGTTGATTTCTGTACCTGTATGATAGAGGTAAGGAATATCGAACATCTGGAGACCACCTATCATTGATGTTACGAGTGTGTATACCATGATAGGGCTGAGAAGCGGGATAGTAATTTTCCAGAATGCCTGTGTACTTGTAGCACCGTCGATTTCAGCAGCTTCAAAGAGTGAAGGGCTGATACCCATGATACCTGACATAAGCATTATCATTGTGTTACCGAACCAGAGCCATGTCTGAATGAACATTACAGTTCCTCTTGATGCAACTGTACCCTTGAGGAAGTCGATTGGGCCTACACCGATTGCACCAAGAACCTGATTTACTGCACCCTTGTCTGAGCAGAGTGACATAAAGAGTACTGATACTGATGCTGCTGTAATAATGTTGGGCATGTACATTACAACTTTAAAGAAGCCCTTGCCCATAATTTTAAGTCTTGCATCTGTGAACCAGGCTGCGAGTGAAAGTGAAAGTATAATCTGTGGAACAAAGTTACCAATCCAAAGGATTATAGTATTTTTAAAAGAGCTTACAAATTCCTCATGCTGCATTCTGAGGTTACGTGCTTCTCCTCCTGAAAGGAGAGTTGAATAGTTGTCAAAACCTACCAGCACTTCGTTGCTTGTGGTATTTTTTTCGGAAGGATTACCGTTTCCGTGGAAACTAAGCACAAAAGTGTTGATTAACGGCCATAACTGAAAAACAAAATAAACAATAAAAAATGGCAATATAAAGATATATCCGTATTTTGCATAGCTGATTGACTTAATGCGTCGCTGTGCACCTGTTGCTGCCATAAAACACACCCTCTCTTGATATGAAAATAAAATAACACACACCTGAGGAATAGCATAGCTATCCCCCAGGCAATTAAACTGACGTTTAATTTGTATTATTTAATTATTCAACAGTAACGTCTTCGAGTTCTACTGATACAGCGTCCTTGAAGTCTTCAACTGTTTCGTCCCATGACTTGCCGCCCTTTACATAAGATTCCTTAACTGTTTCGAGGAACTTGGACTTGATTGTTGCGTCATAAGGAGTTATAAGACCGTTGAGGTTTACGCCCTTTACAGACTGGTCGAGAACTTCAAAGTAGTTCTGTCCGCCGAGGTTGTTGAGAACGTATGTATCCTTGTAGTCAGGGTTAGCAACGATGTCAGCCATAACTGTCATATTGTTGCAGTATTCAGGCTTGTTGAGAGCATATTCCTTGATTGAAGCGTCATCAACTGTGAATGTCTTGATGAATGACTGGCACTCTTCACCGTTATCTGTCTTGGGGTTAACAACCATCCATGTACCGCCCCAGAAGTATTCCTGAGGACCAACGCAAACGTTCCACTTGCCGTATGTAGCTCCGCCTTCACCGCCTGCTGCACCGCAGAGGATTGTATCGCCGAAGCCCCATGTTGATACGAAGTAACCCATTACGCTGTCAGTCTGTCCAGCCGGGAGCCAGTCCGGTGACCACTGGTCAACCTGCATAACTGCACCTTCGTCCCAGAGTTCCTTAGCGAGGTCTGCAAATTCCTTGCATGAGTCGTCAATCTGAAGTGTGTTGTTTGAATCAACCCAAGGCTGTGTACGACCTGCTGCGAATACCTGCCAGAGACCGCCGAGTGTATCAGCAAGAGCTGTCTTTCCGCCTGACTGTTCTGAAACTGTCTTAGCAGCAGCCTTGAAGCTATCCCAGTCGCCAACCTTAGCCTGCATTTCTTCAGGTGACTTAACGCCGAGGTACTGTTCAGCGAGGTCTGTTCTGTATGCGAAACCGCCTGCTGCAGCCTGCCATGAAACACCCTTACGAACGCCTGATGATGACTTACCGATTTCATCTGTATAAGCATAGATATCAGCAAAGTTAGCGTCTGTAAAGCCGAGTGATTCGAGAGGAGCTGTCTTTTCGTCATCGTTGATGAACATAAGAGCCCAGTCAGCTTCTACGAAGTAGAGGTCGAGGTCATCGCCAGCCTGGAACTTGTTGTTGAATTTTTCTGAAGCTTCACCGCCTGCACAAGCAAGGTTATCGAATGTAGCTTTCTTGCCAGTAGTAGCTTCCCACTGACTAATCATAGCTTCAGCGTCATCAGCATTCCATGAAGATACAACGAAGTTGTCACCGCCGGTAGCGAGTGTAACTGCTCCGACTTCTTCTGAAGCTGTTCCAGCAGGAGCTGCTTCTGATGATTCTTCTGATGATGCATCTGAAGATTCAGCAGCTGATGATTCAGCAGCTGATGATTCTTCTGATGATTCAGCTGATGATTCGGGAGCTGATGATGAAGATGAAGATGATGAAGTTTCATCACTTCCGCATCCAACAAATGCTGTTGTAGCCATGGCAAGAGTAGCCATTAAAGCTAAAGTTCTTTTAAGTTTGTTCATTGGTAATTCCTCCTTAAATATGTATATCACATTTATAAATAAATGTAATATGTGTGAATAAAGATAATTTTACGGCGTTGTGCCGACTGTCTGACCGTTCACTAAAAAGCCACGTACAACACTGACCATTTCATCTTCGGGAATGTCCTCCTTTGCGATGATACGCTTTAAAAGACGGCCTGCATTGGTGCCTATGCTGTAAGTATCCTGTTTTACGGTCGTAAGCGAAAGGCTTTTTATTCTGCCTGCAAGCAAGCCGTCATAGCCTGCTACGGAAATTTTTCCGAAAGGGTTAGCCTCCGCATATTTTTTTATTACTTCCAGAGCGCTTATTGCACAATAATCATCAGGATAAATTATGCAGGTTGGCGGAGAGGGTAATTTCATCAAATCATGGGTGAGAATTTCAGCGGAAGTGCAGTCAAGATATTTTCCGTGTTTAAGATAATTCTCATCGTGGTTTATACCAAGCATTTTCAAAGTATCTATATAAGCAGTAACTCTTGAAGAAGTTACCTGAGAATCGTCGCCGTATATGTATGCAATTCTGCGGTGACCGAGGCTGTAAATATAATTTACAAGGTCGCTCATACCGTTTCTGTTGTCCGAGACAACACTGCAAAGACCTTTTTGTTTATAATCGATTGCGACAAGCGGAACGGAACTTTTAATAAGCTCCTGAACTCCGTTGCTTTCAAAATCGACACAGGCAGCAAGAACACCGTCAACATTTCTGTAAAGGCAATGTTCATAGAATGACATTGTTCTGTCACCGATTTTTTCGCTGATAAATACTATATCATAACCTGATTTTTCCATTTCACGCTTAAAGCTGTCTATCACGGCTGAAAAATACACATGAGTAAGACCATTTTCGGCTTTGTCAGCTAAAAGAACACCAATAATATAGCTTTTATTGGTTTTCAAGGCACGAGCCTGAGAATTTGGCATATAGCCAAGTCTTTTTGCTGTCTCACAAACAAAGTTTCTTGTAGTCTCACTGATATCCTTGTGACCATTCAGTGATTTGCTGACAGTAGCAATTGAAACACCACATTCTTCAGCAATAGTTTTTATTGAAACCAATCTTTCACACCCTTGCTGTTTCAGATTTATGATACAACCTGAATGCTTTAGTAACCTAAATATACAATATTTTTGTTATAATGTCAATGGTTTGAGAAGTTCTTTAATATTTTTTGGGCAGGCACTACAATTTTCAACAGTTTTTTTTGTGACATCTGACAATAATAATCCTAAAAGTTACAAAACGGTTAAAATACACAAATTCAGGCAATTCATTTTGTGTATAATGAATGCCGTGCCGAAGTATTCTATTGAACTGTTACAAATTTTATTATTTCTGCTACCTGTTGCTGAGTCAGGGATTCCACCATAAGCAGTTCATAAGGGTGACTGAAATATTGTATTGTTTCACGAAGTTCAATAATATCATCTGCAATATCTTCATCGACATAAGGGAGTTTCATCAAATCATCTTTTCCGGCAGTATTCAGATTTATCATAATATTTCCGGAAGTTTCCTCTGCTGTCTCCTCAATAAATTCAGTTTCGGAAAAATCCTCTGATTCTTCCTGATAATTATCGGATTCTTCCGGCTGTTCCTCATAGTATTCCTCAAATACTTCTGATGTATTATCATCATCATCAGGAATATCATAAGTTTCATTTTCCACAAAAATAAAGTCATATATTCCTGCAAGCTTTTTTTCTCCGATTCCGCTGACGTTCAGAAGTTCTTCACGGTTATGAAAATTCCCGTAAGTTTCTCTGTATTCTATTATTGCCGAAGCAATAGTATCGCCTATTCCATCCAGAGCCTTAAGTTCATCGATTCCGGCAGTATTTATATCTATCGGAAAATTTACCGTTTCAGTTTCGGATTCGGATTCGGAAGAAGTTTCCGGCACTGTTACAGCAGACGTTGCCTTAACTGTTTCAGTGATTTTAATTTTTGTACTTGTATGTACTGCTTTGGTTTTCGCTGTTGAAGTTACTATTGTATTACAAGTAACATTTTCCGATGTTTCTGTACTGTTTACTATAAACACTTCAAAATCATCAGTATTCTTTTCTTTGGAAAGCACAAGCGAAAAAGATGTGAAAATCAGTATTGCCATAAGCAGGATTATAAGGCTGTAAATTTTCTGTTTCATAAAGCACCGCCCGAAATATATATAATAATTCAAGCAGTATTATATCATTTTCGACAAAATATGTCAAATTTTTCCAGAAAATTATATTTTGTTGTTCCGGAAATCCTTTGGAACTATTCCGAAATATTCCTTGAAATGGCGGTTGAAATTTGAAAGGTTTCTGAATCCGCAGTTAAAAGCTATTTCAGATACGCTCCTGTCAGTGTTTCTAAGTTCCTCGCCTGCCTTTTTGAGTCTGAACTGCATTATATATTCAACGCACGGTATTCCGACATTCTTTTTAAAAAAGCTCATGAAATAAGCCTTGCTGAAATGACACAAATCCGCAAGCTCCGAGACTTTTATATCCTCCTGATAGTTTTCCTGTATGTACTGCAAAGCAGTTTTTATCTTTTCAAGATGCCTTACAGAATCATTCTGAACCTCTATTTTACCGTATTTATACAATAAATATATAAGCTTATACAATTCGCTTTTAAGCATAAGCTCATGGAATTTTTCATTTTTGTTTCCTGTGTCAAAAATACTGACTACACATTTATATATTTCCTTATAATGCTCATCACTGTCGGTGATAAGCGGTGAAAATACTTTTGCACCGTTAATAAGCGGTCTTATATATGATACTGATGCTTTATCATAAAACGTACTTCCGAGAAAATCCATACTTCCCACAAAAGTATATGATTCTATCATCGTATCAGTATAAACTGAATGGAGTATATTCGGAGTTATTATTATAATATCTCCCTTTTTTGCATTGATATGGCTGTCACCGACCTGATACTGTCCCCCACCCTTTGTCAGAAGATTTATTTCGATTTCGGGGTGCCAGTGAAGTGAAATATCCGGAGAATCATTCGGAATCCTGCAATGATAAAACGAAAACGGCTTAAGCTGTGTGCTGTGAATTTTATTTTCTTTCTGTGACATGATATTTTCCCCCTTATGTTATTATAGTACAGATTTTCAGTACAATAATAGTAGATTTTTCTGTATTATCCGTGCTATAATATCAATAATATCACAGAACGTGAAAAATGTCAAACCGAAAGGAGTTTTAAATTATGGCTTTCAGCAAAAATTTCATATGGGGTTCCGCTACTGCCGCATATCAGGTTGAAGGTGCTTATCTCGACGACGGAAAAGGTCTCAATATCTTTGATACATTCTGCAAGATTCCCGGAAACATCATCAACAATGACAATGGCGATGTTGCCTGCGACCATTACCACAGATTTAAAGAAGACGTTGCACTTATGAAAAAAATCGGTCTCAAGGCTTACCGCTTTTCAATAAGCTGGTCAAGAATACTTCCCGAGGGTACGGGAAAGGTAAACCCTGCCGGAATAAAATTCTACAACGAACTTATTGACGAACTGCTTAAAAATGATATTGAACCCTTTGTTACTCTCTATCACTGGGATATGCCTCTTGCTCTCGACAAGCTCGGTGGCTGGCGTAATCCTAAAATTGTACAGTGGTTCGCAAACTATGCAAAAGTTGTTGCAGAAAATTTTTCCGACCGTGTAAAAAATTTCTTTACTATCAATGAACCTCAGGTTATAGTCGGATTAGGACATCAGAATGGAATACACGCTCCCGGACTTCGCCTTACTGCTCCGGAACTTCTCGAAATTATACACAATCTTCTTAAAGCTCATGGTGCATCAGTTATTGCTCTGCGTACATTCGGAAAACAAAAGCTCAATATCGGCTATGCTCCATGTGGCAATATGAATATCCCCGAAACTGATTCTCCGGAGGATATAGAGGCGACAAGACGTTCAATATTTGAATTTGACGACCCCTCACAAGCTCCCCACAGCGTTTCATGGTATGATGATGCTGTACTTCTCGGACACTATCCTGAAAGAGAATTTAAAATATGCGAACCGTTTATGCCTAAAGTCACCGATTCTGATATGAAGCTTATCAGTCAGCCTCTTGACTTCCTCGGTCATAATATGTACTGGGGTATGACAGTTTCCGGAAAATCAGGAAAAATTGAATACGTCAAGGATTTCGGCGGTTTCAGAAATGACCCATACCAGTGGCCTGTAACTCCCGACTGCCTGTACTGGGGTACAAAATTTCTCTATGAAAGATACAAGACACCTGTCATTATAACCGAAAACGGCAAATCCTGCCTTGATGTTGTATCTCCTGACGGTTCAGTTCACGATGAAGAAAGAATAAGCTATATTAAAGGCTATCTGAAAGGTCTTAAAAAATCCGCTGAAGAAGGTAACGACATAAGAGGTTATTTCCACTGGTCACTTATGGATAATTTTGAATGGGCATACGGCTATAAGGAACGTTTCGGATTGATTTACGTTGACTATCCGACACAAAAGCGTATTCTTAAGGATTCCGCTTACTTCTACGGCGATATAATAAAATCAAACGGAGAAATTCTCAATGACTGAAAAGGAAAGAATGGTTAAGGGTATGCTCTATATAGCGTCAGATGAATCAATACAGAGCATATCCTCCGAAAACAAAAAACTTATTGACGCTTTCAACAATTCAAAAGGCGAGGAATGTGCAAAGCGTATGGAATATATCCGCAAGGCTTTTGCACATACCGGAAAAAATGCCTATATTGAACCCCCTTTCTATTGCGACCACGGCTGGAATATATCTGTCGGCGACAATTTCTATGCAAATACGGGCGTTATTATTCTTGACCAATGCCCCGTAACTATCGGAAATAATGTAATGCTTGCCCCGAGAGTAAGTATTTACTGTGCCTGTCACCCCATTGATGCCTGTGTACGCAATATGCTTTATGAACTCGGAAAGCCTGTCACTATCGGCAATGATGTATGGATTGGCGGTAATACTGTAATAAACCCCGGTGTCACTATTGGAAACAATGTCGTTATCGGTTCGGGAAGTGTTGTGACTCATGATATTCCCGATAATGTCGTTGCTGTCGGAAATCCCTGCCGTGTTCTGCGTGAAATTACCGAAAAAGACCATGAATACTGGCTTGAGCGTCTGCATAAGGAACGCAGTGAATAAAATTAAAGGGCAGTCATTTGACTGCCCGATTTTTTTATATGTTATACATTCGGATTGAAAAGCGATTCGCCCTCATGTTTTTTAGGTCTTGACATAAGAATACCGAGTGATTTTCTTACATCTCCTCCGCAGAAAAGAACATTATAAAGCTGTTCGGTGATAGGCATTTCAACACCGATTTTTTTAGCGAGTTCATACGCATTTTTACAGCAATAGTAACCCTCAACCGTTCCGACCTTTTCAACAGCCTCATCGGGACTTAATCCCTGACCTATAAGTATTCCTGCACGTCTGTTCCGGCTGTGCATACTGGTGCATGTAACTATCAAATCACCTATACCGGTCAGTCCGCTGAATGTTTCAATCTGACCGCCCATAGCTTTTCCGAGACGTGCTATTTCATGTATGCCCCTTGTCATAAGAGCTGCTTTGGTATTGTCACCGTAGCCCAGACCGTCACATATTCCGGCACAGAGTGCTATTATATTTTTCAAAGCTCCGCCGAGTTCACAGCCTATGACATCATTATTGATATAAATTCTGAATACGCTGTTTGAAAGCGTTTCCTGAACGTATTCGGCATATTCTATATTTTCCGATGCTGATACGACTGTTGTCGGAATTGCTCTTGCAACTTCCTCAGCGTGCGAAGGCCCTGAAAGAATTACAATTCTGTCAGAATTGAGTTCCTCTTTGAGAACATCGCTAAGGAGTTTCAAAGAACCCTCCTCAATGCCCTTTCCTGTATTGACAATAATCATGTGATTATCAATATAGTTCTTAGCTTCACGTGCAACACTTCTTACAAAGCTGGAGGGTATTCCGAAAATAAGCATATCACAACCCGATACACATGAAATATCGCTTGAAAGTTTTATTCTTTCCGAAATCGGAACTCCCGGAAGTTTCTGAACATGTTCACCCTTGGCACGTATGCTGTCAATTTCGCTCTGGAATTTTGACCATACTGTAACATCGTGTCCGAACTTGTCAGCCATTACCGCAAGACTCAGCCCGAATCCTCCTGAACCTAAAATAGTTATTTTTGCCATTCTGATTCCACCTCACTTTTTTGAACCTAATGAAAATTTATTTTCAACACCGTTTCTAAGGCGTTCTATATTAGATTTATGCATGTATATTACTACTGATGACATCAGTAGCGAAAGAACTGCATACAAAACTGCAATTTTCATATCAGTATTATGTATGAAATAATGCACAAGGAACGTTGCAAAGGGTGCAAATCCTGCTGATATTATTGATGCAAGCGATACATATTTTGATATTGAGAGAACTATTATAAATATCAGAATAAGCACCGCAAAAGTGGGAGGGTCTGTTGCAAGAAATATTGATACTCCCACAAGCACACCCTTTCCGCCCTTGAATCCGTAATATATGGGAAAAATATGTCCGAGTATCGCAAAGAATCCGGCTATATATCCTATATAGTGAGTATCTCCGCCGTTGATTCCTGCGTCCATAAGGGAGCATATCCAGCGTGACAGTATAACGGAAACTACTCCCTTTGACAAATCGCCTATAAGTGTCAGAACTGCACAGCCTTTTCCGAAACAGCGGAGAGTATTTGTCAGACCTGCATTTTTACTTCCGAAATTTCTTATATCCTCGCCTTTCAGAAGTCTTACGGTTATTATTGCAAAGTTACAGCTACCGAGAAGATAGCTTATAATTCCCGCAATAAGACATGACAGAAATATCATCATTTGTCATTTCCTCCACGCTCACGGACAATAAATCTTACAGGAGTTCCCTCAAGTCCGAATGTCTCACGTATCTGATTTTCAAGATACCTCTGATATGAGAAATGAAACAAATCGGCACGGTTCACAAATGTTACGAACGTAGGAGGCTTTGTTGACGGCTGTGTCATATAGTAGATTTTAAGCCTTCTGCCCTTGTCGGAGGGGGGCTGTACACGTGTTGTCGCATACGCAAGCACATCGTTAAGCATACCTGTTGAAATTCTCATTGAATTCTGGTCGAATGTATATTTTATAAGTTCAAAAAGCTTTTCAACACGTTGTCCCGTCTTTGCAGATATGAATACAAACGGAACATATGACATAAAGCTGAAATCATTTTCAAGCTTTGTGCGGTATTCCTGCATAGTCTTGTCAGTTTTTTCGACAGCGTCCCACTTATTGACGGCTACTACACAAGCTTTTCCCTGTTCGTGAGCATATCCCGCAACTTTTGAATCCTGTTCTGTGAATCCTGTTTCGGCATCTATAACTATAACGCATACGTCTGCACGGTCTACTGACATATAGGCTCTCAAAACGCTGTAATGCTCTATTTTTTCATTGACTTTCGATTTTTTTCTTATTCCGGCTGTATCTATAAATACGAATTTTCCGTGTTCGTTTTCAATAACGGTGTCAGTTGCATCACGGGTAGTACCAGCTATATTTGATACTATAACACGTTCCTCGCCTGCAATTCTGTTGATAAGTGAAGATTTTCCGACATTCGGCTTTCCGATAACGGCTACTTTTATATATTCCTCATCGTAATCCTCGGTATTTTCATCGGGAAAATACTTGAAAACTTCGTCAAGCAAATCGCCTGTACCGTGACCGTGTGCTGATGAAATCGGAAAAGGTTCACCGAGTCCGAGATTGTAAAATTCATAAAGTTCAAGGGGAGGCTCTCCGAGCGAGTCGCATTTGTTTACTGCAAGTACAACAGGCTTTCCGCTTTTCAGAAGCATATTTGCAACATTATGGTCATCGGCAGTAACACCGCATTTTATATCCGTTACGAAAACTATAACATCAGCCTTTTCTATTGCAATTTCTGCCTGTCGTCTCATCTGTGAAAGTATAACGTCATTGCTCTGGGGTTCGATACCGCCTGTATCGACTATCATAAATTCACGGTTTCTCCATTCGCATTTGGAATATATTCGGTCACGGGTAACTCCGGGGGTATCTTCTACTATTGAGAGCCTCTGACCGATTAATTTGTTAAAAAGTGTAGATTTTCCTACATTTGGTCTCCCTACAACTGCTACTACCGGTAACGGCATAATTATCATTCTCCTTTCTTTTATAACGAAATTCCGAGAATTGCATCAAGAAGTGCAAATCCGTCATTTTCAACGGGTATGATTTTTACATTGAGCCTGTTTTCAACGTCACTTACAGTCAGGTCATCTAAAAATACGTCAGTATCACGCCTCAGCATAGACGAAGATATAAGAAGTTCAGTTCCGAGGTTTTTATTTTCAAGCTGTTTCAGAATATCGGTTGCAGTAATCAGTCCCGATACCGTAATAGTTTCCCCGAAAAAGTCGTTGCGTATGCTGTATAATTCGCATTTCAGACCGGAATATTTTTTCTCCGCAAGTCCGGCAAGCTTTTTAATGGTATTATATGCGGAATATCCCGTTGCTATTGAAATTTTACGATTTTGATTGTCATAATCCGAACATTCAAGAGCCTGCATAAATTCATCTTCCAGCGAACGCAACATTCCGACACCGTTTTCATACTGTGCGAAATCCTCATAGTAATCAGAACCGGGAATTTTACGTTCTGCAATAAGGAAAAACTCATCAGACGGAAATACAAGCCTTGTACCGTAATTTTCAAGGAATTTATTCTGAAATTCCGAAATAATGTCAAGAGCTTCTCCGGCACTGTCTTTATCAAAGCATTTAAGCGGATAGAGTCCCTCTCTGAATTTTGAAAGTCCTACCGGAACTACTGCAATACTTGAAATATTCGGCATAAGTTCTCCCAAATCCGAAAGAGTTCTTTTAAGTTCCTCACCGTCATTGAGTTCAGGGCAGAGAACTATCTGACAGTTAAGCTTTATTCCGCTGTCAGTCATCTGCTTAAGATATTTCAGTTTTTCGCCTGCAAAACGGTTATTCATCATTTTACAGCGGAGTTCCGGATTTGTCGTATGAACTGAAACATTTATATTCAGTTTCATACTGATGATTCTGTCAATATCGGGCTGTTCGAGATTAGTCAGTGTAACATAATTTCCTTGCAAAAATGAGAGTCTTGCGTCGTCGTCCTTGAAATACAGAGTTTCACGCATACCCTTAGGCATCTGGTCTATAAAGCAGAAAACACACTTATTACGGCAGGTACGCTTTTTATCCATAAGAAAGCTTCCCGATTCAATACCCAAGTCATCGTATTCGCTTTTTTCGAGATTAACAGTAAATTCCTTTCCGTCACGGCTGACCGTCAGGCTGATTTGATTGTCAGCGGAATAATACATATAATCAAGAACATCATTTATTTTATGACCGTTTATGCTTATGAGAAAGTCACCTATACTGATTTTCTGTGTTCTGTATGCCGGAGAATTTTCAATAATACCTGTAATTTTTATCATCAGACAAGCTCACCTTTTAAAAAAATTTTTCCGGACGGTAAGTCCATAACAAAAAAGAGAGAAAGATTTCTCCTCCTCTCCTCCTGACATATAAGGAAAAACTGCTGAATTATTCAGCGTCCATTTTAAGAACCTCAACGCCCTTATAGAAACCGCAGTTCTTGCAAACCTTATGCGGAGCTTTTATAGCACCACAGTGGTCGCACTTGCTCATAGCAGGCATATCGAGCTTCCATACACTTGAACGTCTTTTGTCACGTCTTGCCTTAGAAGTTTTTCTCTTTGGTACAGCCATTACCGGCACCTCCTTATTCAAAGCATTATTTTATATAAATAATGCAGATTATTTCAGACAATTGCATTCAGATTCGTTAAGGTCACACCCGCACACCATACAAAGACCTTTGCAGTCATCTTTACAGATGAATTTTGTGGGCAGTTCCAGAAACAAATCCATAATTGCAATATCGTTTAAATCAATGCTCTCTTTTTCTGCTACAATATAATCATCATTGCCGTCATTATCGAGAGATGAAACGACAGTATGGCAGAAATCATAACTGAAATTTCTGTCAAGCTCTTTAAGACAGCGGTCACAGGTTATATGCAGGGTAAAGTCTGCTGAAAACTTAACAGTGACGATACCGGCTTTGTTGAAGATGACACCTTTTATATGCACAGGCGATGCAAATGAAAGCCCGTTCACAGCGGAAAGCTCGTCCTCCATAATATTGTAGTCAATATTTTTACGTTCACCGGTAATATTAAAAAGCTGTTTTAAATTAATAATCATAGCACTGAACCTCTTAAGCATTACAAATTATATTATACACTAACAGAAACAATCTGTCAATAGGATTTTAAAAAATTTTTTGGCGGAGAATAAATTTCTCCGCCTGTGGGGAAAAACTTACTTTATGAACTTTGTAACGCTTTCAGGGAGTTCGGAATTGTCAGCAGAAATTGTAAATACAACGTCTGTATCCTCTCCGGTGAGCTTGTCAAGCTTGCTGAGGAGTTCACCGAGCATATTGAAGTCGTAGCCACAGATTTTAAGAACGCCGTCAATGAAGATTTCCTTTATATCGTAGTTGCCTGCAAGCATACCTGCAACAAATCCGTAAAGGCTGTCGAAGCTGTTTACATTGAACTGTTCAACACTGCACCATCTGACCTTATAGCTGATTTCACGTCTGAGAGTTTCGCCTTTTTCGATACAAACGAGACAGCCGTTAGTTGACTTTACAGCATCGTTAATCATATTGATAAGGATTTTTGTCTTGCCGGTACCTTTTTTTCCGGTAATAAGTTTAATCATATATATTACTCCTTTATATTAATTTGATGTATAATCAGCCGAGTTTTGCTTCAAGAGCAGACTTGCGGTCTTCATATCCGGGCTTTCCGAGAAGTGCGAACATATTTGACTTATAGCTTTCAACACCGGGCTGATTGAATGGATTTACTCCGAGAACGTATCCTGAAACTGCACAAGCCTTTTCAAAGAAGTAAATAAGATAGCCGAGTGTAAATTCAGTTGTATCATCGATTTCAATGATTATATTCGGAACTCCGCCCTCTGTGTGAGCAAGAACAGTACCTTCAAAAGCCTTTCTGTTTACGACTGACATATTCTGATTTGTAAGGAAATTCAGACCGTCAAGATTAGCTTCATCGGGTTCAAGGAAGAGGTCTTTCTTAGGTTTCTTTATGTCAACGACAGTTTCAAACATAAGTCTTGAACCTTCCTGAATATACTGTCCCATTGAATGGAGGTCAGTTGAGAATACAACAGATGCAGGGAAAAGTCCCTTGTTGTCCTTACCTTCGCTCTCGCCGAAAAGCTGTTTATACCATTCAGCCATAGTAACGAATGCGGGGTCATAGGAAACGAGAAGTTCAACAGACTTGCCCTTTCTGTAAAGAATATTTCTGAGAGCAGCATATTTATAGCAGTCGTTATTGTCGAAATCGGCAGTAAAATCAGCCTGAGCCTTTGCAGCACCCTGCATAAGAGCATCAATGTCACAGCCTGCAACGGCAATCGGAAGAAGTCCTACTGCTGTAAGAACTGAAAAACGTCCGCCTACATCGTCCGGAATAACGAAAGTTTCATAACCTTCAGTATCAGCAAGGCTCTTGAGAGTACCTCTTGCCTTGTCAGTAGTACAGAAAATTCTGTCCTTAGCATTTTCCTTGCCGTACTTTTCTTCAACAAGCTTCTTGAATACTCTGAAAGCAAGAGCGGGTTCGGTAGTAGTACCGGATTTTGAAATTACATTTACAGAGAAGTCTCTGCCTTCGCAAAGTGAGATAACCTCATTGAGATAAGTCGGATTGATATTGTTTCCGACATAGTAAATATCAGGAGTATCCTTTTTAAGGTTATTATAGAAAGGTGATTTCAGGAACTCGATAGCAGCTCTTGCACCGAGATATGAACCGCCAATTCCTATAACGATAAGAACATCGGAATTTGACTGAATTTTCTTGGCAGCAGCCTTGATTCTTGCAAATTCGTCTTTATCGTAGTCAGTAGGGAGATTGAGCCAGCCGAGAAAATCACTGCCCAGACCGTTTTTGTCATGCAAAGTTTTAGCAGCAGTTTCAACCTGTGATTTAATCCCTTTAAGTTCATCGGGATTGATGAAGCTTTCGAGATATTTAGTATTGAGTTTCAAAGACATTTTAAAAACCTCCAGTGAGCAACATAGAAAGCAGATACATAATTTTCCGCCTCATTAATATCATACTATACTTTGAAAATTTTTGCAAGAGGGAAACGTCATAATTGTGCAAATACAACAAATCTCTTTCTATAATTTCAGTAAATTTGACAGTGATTTTTTTACAGTAAACAACAAAGAAGATTTTTTTACTTCATTTTTAGTGATAATATCTGTTTCAAATACAAGGGTATCACCATTATAGAATGCCATTGTACCTATTTTCTGACCTTTTTTTACGGGTGCGGTTATATATTCGGGAATAACTATCCTGTTTGTAATTTCAGATGAGGCTTTCGGAACTACAACGCAGTTCTGGGATTTGAGCATAATTTCAACGGCATTTTCCTGACCTGATTTTACTTTCATCGGAATAAGAAGTTCATCGAGAAAGGCGGGAACTGTGACTTTAAATTCTCGGAATCCCCTGTTTATAAGGCTTTTTGCTGTTGAAAATGATGTATCCTCATCGGGAGCTTTCAGAATTACCGCAATATATGAGGAATCCTCTCTCAATGCTCCCTCGGCTATGCAGTAGCCTGACTGTTCCGAATGACATGCTTTAAATCCGATATGCCCCTCGAATTTACGTGCAAGAGTATTTTCGCTTACAAGCTCGGTCTGACCGTTTTTTACAAAGTCTCTCCATGTCTGAAAATACGGCAGAAGAAAATCATATCCGGAAAGCTCCGCTGATATTACTGCAATATCGTGGGCAGTAGTGTAATCCTTTTCGGAATAATAACCGTAAGGATTTGTAAAAGCTGAATTTCTTAAACCCAAATCGAAAGCCATAGAGTTCATCTGTGAAACAAATTCATCTAAAGAACGGCAGGACTTTTCCGCAAGAACTGTCAGTGCATCATTTGCATTTCCGATTATTACGCTTTTCAGAAGTTCATCTGCCGTAAGCTTATCGCCCTGCTGTAACCATATTACTGAACCTTTCGTTCCTGTTACCGATGCCGATGCCGTAAGCTCATCATCAAGACGGAATTTTCCCGTTTCAATAGAATCAGCTATAACAAGAAGTGACATCAGTTTCGCCATATATCCCGCATTTACCTGCATATCGGATTTGTTTTCGGATATAACGGTGCGTGTAGTGGTTTCCATAAGAACATACGGGAAATCATTTTCCACCGCACAGGAGCTTAAATCAGGAATATATGAAAACACTGTCAGTACAGAAAATATTATGCACAATAATTTTTTCATATAGAAATCCTCCGCATTTTATACTGTTATATTATACTGCAAATGCGGACAGATTATTTATGACTCCTGAATAATACCGCTTCTGTATGCCGTCAGAAGTTCTTTCAAATCGGAAATTCTTTCCTCAAGCTCCTTTCCCAAATCAGTATCGGAAATGTTTACACGTTCTTTCATTTTTTCAACTATGTAAACCTTTGGAGCATAATTTTCGGCTGTATGTTCCGCAAGCTGTAAACTGTGGGAATCGTATATAAGTGTATATCCTGCTATTCCCGTTTTGGTACGGTATGCCTTTGAAATTCCGCCGTCTATTACATAGAGCTTTCCGCCTGCTTTCACGGGACTTTCGCCGTCCTTTATTTTTACCGGCACATGACCGTTTATTATATGCCCATGTTCCTCACTGACTCCAAATTCATGAAGTATTTTAATGCATACTTCAGGATTGTCACTGAGTTTGTAGTAAGGATTATATATTTCCTTATGGAGTTCGGAATCATCTGTGAAGTATCTTTCAAAGAATGCCATTTTATCTTTTCCGTATATCGGAGATTTCGCACCGCACCACAGATACCACATAAAATCGCAAGCCGTTTCCTTTGATTTACTGCCGTAAATTCCGTAATATGCCTCTTTTGCGATTTCGTTTATACGGTCAAGGAGAGCTTTTCCCGAATAATTTATTCCGTCTATATTCATATATTCAAAGTCGCCCGATTCCGTCATAGGAATACAGCCGTGATAAAGTATATTGTTATTGCATACCTTGTACATACTTCCATGTGAATAAAGGAATTTTATATGCCTGTTCAGTCTCTGACTGTGGCGGAATGATGCCGAAAGTATATTCATCAGTTCATCTTCCTGCGGAGTAAGTTCGAGAGGATTTTCGGGATTGACAGTAGGAAAATTATTATCTTTCAGCTTGTATGTTTTACCGTTAATTTCGATTGTACCGGATTCAAAATCCACTTTCGGAAGAAGATTTCTGTCATTCATATCATATTCGGGGTGCTTTCTGATTAGCTGGCCTTCAAGCTTGCATTGTATTATTGTTATAGCCTTGTGCATTTTTGCGGTAAGGGTATCTTCAACGGAATCGTATTTGTTGTAATCGAGAAGATGTGGCATAAATTCAGTGCAGGGGTCATCTTTGTATACTTCATTTGCAAATACCGACAATGCCCTTAAATTAAGACCGTATCCGTCCTCAAGGACATCAAAACCGTTGTAGCTTACTGCAATTCTTACAACGTTCGCAATAAGAGCCTTGTTTCCGGAGCAGGCTCCCATCCACGAAATATCATGATTGCCCCACTGTATATCGACATCGGAACGCTTCATTAATTCGTCCATAATAATATCAGGACGTGGGCCTCTGTCGAAAATATCTCCTATTATATGGAGCTTGTCTATTGCGATTGCCTGAATAAGATTGCATACTGATGCTATAAAATGCTGTGAAATTCCTGTTTCTATGATTGAGGAAATAATTTCCTCATAATAGAAATCCTTGTTTATATCATCGGTAACATTAAGAAGTTCATCAAGAATATACAGAAAATCCTTAGGGCATTTTTCACGCACCTTTGAACGTGTATATTTTGCAGAAACACTTTCACATACAAGAATAAGGCGGTATATGGTAATTTTCTGCCATTCGTCAGTAAGACCTCCGGAATTTTCAAGTTCTTTCATACGCTTTTCGGGATAGTATATCAGATACGCAAGATTTTCACGTTCCTGACTTGTAATACTTTTTCCGAAAACCTTATCTATTTTGTTTTTTATAAGTCCCGATGCACTTTTAAGCAGATGAAGAAAGCTTTCATATTCGCCGTGCAGGTCGCTGAAAAAGTATTCCGTTCCCTTCGGGAGACTTCTTATGGCATTATAATTTACAATTGCACTTGCACCGGATTCTATATTAGGGTATTCCTTTGATAAAAGCTGTAAATATTTCAGTTCCAAGAATATTCCTCCGTTCTGTATAATTTATAAGCATATCGGGCGACCAGTGACCGCCCGAATATTTCAGAATAAAAATTATTTTTTTGTTTTTTTGTCTCTGTCGGACTTGTCTGCCTTTGGAACTGTGTATATAGGCTTTACAGGTTTCTGTCTGTTTTTGTAACATACATAGGCGTATATGCATATAAGCACATAAATAAGGCAGAGAACAGTTGAAACTATAAAGGCATTTTTAAACCAGGGTGATTTGGAAAATGACGATGCGGCGTATAAATTATATTTTGATTTGGAACGCTTTACATCAGATACCGCAACAAGATTTACTGTACCAAGAGTTTCGCCCGAATATTTCAAATCAACCGTTCCGAGGTTCTGACCTTTTGATACAGGAGCTTTTATTGAATCGGGACAATGAGTTTCAGTTTTTATAAGTGCAAGGTCTATTCCGTCATACCATAGATAAGTAAATTCTTCTTCCGGCTTTACAAGTACATAATCAGCATTTTCACCGAGTTCAACTTCTATTTCGTCAATCTCAATCGAATCGGAAAGCAATACCTGATATGAAAAATGATTGAATATCCAGTCAAGAATAATTTCAGCGTCATCGAGATGATAGAACTGTCTTTCACCGTATGCATCAGTAAAAGGTGATTTCATAAGGACAACAAGGTAATTGTTACCGCTTTTGCTTCCGAGGGTTATAATATTTCTTCCGACTGAAGAAGTATTTGCAGTTTTGATACCCTTTGCACCTACATAATAGTAATCGGAATCCTTATCAGTCATAAGATTGGAATGAGTCCATTTCCAGGGTTCTTCTCCCTCATACAGCATATGTCTTTCTGTATTGGGGTGACTCGGAGTATGTTCTGTCTGTGTAGCAATTTCTTCAAAATGCGGTACTTTAAGGGCGTATTCAGTTATAATAGCCATATCTCTTGCAGTTGTATACTGTTCTGAATCATAAAGGCCGTTCGGATTTGTAAAATTAGTAGCAGTACAGCCTATTTCAGAGGCTTTCTGATTCATCATATCAACGAATCCGGAAATATTTCCATCGCTGAAATGATATGCAAGAGTCTGAGTGGCTTCTATTGATGATGTAAGCATCATTGCGGAGAGCAAATCCTCAACAGTAAGGACATCGCCGTCATAAATATCGGCATAGCACAAATCCATATAGTATTCGCTTGCATACAAATCCGAATATACATCTTCTTCGACCGTGATTTCCTCTTTGAGATTGTCGCAGTTTTCAAGGCATATGACAGCCGTCATAATATTGACCAATGCTCCGGGAGTCTGCTTGACATCGGGATTTTTTTCATGTATAATCAAATCCGAATCAAGATTTATTACAATTGCCGATTCACTTTTTATCTGCGAAGTAAGAGGAAAATTAAATGCCTGAGCTTCAGATTTATTCACAAAGGGTACTAAGGCAGTGAGAGCCATAATAAACGAAAGTATTCTTTTCATATAAAAATATCTCCTTTAACACATATTAATTATATTATATCAGATTATTTCCTGTTTTTAAAGGGGTTTTAAAAAATTTTTTTCAAAGCTGTTTACCTTTTCTGAAAAATATGATAGAATATTACTGAATTACAGAAAATCAGGAGGATTTTATATTATGGTATACGTTACCGGCGATATGCACGGAGAATTTAAGAGATTCAAGGATTCAAAAATAAAACGCCTCAAAAAAGGCGATACACTTATAATATGCGGTGATTTCGGATTTTTCTGGAACGGTTCAAAAGAAGAAAAAGCGATTATTAAAAAGCTCGAAGAAAAAGAGTTTGACATTGCTTTTATTGACGGCTGTCACGAAAATTTCGATATTATCGAAGAACCTGAACCAATCGAATGGCACAGGGGGAAAGTTCACGCTCTGGGTAAAAATATTTTTCATCTTATGCGTGGTCAGATTTACGAAATAGAGAATATGAAAATTTTTGCATTCGGAGGCGGTCACAGTCAGGATTTTGAATTTCGCCGTGACAGTCCGAACTGGTGGCAACGTGAACAGCCTTCGCATGATGAAATTCTTGATGCTATCGAAAATCTTAAAAAATACAACTGGAAAATCGACTACATAGTAACTCATGAACCCCCTGCATCTCTTAAGGACTGCCTGAACGTTGATATTTTTCAGCGTCTGGAAGTACATACTTTTTTTGAAGATGTCATTAAAAACTGCTGGTTTAGGAAGTGGTTTTTCGGGAAATGCCATATTGACAAGTATATCCCCACAAAATACTTTGCACTTTTTGACAGTGTAGAGCAGATAAAATAATAAAAGGCGGTCTTAAATGACCGCCTTTGCTGTTCAAATATCGTTTCTGATAATATCCTCAAGAGTTTCTTTTTTAATAACGATTCTTGATTCGCCGTTATTGATAAATACAACCGGAGGCTTAGGGATTCTGTTGTAGTTTGATGACATTGAGTAATTGTATGCACCTGTTGCACATACGGCAATAATATCGCCTGATTCCGCATGCTGTAACGGCATATTCTCACCGATTAAGTCACCGCTTTCACAGCACTTTCCGGCAATTGTAACCTTTTCGTTTCTTGGTTCGGAAGCCTTGTTTGCAACTATTGCCTCATATTCTGACTGATAAAGAATATATCTCGGATTGTCGCACATACCGCCGTCTATTGATATATATGTACGGATATCCGGGATTTCCTTTCTTGCACCGACAGTATAGAGAGTAATTCCGGCAGGACTTGCAATTGAACGACCGGGTTCTATAAGTATAAACGGGAGATTTATTTCAAGCTCCTTACAGCATTTATGAACAGTTTCGGAAACTCTTTCCATATATGTTTCATACGGAACAGGGTCATGTGATTCAAGGTATTTTATACCGAATCCACCGCCGAGATTAAGTTCCTTTACTTCAAAGCCGAGTTCATTTTTAATTTTTGCGATGAATTTCAGCATTACTTCAGAGGCAGTTTCAAAGGGTTCTATATCGAAAATCTGTGAACCGATATGACAGTGCAGACCTCTTAAAATTATATTTTCGGAGTCAATAGCTTTCTTTACGGCTTCAAAGGCTTCACCGGTTTCGAGAGCAAATCCGAATTTACTGTCAATCTGACCTGTTTTTACGAAATTATGAGTATGTGCATCTATTCCGGGCTTGATTCTGAACATAATTTTTGCAGTGATTCCCTTTGATTTTGCAATTGCGTTAAGTTTTTCGAGTTCGGAAATATTGTCAACGATTATATGACCGATATTGTTTTCAACGGCAAATTCAAGTTCTTCATCGGTTTTGTTGTTGCCGTGGAAACAGATTTTGTCACAGTCAAAACCGGACTTTACAGCGGTATAAAGTTCGCCGATTGAAACAACGTCAAGACCGATTCCTTCCTCTTTCATAATTCTGCACATTTCCTTACAGCAGAATGCCTTGCTTGCATAGCATACAAGACCGTTTCCGCCATAGAATTTGTCGATACTGGACTTAAAGCTTCTGCATGCTTTTCTGATAAGCTGTTCGTCCATTACATAAAGAGGCGTTCCATATTTTTTGGCAAGCTCAACGGTATCAATACCGCCTGCTGTTAGATGTCCCTTTTCGTTTACTGATAAGTTTTCAGATACAAACATTTTTTTCTACTTCCTTTCGGATATTTTATTCATCAGCCGAGATTTCATCTATAATACTGCGTATTTCCTCAACTCCCTCGAAAGTCATTGAGGAAAAGGGTACTATGTGAATCTGGTCATAATACGGGATTTCAGTTTTCAGAGCCTCCATACGCTTTTCACGTTCTGTTTTTTTGAGCTTGTCAGCCTTTGTAAGAACTATTACGAACGGAAGTTCTGATTCAATAAGATAATTTATCATATGAATGTCGTCAGCCGTAGGAGGGTGACGCATATCTATCAGTGAAAATACAAGTCTTATATCACGGTCGGAATTGAGGTAACCCTCTATAAGCTCCGACCAGCGTTCCTTTTCGGATTTTGATACCTTTGCATAACCGTATCCGGGGAGGTCTGCAAAGTATATATTTTCAAGGGAATAAAAATTTATAGTAGCAGTTTTTCCGGGGACAGAACTTACTCTTGCAAGATTTTTTCTGTTGAATATCTTGTTTATAAGCGTTGACTTTCCGACATTGGAACGTCCCGCAAATGCAATTTCGATTCTGTCGCAGGGAGGTATCTGCGAAAATTTTCCGTAAGAGGCATAAAATTCAGCCTTGCTGTAATTCATTTTTTAACTGTCTCCTTTACTTTTGAATTTTATCTATTTTGCAAGGGCGGTATCGAGAACCTGTTCAATATTTTCAGCGTAAACAAAATTTACTGCATTTTTTACAACGTCATCGACTTCCTCAAGGTCAGGCTTATTGTCAGCAGGAATTATAACCGTTTTTATATCAGCTTTATATGCAGCCATAGTCTTTTCCTTAAGTCCTCCTATCGGAAGAACTTTTCCGTGAAGTGTAATTTCGCCCGTCATAGCAACATCTGAACGAACCGGTATTCCGGAAAGAGCTGATACAAGAGCAGTCGCCATAGTAACTCCGGCAGAAGGGCCGTCCTTCGGCACAGCACCCTCGGGAGCGTGAATGTGAATGTCATTTTCTTTATAAAAATCTGGATTTATGTTATATTTTTCCGCAATGCTCCTTGTATAGCTTACAGCAAGCTTTGCACTTTCTTTCATAACATCTCCTAGAGAGCCTGTAACCTCAACAGTACCCTTTCCCTTAAGAATAAGAACTTCGAGAGGCATTAAAACTCCTCCGACAGAAGTCCACGCAAGACCGTTTACTATTCCGACCTGATTCTGCTTTGATTTAAGGTCG
Organism: uncultured Clostridia bacterium; assembly: GCA_945910815.1. Classification (GTDB taxonomy): domain Bacteria; phylum Bacillota; class Clostridia; order Oscillospirales; family Ruminococcaceae; genus Ruminococcus. The sequence goes on from CAMDZD010000002.1 coordinate 73,173, forward strand.
GCAAGATATTTGTATGAACCGAGAAAGTCCTTAAGGTTATCAGATTTTATATTTACTTTCTTTGCATCTCCTGAAGCAATTATTCTTGCGGATTTTCTGCAAAGAGATGAAATATATCTTTCAAGACCTCTGACTCCTGCCTCTCTTGTATAGTATGCAATTACATCATGCACAGCATCATCGGAAATTTTAATCTGTGAGGCTTTAAGGCCGTTTTCCTTAATCTGTTTTGGAATAAGGTGTTCCTTTGCAATATGGAATTTTTCTTCGGCAGTATAGCTTGTAAGCTCAATTACTTCCATACGGTCAAGGAGAGGCTGTGGAATTGCGGAAGTATTGTTTGCAGTAGTAATAAATACAGCTTTGCTCAAATCAAACGGAACTTCTATAAAATGGTCGCAGAAAGCGTTATTCTGTTCGCTGTCGAGAACCTCAAGCATAGCTGCCGAGGGGTCACCTTTTATATTACTGCTTAACTTATCGATTTCATCAAAAAGAATCAGCGGATTTGCAGTTCCTGCCTGAATAAGAGCATTTATAATTCTTCCGGGCATAGCTCCGACGTAAGTTTTTCTGTGACCTCTTATTTCGGATTCATCATTGACACCGCCGAGAGATACTCTTGCATATTTTCTTCCCATAGCCTTTGCAAGTGATTTTGCTATTGAAGTTTTTCCGATTCCGGGAGGGCCTGCAAGACAGATAATCTGTCCCTTTACATTCGGATTAAGCATATGCACGGCAATATATTCGAGAATGCGTTCCTTTACTTTTTTAAGTCCGTAATGCTCCTTATTGAGAATTTCCTCTGATTTCTGCATAGAAATTTTTGACTTTGAATATTTTCCCCAGGGCAGGTCAAGGCAGGTATCAAGATAGTTTTTAATCACAAATGATTCCTGTGATGCGGGGCTCATTTTTAAAAGCTTGTCAGCTTCCTTCAAAAGCTTTTCACGGCTTTTTTCATCGATTTTAAGATTATCTATTCTTGAAATATAATCAATGACTTCATCTGAATCACTTTCGCCGAGCTGTTCCTGAATGACTCTCATCTGTTCACGCAGGAAGTATTCTTTCTGACCTTTATCAATATTTTCCTTTGTCTGCTGATTTATCTGATTTTCAATTTCAAGTATTTCATTTTCATTTGAAAGCGATGCAAGAAGTATTGAAAGCTTTCCGATTATGGAACTTTCTTCAAGGAGCATCTGCTTGTCACGGTATTCGAGATTGCAGTTAAAAGCTATTTCCTCAAAGAGCTTTATCGGAGATTCCTCACAGAGAACTGATGTTATAAGCTCCTTCGGCATTCTCTCAAAGTAAGAGCTGTAACGTTCAAATTCATCTTTAAGCGAACGCATAAGGGCTTCGGTTTCGCAGTGGTCAGGAGTTGTCTTTGAATAATTCGGGAGTCTTTTGACCTTTGCAGACATTACTTCTCCGTCATCTTCAAAATCAACGATTTCCGCACGGTACATTCCCTCAATAAGGACTTTCATAATGTGACTGTCAGGCATTTTAAGAACCTGTCTTATTTCGGCAACGACTCCTATATTATACAAGTCCTTTCTTTCAGGCTCATCAACTGAAATATCATTCTGTGCAACAAGAAAAATCTTACTGCCTGATTTTATAGCTCTTTCGACAGCTTCAGTTGTTTTCTTTCTTGCGACATCGAAATGCATTACCATTTTCGGAAATGCAACCATTCCTCTCATAGCAATGGTATAAAAAGTATTTTTCAAGTCTTTAACATTCTTTTCTTCCATAAAAATTCCTTTATATCTTTATCTTACCTGCGAAAAATTATTTTTCAGAAATACCGTTTTCGCAGTTTCCGGTATATCTGAAAGGCTTTATACCATTATACTATAACTTTTCTGAAAATGCAATAGGAAATAAGTTCTTTATTTATGATATTTTTATTATTTTCAGAAACGTGAATACGACAATAAACGTGAAAATATATCATTGTTTTTTGTTGACATTCTATAATTATACTGATATAATATCATTATATATGACGAAAGGAAGGTTAATCTGTCATTATGAATGAAAAAGAATTTTATATTGAGACAATAAAGAAATTTCCATCTATTGAAAACAAGACTGCATCTGACGTTTTTTTTGAATTTCTCCAGTTACAGCACCTTTACAGCTCCGCAATAGATATTGTTACAACACAGCTCAATATTCTTGACAACGAATTCAGTGTTAAGTTTCAGAGAAATCCCATACATAATATTGAAAGCAGACTGAAATCCCCGCAGTCCATTATAGGAAAGCTTAATAAAAAGGGACTTCCTGTTACAACGGAATCAGCTAAAAAAAATCTGCTCGATATGGCTGGCATAAGGGTTATATGCTACTATGTAAATGACATTTATTCCATTGCCGAGCTTCTCACCTGCCACGATGAATTTATTCCGATAAAAATAAAGGATTATATCGCAAATCCAAAGGCAAGCGGTTACAGAAGCTATCATATGATTCTTAATATACCCGTTTATCTTTCAAATTCAAAACAGTATGCTCCTGTTGAAATTCAGATACGCACTATTGCTATGGATTTCTGGGCAAGCCTTGAACATCAGCTCAAATATAAGACAAATAACACCGTTTCAAAGGAACTCGCCGAGGAACTCCGCAAATGTGCTGATACAATATCCGAAACCGATATGAAAATGCAGAATATTTTCAATCAGCTGAATGAACTGGAATAAAAATTTTTCATTTCCCCTTGAAATTATTTGTTTTCTGCGTTATAATATATTCAGAATATTTTTTTGAAAGGTGTCTTTTAAAATGCAGGAAAAAATAAATATTGGTTTTATCGGTGCAGGAAATATGGGTTCTGCCATTATGAAAGGTATTGCAAAAAGCAGTATGGAAAATATACAGCTTTTCGCTTTCGACAAGCTCTCATCAAAAACTGATGAACTTAAAAAATACGGCGTTGAAATCTGTTCTTGCGAAAACGAAATCGTTGAAAAATGCAAGTACGTTTTCCTTGCCGTAAAGCCTCAGGGTATCGAAGAAGTTCTCAATACTATTTCCGGAAAGATTTCCGCCGATACTATTATAGTATCAATTGTTGCCGGAATTTCCGACGAATACATAGTTTCAAAGACAATTCCGAATGCTAAGGTTATTTTGGTTATGCCTAACACTCCCCTTCTGCTTGGTGAGGGTGCTTCTGCATTATCCAGAAACGACAGCGTTTCCGATGACGAATTCAAGCTTATATGCGATATTTTTGCCGTATGCGGTAAAATTGCGGTAATTCCTAAAAACAAAATGAAGGAAATTATTGCCGTAAACAGCAGTAGTCCCGCATTCATCTATCTTTTCGCAAAGGGATTTATTGAATACGGTGAAAAAGCCGGTATCGATTCCGATGCCGTAAAGAATATGTTCGCACAGGCTCTTATAGGCTCTGCAAAGATGATTACCGATTCCGGTTATACTATCGATGAGCTTATTAAAATGGTATCTTCTCCGGGTGGAACTACTCTTGCAGGTCTTGACGCTCTCTATGAGGGAAAACTCACCGATACTGTTAATGACGCCTGCGAAAGATGTACAAAGCGTGCCTATGAGCTTTCAAAATAACTGATTTTCTTCTGCATTAATCCTTAATGTCGGGCATATAATTTTTTTATAGACGATGAAAGGATTGATGTAAAATGACTAACCCAAAAAACAGGACGTTCTTTATATGTATGACTGTTGCTCTTGCTGTCGGAATACTTATCGGCAGTTTAACTGCCGTTTCCGACGGATTTCCGAAAGATTCACCGCTTGCAAACCAGTATGTCTCACCTCTTTTCAGCGGAAATACTCTGCTTGAAATATTCAGAAATACTTTTCTTTCGACAGGCGGTATTCTTGCGGTAATATTCTGCACGGGATTTTTTGCAGTGGGACAGCCTTTTTCATTGATTATGCTGATTTACAGGGGATTCGGCATAGGATTTTCAACGGCTTTTACATATATGGCTTTCGGGAAAAGCGGATTTTATATCACTATGCTGTTTATAGTTCCGAAAATCCTCGCAACTTCAGTTATAATTATGCTTGCCGTAAGAGAATCCCTGAGGCTTTCAAATATAATCTACGGATATATTTTCAGAGAAGCGGTTCAGGAAAATATGGGAAAATACATTCGGCTTTACTGCTTTAAATTTATAGTTCTGATTCTGCTTGCTTTAATAACAGCCTCTGCCGACTGTGGAATAAATTATCTTTTCGGCTGATGATGTAAAAAAATTTTTTTGTTGGGAGTGTTGAAATTGGGCATATTCAGAAAAGATTATGAAAGTGCCGGCTCGGGAATTGCAAAAAATTCAGGTAAAAAGGGCGTAAAGCTTTTTTTTGAAATTCTGGGCGTAAGATTCTGGAAAATTATAGAAGTAAATCTTCTCTATTCGCTTTTTTATCTTCCCTTGCTTTTTGCATTTACTTTCTTTGCCTATGTGAATAATAAGAATATCGCTCTTATATTGGGCGGTATAATGATTGCCGTCTTTCTTGTACTCTGGGGACCTGCTACCTCGGGAGTATTCAAAATTATGAAGAATTTCGCACAGGACAAACATTCCTTTATAATGTCCGATTTTACACAGACTTTCAAGTCAAATTTCAAAAATGCGTGCATTATCGGAGTTGTTGATATTCTTCTTTTAAGCTCCATTATTGCGGGAATGTGGGTATATCCTGCTCTTGCAGAACAGACAGGCAGTAAAATTATGTATGTTTTTCTTGCGGTCAGCTTAAGCGTCGGAGTTACATTCATAATGATGAATTTCTATATGTTTCCTATGCTTGTTTCAACCGATTTGTCGCTGAAAAATATATTCAAAAATTCGTTTGCACTGATGTTTGTCGAACTTAAAAGAAACGTTTTAACCTTGCTTATAATCGGCGGAATAGTTGCGGTTATGCTTTTTCTTATACTGTTTGTGAACTTCGCTTTTATATATATTCTGCCGTTCTTTCCGTTCGCATTCAATACTTTTCTGATATGTTTCAGAAGTTATCCCGTAATTCAGAAATATGTCATTAATCCTTACTATGAGGAAAAGGGCGAAGTCAATCCCGAACTTGAAGGAAATACAAGCTCCGAGGAAACTCTCTTTGAGGACAAGGGTGGTTCTGAAAAGCCTATCGAAAGCCGTAAAAAGAAAAAAGGAAAAACTGTTTCGTAAAAAATTACCCGTCAATGACGGGTATTTTTTATATATTACTTAAGACTTTCAAAAGCGTTTTCAATAGTTTTGTCATCGGGCTTTTTGGTGAACATACTTACAACAGGTACTATTATAAGCGAAAGTATCATAGAAAAAGCTCCGGCATTAATCGGCGAGAGAATATTTACAGGGAGATGAAGTTCTGCAATGCTCTGCTTAAGACCGTTAAATGCAGGTATTCCGAATCCGAAAAGTATCATATGAACTATTGTGATTCCGAGTCCTGCAATAAAACTTGCCCAGCAAGATGCTGATGTGATTTTTTTTGAAAAGAGTCCGTAAAGGAAAGGTCCTAAGAATGCTCCCGACAAAGCTCCCCACGAATATGACATAAGAGTTGTTATTGAGGAATTTTTATTAAGTGCTATGATTACGGATATTATAAGGAATATCGCAATAAGCACCCTTAAAATAAATACTTCCTTTTTTTCGGTCATATTTTTGGTGCGTGGCTTTATGAGGTCAATTGTAAGCGTTGAACTCGATGTCAAAACGAGTGACGAAAGTGTTGAAAGCGATGCCGAAAGTACAAGCATAACAACAAGTCCTATAAGAATATCGGGAAGTGCATTGTCAAGAAGTGCGGGAACCATCGAATCAAATTCAGGTCTGCCGTTTATTACGTTTATAGGAGCTTTTCCCTCCTCGCCCGATACTGAACAGTAAAGGCGGATAAATCCTCCCATAAAATAAGAACCGCCCGCAACTACAAATGCGAATATTGTTGATATAACAGTACCCTTTGCAATAGCCTGTTCGTCCTTTATCGCATAGAATTTCTGTACCATCTGCGGAAGTCCCCACGTTCCGAGAGATGTAAGAATTACAACTCCGAAAAGATTCCAGGGGTCAGGACCAAAGACGGTATTAAGATTTTCGGTTCCCTCGATTTTTCCGAGATTTTCAAGTGCTGTTGAAAATCCTCCGGCGTGCTTTACAGTACAGTATACTACTGCTGAAATTCCCGCAAGCATTACAATTCCCTGAATAAAGTCGTTTATTGCTGTTGCGGAATATCCTCCGAGAATTACATATACTGCCGAAAGCACTGCCATTGCAATTATTATGTATGCATATCCGTTCTCGCCGAGATTGAATGCCATACTGAAAAGCCTTGACAGTCCGTTATATACAGAGGCTGTATACGGTATCAGAAATACAAAGACGATTACTGCGGAAACAAGCTTTAATTTCGGAGAATTAAAACGCTTTTCAAAAAATTCGGGCATTGTTTTAGCTCCGAGATGATTTGTCATAAGTCTTGTGCGTCTGCCCATTATAATCCAGGGGAGCATACTTCCTATAACAGCGTTGCCTATTCCAATCCACGTTGCGGATATTCCGAAATTCCAGCCGAACTGTCCGGCATATCCTATAAATACGACTGCCGAAAAATAAGATGTTCCATAGGCGAAAGCAGTAAGCCACGAACCTACATTTCTTCCGCCGAGTACAAAATCATTTACTGATTTCGTTCGCCTTACGGTGTAAAAACCTATACCAAGCATAATTATGATATAGATTATAAGAATAAAAATGGTTGATGTCTGAGTGTTCATAAAAAACCTCGCTTTCTTGTAATTTACCGCTTTAATTCTTTAAAGCGACATAAAACTATTATATTATACCATTCTTTGTATTTTTTGTCAATAGCTTTTTAATAATCATCAAAAAATTTTGTTCAGTTTTAAAATTCTATTGTAATTTTTTTCAGTCTGTGATATAATAATCAAAAACGGAGGATTTACAAAATGGACAAAAAAGAAACAGCTCTGCTTGCCGTTAAGGAACTCGAAAAGCTGTACCCCGACATCAGATGTTCTCTCAAATACGAACACGATTATCAGCTTTTAATTGCAGTAAGGCTTTCCGCACAGTGTACCGATGCAAGAGTAAATATAGTTACGGAATCACTTTTCAAAAAGTACCCCGATTTGCAGTCATTTGCCGATGCCGATTTATCCGAACTCGAACAGGACGTCAAGCCGTGCGGATTTTACCATACAAAGGCGAAAAATATAAAGGATATGGCGAAAACCCTTATTGAAAAATACAACGGCGAACTGCCTCATACTATGGAGGAATTAACATCTCTTGCCGGAGTCGGAAGAAAAACCGCTAATCTTATTATGGGCGATGTATGGGGCAAGCCTGCAATTGTTACCGATACTCACTGTATCAGAATTACCGGCAGACTCGGTCTTACGGAAAATACGGAGCCTTTCAAAGTCGAAAAAGACCTTTTAAAACTTATTCCTCCGGAAGTCTCATCACGTTTCTGTCATCAGACGGTACAGTTCGGGCGTGATATATGTACCGCAAGAAACCCAAAATGCGGTCAGTGTCCGCTTAATTACTTTTGCAGATATTTCAAATTCAAGAATACGGAGGATTGATTTTTTATGGATATTCAGAAACTTCAGAATATTATTGACAATTCGGAAAAAATCGTTTTTTTCGGCGGTGCAGGCGTTTCAACTGAAAGCGGTATTCCCGATTTCAGAAGCGTTGACGGTCTTTACAATCAGAAATATGACTATCCGCCCGAAACTATTTTAAGCCATAGTTTTTTCTTGCGTAAGCCCGAAGAATTTTACAGGTTTTACCGTGAAAAAATGCTATGCCTTGACGCTATGCCGAATAATGCTCACTTTAAGCTTGCAGAACTCGAAAAGGCAGGTATACTTATGGCTGTTGTAACCCAGAATATTGACGGTCTGCACCAGAAGGCAGGAAGTCGGAAAGTTTATGAACTCCACGGAAGTATTCACCGCAATTACTGTATGAAATGCGGTAAATTCTACAACGCTGAATTTATAAAAAACAGTTCGGGTATTCCGAAATGCGAATGCGGAGGAATTATAAAGCCCGATGTCGTTCTCTATCAAGAGGGACTCAATCAGGATATACTTTATAATTCAGTAAGTGCAATTTCCCACGCTGATACGCTGATTATAGGCGGAACTTCTTTAAATGTATATCCTGCCTCGTCACTTATTGACCATTTCAGAGGCAGTAACCTTGTTATAATAAACAAATCGCCCACTTCCGCCGACAGCAAGGCAAATCTTCATCTCAACGGCAATATAGGCGAAATTCTCTCGCAGATAAAGGTATAATATTATGAAAGCTGTAATTCAGAGAGTATCCCGTGCAAGCGTAACCGTTGACAAAAAAATATGCGGTCAGATAAATCAGGGTTTTCTGGTACTTCTGGGAGTCGGTCTTGAAGATACCGAAGATGACTGTATCAGAATTGCAGACAAGCTTATAAAATTACGCATTTTCTCCGATGAAAACGGAAAAATAAATCTTTCTCTTAAAGATGTAGGCGGAGAACTTTTAATAGTTTCGCAGTTTACTCTCTATGCTGATTGCCGAAAGGGTAATCGTCCGAATTTCATACAGGCAGGCAAGCCTGATGTTGCCGAACGTCTTTATAACTTTTTTACGGAATACTGTAAAAAAAGCGTTCCGAATGTTCAGACGGGAATTTTCGGTGCTGATATGAAAGTTGAACTCCTTAACGACGGACCTTTTACTGTTATACTTGAATGAAAAAAGGGCGGATTTATTTCCGCCCTTAATTTAATCAGAATAATTTTTACGGAGAAGTGCAATTTCTCTCTTATAGCCTTCCATATCGTTCGGAGTTTCAAGAATAAACGGCAGATTTTTCAGTGCAGGGTGATTGATTACTCTTATAAGAGCGTCAAGACCTATTGTCCCCTCACCTATTTTAGCGTGTCTGTCCTTATGCGAACCCATTGGATTAAGGCTGTCGTTGAGATGTACCGCCTTTAATTTTTCAAGTCCGATGATTCTGTCGAACTCCTCAAGAACGTTTTCGAGATTTCCGACTATATCATAACCGCCGTCCCATATGTGACAGGTATCAAGGCATACTCCCAGTTTATTACTGAGGTTCACACGGCTGATAATCTGCTGAATTTCTTCAAAATTTCTGCCGACTTCCGAACCCTTTCCCGCCATTGTTTCAAGGAGTACGGTTGTAGTCTGTTCGGGATTAAGAACAGTATTAAGCTGTTCGGAAATCAGTTTTATACCGGTTTCCGCTCCCTGTTTTACGTGCGAACCGGGGTGAAAGTTATAGTAATTATTCGGAGTATATTCCATTCTTTTAATGTCATCTCTCATAGCATAGACGGCAAAATCCCTGATTTTCGGGTCTGATGCACAGGCATTCATTGTATACGGAGCGTGTGCGACAAGCTTTCCGAATTTTTCACGCTTATATATTTCAAGAAATCTTTTAACATCATCGGGATTGATTTTCTTAGCATTTCCGCCCCTTGGATTTCTCGTAAAAAATGCGAAAGTATTCGCATTTATTGAAAGTGCCTGATTTATCATTGCTTCGTATCCGTTCGACGCCGAAAGATGACAGCCTATATACAGCATAGCTTAATCACTCATCAAATGAATCGAAATCGATTCCGTCAAGAATTTCCTTAAGGGCAACAACTTCATCAGCAGTAAGAGTACAGCCCTTGCCCATTTTGGAGTAGTCGGGAGCCCATTCACGAATATCGTATTTAGGGTCACGGTCATTCCAGCTTACGAGATTGAGTTCTTTTTTCCAGCCCTTTGCATTTTCGGATATATCGCCGATATGCTGGGTGATTTCAAATTTAAGTTCAGCCATTTTAAAAAAATCTCCTTTTCAAAAAATACTAAAGATAATTTTATCATAAAAAGCAAAATTTGTCTACTGTACATATTATACAAATTTTCCCTGAAAATATATGGCATTTTTTAAGGCAGGTGCAGGGTTGTGCAGGGTGTGCATAGTATTTCCGGGAGCTTTATAATTTTTTATAGAGAGAAAAAAATTTTTTTCACGATAATATAGGAAAAACCCTGCATACCCTGCACTACCCTACACCATATTAATTTATTTCGTCATAATATACATAAATATTATTTTCCAAAAATCTTTTACTGTCAAATGATACAATTGAATTAATTTCTTTAAGATGTTATAATTATTCTGATACTGATTTTTAAGGAGTGCTTGATTTGAAAAAATTTCTTAATGTATTTTCATTTGTTTTCAGTATGGTTCTTTACATGTTTGCCGGTGCTTTGACTGCAAGTATGTTTGAAAACCTTATTTTCGGACTTTTAATATTTTTTCTTTTCTTTCTTATTCACATTATTATACACGAAACAGGTCATCTTGTTTTCGGACTTCTGACGGGATATAAATTCCTTTCATTCAGAATCGGCAGTTTTACTTTACAGAAAGAAAACGGAAAATATTTTCTGAAAAAATTCACTATCCCCGGTACTGCCGGACAGTGTCTCCTCGGAGTTCCCGATATTCCGGCTGAAAAATGTCCCTGTCTCCTCTATCACGCCGGAGGCGGTCTGATGAATCTTATTACAGCCCTGATTACTCTGCCATTTGTATTCATATCTGACGGTATTGTAAAATCCGTATTTTCAATATTTTTTGCTATGGGAATAATTACGGCTCTGCAAAATCTTGTACCTCTTAAAAGTCAGGGAATAAACAATGACGGAATGAATATCATTGAAATTTCAAGAAACGATTCCGAAAAGCGTATGATATACAATCAGCTTGAAATAAATTATCTGACTACTCTCGGAACACGATACAGGGATATTGACGAAAAATATTTTAATGATGAAAACTGTGAGGGTATTCTCGCTGACGGCATAAGAGCTGTAAAGATAAACAGATTTCTTGATATGCACGATTTTGAATCAGCCGGAAAAACCGCTCAGAATCTCATTGACAGCAATATATCGGGATTTTACGGCAATGAAGTGAAATGCGAATTGTTATTCTATAGGATTATTTCCGGAGCTGACAGAACATCTATCGACAATCTGCTTGACAAAAAACTGAAAAACTACATAAAATCAACCTGTCAGTACTATCTTTCAAAAATCCGCCTTATGTATGCATATAATCTGCTTATTGAAAAAAATATCCCCGAAGCCGAAAAGTATAAGCAGATGTTTGAAAAAGTATCGGAAAAATATCCGGTAAAGGCTGATATTATTCTTGAAAGGGAACTTATGGATATTATTACGCAAAAAAATACGGCGGTACAGTGACCGGACTGTATCGCCTTAAAAAACGGGTGTGTCTAATCTTTATATTTTAATTACTTGATGATAAACTTGTCAATTTCTTTGCGGAGTACCGAAGCATCATCGGTATGAGCGTTGAGAGTAATCGGCTTTGAAAGGTCAAGGCTGAATATACCCATAATTGACTTTGCATCAATAGCATATCTGCCGGAAACAAGGTCGATGTCGAAGTCGAACTTCATAACAGTATTAACGAATTCCTTTACATCGTTGATAGCCTGAAGGGAAATTTTAAATGTTGTCATAATTATTACCTCCTGAAACTTCAGTATATTGCCATTTTTTATTGTTTATACAGTTTTTCCTGACTGCAAGTATATAATATCATTAAATTCTGATTTTGTCAAGACGATTTCTGAATTTTCGTTAAATCGGTATAATACCGCTGTAAAACGGACGTAATTTTTATGCACTAATTCAAATTGTTACATCTGTATAAAAATTCTGTAACTGTTTTGTAGCTTTTCCACATAACTTTTTTGCCGTAAAATTTATAATATATATAAGGAGTTAATATGTTAAAAGTATTTTATATAACATTCGGGTGCAAGGTCAACTATTACGAAACTGAATGTCTCAAAAGCATAATGAAAAAGAGAAATTTTGAAAATTCCGGAAGCTATAAGACGGCTGATATAGTAATAGTCAACAGCTGTACTGTTACCGCTTCGGGCGACAGCCGAATGTTTTCGGCAGTGAGAAAAATAAAGCGTGAAAATCCGGAATGTATTATAGTTCTGACCGGTTGTTATCCGCAGGCTTTTCCGGAAGATTCAGAAAAAATCACTGATGCGGATATAATTACAGGCACTAAAAACAAGCAGGATATTCCTGATATTATAGAACGCTTTCTCGAAAACAGACAGCATACATCTATAATAGAATGTTATCAGAAAAATGATGTATACGACAATATGACCTGTACAGAGTTTACAGAACATACAAGAGCTTTCGTAAAGATTCAGGACGGTTGCAATTGTTTCTGTTCGTACTGCATTATTCCTTATGCAAGAGGCAGAATACGTTCAAAATCTCCCGATATTCTGAAAAATGAAATATCAGGCATAGCTAAAAACGGTATTAAGGAAATAGTTCTCTCAGGAATAAATCTCGCCTTTTACGGCAAGGAATACGGTTTGAATCTTGCTGATGCTGTCGAAATATGCTGTAATACCGAGGGTATCGAAAGAGTACGACTCAGTTCTCTCGAACCTGAAATGATTACGGATTCACAGCTTGAAAAACTTGCCTCTTTTGAAAAATTCTGTCCGCAGTTTCATCTGTCACTTCAGAGCGGTTGCGACCGTACACTTAAAGCTATGAACCGTCGTTATACTTCCTCCGAATACGCTGAACTTGCTGAACGCATAAGAAAAAAATTCCCCGTATGCAATATAACTACTGATATTATGGTAGGATTTCCCGATGAAACTGATGAGGATTTCAGAAAATCAACCGAATTTGTACGCAGTATGAATTTCGGAAAAATCCACGTTTTCAGATATTCACGAAGAAAGGGTACTGTTGCGGATAAAATGCCGAATCAGATAAGCGAATCCGTTAAGTCTGAACGCTGGCACACTATGAATCATATCGCTTTAAATTCACAGAAAAATTTTCTTGAATCAAGAGCCGGAATGACTCTCCCCGTACTCTTTGAACGTGAAAAAGACTCCGATTTCCATAACGGATATACTCCCGATTACACCTATGTAAAAATTCCTGAAAAAAATTTCAGAAAAAGTTTGCGTAATTCGATTTTTTATGTTAGAATAATAGATAGTACATCAGATTATTGTACTGGTCAGATTATTAAATGATATGCCGTCCGCAGAGGCACAAATCCAAAAATTTTTTTATCCTGCGGAGAAAGGTTGATTGAAATGCCTGTATTCAGAATCTATGTTGAAAAAAAACCCGAATTTGCTACGGAAGCTCAGTCTGTTTTAAGCGATATTCAGACCGCATTAAGACTTAATATCTCCGGTCTCAGAATATTAAACAGATACGATGCCGACAGATTATCCGAAGAAGATTTTAAATCTGCCGTAAATACGGTATTCTCTGAACCGGCTGTTGATGTTGTCTATGAAAATCTTCCCGAAATCAACGGTAATGAAAGAATTTTCGCTGTTGAATTTCTCCCCGGTCAGTTCGACCAGCGTGCTGACAGCTGTGAACAGTGTATTCAGATTTTACGTCAGGGAAACAGATGCCGTGTAAGAAATGCAAGAATTTATATAGTATCCGGAAATATTACCGATGCTGAATTTGAAAAGCTCAAGGCATATATTATTAACCCTGTTGAAAGCCGTGAAGCCTCTCTTGACTACTGCAAAACTCTTGACACAAATTACAGTATTCCCGAAACTGTTGAAACTCTTGACGGCTTTATTGAACTCGATGACTGCGGTCTTGCCGGATTTATTAAAAAATACGGTCTTGCTATGGATTTGGATGATATAAGATTCTGTCAGAAATATTTCAGAGATACTGAAAAAAGAAATCCTACAATAACCGAAATCAAAATGATTGATACTTACTGGTCTGACCACTGCCGTCACACTACATTCCTTACAAACATTCAGGACGTATATATTGAATCTCCGTATATAGCAGATACATACAAGCTCTATCTTAAAACAAGAGAAGAACTCGGCAGACAGGAAAAACCCGTTACTCTTATGGATATAGCTACTCTTGCCGCAAAAAAGCTTAAGGCTGACGGTCTTATGCCCGACCTTGACGAAAGCGAGGAAATAAACGCCTGCTCCGTAAAAATAAAGGTTGATGTTGACGGCAAAGATGAAGACTGGATTCTTATGTTCAAGAACGAAACTCATAATCACCCTACCGAAATCGAACCTTTCGGAGGTGCTGCAACCTGTCTCGGCGGTGCAATCCGTGACCCGCTTTCAGGACGTTCATATGTATATCAGGCTATGCGTGTAACAGGTGCTGCAAATCCGCTTGTACCCGTTGAAGATACTATCAAGGGCAAGCTCCCGCAGAGAAAAATTACAGTAGGTGCTGCAAACGGTTACAGTTCATACGGCAACCAGATTGGTCTTGCAACAGGTCACGTTGCAGAAGTTTATCACCCCGGATACGTTGCAAAAAGACTTGAAATAGGTGCTGTACTCGGTGCTGCTCCTGCTGAAAATATCAGACGTGAATCTCCTGTTGCGGGCGATGTTGTAATTCTCCTCGGCGGAAAGACAGGCCGTGACGGTTGCGGTGGTGCTACCGGTTCATCAAAATCACATACTCTTGAATCACTTGAACACTGCGGTGCAGAAGTTCAGAAAGGTAATCCGCCCGAAGAAAGAAAGCTTCAGAGACTTTTCAGAAATCCCGAAGTTACTAAGATGATTAAACGCTGTAACGATTTCGGCGCAGGCGGTGTATCTGTTGCTATCGGTGAACTTACTGACGGTCTTGTAATAAATCTCGATGCCGTACCTAAAAAATATGAAGGTCTTGACGGTACTGAAATTGCTATCAGCGAATCTCAGGAAAGAATGGCTGTTGTAGTAGCTAAGGAAGATGCCGAAAGATTTATCAGTGAGGCTGAAAAGGAAAACCTTGAGGCTACTCTCGTTGCAGATGTCGTTGACGAACCACGTCTCAAAATGAACTGGAACGGCAATACAATTGTAAATCTTTCAAGAGATTTTCTCAATTCAAACGGTGCGTCAAAGTATACCGATATAAGAATTGTAAAGCCGGCTGAAAAAACTGATTCCGAAATTGAGGACTGCCCCGATACATGGACAGAAATTATGTCAAATCTCAATGTATGCTCGCAGAAAGGTCTTGTTGAAAAATTCGACTCAACAATCGGTGCGGGAACTGTTCTTATGCCTTACGGCGGTGTATATCAGCTTACACCTTCACAGGCTATGGCTGCAAAAATTCCGGTACTCAAGGGCGAAACAAATACATGCTCTCTTATGGGCTGGGGATATAATCCTAATATTTCAGAGAGAAGTCCTTATCACGGTGCTGTAAATGCCGTTATAGAATCTATCGCAAAGGTTGTAGCAGGCGGAGGTACTTATAAAAAATGCTGGCTTACTTTCCAGGAATACTTTGAAAGAACCCAGAATGACCCTAAACGCTGGGGCAAACCTCTTTCCGCACTTCTCGGAGCTTTCAAAGCTCAGCTCGAAATGGGTTGCGGAGCTATCGGCGGTAAGGATTCTATGTCAGGTACTTTCGAAAATATTGACGTTCCGCCTACTCTCGTTTCATTTGCAGTTTCAACCGCTAAGGCTGACAAGATTGTTTCAACTGAATTTAAATCTGCCGGAAGTAAAGTTATATATATTGCTCCCGAATATGATGAAAATTCTCTCCCTGTATTCGACAGTGTTAAGGCTGTATTTGATAAGGTTGAAAAGATTATTGCTGACGGCAGAGCAAAGGCTGTATGGACTGTCGGATATGGCGGTGTTGCCGAAGGTATCGCTAAAATGTGTTTCGGTAATAAAATCGGTTTCAACTTCACTTCAAGACTTTCAGCGGATACTCTCTTCAAGGCTTGCTACGGTGCATTCATAATCGAACTTGACGGCGATGCAGAGTCCGATGAAAATGTTATAGGTACTACACAACAGGAATACAAAATCTATAACTTTGACTACTCAATCAATATGGATTCACTCCAGAGAACATGGGAAAGTAAGCTTGAACCTGTATTCCCCTGCAGAATAAAGACTACTGATACAACTCCCGAAATCTATTCATATTCTTCAAATAAAATCATGTCATCTGTTGAGAAATTCGCAAAGCCGAGAGTATTTATTCCTGTATTCCCCGGTACAAACTGCGAATATGATACTGCAAGAGCTTTTGAAAAAGCGGGTGCTTCTGTTGAAACTGTCGTTATCAGAAATATGAAAGCCGGTGACATTGAATCTTCTGTTGAACAGATTGAAAAAATCATCAGAAATTCACAGATTATAATGATTCCGGGCGGATTCAGCGGTGGTGACGAACCTGAGGGAAGCGGTAAGTTTATCACTGCATTCTTCAGAAATCCGAGAATCAAGGACGCTGTTCATGAACTTCTCAAATGCCGTGACGGTCTTATGCTCGGTATCTGTAACGGTTTCCAGGCTTTAATCAAGCTCGGACTTGTTCCCTACGGCGAAATCGTTGATATGACTGATGAATCCCCTACACTTACATTCAATACTATTGCACGTCACCAGTCTATGATGGTAAATACAAGAATCGCTTCAACAAAATCTCCATGGCTTTACGGCTGTGAAGTAGGCGATATACATACTGTTCCGATTTCTCACGGTGAGGGACGTTTTGTAGCTCCTTTAAGTCTTATTCAGCGTCTTGCTAAAAACGGTCAGATTGCTACACAGTACGTTGACCTTGACGGCAAGCCGTCTATGGATATCCGCTATAATCCGAATACTTCTATTGACGCTATCGAGGGTATTACTTCTCCAGACGGTCGTGTATTCGGTAAAATGGGACACAGTGAACGTAAGGGTAGCTTTATCGCTAAAAACGTTGAAGGAAACAAAGACCAGAAAATCTTTGAAAGCGGTGTAGCTTACTTTAAATAATATTATTGCAAAGGGCGGACATTTTTCACTGTCCGCCCGATTTTTTATGGCTGAATTTTTCCGCATACTCTTTGATTTCACGTTCCGTATTTTTCATTTCCTCAAGAAATTCCTGAGATGATATTCTGTATGCTCCGTTGCCGAGAATAATCATCTGTTCAAGATTATCAGATGTCGCTACACGCACACGGTAATCCCTTACAAGCTCATGGGATATTTTTTCAATATATGAATCAGCCGTTTCCGATTCTTTTGTATATACAACGTCTATATTGTTTACACGTTCATAAGAACCGCTGTTTCCTTTTACTTTGTAGGCATCAAATACAAGTATTACTTTGCATTTTCTGAATCCCTGATAGTTGCAGAGCTTGTTTATAAGCGTATTTCTTGCAAGGTCAAGGCTTTCGGCAAACTGCTTTTTAAGTTCGTCCCACGAAAATATTATATTATATCCGTCAACAATAAGATATTCGCCTTTTTTCGGCGGAGCTGATTTGTATTCCGTTTTCTGTTCGGGTGCTTTGTGAAGTGCCTGACGTTCATCACGGTTTATTTTTCCGTATGTACGTTCAAATATCTGCATAAGCTCTTTATCTTCTTCAAGTGAACCGCTGTATTGTTTTTTTGATACGGGAACAGATACCGTTTCCGTAATCTTTTTCTCCTGTTTCAGACAGCTTTCAAGATGCATATAATTTTCCACTTCGTTCCACTTTACCAGAAAGCCTGCACCGTGCTTGCAGAATATCGAATCCGCTGTATTTTCGGTATCTTCATCGCAGTTATATCCGATTTCCGAAATGATTTTTTCAGGATTACGGCAAGGCTTGTATCCCTCAAGCATACACGTCAGACGACCTTTTCCCTTTGTATATCCGGCAAGCTCCGTATGATATTCACGGATTGTTTCAACAGGAACCGTTCCCTTTATTACGGACATATTATTATAAGTTTCGGGAACTGAAAAAACAGCGTCCATAAACTGTATATCGGAAAGAGCCTTTCCGACAAATTCGGAAGGTACTTCAAGAGTAAAATTATAATATGGTTCAAGAATTACGCTTTCAGCCTTACGGAGTCCGTTCCTTACTGCCCTGTATACCGCCTGCCGGAAATCTCCGCCCTCTGTATGCTTTAAATGAGCCTTTCCCGATACAAGAGTAATATTCATATCGGTTATGGGTGAACCTGTAAGTACTCCGATATGCTGTTTTTCCTTTAAATGCGTTATAATAAGCCTCTGCCAGTTACGGTCGAGCAAATCTTCACGGCAATTCGTATAAAAATGAAGTCCGCTACCTGTTTCGGCAGGTTCTAAAAGAAGATGTACTTCCGCATAATGCCTTAAAGGTTCGTAATGCCCTACGCCCTCCGATTTGCTTTTAATAGTTTCCCTGTATGCAATTTTACCCTGCGAAAATTCTATTTTAATTCCGAAACGTTCCGCAACTATGCTCTTTATTACTTCAAGCTGAATTTCACCCATAAGCTTTATATGTATTTCCTGTAAGCTTTCGCTCCATATTATATTCAATTCGGGAAATTCATCTTCAAGCTTTTTCAGATTTTTCATAACAGTATGTGCATCGGAATCGGGCGGTATTTCTATTTTATACGACAGAACAGGTTCAAGCTTTGGCATATCTGAATTTTTTTCAGCTCCGAGACCTTCTCCGCAGTATGTTTCTGAAAGTCCCGTTACTTCGCAAATCATACCGCTTTCCGCAACATCAGTAAGTGTGAATTTGTTTCCGGAATAAATTCTTATCTGATTTACTTTTTCGCCATTCAGTATTGATTTTACTTTAAGATTTCCGCCTGTTATTTTCATATGCGTAAGACGGTTTCCGTTTCCGTCCTCGGATATTTTAAATACTCTGGCTGAAAATTCATTTTTATACTTCGGGGCAAGAGTATATTTTTCCATAATTTCAAGCAGTTTGTCAACTCCCTGCATTTTCAGTGCCGAACCGAATACGCACGGAAAAATTTTTCTGTCTCTTATATTCCGTGATATGCTTATATCGGAAATTTTTTCCGTTTCAAGATATTCCTGCATAAGTTTTTCATCACAAAGTGCGGTATCTTCATAAAAATTAACGCTTTCAGAATCAATACAGTTTCCGCTGAGATGAGTTTTTATATCTGACATAATTTCATTGCGGTCAAGTCCCGAAAAATCCATTTTGTTTATAAATATAAATACGGGTATATTATATATTTTAAGCAGTTTCCATAGAGTTTCCGTATGGCTCTGGACTCCCTCCGCACCGTTTACAACAAGTATTGCATAGTCAAGAATCTGCAGTACACGTTCAGTCTCGGAAGAAAAATCAACATGTCCGGGAGTGTCAAGAAGTGTAAATTCCATATTTTCAGTTTTTATATACGCCTGTTTTGAAAATATTGTTATTCCCCTCTGACGTTCAAGTGAATGTGTATCAAAAAAAGTATTCTTATGGTCAACACGTCCGTGCTTTCTTATTGCTCCGGTACGGTATAATATGGCTTCTGAAAGAGTAGTTTTTCCGGAGTCTACATGGGCAAGTATTCCTGTAACAAATCGTTTCATAAAAAATCGTTCCAATCAAAAGTTTTTTTATTTATTATATCATAAATTCTGCATATATTCAAGTACGGGCGATTTTTTTATAAAAACCGCCCGCAGTAATTTACAGAAATTTTCGCATATTCGCCATAAGATTTTCTTCAATGCTTATTAGTTTTTTTGCCATATTCTTTGATTTTTCATCAGCAGATTTATACTGATTCAGATATTTGTAAAGCGATTTCACTCCCATATTACAGCCGTCTGTTATAAGGTCTGCAACAACATCATCTGATTCATTAACAGCTAATTTCACATTTGTTTTTATCCATGACATTCCCTTAGCCATAGCACTGGGTTCCTTGCCGTCATCGTGATACTCGTTAAGAAGTTCAAGAAGATTATTTTTTATTTTCTCGTGTTCCTCAAGGCTTTTCAGCAATGCACTTTTAAGCTCATGATTTTCAGTATATTCAAGAACATCATTAATTGCTGATACGCCCATTTTAATCCCTGCATCACATTCACGGAGCAGTCTTATAGTATCCTGTTCAATCAAATTAATCACCTTCCGGTGATATTATATCCGTTCCCTCACGGATTATTCTGTATATAAGATTCATATCAATATTTCTGCGGACTTCATCGGCAAGAATATCATACTGCATATTTTTATATTCCGAACGTGATATTTTTTCTGTATCATTATATTCGAGATTTTTAAGCTGATACAGTTTTTTTACTATTCCGCATGATATTTCCGGACTGTCAAAAATTCCGTGAATATAACAGCCGTATATATTATTTCTGTATGCACCGTGATTTTCTCCGCCGTATTCAAGAAAAGTTTTTTCATTTGAAAAGGTTCTGCCCATGTGTATTTCGTAACCCTCAAAATCCAGACCGTTCAGAACCGAAAAAACTCCGCCTATATCCGAAATAATTCCGCTTGTCTGCGTCTGTTTCTTATCGGGATAAAATACTGTTGAAATATCAAGAAGTTCCATTCCGCTGATTTCTCCTCCGCCCTCCGTATTATACGGGTCTGAAATCTTTTTGCCGAGTATCTGAAAGCCACCGCATATTCCGAATATCGGTGTTCCCGATGATACAAGCCTTTTTATTTTACATTCAAAACCGCTTTCACGTAAAAATTTCATATCGGATATTGTGCTTTTAGTCCCCGGAATTATTATCAAATCGGGTGATTTAAGATTTTCGGGCTTTGATATATATTTAACGCTTACTCCTTCATACTGCGAAAACACATTGAAATCCGTAAAATTTGAAATTCTCGGAAGTTTTATGACTGCTATTTCTATAATTGCGGTTTCATTGTTTTCAAAGCGTCCGGAAAGGCTGTCCTCATCATCAATATCACAGTTTATATACGGAATTACTCCCGCTACCGGCTTACCGCTTTTTTCCTCAAGTATATCACAGCCACTCTGAAATATATTTTTGTCGCCACGGAATTTATTTACTATCAAGGCTTTTATCATATTCTGTTCGGATTTTTCAAGAAGATTAACAGTTCCGATAAGCTGTGCAAAAATGCCTCCCCTGTCAATATCCCCGACAAGCAGAACGGGAGATTTCGCAAGCTTTGCCATACCCATATTGACTATATCATCGGATTTCAGATTAAGCTCTGCCGGACTTCCTGCACCTTCTATTATAATTATATCGCATTTTTTTTCAAGTTCGTGATAAGCTTTCATAATATCCGGAATAAAATCCCTTTTGCGTTTAAAATACTCTGAAGCACTCATATTTCCGAAAGGTTTGCCATTAAGTATTATCTGCGAACCAATATCCGTTGTAGGCTTTAATAATATCGGATTCATCAGGGCATCTGGTTCAATTCCGCAAGCCTCTGCCTGTACAGCCTGAGCTCTGCCCATTTCAAGACCGTTTTTCGTAATATACGAATTAAGTGCCATATTCTGCGACTTGAAAGGCATACACTTATAGCCGTCCTGTGTCAGTATTCTGCATAATGCCGTAACAATAAGGCTTTTCCCTGCACTTGACATAGTTCCCTGTATCATTAAAGATTTAGCCATTGAAAATATCCTCCAGAGCTTTTATAAGTATTTCGTTTTCCCTGTGAGTCCTTACGGCAATACGAAAGTAATTTTTTCCGAGTCCTTCAAAGTTTTCGCAGTTCCTGATTTTTATTTTCCTTTCCGCAAGAAGTCTGTCAATTGGCTTTTCAGTATAAAGCAGTATGAAATTGGTTTCGGATTTATATGCTTTTATTCCTATTCTTTTAAGATTTTTAAAAAGAAATCTTCTTTCGGTTTCTATAAAAGATACAGTACGGCTTATATAATCAGTTTCCTTAAGTGCCTGTATTCCTGCAAGCTGTGCCGGAACTGATACATTCCAGCACTGTCCCGAATATTTTACCTTTTCGGCAAGCTCCTTATCACCGAAAAGTGCATACCCTAAACGCAGTCCTGCCATAGCGTATATTTTTGTAAAAGCCTTGAGAATAATTACTCTGTTATTCATAAAATTAAAAATGCTTTTGCTCCTGCCGTCCCTTACAAAATCAAGAAAACATTCATCGCATAGAAAGTATATGTTTTTTTTAATGCAGATATCGGAAATTGTTTTCATAATCTCTGTATTTAATGTCAGTCCCGTGGGATTATTCGGATTTCCGAGTATAACTATATCCGCATTATGAGAAAATTCTGACGTTATTTTGCAGTTATATTCAGATAATGCTTTTTCGTATTCGATGAATGACGGTTCTTCTACAAAAGCTTTCTGCGGTCTGATTACGGATATTATCCTGTAAATCAAATCTGATGCACCGTTTCCGCATACTATATTTTCAGCAGGAAAATTTTCGTATTCCGATATTGCAGAAACAAGCCTTTCGGAATACGGTTCGGGATAGCTTTCACACATATCAACTGATTTCAATACAGCTTTTCTTACATTTTCCGGCATACCAAGCGGATTTATATTTGCCGAAAAATCATATTCTGTATCATCGGAATATATATTTCCGCCGTGTTCATACTTTTTCAAAATATCACCTCAAAAATTAAAATTCTGAATATTACTGATAAAATCAGCATTAATACTGTTGTCATATACATAAGCTTATTCGCTCTGATTATGTCACCTTTTTCAACAGGTCTTGTATTATCACCTATATACGGCTTTTTGTGAAGTTTCCCGAAATAATATGCATCTCCTGCAAGACGTATATTCAAAGCTCCGGCACATACGGATTCTGTCTGTGCGGAATTGGGGCTTGCGTGCTTTAATCTGTCACGTTTCCATATTTTATATGCGGATTTCCCGTCATATTTCAGAATATACGCTGATATTATCATCAGAATTGCTGTAAGTCTTGACGGAATATAATTCAGAACATCATCAAGCTTTGCGGAAAATCTTCCGAAATCCTTATATTTTTCGTTCCTGTATCCGACCATTGAATCCATTGTATTTGCTGACTTGTAAAAAAATCCGAGAACTGCACCTCCGAATGCCATATAAAAAATCGGTGCTGTTACTCCGTCAGAAGTATTTTCCGCAACCGTTTCAACAGTAGCTTTTATAATTCCCTCAAAATCAAGCCTTTCGGTATCTCGTCCCACTATCATTGATACGGCTTTGCGTGACTTTTCAATATCGTTTTCCGCAAAGGTTTTATATACTTTCATACTTTCGGTTTTCAGGCATTTCGGAGCTATCAGATACCAGCACATTACCGATTCGGCAGTAATCCCCAGAATTATATTTATTTTATAACATAATAACAGTATCAGAAACGGTACTGCCGTTGACAAAAACAAAACAGTCAGAGTCATAAAAATTCCGCCGATATATAATTTTTCCGGAAATAATTTCCGCATAAGCTTTTCAAGATTTGAAATAAGCTTTCCGATAAGCCTTACAGGGTGCGGAAAATTATAAGGGTCTCCGAATATGCAGTCAAGAATAAATCCAATTAATATGCTCATATACTCTCCCTGATTTTTAAATATTTTCCGTCAAAATCCGTGATATAGCCTCCGCCGTTCAATACCTGATAATCATAGAACGATTTTTTCGGAAATCCGTATTTTTCAAGCACCGCCATTATGACTCCTCCATGAACCACAAATGCAACAGACCTGTTATATTTTTTTATTATATCTTCAAATGCATTACAGCATCTTTTTTTAAATATTTTGGAACTCTCACCGTTCGGAGGTTCTGCAATACCGTCAATCCATTTTATATAATCGGGGTTTTCGCATAATTCAGAATAATTTTTGCCCTCAAAATCTCCGAAATCAGTTTCACGCAGATTTTTATTTATAATTATTTTTTTATCGGGATATATTAATTCCGCTGTCCGAATACATCTTTTCATCGGACTTGATACAAGAATATCACATTCGGAATAATCTTTTCCGGAAAGTTCAGCCATTCCCTCAACGCATAAATCCTCGTCAGTTCTTCCGATATAGCGTTTTTCAAGATTGCCGGCAGTTTTCCCGTGACGGATAAACACAACGGTCATAGCTTTTATAATCTGTGCAATACCGCATGACATTCTTATTACGGCAATTGATTTTTCCGCAACCCAACAGCATAATCTACCCGTATTTTCACGCCATATTCTTTCGGATTTCTCAACGGGAACTATTCCCTCGCCTATTATATCCGCAATTATTATTATATCGGGATTTTTGTTTAAAATATCTTTTATATCGTCAATGCTGTATTTCTTAGTGAGATACTGAAAATTATAAACGCATTTCGCATTAATCAAATCATTTATATTGCAGTTTTTACCGTTTATCATATCGGATTCCGATATACCGTAATAATTTACTGCATAATTTTTTTTACCCTGATATGCTCCTCCTGTTATCATTATCAACAGCATACACCTCTTTCAAGAATATCACATAATACAATTACTCCAAGCATTGAAATTTCACATATCTGCAAAAAATATCCTGCCAAATCTCCCGTAATTCCTCCGAATGTTTTATAAGAAAAATTTCGGTAATATACAAAACTTAAAGCCGATACAAGAAAAACTGAAATTCCGCAAAGCATATCAATATAAATCAGAAACAGTATGCAAAAAGCATAAATTAAAATCAATGATACAAGAGTAATTTTCCTGTCGGCAGGCTCTGAAAAACCCTGAAGCGTTCCCGATTTTTTGGCACATTTCAAAGTTACTGCACCTATTCCGCTTAATGCTCTTGATATTATGAAAATTATACCCGATGACATAAAAGCATGTTCACTGCTGATTTCCGAATACAATCCGAACTGTATTATAAAATACGAAACAAGTCCGATTAACGCAAATGCTCCTACTCTCGAATCCTTCATAATTTCAAGCTTTCTTTCACGGTCTGCATACGAATTTTTAGCATCAAGAACATCGCAGAAGCCGTCAAGATGTATTCCGCCCGTAACAATTACAGGAATTATAACGGATACTGCCGAATATAATACTGTTCCAATCTGAAATGCATAGCAGAAAGCTCCCCATATATATTCAACAAATCCGATTATTAAACCTATCAAAGGGAAAAAGCAGAGCGAATATTTATGATTTTCCTCACTCCATTCAATTTCGGGCATTGGTATTTTTGAATACATCGCAAAAGCTGAAATCAAGGATTTAAGCATAGCAAATCCCCCTTTAAAACTATCGGTATACCATAAACGCACTCTATGACAATATCCGCAATATTTGCAATATCTGTATTTATCTGACCGAGATATTTTATATAATCAGCAGTTTCAAAGCCGTATTTCAGACCGTCACAGCCGACATTATTCGATACTATTACAAGCAGACTGCATTTTTCTGAAAGATTTTTAATTCCCGAAACTATTTTTTCAACAGGATTATATATTCTTTCTGATGAAAACATCTCATTTGCACAGAGATTTCCCATACATTCGAGAAGAACTCCCGAATTTTCCGGAATATCAATATCATGTATATCTGTATATTTTTCGATTGTATGAAAATTTTTGTCCTTTCGGATTCTGCGATGACGTTCAATTGCCTGTTCTGCTTCGTCGCCGTATGGTATCATAGTTGCTATATAGAATTTTTCTCCCTGAAAATTTCTGAAAAGATTTTCAGCTAATGCGGATTTTCCGCATTTTGAGCCTCCTGTAATTAATACAATCATTAAAATTCAACATACCTTTCCATTGGAAGATTTTCAAATTTATGTGCCGAATTGTACACCGACAATGCTCCGTCAAGCATAGGAAGAAGAAGTATTCCGCCCGTACCTTCTCCGAGACAGAGTTCCGCATTGATTATCGGTTTCAGACCTATTTCGTCAAGAATCATTTTTCCCGCCGGTTCTTTTGATACATGGGAACACAGCATAAAATCTCTTGACTGCGGATTAATTCTGTATGCAAGAAGTGCCGATACAGCAGATATAACTCCGTCTATAATTACGGGTACACGATACACAGCACCTCCGAGAAACAAGCCCGTCATACCCGCTATATCAAATCCGCCGAGCTTTGAAAGAACGTCAAGGGGATTATTTATGTCGGGGGAATTTGTTTCTATGGCTTTTCTTACAGTTTCGATTTTATGCTTAAAACGTACTTCATCGAGTCCCGAACCCTTTCCCGTTACAAGCTCCGGAGCTTTTCCGAGAAGTACAGATGCCACTGCACTTGATGTCGTTGTATTGCCGATTCCCATTTCTCCGGTAACTATAATATCGGTATTTTTATTTTTCAAATCACGGACAATATCAATTCCGTATGAAATCGCCTGTTCTGTCTGCTGTAAAGTCATTGCGGATTCATGAGCTATGTTTTTAGTTCCGTATGCAATTTTTCTGTTGATTACTTTATTATTTTTTATATCGGATTTTATACCCATATCAACTGCTATAACATCAGTATTGAATGACTGTGCCATTCTGTTTATATTTGACGTTCCTTCTGCTACTGCATTTGCGACTATTTCTGTAACTTCACTTCCCGTCTGAGTGACTCCCTCACATACAACGCCGTTATCCGCACACATTATCACTGCACATCTTTTATTTAGTTTTACATTCGGATTCCCTGTAATTCCGGCAATCTGCATTATATATTTTTCAAGTATCCCGAGACTGTTCAGAGGCTTTGCTATACTGTTCCAGTGTTCATGGGATTTCTGCATTGCCCTGACATCAAGACCTGATATATTTTTAATTCTGTTCATGATATTCCTTGCACTTCCTTACAAAATTTACGGCAATTTCAGTATTTGAGTAGAAATAAATATGCGGAAATCCCATATAATAATTTTCTCCCGAATGAATACATTCCCACTCTTTTCCGTTCGATTGCTTTACTGCTCTGAAATCCTTTCCGCAGTCTGTACTGTCCCAGTAGTGAAATTCATGAGCCTTGATTGATTCCCCTTTATTGCATAGGAGATTATTTTTATCAGCAATTATTTTTATATATCCGAAACGCTGTAATTTTTCGGTTCTGAAAGATTTTCCCCGAATTATTCCAACGCCCTTATATTCTCCGATATATTCATGAAGATACATAAATCCGCCACATTCCGCTATTATCGGGATATTTTTTTCAAATGCTGATTTTATATCCGAAATTATGGATTTATTTTCAGATAATTTTTCCGCATAAAGTTCGGGATAGCCACCACTTAAAATTATTCCCGATATATCTTCGGGCAGTTTTTCATCATCAAGCGGAGAAAAATATTTTATTTCACAGCCGAGTCTTTCAAGAATATCGATATTATCCTGATATATAAACGAAAATGCCCTATCCCTTGCAACTGCAATTTTAAGACTGCATATTTTTTTTATATTTATATCATCATATTCGGGAAAATCCATATTATCCGAAAGTCTTGAAAGCTTTGATATATCAATAGTTTTTTCGGCGGTATCTCCGAGAATATCAAGCTTTTCACGTATCTTTTCGGTATCCGATGAAAGTCCGAGATTACGGCTTTCTATTACTGCATTGCGGCAGTACGGAAGATACCCGAAAAATTCCGTATCAAGCTCATCACAAAGCGATTTTACATAATCTTTAAGGCTTTCGGGAAGTCTGTTGAATATAAATCCCTTTATATTATTTGGCTTTTTATATTCAAGAAATCCTTTCATAACTGCACCTGTTGACGTACTCATTCCCTTGCAGTCAATTACTATAACAACGGGAATATTAAGATTCTGCGATATTTCGTAAGATGACGCTTTGCCGTTTATTCCGTCATAGAAACCCATTACTCCCTCGACTACTGATATATCGCCCTTGCTGTTTCGGGAGAAAAGATATTTCAGCGTATTGTCATCACAGAAAAAACTGTCAAGATTATGGGATTCTATTCCTATAATTTCACGGTGAAACATCGGGTCTATATAGTCGCAACCGCATTTGAATGATACGGGATTTATATTCTGATTTAAATACGCCTTTAATACTGCACATACAACAGATGTTTTACCGCAACCGCTGTTTGTACCCGCAATCATTAATCTTTTCAAGCTTTTACTCCTTTTATTATAAATACGGGATTTTCCGCATTAAACATTGTATGACTTCCGGTTTTATGAGTTCTCACTGCTGAAATCTGTACCGTTTCGGCAGTCATTCCGAATTTTTCAAACGCTTTTATCGACTGATTAAGAGTTTCAACAGATACGGCAGTAATTACTACATCGGCAAGAGGATTTTTTCTGTATACGATTTCAAGGATTTCGGGAATTTTTCCCGATGAACCGCCTATAAATACCTTATCGGGAGTTTCAAGAATTTCAATAATCTCCATAATATCACAATGCCTTATGTCTATATTGTCGCACAGAAATTTTTCCGAATTTAATGAAGTAAGTTTAACGGCATCGGAATTTTTATCAACTGAATATACTTTTCCGTCCGTACACTGCAAAGCCATTTCAACCGATACCGAACCTGTTCCGCAACCTATATCCCAGCATATACTGTCATTATTTATTTCAAGCTTTGATATTATCAAAGAACGTATTTCCGATTTTGTCATGGGAATTTTACTGCGGATAAATTCATCATCAGGTATTCCCGAACGCTTTGACTTTTCATAATCAGGATTTTCCGTTACTATTACAGAAAGCTTACTGAATCCGCATCTTGCAAAATCATAAGGTTTTCCGACATGGATTTTTTCGTCATCATATCCGAGATTTTCTCCGACATATATTTTAATTTCGGACATATTGCAGTCACAAAGAAAACGGCAGAAACTTCCGACTGAAACAGTGCCAAGAAGGAAAAAGCAATACTGATTTGACGCAATATTGCGTACAATATTCTCCTCTTTTCCGTGAAGGCTTATGAATTTTACATTCTGCCACGGCTTTTTTATTTTACTGCAAAAATATATCGGTGAAGAAATTCCGCTTATTACTTCGGTATCGAAATCTTCAAGCTTTTTCAGAATTTTTTCCGCACCGCTGTAAAATCCGCAGTCTCCCGACATCAAAACCGATATTTGATTACAGTCGGATTTTATAATATAATTATATATTTCCTCGGTAATATAGGTCTGAAAGCACGTTTTACCGAAATTTTCAAACGGCTTGAGCATACGTTCCGCACCTATCAGAATATCGGATTTTTCTATACATTCAAGAGCCTGTTTTGTAAGTGTTTTAACTCCTTCCATACCTATTCCGACTATATATATTTTTTTTGATAAAATACTTTTTATCTCATCAAGTGAATATCCCGTTTCGGAAGGCTTTTTTACAGTAACCATATCTATTTTGCATATACGACATGCTTTTACTTTTTCGGGATAGCCTCCCGATTTACCGCTTTCCTTTGTGACAAGTATTTCAGAATTGTATTTCCGGATATGATTTATATTATCCTCAACGCTGAAATGACCGTCACCGGATATTACTTTTTTAAATCCGAGATTCAACGCATCTTCGGCATTAATTACCCTTACCGCAAGACGTTCACAATAATGCATTACCTTTGTATATTCGGAAAGATTTTTTATTCCTGTTGTAATAAGTGCATTTTTATCGCTCTGATTGAGATATTCAACGACTTCTGAAATACTGTTCAGTGATAATCCCGAAATTTCCTCGCTCTCACGAATAAGTCGCAGATATTTTACAACTGATTTCTGACAGGCTTTTTTTATATTTTCAGTAACTTCAACTGCATACGGGTGAGTTGCATCTATTACAAGATTTATATTGTTTTCTGTTATATAATCGAAAATCTGATTTTCGTCAAGTCTGCCGTATATTGATTTTACATATTCAAGACTCGAAACAAGATTTGCTCCGTATTCAGTAGCTGTACTTACAGTTACGGGAATTTTATTATAACTGCAAAATTCCGTAAGCTCCCTGCCCTCCGTAGTGCCTCCGAAAATTAAAATATTATTCATTTATTTTATATCCTCTCGGTGTAACCATTCTGCCGTTTATAACTTTTGTTTCACTGTTTCCTATAAATACCGTTGTGAACATATCAACGGAAGTATCTTTCAGTTCGGAAAGCGTTAAAATTCTGCTTTCCTGCCCCTCACGTCCGATATTGCGGACTATTCCGCATACTGTATCCGGATTTCTGTACATCATAATCATATTGCAAGCTCTTGAAAGATAATCAGCACGCTTTTTAGATGACGGATTATATATAACTATTGCACAGTCCGAAATTGATGCGTATTCAATACGCTTTATAATTTTATCCCACGGAGTAAGCAAATCGGAAAGGCTTATGACAGTAAAATCGTGTCCGAGAGGTGAACCGAGTAAAGCGCCTCCCGAAAGTGCAGAAGTTACTCCCGGAATTATTTCTATATCAACATCGGGATAATTAACGCTTAATTCAATTGCAAGTCCTGCCATTCCGTAAACTGACGAATCCCCACTGCATACAAGAGCTACTGTCTTTTCCCTTGCTTTTTCAAGGGCATATATTACACGTTCACGCTCTTGTCGCATACCCGTTGAATAATATTCCTTATCAGGAAAATATTTTTTAAGTATATCAGTATAGACAGTATAACCTACTATAATATCACTTTCAAGAATAATTCTTTCCGCCTCGATAGTCATATTTTCACGGCTTCCCGAACCGAATCCCACTACATACAGCATTATAAAATTCTCCTTTCAAAATCAATATTTATTTCACGCTCTGCAAGTGCAAAAGTAACACCATTACCCGAATGTTTTTTTAATATCAGACGATTTCCGTCCATTACCGCACATCTTTCGCATACATTATCTGTTCCGGTTGTTTTCATCACAAAATCAGAACACGAAAATTCTCCCTCAATACTCATAAGCTCATCTGCACTGTAAAAATTCAGAGGAGTATTATATTTTCTGCTGAATCTGATTAATGCTGTTTCATTGCGTTTTATATCTATTGTTGATATGCAGTAGACAAGATTTATATCTATATTATTTTCTTTCAGCATATCAAGAATAAAATCTTCAAAAACATCGGGAGACAGATTTTTTTTACAACCTGTACCTATTACAAATTTTTTCGGAATAAGATTCAATGTATTTTCAAAAATATTTTTTTTACAGTCTGATATGCAGATACCATATTTGAAAGTTTTTTCTGTCACAAGCTCATCGGGAATATTTTTATACGGATATTCACTGTAAAAGCCGATTTTATTTTCTTTAAGTATCTCACTTGCAATAAGCTTAGCTGTATTCATATCGCATATATGCAGACCGTTCGCCTTTGCAAAGCTGTCGGGAGAAAATTTTTTTCCCGTATCCGTTGCAGTAGTTACAACTGCAACTGCTCCTGTTATATCTGATACAATTTCAGCAAGGCAGTTAGCTCCTCCGATATGCCCCGACAGTACAGAAACGGCAAATTTTCCGTTTTCATCAACAGCAATTACAGCAGGGTCGCACTGTTTTGATTTTATATGCGGTGCGATACATCTCACGGCAATCCCGACTGCACATATAAAAATTATGCCGTCATATTTATTGAATATATCCCCTGTAATTTCAGACAGGCTTTCAAAAATCACAGAGTTTTCAGACGGATATTTTTTGAATGAATATCTTTCGCAGTCAAGCTTTTCTGATATTTTATCTGATATTCTGTTGCCGTTTTCGGTAAGAGATATTACTGCTGTTCGCATTTTCTGAACTCCGTTTCAAAATTTTTATCGTAAAGTTTGGAAAGTGAATAGTTATCTCCTAAAAAGTTTCCTACTGCAATCAATGCTGTTTTAGTTATATTATTCGCTTTTGCAGTTCCGGCAAGCTCCGATACTTTACAGCGTAAAATTTTTTCATCGTCCCATGTAGCTTTATATACTATTGCCGAAGGAGTATCCGGACTGTAACCGCCTTTTATAAGTTCGGCTGAAAGTTTCTCAAGCATACCGGTACTCAGAAATATTATCATAGTAGAACCATGTACGGCAAGCTTTGAAATCTGTTCGGATTCGGGTACGGGAGTACGTCCCGCCATACGTGTTATTATTACAGTCTGCGAAACATCGGGAAGTGTATATTCAGCTTTAAGAGATGATGCCATTCCGCAAAAGGAACTCACTCCGGGACATACTTTATAATCTATTCCGAGGGAATCAAGACGGTCAAACTGTTCACGGACTGCACCGTATAAGCAGGGGTCACCCGTGTGAAGCCTTACTGTCATTTTACCCGATTTTTCAGCCTTTTCCATAACCTCTATGACTTCATCAAGATTCATATACGCACTGTTATATATTTCGCAATCGGATTTTGCATAGCTTAAAAGCTCCCTATTTACAAGCGAACCTGCATATATAATAACATCAGCCTCTTTAAGAAGATTTGCTCCCCTTATTGTTATCAAATCCGATGCTCCGCATCCTGCACCTACAAAGTTAACCATAATATTCCTCCGCAATTTTTTCAGCATTTTCAGTCATACCGATTATTCCGTATTTGTTTGAAAACAATACCGCACCTATCGGAATACTGTTTTTTACTTTTGCATTAAGATGATATTGTATTTTTTTCATAAGAATTTCTGATACTTTATCAAGTATTCCCGCATTTATGAATATTTCAACAGCCTCATCAGTTGTAACACATTCGGGAATCTTTTTTAGTATTCCGGAATCTGCTCCGGCAAGAACTCCGCATGTAACAAGCACTTCAAATCTTCCGTCCGCCTGTGCGGAATGGGTATTCATAATTCCTGCACCGAGCTTTACAAGCTTTCCGATATGACCGACTATAAGTATACTCTGAAATTTGTATTCAAGTGCGGAATCTATTGCCTCGCCTATGAAATTACTGCACTTAACAGCTTTTTCGGATAAATCCGGAATTTTATCATTCAGAAAGCTTTCACTGTAATTCCCGATTGTAAGCAGAAGGTTTTTTATTCCGTTTGCTCTCCTTGAACGCATTTCAAGACGGAATGTATCTATAAGTGCCTTACTGCTCATAGGCTCGACTATTCCGGACGTTCCTATTATGGATATTCCGCCTTTTATTCCTATTCTTGGGTTATAAGTTTTTTCGGCAATTTCAACGCCATCGGGAGCTGATACTGTAATTTTTATTCCGAAATCACAGGAATAATATTCAAGAATTTCTCCGACTTCATAAGCTATCATTTTTCTCGGAACACTGTTTATAGCATATTCTCCGCAAGGCTGGTCAAGACCTTTTGCGGTAACTATTCCGATACCCTTTCCGCCTGTAATTTCTATACCGGAGCTTATTTTCTCGGCTCTTGCGTATATTAAAATTCCGTCTGTAATATCGGGGTCATCGCCCGAATATTTTTTTACTGCACATGATACATAATCATCACAAATATCTATATCAAGAATTTCCGCACTGACTTCAATTCCCTTTGGAGTCATAATTTTAACGCTTTGGATTTCCTTTCCTGTAACAAGCATTTCAGCAGAGGCTTTCGATGCAATAGCCGAACATGTTCCGGTAGTATACCCAAAACGTAATTTTTCATTTCCGTGATATATATATCTGTTCTGTGGTTCAGCAATTACAGTAGTGAAATATCCCGATTTTTCAGGTATTCCGTGATATATCTTTTCATCGGGAAGTCCGCAGTTCTCGGCAGTGAAAATATTTCCGTCAAGCTTTTTCCTTAGTTCAGAAATATTTTTACCTGATTTCATAATAACTCTTGTACAGTTATACTGGCAAAGGCTTTCAAAGTCATCACACGATGACGGCATTATTATAAGCGGATTATTTCCGAGGACAAGTGGTCTTTTAAGCTTTGCAGATACCGCACAGAAGCTTGTGACTCCTGCACATATTTCAACATCAAATTCCGATTTCTCCACAATATCGGATATATACGAAAAAGTCGAATATACCGAAATATCACCTATACTGATAAATGCAATGTTTTTACCCGATTTCAGATAAGGGAAAAGCTTTTCAGCAAGTTCACGGTGACGGCGTTCAAGCAGATTTGTATCACGTGTCATAAGAAAGTCAAGATAAATTATTTCCTTATTATCCGTACAGCATATTTTTTTTACAATATCAAGTGCAAGAGTATTTTCTCCTCTGGTACGGGGTACCGCTATAATATCACAGTAATTTATAATTCTGACTGCTTTCAGAGTAATAAGTTCGGGGTCACCCGAACCGATACTCACACCGTATAAAATTCCGTTCATAATAATATCTCACCTGTTTTTCTGTCATAGAGCTGATATAATAATGCGTTGCATATCGATACCGCAACAGTACTTCCTCCCTTTCTGCCCTCTGATACTATATAGGGGATTTTATCCGACATAATAAGATTTTTAGACTGTACAACATTGACGAATCCGACCGGTACACCTATTATAAGTGCAGGATTTATTTCTCCGGAAAGTATAAGCTCATGAAGGCATATCAGAGCTGTGGGAGCGTTTCCGACCGCAAATATAACGTTTTTGTTTTTAAACATATCAACAGCTTTGTGTATAGCCTGTATAGCTCTTGTGGTATTGTATTTTTTCGCCTCTGCAACGACATCAGGGTCACTTACAAAACAATGTACCTCACAGCCTAAAGCTTTCAGAGCAGGCTTGCTTATTCCCGAAAGTATCATTTTTGTATCGGTAATTATTACGGCATTGTTTTTTAATGCATTTAACCCCGATTCAACTGCATTTTCCGAAAATCTTATATTTTTTATATAGTCAAAATCTGCCGTTGTATGGATAATACGCTTTAATATAAGGCGTTCGGAATCTGAAAATCCCGAAAAATCCGCCTCGCTCTCTATTATTTCCATACTGCGTTTTTCAATATCGGCAGGATTTACATTTTCCATTTTCAAAAAAATCATCTCCATTCAGATGTAAGGTCTTTTATTACCTCTCCCGCAATAATCAGACCTGCTACGGACGGTACAAAAGCATTGCTTGACGGTATACGCTTTTTTCCCTTTTCCTCATAGTTTTCAGTATCAGGTATAAAAGGTTGTTCCTTTGAATAAACTGTCCTGAGTCGCTTTACTCCACGTTTTTTAAGTTCATAACGCATTACTCTTGCAAGGGGGCATACAGAAGTTTTATATATATCCGATACTTCAAACATAGTCGGGTCAAGCTTGTTACCTGCACCCATTGAGCTTATTATAGGAGTTCCCGATTCCTGTGCTTTAACTGCAAGTTCGATTTTTCCCGATACAGTATCTATCGCATCAACTATATAATCATACTGACTGAAATCAAATTCCGATGAAGTTTCGGGAGTGTAGAAAGTTCTGTATTTTCTCACATGACATTCGGGATTTATCTGCATAATGCGTTTTTCCGCAACATCGGTCTTATACTGTCCGACAGTATCCAGTAAAGCATAAATCTGACGGTTTATATTAGTAATGCTTACGATGTCATTGTCGATTAAATCAAGAGAACCTATACCACTTCTGACAAGTGCCTCAACAGTATATCCGCCTACTCCGCCTATACCGAATACGGCTACTCTTGATTCAGATAATTTTTTCATCGCATTACTGCCGAGCATAAGCTCCGTTCTTGAAAACTGATTAAGCATTTTTATTTCTCCTTACTGAATTAATAATTATCAAGAAAGCTTGTGTATTCATCGCCCTTATGATACGATATAATAGTATCAAGATTTACATTTTCAACACTGCGGAATATATTTATATCCACATTCGGATTTATTTTTTTCATATCTGCAATAAGCTCTTTCATTTCCTGACGCTTTGAAGTGTTTCCGCCGTCCTGAGTATGTTCCATATTTTCGGTAAAACGGCATGCACACTGTATAAACTCAAGATTATTATATCTTGCCCACGCTTTTATATCCGATTCACGCACCATATAAAGAGGACGGATAAGCTCCATATTCCCGAAATTTGAACTGTGCAGTTTAGGCATCATTGTCTGAACCTGTCCGCCGTAAAGCATACCCATCAGTATAGTTTCGATAACGTCATTGAAATGATGTCCGAGTGCAATTTTATTACAGCCGAGACTTTCCGCATAGCTGTAAAGATGACCTCTCCTCATTCTTGCACACAGATAGCACGGACTGTCATCTACATCGGCAACTATATTGAATATTTCGGATTTGTATATTTTAACCGGTATTCCTAAAAGTTCCGCATTATCAATAATTTTCTGAAGATTTCTTTCATTATATCCTGGATTCATAACGATGTATTCCGCCTCAAACGGAACATCACTGTATTTCTGAAGTCGCTGTATGCACTTCGCCATAAGCATAGAGTCCTTGCCTCCGGATATACAGACAGCTATTCTGTCACCCTCCTGTATTAATTCATATTCCTTTATGCTTTTTACAAATCTGTTCCAGATTGTCTTTTTGAATTTCTTAACTATACTTGTTTCGATACTGTCCATAAAAAAAATTCAGCTCCTTAAAAATATAGAAACATTATATCATATATCATCTGAAAAATCAATACAGGCTTTTTGTGTTTTGTTTCCCTCGGGAAATTTTGTTGACTTTTATTCCCGAAATGATATAATATTTCTGTAAAGATTTGAAAGGAGAATGTTTAATGACGCTGAAAGATTTAAAAACAGGAAAAAGTGCCGTTATTCTCGAAACGGGCGGAGAGGGTTCGCTCCGTCAGCACTTTCTCGATATGGGAGTTATCCCCGGTGCAGAAGTTACGCTTGTGAAATATGCTCCTATGGGTGACCCTATGGAGCTTAGAATACATGGCTATGAGCTTACTCTCCGCCTTGCCGATGCAGAAAAAATTACCATAAGCCCAATTGAAAAAACTGCTGAAAGCAATATCAGCAGTTCCGCAATAAAGCATAAGCGTGAACATCCCGGACTTGGCGAGGGCGGTAAATATCATGTAAAGGCTGATGAAAATCCTCTCCCTAAGGGAACTATTCTGACATTCGCACTTGCAGGCAATCAGAACTGCGGAAAAACTACTCTTTTCAATCAGCTTACAGGCTCAAATCAGCATGTCGGAAATTTTCCCGGGGTTACTGTCGACCAGAAAAGCGGTATGATTAAAAATCACCCTGAAACACTTATAACCGACCTTCCCGGAATTTATTCTATGTCACCGTATACAAGTGAGGAAATCGTTACAAGGGAATTTATAATAAATCAAAAGCCCAAAGGTATTATAAATATAGTTGATGCAACTAATATAGAAAGAAATCTTTATCTTACAATGCAGTTGATGGAGCTTGATATTCCTATGGTTCTCGCACTTAATATGATGGACGAAATGAGAGGAAACGGCGGTTCTGTACATATCAACGAGCTTGAGGATATGCTCGGTATTCCTGTTGTGCCTATATCCGCATCAAAAAATGAGGGTATCGATGAACTTGTAAGTCATGCACTGCACGTTGCACAGTATCAGGAACGCCCCGGAAGAATTGATTTCTGCGGTAAAAACGATAACGGCGGTGCTGTTCACCGATGTCTGCACGGTATTATGGAGCTTATTGAAGACCATGCAAAATCTGCCGGTATTCCGGTAAGATTTGCATCAAGCAAGCTTGTTGAGGGCGATAAAATTATTGAAAATGCTCTTAATCTGACCCAGAACGAAAAGGAAATGATTGAACATATAGTCTGTCAGATGGAAGAAGAAAGAGGTCTTGACCGTAACGCTTCAATCGCCGATATGAGATTTACTTTCATTAATAAACTGGTAAAAAATACTGTTGTAAAGCCTAAGGAAAGCAAGGAACATGAGCGTAGCAGAAAAATAGATAAATTCCTTACCGGAAAATATACGGCTATTCCTGCATTCGCTCTGATTATGTCTGCCGTATTCTTTCTGACTTTTAATGTAATAGGTGCATTTTTTCAGGGTATTCTCGAAACTGCCGTTGAATCCCTTACGCAGATAATGGATTCCGCCTTAAGCTCGTGGCATGTAAATGAGGTACTTCATTCGCTTATAATTGACGGAATTTTTAACGGCGTAGGAAGTGTTTTAAGCTTTCTGCCGGTTATAGTTACGCTGTTTTTCTTTCTTTCGATTCTTGAGGACAGCGGATATATGGCGAGAGTTGCCTTTGTTATGGATAAACTGCTAAGAAAAATAGGACTTTCCGGAAGAAGTATCGTTCCTATGCTTATAGGATTCGGGTGTACAGTTCCGGCAATTATGGCAAGCCGTACACTGCCCTCCGAACGTGACCGAAAAATGACTATTCTGCTTACTCCTTTTATGAGCTGTACCGCAAAACTGCCTATATACGGATTTTTTACTTCAATGTTCTTTCCGGAATACAGCGGATTTATTATGATAGCTCTTTATTTCGGAGGAATTATTGCCGGAATTGTTGTGGCTCTTATTTCAAGAAATACAATGTTTAAAGGTGAGGCTGTTCCGTTTGTTATGGAGCTTCCGAA
The DNA here is from genome assembly GCA_945910815.1 of uncultured Clostridia bacterium. Classification (GTDB taxonomy): domain Bacteria; phylum Bacillota; class Clostridia; order Oscillospirales; family Ruminococcaceae; genus Ruminococcus. Next base: position 111,604 of record CAMDZD010000002.1, read on the forward strand.
TTATCGTATGCCTGGAGCTAAAAATGTTGCAATGCTCCTCTGGGATAAGGCTAAGGATTTCCTGCAACGTGCTTTTACCGTTATATTTATTGCATCTGTAATTATATGGTTCTTACAGAATTTCGATTTACATATACGTATGACTGACAACTCTCAGAATAGTATACTTGCCGTTATTGCGGGATTTATTGCCCCTGTATTTGCTCCGCTCGGATTCGGTGACTGGAGAATATGCACATCGCTGATAGCAGGCTTTATGGCTAAGGAAAGCGTTGTTTCTACTCTTTCGGTACTTTTCGGAAATACTGCAAATATTACTTCTCTGCTTGCTCCCGCTGATGCTCTTTCACTGCTTGTATTCTGCCTGCTTTATACTCCCTGCGTTGCCTCAATATCAGCCGTAAAAAGAGAACTCGGAGGAAAATGGGCTTTCGGTATCGTTGTAGAACAGTGCGTTATTGCGTGGATTTCCGCACTTCTTGTAAGAGCTGTTGCAGTTATGATAATATAAATATTCAAGGGACGCACCTTTCAATGCGTCCTGTTTTTTTGTTTATGACTGTTCGCTTAAATAAATTGATACTCTGCTTTGAATACGTTCCGCACATTCTTCAGCGGATATATTTCCGTTTATAAATTCATTAAATTCCTCGTCCATAATATAAGTAATATATCCGTTTCTGTAAATCAAAGTATCGCATGTATCAAGATATTTTATAAAATCCCTGTATACTTCATCACTTAAAGGGTTGCCGTAAAAATAAGTTTTGCTGTCTGCACTGTTATGCTGATATATTCCGGCAGATTTTTTAGATATATCCTTTCTTGTCGCAAGGTAACCGCTGTACATTGACGGTGTATTCTGCTGATATTCTGCACTCATTATGTAATTTATATATTCCCACGCACCTTCCGTACAACTGCCGTTTGATATAACGGAATAAATATGGTTTGACGAAATAATTCCGGAATGATTATCGTCAGGGATTCCCAGAAATGTTATATTTTCAATGTCCATGGAGCGAATCTGACTTAAATCCGAAAGTGAACTCAATGACATAATATATTCGCTTGTCAAGAGAGATTTTTTGTTTTTAAGCATTGAGTGTGTTTCCTGATTTACAAGTTCCTGTTCTTCCTGAGTCAGTGAGCTGTAATCACGTTCCGGAAGCATTGGAACATCCCGGCAGAACTCAAGAAATTTTATAAATTTTTCGGAATCAAAACTGCATGACGAATTTTCATAATCAATCCATGCTCTTGTATTATATCCACCGAACATTTCAAAAACCTGCGTTCTTGTGTTAAGTGATTCGTTGTTTGAAAGAGTCATTCCCTCAGGCAGATTTTCAGTTATTTCATACATATCCTCATAAGACCAGTTTTCATATTCTTTTCCGACAACTTCACTGTTTGCGATACAGGTCATTATATAATACTGTGAACATATACCATAAAGTCCGTTTTTATATTCAAAGGCATTGATAACATTTTCACGGACATCATCTTTTGAAAATCCGCCGTATTTTTTCATTAAGTCATACATATTCAGAAATACTTCCGAGTCAGCATACTGATACATTTTTGAAGTCTGACTGTATACAAACAAATCAGGAGCATTTCCGGAAATCAAATCCCTGTTAAATTCATCATAATCTCCGCCGTATGACTTACATTCCACAATATATTCATCGCTTCTTTTGTTGAATCCCGATATAACGGCATTCAAATCATCATAGGCTGTATCCTCAACGCCAAGAATTACTGTTTTTTTGTTTTCAACATAATCATCAGGTCTTGCTGTAAGAACTGATATATACGTCATTCCGCTTGAACTGCAACCGTACATCATAATACGACCTTCTGAACCTATGCAGATTTCATATACTTCCGATGAAATTATATTTGATTTTGAAAAGTCAAGTATTTTTATAAATTCATTGCTTTCAGTAAGTCCGAAATATCCCTCATTCATTCGCATATACATTCTGAATCCGTTTGTGCCTCGTCTCAGCGAACCACATATGCTTAAATAATTATCAGTTTCAATTTTCTCAGATATATTTTTCAGAGAATTTTCCTCATAAAATGAAAGAGTCTTAAACTCCCCGACTGCAAGCTTTCCGGAATTGTCCGTGCCTGAAAAGTCAATTCCCTTATCGCTCTGAACTGTATCAGTTATTTTTCCGTCAGAACTGAATTTTACAAGTGATGTATAGAAATTTGCCGTATATGTATCATCATTATTTCTGACAAGTCCGTTTATATGGGATTCCGTAAGATTATAATATTTTTCCATATTATTAATATCAGTTTCGGATATAAGATTTCCGGAGCTGTCATATTTTGCAAGCTCAAACGATAAAACAGCATTGCTGATATAATCCTGTTCATCAAATTCACCGTTTTCGGGGAAATCATAATCGCATATATATTTCAGCTGTGAAATTTCTCCGTCAGGACTTATGTCATACATACATTCTGTAATATTTTCCCTTTTGCGCAGAATTTCCGTGCTTTCGGTTTTAAAATCCGAATCAAGAATACAAAACTTTATATTATAAGAAAAATCATTGTAAATTATATAATGCCTTTCAAGATTTTCCGCATATTCCATATACTCAAAAATATTGTAATCTTCGGGCATATTCAGATGTTCTTCCTTGTACATAGTCTGTGTGACCGGTACGGGAATATTTTCTGTATTTTTTTCTCCGCAGGAACATACAGAAAAAACAATCATAACTGCAAAAGCTTTTAAAAATTTTTTCATAGTCAGAACTTCCTTTCAGTGTTTTATATATAAGTGATTTTCAGACACAAAAAAGACGAACTTTTTTGAAAAAAATCGGGCGGATTATTTAAAAAATCCGCCCTTGAATTTTTTATCCGTTTTTTCGGAGAGGGTATCTTGTTTCCGCAATAAATACATCTCCGTCAATTTTTATGTTGAAATTACCTCCGCAAGCTTCAGTGAAACTTTTTGCTATCGAAAGACCTAAGCCGTTTCCCTCGCTTGTACGTGATTCGTCACCCCTTGTAAAGCGTTCGGTTATTTCCTCCGGAGTGAATTTCATTTCATATGCCGATATATTTTTTATCTCTGTTATTACCTCGTTTTGTACTGTGTAAAGCTTTATGTATATTCTTGTTCCGTTCATTGAATACTTAAGAGCATTGTCTATAAGATTCTGATATACTCTGTAAAGCTTTTTTCCCTCCGCATATATGGGAGCTGTCTCCGTCTGAATATCCGTGCGGATTTCCCTGCCGTATTTTTCTATCTTGTCCGACATATCCGCTTTAACCTGTTCAATAAGTATGCACATATCTATATTTTCAAGTGCTATATCTGTATTGCTTGTAGCTTTTGCAAGGTCGAATAAATCAGATACTATTGATTTAAGTCTCGCTGATTTCTGTTCAAGTATCTTTACATAATCCGAAGCTTCCGGAGTAAGTTCTTCCGCTGAAAGCAAATCTATATAGCTTATTATCGATGTCAGCGGAGTTTTGAGGTCATGCGATACATTTGTTACAAGGTCAATTTTCATACGCTCCGATTTTATCTGATTTTCGACAGCCGTCTGTATTCCGTCTGAAATATTGTCAAGCATTATATTCATTTTGTATGTGACATCTTTTTCCGGAACGCCTGACGGACTGTAATCGCCTTTTGTCATATTTTCGATTCGCTCGCTTAGTCTGGTCATTGACTGCAAATCATTGAAATTAAGAAATACATACAAACCCAGTATAATCAAACTGCATATAATTATAATTTCTTCAGTTCGGAAATCCATTCCAATAATTATTATAATTATTTCCGCAATACTGCATATTCCCAGTCTTTTCAAAAACTTAAATGCAAATGCATTGTTTCTGATTATATATTTTGCAGATACTCTCTGTTTCCATTCTTTTTTGACTATTAAAAAGCCTTTTTTCAGCCACCCGAAAAATTTCTTCAATATTTTTACCGAAATTGTTGTTTCGCAAAATTTTCCGCATTTGAATTTCCTGATTATCGAACCCAGCAGAATCATTATCATAGAATATATAACAGGTATAATCAATGCATACATAATCTGCACAAGATAATAGCTGTTGTTAAGATTATAGCTCATAATACTTATTGTATGCGGTGCGGCAAAAAATCCCCCGATGACAATAAATCCGGCTATGCCTGCTAAAAGCACTTCACTCCATATTCTGTCAAAATGACGGAATATAAATTTGTTTTCCTCAACGCTCCAGCCGTCCGCAGTCAGAACATATACGCTTAATATCAGTGCTACAAATAAAAGCGGTATCAGAATTGCTATGCTTTTTGTAATATTATCCTCTTTCTGCTGACGCATCATAAGAGAGTTTTCATATTCAGCTATCATATTATCTGAAGGAACTATTGCTATTTTAAGATTTTCATTACTGCCTTCATATTCAGAAAAATTTGAATAATCAACTTTATGCCATTCGTTTGCTTGTCCGTCATATATCATTATTTCGCCGTCTTTTGGGGTCTGATAAGGTACTATCGTTGTGCCTTCAACTGTTTCTTCCGATTCATAATAATCATTATATCCGTATTCATAATTTTCATAATCAATCGGCAAAGGCGTTGAACCGTCCTTTTTATAGTATATTTTTACTCCGTAGTTGTCTGTATAATAATCAAGTCCCGTTGTATCAAAATCAAACAATGCTACATTCTTTTCCGTTAAATTGAAATTATAGTAATACATTCCGTAACTTGTACTGTACCACGAATTATAATGCAGATTGTCGAAAATATATTCCGGTATATTATGATAGTCTCCACGATAAAATAAACAGTATTTGCTGTAATCCGCCATAAGCTGTTCAGACGTATTGTCCGTATTGGTAAGAATACGATTATTATATGATACATAATATCTGAAATCATTAATATAATCAAGCTCAGGCCTTCCGTTTTCATCAAGCAGACCTTTTTCTGAAAGAGCTGATTTTATTGAGCTTTCAAGCTCCTTTGAACAGGTATATTTTCCCTTTGAATCCGTATTTTTAAGATATGTATTTCCTATCAGCCAGAGTTTATCGAATAAATTCATCATACTGTCGCTGTATTCATAGCTTTCCAGACTGCTCGGGACATAGTTGCAGAAAAGTTCCTTATTATCGACAATTGAATCTACAAAGCCGAATGTACACGCTCCTATGATAATAAATGCCAGTATAAATGCGGTTACCCTTGTTTTTACGGATTTTAAAAATTTCATCATTTTAATGCACCTCCCGGATTTTTTCAATCTTATAGCCTATTCCCCATACTACTTTTAAGTATCTCGGTTCACTCGGATTGATTTCTATTTTCTCCCTGATATGCCTTATATGTACCATAACCGTATTTTCAACGGAATATGATTCCTCATTCCAGACTTTTGAATATATTTCCTCTGCGGAAAATATTCTTCCTGCATTTTTCATAAGAAGTTCTATTATTTTAAACTCCGTTGCAGTAAGCTTTACGGGTTCTCCGTCAAGATAAAGCTGTTTTTCATTCATATTCAGCATAAGTCCGCCGTTTTTTATGCAGTTTGATTCAGTTCTGCTGTCTATTGCTCCGAGGCTTAAATATCTGCGTAAATTTGAATTTACTCTTGCAACAAGCTCCATTGGATTATACGGCTTTGTAATATAATCATCTGCTCCCATTGACAAGCCCAGTATTTTATCGCTGTCCTCCGATTTCGCCGACAGTACTATTATCGGAATATTTTTAGTAGCACGTATTTTCATCATTGCGGAAAGTCCGTCAAGTTTAGGCATCATTATATCTATTATAATAAGATGAATTTCATTCTGAATAAGAACGTCAAGGGCTTCCAGTCCGTTGTATGCCTTGTAAATTTTATACCCCTCCTTTTCAAGAACTTTTGATATTGCGTTTACTATATCTTTGTCATCGTCTGTGACAAGTATTGATGATGATTCAAAACTGTTCATATAAAACATTTCCTCCTGAATTTTTTTCTGACTCTGTAATAATTTATTTCACAAACTATTGAATACAGAAATATAACTGACCCCGCTAATGATGTAACTATTCCCGCCGTTCTGAACGGAGCATGATATTCTATAATTATATTATGTTTTCCGGCTTTTATCGGAAATCCTATAAATGCTGTATTTGTTTTATAATATTCTGTATCTGCTCCGTCAACACTTATTTTAAATCCCTTGTCATACGGCACTGAAAGATTAAACCACCCGTCATGTGTTGCGTTTATACTGCCTTGTATAGTATCTCCTTTTGTAAATGTACGGTCTATATTAAAATTATCTCTCTGCATACTTTCAAATGCAGATACATCAAGACTGTATATTTCAAAATCCGAAAGCATGTAAATTCCGTCCGAAAACTCAAACATAAGACTTTTTACAGGCTTATCTGAAGATAATATATATGTAAAATCATAATTTTTATTATTATACTTCCAGTCAGGTGCGGAAAGTTTATTTTTAACTCCGTTTACGCTTACTGAAATATCTTTCCTATTATCTCCTATACGGTTATCTGCACGGAATTTAAGCATAATCAGATTTTCTGACATATTATCCGGATTTATGCATATTTTAAACGGCATATCACTTTTTACTTCATATGCCTGATTTACTTTTCTGATTCTGCCCGTATCGCAAAGCTTATCAAAATCACATGAAATCTCTGTTATTTTATCGGGATATATTGTATTTTTACCTTCTGTATCTGCTATAATGTTTTCAAGGAGAGCTTCTGTCTTTTCATTCCAGCTGAGAGAATTAAATACATCTTCACTCATTATATTTGATGACGCATATCCCACTGAAAAAGCCATGCTGTTTCTGAAAAGATTGTATTTCCCTGTACTGTCAGTACATGTTTCGCCATACATAGGATTATATTTTTCGCTTATTCTGTATCTGCACCCCATTAATATATTAAATATCTCATTATAGGGCTGTGCCTGTAATGCGTTGTTACGGCACTGATTTTCTCCTGCTGATGTTTCAAATCTGAATTTCCTGAAATTCTGATTGTTTATTGATGAATATATTGTTGATGTATAGTAATCATTTCCATATATGGAATTTACAAGTTTTGGATTGTCATTTGCAAATCTGTAAAAGCTGTAATCTCCGGCAACTGTCCTTTCTGTAAGCTCCTGTATTTCATCTGAATAAAATTCTTCAATTTCAGTATGCGTTACAAAATTATCGCTCAGATTTACTGATATACAGCATACAAATCCGAATATCACCGCCGGAATATATCTTCTGCAATCTCTGAATCTGACAAGAAAAATCATTGATACGATTAAATCACACACTGTAAGCACTAAAATCTTTTTACTGTTTCCGCTGAAAAGAATATACGAAAGTATAAACAATGCAAGCACTGCCGAAACTTTAAATATATCTTTCCTTCTGATTTCGTTTCCGCATAAAATCAGTGCAAGCGGTATAAACGGTATAAGTATCTTTGAATCAGCATAGAGCTTTCCGTTCAGAAGATATACTATTAATGGAAAACACACTATAATAAGAAATATCCATGAAAGTATTTTCCTGTGCTTTTCATCAGAAAATATTCCTGATACAGCAAATATAATCACTGTTCCTGTAAGTCCCATTGAATACGGACTGTAAAGCATATAATCTGCATTTGCATGCGGAAAAATAAGTTCTGTTATATTTAATGAAGATGTTCCCGCCTCCCGACCGCTTAAAAGTGTAAACAGCACCGGAATCCACATAAATCCTGATATGAGTATCCCAAGAAATATATATTTTAACATTCTGAAATCTGCCCTGATATGCTTTTCATATGAATTGTATATCATATATATAACTATCACAAGAAATACACTTATACTGAAATAAAAGCTCACAAGCATTATACAGCATGAACACACTGTAAGAATAATTCTGTTTTTAAGGCTGTCCATATCTGTACATACCATAAGTGAACCTATCAGAAAGGGCATATACTGGATAAACATTATATGCCTGTGACTTTGATATATTAAAGGTGCAGAAAACATAAATACCAGTGAAAGCAAAAATGCCTTGCTTTTATTAAATCTGCCTTTAATAAATTTATAAAAAAGCATACACGATATATAGACAGATAATATACTGATAATTTGTATATATTCTGACATTCTTATCCACGGCATAAGATATGCAGGAAAATACAGAGGATTAAAAATTCCATAATATGCAAGATTGTATATATTCTGACCTCCGCCAAGCTGTAATGCAAAATCAGGAAAAATATCTCCCGTAGAATAAAATCTCGTCCGGAAATATTCCGGTATCGCAAAATGCTGATTTATCCAGTCCGTTTCCGAACCCCATACATCTGCTCCGCTGAAAACAAATATTATTATAAGCATAATTACAAATATGAATGTAAGTATAAATTCATAACGGTATCTCTTTATCATTTTAATTCTCATCTTCTCTCCTTTATCATTTTAATCTTCATCTCCTCTCCTGTCAAGATTATAATAACAGACGTTTCTTATTATCGGACTGATATAAATCTTAATTTTTTCTTAAATGAATGATTTTGTGTTTTTCATACAAAATTTTGGCGAAATAACTTGACTTTTTTTGAATTGTATGTTATAATTACCAAAAACCGTTATATGATAATGTTTAATTTAATTTTGAAAGGAGATTATTAAATGTCAGATTTTTCAAGAAGACTGCCTGTTTATCTGCTCCTCGACTGCTCCGGCTCTATGACAGGTGAACCTATTGAGGCGGTAAGACAGGGAATAAAAGCTTTGCTTTCCGAACTTAAAAGCGACCCGCAGGCTCTCGAAACTGCTTATATATCTGTTATTACTTTTGACAGCTCTGCACGTCAGACTTCTCCCCTCACTGAACTTATGCTCTTTAAAGAACCTCAGCTCAAGGCAAGCGGTGCTACTGCTCTCGGAGGTGCTTTAAATGTTCTCGCTGACTGCATAGAAAATGAAGTGAGAAAAGCTACTGAAACTCAGAAAGGTGACTGGAAACCCCTTGTATTTATACTTACTGACGGCTCTCCTACTGATACAGAGGAGTTCAGAAATGCTGTACAGAGAATAAAATCAGTTAAAACAGCAAATATAATAGCCTGTGCTGCCGGCTCCAACGCCAAAACTGAATATCTTAAACAGATTACCGACAACGTTCTTATGATGAATACTCTTTCATCAGGCGACCTTGCAAGCTTTTTCGCATGGGTTTCAAGTTCAGTTAAAATGTCCTCGCAGAAGCTTGACGAAAAACCCGGTGGTGCTATACAGCTCCCGCCTCCTCCTCAGGGATTCGTAATTGTTCCATGATTTTTAGGTACGGCTATGAATGAAAATACATTTAAAAATATTACTGAAAGTTTCATTGAAGAATATAACAGTCTTGATTCCTCGGCAACTGCTGACGAAATAAGAAATACTGTTGAAATTTTTATCCGCAAATATAATGACCTCCTCAAAGATGAAGTTATAGAGCATACAGCCAATATGTGGAAATATTTCCCTGTTCCCGAAAACCAGCCCGAACCCTTTCCGGAATACAAAACTCTTAACCTTGAACTTCCTGAATGCAGTATAATTGCCTCAAGAGTAAGAGGGAAAAAACATAAGCACGAGGGAACTAACTGCGATGACTGGTTTGAAGTTTCAAATTACGGGAAAATAGCATGCATTGCCGTTGCTGACGGTGCAGGTTCAAAGAAATTTTCAAGAATCGGTGCTAAAATATCATGTATGACTGCCGTTTCATCAATGAAAAAACTACTTGAAAAGCTCTTTACCGAAGAAAAAAGCATATCGGAAAAGCTTTCACTTCCTGTGAATGACCCCGATTTTCTCGAAGTATGCAAAATTCTTGCCGGAATAGTTCAGCAGTCTGTCGCAAATGCTTATGAATCGGTTGAAACTGCTTTTAAATCACGCTCCGGAATAAAGGAATATTCCGATTTCTTAGGGCGTGAACTTCAGCTCAGTGATTTTGCATCAACTCTGCTTACGGCTCTTGTTATACCGTCTGAAAATGATTCCGATGAAAGTCTTGTTATAACATGTCAGATTGGTGACGGAATTTCCGCTGTCATCAATGGTGACAATTCCATAAAGCTTATGGGTGAACCCGACAGCGGTGAATTTTCCGGCGAAACTGATTTTCTTACTTCTTCAAATATGAAAAATACAGACAATCTCCAAAGCCGTACAAGAATTTCAAAATCAAATGCAAAGCTTCTTCTTATGATGACTGACGGTGTAGCTGATGATTATTTTCCGAATGAAACGGAAATTCTCCGCCTTTGCTGTGACCTTATTCTCAACGGAATTATTCCGGATTTTCTTAAAAAATCAGATAATGATGATTTTTCTGGAAAAATCCCCGAACCTATCGGATACCCCTGTGTCAACGACAAAACAAAAAATGTATTTCTGAGATATGCAAACAGAATATGTTCTGCACTTAATATATCTCTTAATCAGCTCTGCGAAAGCAAAAGTATTTTTGCTGATGCAGTTCCGGAAAATACTGATTCTCCCGAAGAAATGCTCCGCATATGGCTTGACAACTATGTTGAAAGGGGTTCTTTTGACGACAGAACTCTTGTTATTGTAAGATTTCAGGAGAATAAGATATGAAACGCATTGCTGAAGCAATTCTTTCAGATGGTACAAAATTACCCTATGTAATAACTGACAATCCTCCTGCCGGCGGTATGAAGCACACCTATTTTACTCCGGATAAAAAATTTGCCGTGCAGTTCTTTAATGATTCATCACATGCAAATGATATTGAACTGCACAAGCGAATGGAATATATAATAGGAAAGTATAATCCCACCCTCTCCGAAAAAAACGGTGGTGCTAAAGGAAATACAGAGGAATCAGCAAATTATTTTTCAAAAAGATTCTGCTGGCCTGTTTCTACTGTCAGATACCCCGAATTCGGAATAGTATGCCCTGCATATCCTCCTAATTTCTTTTTTGATGAAAATTCTTCGGAATTTATCAATTTAAAGGGAAAGGACAAGCGTAGTAACTGGTTTACTTCCAAAAACAGAAAATATCTCCGTGATGAGGAATGCGGAAATTTCCGTTCCATGCTCAAAATGTCACTTCTCCTCGCACGTTCTGTAAGACGGCTTCATCAGGCAGGACTGGCTCATGCCGATTTATCATGCAACAATGTCCTTATTGACCCAAAATCAGGTCAGTGCGTTGTAATTGATATAGATTCCCTCGTAGTTCCGGGAATATTTCCACCCGAAGTTGCAGGCACAAGAGGATATATTGCTCCGGAAGTTCTCGCAACTTCCATGTTGCCGTCAGGTGACAGCAGAAGAAAACTGCCTTCTTCATATACGGATTTGCATGCCCTTGCAGTGTTGATTTATGAATACCTTCTTCTGAGACACCCGCTTATGGGGCCTAAAATATATTCAAAAAACTCTGCCGAGGAGGACGATTTTCTTGCAATGGGTTCAAAGGCTACTTTTATTGAAAACCCCTTTGATACAAGCAACCGCCCTGATGAACTCGGTGTTGTAATAAAGGATTTAGGCGAACCTCTTGAAAAACTGTTTATTCAGGCTTTCGTGAATGGTCTGCACAATCCCGAAGAAAGACCCTCCGCTATGGAATGGGAAAAAGCTCTTGCAAAAACATGGAATCTGCTCCATAAATGTGAAAATCCCGACTGCCTTGCGGAATGGTTTATACTTCATGACACTAAAAATCCGGTATGCCCCTTTTGCAGGCACAATGTACGGCGTGACAGTATTGTAAGACTTCACCTCAAAAGCAAGCTTAAAGGAAAAAACGGTCAGTGGACTGACTGCGGAACTGTCGATTTACACGATAAAATGCAGTTGTACAAATGGCATGTGCTTTCCAACGTTTTCCCAAACGAAAAAGCTGAACGTACTCCTGTGGCTGATATATATACATCAAATCAGCAATGGTTTTTCGTCAACAGATGCCTTAAGGGTCTGACCTCCCCCGAAGGCTTTATAATTCCGGCTGGTCATCAGTTTGAACTTAAAGACGGTTCTGTTTTCAGAGCCTCCGATGATGAAAATTCCCTGCTGATTTCAGTTACAAAAGGAAAATAATTTTTTTAAAGGAAAGGAACTTAAAATGAAAATTCAAGGTCTTAATGACGAACAAGTCCGTGCTTCAAAAGAGAAATACGGCGATAATCGTATGACCGAACAGCAGTCCGAAGGCTTCTGGTCAAAGCTTAAAGATAATTTCGGCGACCCTATGATTAAAATTCTGTGTGTCGCCCTTATTATCAATGTAATATTTGCTTTTCTCGGTCAGACAGAATGGTATGAATCTGTCGGCATTGCTCTTGCGGTACTGCTTGCAACCCTCGTTTCAACATTCTCTGAATACAGAAACGAAAACGCATTCCAGAAACTTCAGGAAGAGGCTTCACAGATTAAATGCAAGGTTTACAGAAACGGTGAAATTGTTGAAATCCCTATTGATGATATTGTTGTAGGTGACTGCGTTCTGCTCCAGTCCGGTGACAAAATTCCGGCTGACGGTGTTATCATTGACGGTCATATTCAGACTGACCAGTCTGTACTTAACGGCGAATCAAAAGAGGCTGAAAAAATTCCCGTTCCGGAAGATTATCAGGATACCGATGAGGCTATGGATTTCCTTAATAAATACAAGGTATTCCGTGGTTCTGTCGTATGCTCCGGAAATGCTGTTATGCGTGTTACCACAGTAGGCGACAAATCTGTTTACGGTCAGATTGCAAAGGAACTCCAGATTGATGATGACCGTGAAACTCCTCTCAAGCTCAAACTCGGCAAGCTCGCAAATCAGATTAGTATGTTCGGCTATATCGGTGGCGGTGCTATTGCAGTTGCCTTTATGATTCAGAGAATATTCTTAAACGGCGTAGCTGTTGCAGAGTATTTTTCAAACTGGATGAATCCTGTAAATGACCTCGTCGAAGCGGTAATGCTTGCCGTAATTATCATAGTTATGGCTGTTCCGGAAGGTCTTCCGCTTATGATTGCCATAGTTTCCGCACAGAATATGGGAAAAATGCTCAAGGAAAATGTCCTTGTCAGAAAAATTTCAGGTATCGAAACTGCCGGAAGCCTTAACATTCTTTTCAGCGACAAAACAGGTACTATAACTAAAGGTCAGCTTGAAGCTGTTACATTCGTTGACGGTCAGGGAAATGATTTCAAAAACTTTGATGATGTCAGAGGAGAACTCGGAAATCTCCTCTATATGAGTGTAAGACATAATACAAGTGCTGTTCTCAGCGGTGACAAAGTTGTGGGCGGTAATGCTACTGAGCGTGCTTTGCTCGGATTCCTTAAAGGAAAGTCAATCGATGCAAATGTAACTGTTACTGACAGCATACCTTTCAACAGCAGTAACAAATATTCCGCATCAACAGTAAGCGGTGACTATAACCTTTCACTTATCAAGGGAGCTCCGGAAAAAATTATAAGCAGGTGTAAATTCTGCTACGATGAAAACGGAAAGAAAATTCCTTTTAAATCAGAAGGTTCAAAGGTATCCGCAAAAATCGATGAACTTGCAAGCCGTGCAATAAGAGTTCTTGCTCTTGCCGAATGTGACGGAAAAATTACTGACGATGCACTTCCGGACGGTGACTGGACTCTTGTCGGAATTATCGGTATCCGTGACGAAGTAAGACCCGAATCAATTGATGCTATTGCACAGGTTCACAAAGCCGGTGTACAGGTTGTTATGATTACCGGTGACAGAAAAGATACTGCTATGGCTATTGCTAAAGAAGCTGGTCTTCTCAAAAAGGAAAGCGACATTGTTCTTACATCTGATGAACTTGCTAAGCTCAGCGATGACGAACTTAAAGCTAAACTCCCGAATATCCGTGTAGTTGCCCGTGCATTGCCAAGTGACAAGAGCCGTTTCGTAAGAGTTGCACAGGAACTCAATCTCGTTGTAGGTATGACAGGTGACGGCGTAAACGATTCCCCTGCTCTTAAGCGTGCCGATGTCGGATTCGCTATGGGCGGTGGTACTGAAGTTGCCAAGGAAGCAAGCGAAATCGTTATTATGGACGATAATTTCAAGTCTATTGAAAAAGCTATCCTCTACGGACGTACAATTTTTAACAGTATAAGAAAATTCATAGTATTTCAGCTTACAATAAACGTTGCAGCGGTTCTTATTTCGTTTATATCTCCTCTGCTCGGAATTGCAAATCCGCTTTCAATCACACAGATTCTCTGGGTAAACCTTGTAATGGATACTCTTGCAGCCCTTGCATTCGGCGGAGAACCTGCTCTTGAAAGATATATGAATGAAGCTCCTAAAAAACGTGATGAACATATTGTCAGCAAAAATATGTGGAGTCAGATTATTACCGGCTCTGTATGGACTTTTGCAGTAAGCCTTATATTTATACTTACTCCTTTTGCAAAGGATTTCTTCAGACCCGATGAAAACAACAAATATCTGCTTACAGGCTATTTCGCATTCTTTATTCTTACTTCTGTATTCAACGCATTCAATGCAAGAACCGAAAAGCTTAATCTTTTCGATAATCTCGGCAAAAACAAGGGATTCCTTAAGGTTATGGGCATAATTACTGTTGTACAGATAATCATGACATACTGCGGAGGAGTTATCCTCAGCTGTTACGGACTTAATGTCAAGGAATGGCTGTTTGTTATCGTTTCTGCACTTCTGATTGTCCCCATTGACTTAATCAGAAAGTTTATATTTAAATCATCTAAATAATTCTCAAGGAGGAATTTTATCATGGCAATTAGCTTAAAAAAAGGTCAGAAGGTTGACCTCACAAAAACAAACCCCGGACTTTCCAAAATCCTTATCGGTCTCGGCTGGGACACAAACAAATATGACGGCGGTTCTGCATTTGACCTTGACGCAGCTGCTTTTCTTCTCGGTGAAGACGGCAAGGCAAAGAGTGAATCTGATTTCATCTTCTATGGCAACCTCAAGCACGTTTCAGAATCCGTTGAACATCTCGGTGACAACCTCACAGGTGAAGGTGACGGCGACGACGAAGAAATTAAAATCGACCTTTCAAAAGTTCCCGCTGATGTTGCAAAAATCGATTTCACTGTAACTATCTATGATGCTGACAAACGCAATCAGAACTTCGGACAGGTTTCAAATGCTTTTATCCGTATCGTTGACGAAGCTAACAATACTGAACTTATCAGATATGACCTCGGTGAAGATTTCTCAATTGAAACTGCTGTTGTAGTTGCAGAACTTTACCGCCACAACGGTGAATGGAAGTTCAACGCTATCGGAAGCGGATTCTCCGGCGGTCTTTCAGCACTTTGTGCAAACTTCGGCATTGATGCTGAATAATCCGGTGAAAAATCAATGACTTACGATGCTATCGGAACCCGTGAAAACATCAGAATAATGGATTCAAGTGCCAACAAGGGTATGAAAGTTGATATACTTGAATATCAGAAACTTCTCGGCGGAAAAAATCCCCATAATGCTCAGATGATGTATTTCATGGAAAAACAGAATATGAAAGCCCGTCAGCCTGTTATCTATCTCACTAACGATTCCGTAAAGGTTGAACCCGGTGCTATGAGCTATTTTATGGGCAATCTTGAAATGGTTTCCGGTGTTACTGTTAAAAATGCTCTCGGCAGAATGTTCACCGGTGCTGTAACAGGCGAATCCGCTGCACAGCCCGAATACAAGGGAACCGGTATGGTTGTTCTTGAACCAAGTTTCAAGCACTTTATAGTAATAGAACTTCAGGCAGGCGAGGAAATTATTGTTGATAAAGGTATGTTTTTCGCTGCTCAGGGAAGTGCAGTTGTCAGTGCTTTTATGCAGAAAAATTTCACTTCCGCTGTTGCCGGCGGTGAAGGTATCTTCCAGCAGTCTATAAAAGGCCCCGGTCTTTGCGTTCTCGAATGTGCAGTGCCTATGTGCGAAATAGATATTATTGAGCTTAACAATGATGTTCTTAAAGTAGACGGCAATTTTGCCGTACTGCGTACCGGCGGAATCAATTTTACTGTTGAACGTTCCGCAAAGACTCTTGTCGGCTCTGCTGTATCGGGCGAGGGGCTTGTAAACGTATACAGGGGAACAGGTCAGGTATGGCTCGCTCCTACAATAAAAATATACAATTCTCTTGTATAAAATGAAAGAAGTGATATAAATGGCTGTAAATCTTCAGAAAGGTCAGAAAGTCGAACTCCGCAAGGAAAACGGCGGTGAACTTAAAAGCGTTATGGTAGGTCTTGGCTGGGACGAGGCTAAACGAAAAAAAGGTCTTTTCGCTCCAAAGCCTCAGGCTATCGACTGCGATGCATCTGTCTTCATATGTTCAAACGGAAAGCTTTGTGATAAGAGTGATATAGTATATTTCGGAAACCTTACCCACAAGACAAAAGCTGTCCGCCATATGGGTGATAATCTCACAGGTGCAGGCGATGGCGATGATGAACAGATTATGGTTGACCTTAATGCACTCCCTGCAAATTATGACAAAATTGTTTTTGTCGTAAATATATATCAGGCTATGCAGAGACATCAGCATTTCGGAATGATTGAAAATGCTTTTATAAGAATCTGCGATTCTGATACCGGAAAGGAACTTTGCAGATATAACCTTTCCGAAAACTATGACGCTATGACTGCTATGATTTTCGGTGAAATTTACCGCTACAACGGTAAATGGAAATTCAATGCAATAGGTCAGCCCACAAATGACAATGATGTATCTTCTCTTGCAAGAAGATACCAGTAAAAGGAGGTTTTTTAAATGGGTGTTAATCTTTCAAAAGGTCAGCGTGTAAGCCTTGACAAAAATATGACTATGGCTATGATTGGTCTCGGCTGGGACGTCAAGCAGTTCGACGGCGGTGCAGATTTCGACCTTGATGCCTCTGCATTTCTCCTCGGTGCTAACGGAAAAGTAAGAAGTGATGCTGATTTTATCTTCTACAACAATCTCGAAAGCGTTGACCATTCTGTAAAGCATATGGGCGATAACCTTACCGGCGAGGGCGAAGGCGATGACGAAGTTATTGTTATCGATTTCACAAAAGTTCCTGCTGATGTTCAGAAAATTGCTATTACAGTTACTATCTATGACGCTCAGGCAAGAGGTCAGAATTTCGGACAGGTTTCAAATGCCTATGTACGTGTTGCACGTATGGCTAATGAAAACGACATGAACGGTTCAGAAGTTCTCAGATTCGACCTCGGAGAAGAATTTTCAATCGAAACTGCCGTTGTTGTATGCGAAATTTACCGTCACAACGGTGACTGGAAATTCAATGCAGTAGGTTCAGGCTATCAGGGCGGACTCGCTGCTCTCGGCAGAGCATACGGTGTAAATGTAGGCTGATAAGCTTTCAGATACAATTATAAACTTACATGGGGGAATCTTTTTCCGTAAGATTCCCCCGAATTTTTAGGAAAGGAATTTTTTTATTATGAATCTTCAGCGTGGTTTCAGAGATAAGCTTGAAAAATATTTCGATATAAATCAGGATATTGATATAATTATGAATACTTGCGGAAGCTCCGTATATGATTACTGCTGTTTTGGTGTTGACAGTTCAAATAAGCTTTCAGATGACAGATATATGGTTTTTTATAATCAGACTTCATCTCCCAACGGTGAAATCAGATTGAATGGTTCTTCCGGATTCAGGGTTTCACTTAAAAATCTTCCGATGACTATTAACAAGCTTGTATTTACGGTAAGCATTGACGGCAACGGTACTATGGGAAATATTTCCGGTCACTCACTGAAAGTATCACAGAATAATAATTCTGCTCTTGAACTCAATCTCTCCGGAACTGATTTCCATTCCGAAAAAGCTATAATTTCAATAGAAATTTACAGAAAGGATACATGGCGTATTGCAGTAATAGCAGGCGGATTCAATGGCGGTCTTAAAGAATTGCTTAAATTTTATGGCGGTACGGAAATATCTGTTCCAAAGCCTGAACCTGTTCCGAAACCTGCACCAAAACCTGCTCCCGAACCCGTAAGGCTTAAAAAGGTTGAACTCAAAAAGGGACAGAAAGTAAATCTTCAGAAAACCGGAAACTCTCTCGGTGAGATTCTGATAAATCTTAACTGGAGTCAGCCTGTTAAAAAATCATTCTTTTCAACAGTCCGTGCAATAGACCTTGACCTCGGCTGTCTCTACGAAATGAAAGACGGCAGAAAAGGCTGTGTACAGGCTCTCGGAAACGCTTTCGGAAGCCTTGACAGATTCCCCTTTATAGCTCTTGACGGTGATGACCGTACAGGTGCAAATTCCGCCGGTGAAAACCTCAGAATCAACGGAAAAATGATTTCTCAGATTAAAAGAATACTTATATATACTTTCATATATGAGGGAATTGCCAACTGGAAACAGGCGGACGGCGTTGTAACTGTCAAATGCCCCGGAAGTCCTGATATTATCGTAAGAATGGACGAATACGGTTCTAATCTCAAAACATGTGCAATTGCACTTCTTGAAAATCAGAATGATGAAACTTTCAGCGTTGAAAAAGTAGTGAGATTTTTCAGCAATCAGGAACCTATGGACAGAGCTTTCAACTGGAATATGAAATGGTCCGTCGGCAGGAAGTAATATGGAAACAATCAGCAAATCTTTTGAATCGGGTGAATATGAGGGTACTGTAATAATAGACAAATCCGGAATAGTTGAATGTAATAACTCTACTTTCTGGTCTTACGGAAAAACTACGGTAAAAATAAAAGCCTCCGGAGTTACTCTGAAAAATGCAAGAATTGAAGTTCTAGGTGGAAATGCCTGTGCAATTGAAACAGATTTTCCCGACCTTGTGCTTGAAAATGTTGAAGTCAGAGGAAATATAAAGGGTATGCCCTCTGAATCTGAAAACTGGAATCTTCCCTCTTTAATTTCATTGGGAGAATTTGCTCCGGAATGTGAAAATACTTTCTATACAAGTATTACAGTACCTATGGACTGCATTATTATAAATAATCTCTATGGAGTCGAAATTTCTCCGCTTAATATGAAAAAAGGCTCTAATCAGATAAAAATCACAGTTTCCCCTATGCGTGGCAATACTATACTTTACGGTGAAATATTTACGGAATCGAAAGTTAAAAGGCGTATATGCATAAGCGGTAAGGCTGTTGAAAATGCTCCGCAAAGAAAACAGACTCCGCCTGTTACGGAATCAAATGTCCCTGTACTGAAAAAAGGTCAGCGTATACTTATTGATGAACATTTTCTGAATACATTCAGATTCGTATTTGAAAGAAAATCAGTTAAAAGAAATATGGATATAGATGTATATACTTTTCTTCTCGGAGAAAACGGAAAAGCTTTCTGCGATGAGGATTTGATATTTTTCGGAAATACATGTTCAAAGGATAATTCCGTGCAGACAGGCGGAGACAGCAAATCCCCGGAAGTTTCCGTATCTCTTTCAAAGCTTGACGGCAGATATTCAAAAATTGCCATCTGTTTCGCAATATACGGCGATGACAGCAGTCTGAATTTTTCGCTTGTGGAATCTCCTGTTATACATATATTTACTAATCAGAATGAAATATGTCAGTTCCCGCTTGAAAACCTTTTCACTGAAAAAACTGTCGTGGCTGTTGAGCTTTACCGTTACAAAAACCAGTGGAAAATAAACTGTATCGGTTCGGGTTACAGAGACGGTCTGAAAAGGCTCTGCGAAAGCTTCGGAATTGAAGTTGACAGCTAAAAAGAAAGGACTTTTTTAATGACACAAAATTTTTCAGAAGATGAACTTCTGCCATATAAATTATCGGGACTGCTTTATGCTCCTGCAATAAATTTAAGCTTTGCAGAAAAAATTATAAACAAAAAATATCCCTCACTGACTTCAACAGCATTCTGTCTTGAGGATTCAATTATGGACGATGCACTGCATAAAGCAGAATCCGCACTTGTGAACACTCTTGAATTTATCAGAAAAAATGTTTCGTCATATGATGATTTACCTCTTATTTTCGTTAGAATAAGAACTCCTCAGCATATGGAATATATTCATAATCTTCTCGGAGACAACGAGAATATTATTACAGGATATATTCTCCCTAAATTTGACTTGTCAAATGCTAAAAAATACCGTGAAATCATAGTGAGATTAAATCAGAACCGTGAAAAAAAGCTTTATATTATGCCTATTCTCGAAAGCCGGATGATTGCCTATAAATCAACACGCCTTAATATTCTGCTTGCCGTAAAGGAAATTATCAACGATATGAGCGAATATGTTCTTAATATCCGTGTGGGCGGAAACGATTTCAGTAATATTTACGGCTTAAGACGTTCCATAAATCAGACTATTTACGATATAGGAGTTATAAGGGATATTCTTGTTGATATAATTAACGTTTTCGCCTCCGATTACGTTGTATCGGGGGCAGTATGGGAATATTTCGGGGATAATCCTGACGACGAATGGGCAGAAGGTCTTAAACGTGAACTCACTCTCGACCACCTTAACGGATTTACCGGAAAAACTGCAATTCACCCGTCACAGCTTCCCGTAATATACGAAAGTATGAAAGTTTCCCGAAATGATTACAATGATGCTGTTCAGATTCTCAACTGGCAGTCAGATAATCTCGGAGTAAGCAAAAGCGATAACGGCTCACGTATGAATGAAGTAAAATGTCATTCAAAATGGGCAAGGCGTATAAAAATTATGGGCGATATTTACGGTATAAAGGAGAATTAATGATGATTAACATATGGTTCAATCACTGGTTCAGCACAGCTTATCACCTGATAAATCTTATGAAATCGGAAAATCCGGATAAATTTCATTTTATAGGTTCATCAAGAAGTAATATATGCGTATTTACAAAAGCCTGCGATGAAAAATATTCCGAACCTCTGAATATAAGCCGTCCGGAATATATAAAATTCTGTCTTGATTTCTGCCGTCAGCATGATGTAAAAGTTTTCGTACCCCGTCACAATCTCGCTGATATATCAAAGCATTACAGAGATTTTCAGAATATCGGAGTTAAGCTCTTTGCCGATTCAGATTCTAAAAATGCCATGATACTTGATGACAAAATACTTACATACAGAAAAATATCGGAAATCTGCCCCGAAATTATTCCGGAATATTACAGTGCAAATTCCCTTGAAAGCTTTATCCATATATATGAAAATCTTAACGAAAAATACAGAGTATGCTATAAGCTTGCTGTCGATGAGGGTGCATGCAGTTTCCGTATTATTGACAAAAATCTTGAAAGCATAACCGCACTTCTTAACAGTCCCAATCATAAAATAAGCTTTGATACGGCAAAAAAAATTCTCTCTCAGTATGATTTTAATATTCCGCTGATTGTTATGCCGTATCTTGACGGTATCGAAATAAGTGCCGACTGCCTTAATACTCCTGACGGAAATATTATAATTCCGAGATACAAAAACGGAAGATATGAGGAAATTATCTTTGACGAAAATATTATGCATATATGCGACAGAATAATAAATTATCTTGATATAAAAATGCCTTTGAATATACAATTCAAATGTATGAACGGCAAGCCGTATCTGCTTGAAATCAATCCCCGAATGGCCGGAGGTTTACAGGCTTCATGTATGGCTACGGGAATCAACATTCCGAATATTGCTCTGAATCAGCTTATGGGAATAAATATCCAATGGAAATATCCCGATTTCAAATCAGTAAAAACGGCTAATCTTGAAACACCGGTATTTCCCGACTATACGGAGGAACGAAATGAAATACACATCTGAAAACATACTAAGAATCGCAAAAAGATACAACAATGCAAAAAGGAGTTATCTTCTTGTAAATCCATTGCAGGCTAAGCATATGGCAGTAAATCCCGACAAGGCTCTTGATATGATGGACACTCTCGGAAATATGCTTGCCGAAAAATATCCATATACAAAGCTTATTATCGGATTTGCGGAAACTGCTACGGCTATCGGTGCGGAAGTATGTTCATGTTTTGATGAGAACTGCAACTATATCCATACTACAAGAGAAAATATTGAAAATTATATTCCCTTTTCGGAGGAACACAGCCACGCTGTCGAACAGAAACTATATTCCGAAAAATTAACGGAATATCTTTCAGAAACTCCCTCGGTAATATTTATTGATGATGAAATATCCACAGGAAAAACACTTATAAATATTATAAATAATTTCCGTGAAAGATTTCCCGAACTCAATCAGAAAGATATTATATGTGCTTCAATTATCAACAGGGTATCTCCCGAAAATATGCAGAACCTTGAAAATAATAATATAAAATGCGAATATCTTTTAAAGCTCCCCGATGAAGATTATGAATCAAAAGTAAAAAATATAAGAGTATCGGAAGCCGTAAAGCTTATAGATACTCCTATACAAAATTATCCTATAATAAATATATCACCCATTCCTGACCCCCGAAAGGGTGTAAATATAAGCGGATATTGCAAGTGTTGCCTTAAAGCATCGGAAGAAATCATTCAGAAAACCGGTAAGCTTTCGGGTAATACTCTTGTTCTCGGTACGGAAGAATTTATGTATCCTGCCTTAATTCTTGGTAAAAAAATCGGTGAAAATGCTTTCTGCCATGCAACAACGAGAAGTCCTATCGGAATATGTTCTGATAAAAATTACCCGATACAAGAGGGATTTAAAATTCCAAGCTTTTACGATGTTCATCGTGAAACCTACATATATAATCTGAAAAAATACAATAATGTATTTATATTTACCGACAGCAGAGATATTCCGCAAAAATCAATAAACACTCTTGTTACTGTTCTTAAAAAACATGAATGTGAAAACATTTTTCTTGTAAGGGGGTAAAAAATGCAGACTTCATATTTATCAAAAGATGTAACCATATTATTGAAAGACATAACAGGACTTGTAACTCCTTTGCCAACGGCAGAACGTGAAAAGCTTATTCAGAGCGGTGTGCATTATTCCGAAATGCTTCCCCTTGAATATGAACCCTCCGAAAAATATCTCAAAGCCTATTATGACGCTCTCTCACGCTATGCGGAATTAACCGCAAAGGCTGTCGGTTCTGTATCTGATAAAATATATGCTGAAAAAGGCAGTAATATTACACTTGTATCGCTTGCCCGTGCAGGTACTCCCATCGGAATTTTAATAAAAAGATTTCTTGAATCAAAATATAAAATATCCGTACCGCACTATACAATCTCAATAATAAGGGGAAAGGGTATCGATAAAAATGCAGTAAACTACATACTGGAAAGACATTCCGCAGAATCAATACAGTTCGTTGACGGCTGGACGGGAAAAGGTGCTATACAACGTCAGCTTGACGAGGCTATACTCGATTATCCGCAAATCGACGCTAAGCTTGCCGTACTTTCAGACCCTGCAAACGTTGCGGGAAAATGCGGTACTTATGAAGATTTTCTTATAGCAAGCTCATGCCTTAATTCAACTGTATCGGGACTTATAAGCCGTACATTTTTCCGCACTGACATAATAAAACCCGATGATTTTCACGGTGCTGTATACTACGGAGAACTTAAAAACAAAGATTTGACATACCAGTTTATTGAAAGTGTTGAAAAATACTTTGATTTTTCCGGAAATATAATTCCCGAGGAAAATAATTCATCACTTACCGGTCTTGACGAAGTAAAGGAAATCGCTGAAAAATTTTCAATAAGCGATATAAATTTAATCAAGCCGAGTATAGGAGAGGCTACAAGAGTTCTTTTAAGGCGTGTGCCGTATAAAATGCTCGTCCACAGCCTTGACGATTACGAACATTTAGGACATATATATCAGCTCGCCGAGGAGAAAGGAGTTAAGCCCGAGATTTATCCGCTTAAAAGATACAAGGCTTGCGGACTGATAAAAAATCTCGCTGACAATTAATTATGAAGAAAATTTTACTTGCCTGTGACCTTGACAATACGCTTATACATTCGCACCGCCACAAAAATGACGGTGATATATGTATTGAAATTCTTAACGATAAGCAACAAAGTTTTATTACTCCGCATACCCGTGAACTTATCGCTAAGCTACCCGACAATATAACGCTCCTGCCGGTAACTACTCGCTCAATAGAACAGTATATGCGTATTCAGTGGGAAAACTCTCCCGAATATGCACTTGTTACAAACGGAACCGTTCTTCTAAAAAATAATACTGCTTTAAGAAAAGAGGATATAAGCGAATACGTTTCTGAAATAGAATCCCTCAAAGAAAAAATAAATCCCGATGATTTTCTGAAAGTAAAATTCGTTGATAATATGTATCTTTTCGCATACTGTGATGAAAATTCCGATGTAAAAGCACTTGCGGAAAAATATTCTGCAATGACTTCTCTGAATACACAGTATTCCGGAAGAAAAATATATTTTTTCCCTCCTCCTGCCGATAAGGGTAAAGCTGTAAAGAAATTCGCTGAAAGCTATAATTTCGATTTTATAGTATCTGCCGGAGACAGTCCGATTGATTTCCCTATGCTTGAAATTTCTGGTATTTCCATAGTTACCGATAAAAGCATATCCGAAAAAATCAAAAATCCCAATATCAAAATATGCCCCGATAATATGATTTTTTCCGATTTTATCCTTGAATCTGTACTTTCTCTTTAACACTGCGGAGAAGTGTTTCAGAATCGGAAAACTCCGTTCTGTAATCCTCATTCAGTGCATTTTCACGGCATACCGTCAGAATATATTCATCTGAATATTCTGTAAAAAAATAATTTTTAAGCTCATCTGAAAGAACATCAAACGAATCAAGAGCCTTTGAAAGTCCTGTGCCAATCATTTTAATGTACGATTCCTTTGCAGTCCATATTTTATAAAATTCCCTTTCGGGATTTTCAGAATTAATTATATAATTATACTCATCAGACGTAAAAAAACGTTCCGCAACCCGAAGCCTTGGCTTTCTGAAAGTATGTTCTATATCTATTCCGACCGGTTTATCTGATACTGTAAAAGCTATCAGATTTCCGGAATGGGATACCGAAAAATTACAGGGAATATCCTTTAAATATGGCTTTCCATGTGAATTGTAACTGAATTTTATATCCCCGAAAGATATTCCGGTATAACCTGAAATTTCATTTTTCATCTTTATTTCCGAAAAAAATGAAAGTATTTTGTCCCTTTCGGGTTTTATACGCTTAATTCTTTCACGGCGTTCTTCAGAAAGAAATTCGGGATAAAGATTATATATTCCCTCGCATGATTTCATATCAATGCTGACTATATCAATTTTTTGCATAAAAAATTCCCAGTCTCCTTTTTAAGTTAAATTTGTATAATTTTATTTTTGTTATTGACTTTTAAAAAAATATATGATATAATGTTTTTATGCCGAAGTGGCGGAATGGCAGACGCAGCAGACTCAAAATCTGCCGTGAGCAATCACGTACGGGTTCAAGTCCCGTCTTCGGCACTTATATAATATTAATCCCTCGTCTGAAAAGACGGGGGATTTTTTTAATTATTAAGACTGTAAATATTAACAAGTCCCTTTAAAAGCAAATTTTCATCGTGAATTATTTTACGTTCACAATGCGGAACTATAAGCCCCGACATTCCTCCTGTTGCGACTGCTGTTACTTTCTGTCCGAGACTTTTTTCTATTCTTGAAACAAGACCGTCAATGCACGATGCTGTACCGTAAATTATACCGCTTTTCATACAGTCGGAAGTATTTTTTCCGATTATGCTTTCCGGAGGCTCAAACGATACTTTCGGGAGCTGTGAAGTTTTTCCCGCAAGTGCTTCAAGGGATATTTTAACGCCCGCCATAATAATTCCGCCGATGAAATTTTTATTGCTGTCAATTACTGATATAGTTGTAGCAGTTCCCATATCTATTATAACTGCCGGTAACTGATAACAAGCTATAACAGCTGATGCATCGACTATTCTGTCAGTGCCGATTTTTTCGGGGTTGTCCGTGAGTATTTTATTTATACCGGTTTTATCTCCGTATTTTACAACGAAAATTTTACCGGATTCAATAAGCTCCGAAAGTGCATTTTCGACGGCTCCCGTTACAGATGGCACTACGGAAGAAATTACTGCACCGTCAATATCTGAAAAATTAATATTATTCAAAACAAGTGCATTTTTTATTCCTATATAATACTCACATGAGGTTTTGCCATGAACTGTTGCAATTCTCTCGGTAAAAATAAAAATTCCGTTTTCAAATCCGCCTATAACGATATTGGTATTGCCTATATCAACGGCAAGAATCATTTTAAATCCTCCAGTTTGCCGTGCTTTTCGTATCGGGATTTACGTGTAATCCTGTTATTTTCGTCAACGAAAACAACGCACGGCGGATTATTCTCGGCTTCTTCGGGGGTCATATCGGCATAGGACATTATTATTATGAAATCTCCACGCTGACCTGCTCTCGCTGCCGCACCGTTAAGGCAAATCATACCGCTTCCACGCTCTCCGGCAATAACATAAGTTTCGATACGGCTACCGCTGTTTATATTTACTATGTGAACATGTTCATATTCCCTGATATTTGCGGAATCCATTAAATCCTCGTCAATAGTTATACTGCCGATATAGTTAAGCTCTGCCTGAGTTATCACCGCACGGTGAATTTTACTTTTTAAAACAGATATAGTCATAATATCAAACCTGCTCCGTAAAAAAATTATCAATAAGGCGTGTTTTACCTATATATACCGCCATTGCACAAAGTGCCGGACGGTCAAGGGTATCAATCTGTTGCATTGTCTGCAAGTCCACTATCTTTACATAGTCGATTTTTGCAAGCGGTTCAGATTCGATATTTTTCTTCATAGCGTCAAGAATTTTTTTACAGTCCTTTTCACCGTTTCTGACCATATCCATACCCATAAATATTGTCTTTGAGAGTACAAGTGCAGACTTCTTTTCCTCATCACTAAGATAAGTATTTCTTGAACTCTTGGCAAGTCCGTTTTCTTCCCTTACAATAGGACAGCCTATTATTTCGATATCCATATTCAAATCGCTGACCATATGCTTTATAACTGCAAGTTGCTGGGCGTCTTTCTGTCCGAAATATGCACGGTCAGGCTTTATTATATTGAAAAGCTTTGTTACTACTGTACAAACTCCTCTGAAGTGGACAGGTCTGCTTAATCCGCAAAGTTCCTCTGTAAGCACTGACATATCAACGAAAGTTGAAAATCCGTCCTTATACATTTCGCTCGGTTCTGGATTGAATATAATATCCCCTCCGCTGTTTTCAACTACTTCCGAATCGTGTACAATATCTCTCGGATAGCTGTCCAAATCCTCATTTGCTCCGAACTGCATAGGATTTACAAATACAGATACAACTGTTCTGTCATTCTGTTCAGAAGATTTTTTTATAAGGCTTGCATGTCCTTCATGAAGATAGCCCATAGTCGGAACGAATCCGACTGTAAGACCTTCTTTTCTCCAGCTTTTTACCTGACTTCTTATTTCATCAACTGTCTTGACGATTTTCATTTTTTCAGTCCTCCGTATTATATTTTTCTCTGATTTTTGCTATAACTTCGCTGTCAATTCTGAATGTATGTTCAACAGACGGAAAAATTCCTGATTTTGTTTCTTCTATATATTTTTGGAATCCACTTTTCATCAGTGAACCTACGTCCTCGAACTTTTTTGCGAATTTGGGTGTAAAATCAGAAAACATTCCGAGCATATCCTGATATACAAGCACCTGACCGTCACAGCCTGCACCTGCTCCGATTCCGATAGTTGGAATAGTAAGTTTTTTTGTGATTACTTCAGCAAGCTCAGCCGGTACACATTCAAGAGTAAGCATACAGGCTCCGGCTTTTTCGACTTTCAAAGCGTCCTCGACAATCTGTTCGGCACGTTCAAGGTTTTTCCCCTGAACTTTAAATCCACCGAAAGCGTTTACAGACTGCGGAGTCAATCCGAGATGTGCCACAACAGGAATCGAAGCTTTTGTAATAGCTTCAATCTGTTCGCATACTTCCGCACCGCCCTCAAGCTTTACAGCATGGGCATTTCCCTCTTTAATGAGTCTGCCTGCATTCATTACGGCATCATATATACTGGTCTGATACGACATAAAAGGCATATCGGCTATTATAAATGCATTTTCAGCACCTCTTGCGACTGCCTTTGTATGATGAATCATATCTTCCATAGTTACGGGAAGTGTATTTTCATATCCAAGCATTACCATTCCCAGAGAATCACCTACAAGAATACAGTTTACTCCGCATTCGTCCTCAATTTTAGCTGTTGAATAGTCATAAGCGGTAAGCATTGTAATTTTATCACCTGACTGTTTCTGATTCATAAGTGTTGAAACAGTATTTTTCATTTTCAATCAGTCCCTTATAATAGAAATAATTTATAGGCTTCTGCCGGATTTTATTATATCACATATTAAAGAAAAATTCAAGCAGAAAATTCAGTTAAGAATAAATACTCCGATATTGAGATAAAGTGCGAAAATCAGCCATATCAGATAGGGAATATTTATATATCCTGCAATTTTGTTTGATTTTCCGAACTGCATTATCATTCGTATTACAAGCACTATGAGAATCAGAATTACAGCGACTGATACTCCGATAAGGCGGAATCTGAAAAATATTATGCTCCATATAAAATTGAAAAAAAGCTGTATTCCGTAAAGAATAAGATTATTTTTTCTGCCGTCCTTATCAGCATAGTATACTATATATGCCGATGCTCCCATAAGTGCATAAAGTATCACCCACATAAGCGGAAAGAGCCATGAGGGAGGCGAAAGAGGAGGCTTTACAAGTTCACTGTAAATTCCGAAAGAATTTCCGGCAATTATTCCCGATAAAGCTCCGACAAGCTCCGTTGAAAAAATAAATATAAGCAGTTCAGTCAGTCTGATTTTCTTCATAATGCGACCCCCGATAAATTATTATTGTATTTTATGCAGGAATCGCAAATATTATGTTAATTTATCTTTTCTGCAAGCTCCGGAAAAATTTCAAGACTTCTTTTTAAAATTCCGTTCATATATGCTATTGATATTCCGTAATTTGTAAACGGTATTTTCTGGGATACAGCTCTTTCCATACGGCTCTGAACTTCACGGGAATTAAGCATACAGCCTCCGCAGTGTATTACAAGTGAATACTGCGATAAATTTTCAGGAAATTCCGTTCCCGATGAAAATTCAAACTTAAAATCCTTTTTTGTATAATCTCTGAGCCAGTTCGGAAGCTTGACTGTTCCTATATCCTTGCACTGCCTGTGATGAGTACAGCCTTCTGAAATAAGTATTCTGTCACCGTCTTTCAGAGATTTTATTTTTGATACACCGTCAACGGCTGTATCGAGAAATCCCTTGTATTTTGCCATAAGTATTGAAAATGACGTTAGCGGAATATTTTCGGGAGTCTGTGCGGAAACGCTTTTAAATACCTGACTGTCTGTGATAACAAGTGAAGGAGTTATTTTTTCAAGAGTATTTTTCAGCTGTGTTTCCTGAATTACCACAGAACAGGCTCTTGAATCGAGTATATCTCTTATAGCCTGCTGTTGCGGAAGTATCAGACGTCCTTTAGGTGCGGATTCATCAACAGGTGTAACAAGTATTACAAAATCATCAGGCTTTACAAGATTTCCGATAAGTCTTGAATTATCAGTTTTTACCATTCGTGCAAGCTTTTCTTTCAGAAGATTTATATTATATCCTGTCAGGGTACTTGTATAAAGCATATCATTTTCGGGTATTTCATCAAGCAAATCGCATTTATTACGAACCGTGATATACGGAATTTTCTTATTTCTGAATAGATTTACAAGTTTCGTTTCGTATTCGTCCGAAGTTTCGGAATCTGTTACAAGCACTGCTATATCAGTTTTATTAAGTACCTGCATAGTTTTCTGAATACGCATTTCGCCAAGTTCTCCGCAGTCGTCAAAGCCTGCTGTATCTATAATCATTACTGCTCCCAAAGGCAGTAATTCCATTGATTTATATACAGGGTCTGTTGTAGTACCCTTTACATCTGATACTACACAGAGATTCTGACCTGTTACAGCATTGACAAGGCTTGATTTTCCGGAATTTCTCTTTCCGAAAAATGCTATATGCACTCTTTCTCCGCTTGGTGTAGAATTAAGTCCCATTAGAAACACCTCTTATATCCGTATATTATATAAAGACATTCCCCGATTTTTTCATAGGGAATACTGTATTTTTTCATGATTTCAAGAAATTCGCTTTCAGCATCATGAAATAATTTTTTATAAGCAAGCTTACCGCCTATTTTCTCATAATATCGTGGTTTTACCTTTACCCATTCAATTTCATCATATTGAAGGAAATTAAAGCTTTCCTCATCATATGTATCACAGCCTTCACAATCGCCGTCAAGAGAAGAAAAATATTCCCCTGTTCCTTCCTCGTCAAGAAGCTTGTACATATATGACGGTTCAAAAGGCATTTCATTTATCATAGCATTACGAAATTCGTTCCATTTTGTATTGTTCATATAAGATACAAGATGATTTTCATTGATATATTTCAGAAGTTTTTCTGTCATCGGTTATCAACCTTTTCGGGATACATATCATGAGTTGTAAGACGGTCAAAAGCAACCTTTTCCCATACTGTACCTTTTCTTCCATAATTGCAATAAGGGTCAATTGATATACCGCCTCTCGGAGTAAATTTTCCCCATACCTCGATATATTTCGGATTCATAAGTTTTATTAAGTCTTTCATGATGATATTAACGCAGTCCTCATGAAAATCACCATGATTTCTGAAACTGAAAAGATACAGCTTAAGCGATTTGCTTTCAACCATTTTCACATCAGGAACATATGATATATAGATAGTTGCAAAATCCGGCTGACCTGTTATAGGACACAGACTTGTAAATTCCGGACAGTTGAATTTTACAAAATAGTCGTTTTCCTGATGCTTGTTTATAAAAGTTTCAAGAACTTCCGGATTATAGTCATAGTTATATTTTGTATTCTGTGAACCTAAAAGAGTTATATCCTTTGTTTCTTCGGGTTTTCTCATAAAAATCCTCCTTATTCCGAATATTCAACAGGGTCTTTGACACCGTTTTCCTCAAAAGCTTTTTTGCGGTCGATACAAGTACCGCATTTTCCGCACTGTTTGTCTCCGCCCTCGTAACAGCTCCATGTAAGATGATACGGTGCATTGAGTTCAAGACCTTTTTTTACTACATCTTTTTTAGTGAGATTTACAAACGGTGCAACGATTTTCAACTGTTTTCCGCTTCCGATATACACGGCATCTCCCATAGCTTTATTAAATTCGGGAGAACAGTCGGGATATGCACTTCCTGCACTGTCATCGCTGTGAGCTCCGTAATATATTACACCGCAATTTTTTGAAATTGCAATTGCTGACGCTGATGATATAAACAAGCCGTTTCTGAAAGGTACATATGTTGATACAGGTGAACCGTTCGTTTTCTGAATCTGACTGTCATATGATTCATGCGGTATTTCATTATCTGAATGATTCAGAAGTGAACAGTCCGAAAATTTAAACATTTCGCTTAAATCAAGCAGTATATGTTCTATTCCATAATATTCGGCAACGGCATTTGCGGATTGTATCTCTTTTGAATGTTTCTGACCGTATGTAATGGAAAGTGATACAACGTTTTCCTTTCCGTATTCTGATACGGCAAGTGCTACGCATGTTGTACTGTCCACACCTCCGCTTGATAATACAAGAGCTTTCATTTTTTTCAATCTCCTTTATCTTAAAATAAGCCTGTTCTGAAGTGAAATATCACTTTCAAAACGTCCACGCAAAGTTGTTGTATATGTTTTAGCAGTCGTATTTTTAATTCCTCTTGCCGTCATACAGCTGTGATTTGCTTCAATCATTACAGCCACATCTTCCGAACCGGTAACTTTCTGCATAATTTCCGCAATATCGTTTCCGATACGCTCCTGCAACTGAAGTCTCTTAGTTACCATATCTGCAATTCTTGCAATTTTACTTAATCCGAGAACTTTTCCGCACGGTATATATGCAACAGTAATTTTCATATCGTACATTAATGCGAGATGATGTTCGCAATAGCTGAATGCGTTTATATCCCGAACTATTACCATATCATTATGTTCTGAATTTACTTCAAATGACTTGTCGAACATCTTAGCGATTTCGTCATTTGTATAATTCATACCTTCGAATATTTCTTCATACATATTCGCAACTCTCTGCGGAGTATCTTTAAGCCCCTCACGTTCAGGGTCATCACCGAGAGCCTTTAAAATTCCCTCTATATGGAATTTTATTGCCTTCTTGTCAATCATTTTTTCCACCCCTTTTTTTATTTTTTCTGTGTTTTTTTAAAACCGCCTCAAAAATCTCTCCGACAAAATCCAGAACGATTTCAATTATATCATCAAGCATAATTTTTAAACTCCTCTTTTGTCGGGATTCCAGATAAATTTATGCATCTGCAACTGAAAATTTACGTCATTCATCTTATTCTGAATCATATACTCAACTACTTTTTCGGGTTCAAGCTTACCGAAAACACAGCTTAAATACACTGCACATTTTTTCACCAGACGGCACTTTTGTATAATTTCTTTTGCACATTCAAGGTCATCATAGCTTCCGCACACAAATTTTACTGTATCCTTTTCATTCAGAAAATTATAGTAATTTTTCATTTCCATAAAATTTTCCATACCGCTTGATGGTGTTTTATAATCAAGTGTAAAAGACGGTCTTGGACTCATATCATAATATTCAGAAATATCCACTGAACCATTTGTCTCAACTTCAACTTCAAGACCGCTTTTGCATAGAAGTTCAAGCAACTCATATATACCATTCTGTATGAGAGGTTCACCGCCTGTAACTGTTACGTTTTTTATTCCTTTACTTTGAATATATACAAGAATTTCATCAGCCGTCATAATATCGACAGGACAGTCATCAAAATTTGCCCATAAAGTATCGCAGTATGAACAGTTCAGATTACAGCCTTTAAAACGTATAAATACTGCAAGCTGTCCGGCTTTTCTCCCCTCTCCGTTTATGCTTACAAACTTTTCTGCAATGTGGTATCTGTACACACTATCCCTCCTCATATACGGCACAGTTTGTCGGAGTTTCCCATACGCTTACACGCTTTACACGGAAATTCTTTTCAGTAAGCTTTGTAAAAAAGTGATGTGCAAAATTTTCGGCAGTAGGTCTGAAATCAACTTCAGTAAGGCTGAAATTTTCTGATTTTAATGCCGATACGGTTTCCGGCTTGAGAGTATTTTTTTCATATATAAGCGTATGGTCGAACTGTTCCGCAAGTTCTTTCAGTTCACACTTTAAATCTCCGAAATCAACAACCATTCCCCTGCACTGTCCGTCTGAAACAAGCTTTTCCGAATATATTTCGGCAAGTATTCTCCATGTATGACCGTGAAGATTACTGCATTTGCCGTCATATCCGGAGAGAAAATGCGAACTGTCAAAAGTAGTTTCTGATTTTAATATATACATAATAAATTCTCCTTGAATAAAAAAGCTGTGCCATTATTCTCCATACCGGCACAGCTTATTATTGATAAGTTATAAGTCCCGGTTTTGTTTAGTGACAGGAAGGTACTGTTGAACTGTCATTTTTTTATTCGGCTGTATCGCCTTCATCTGAATTTTCGGAATCTTCCTCCGGAGGAGGATTTGTCTCTTCAGGAATAGTTTCTTCCGGCTGTGTTTCCTCCGGAATTACGGCAGAGGTTTCAGTTTCAACGGGAACGGTTTCCGTAACTTCTTCAGTTTCGGCAACAGTTTCAGTTATAGTTGTTTCTTCCGGTTCAGTGAATACCGGTGCAGTGGTAACAACTTCTGACTGATAATATACAATCAGCTTTTCATCTTTTGAATTGTCAACCTTATCGCCCGAATAAACTGTATTTCCGTTAATTTCAAGCCTTAAAACGGTATTCGGAGAACCATAGGAATTTTCTTCAACAAGCTGGTAATTTTTAATTTTTGCATTCTGAAGATATGTTTCATATTCAGAAACAGTGCATGATGAATAGTCAGGAATAATGGCATATGCAGTTCCGAGACTTACTTTTACTTTCATAGTTCCGCCCCTGTGGAAAAGTGAACCAGCCTCAAATTCCTGCCAGAAAATCTGACCTTCATCGTAATCGTCATTATATTCATATTCAGGTTCAAGAGTTATAAAGTCCTGATATTTTGATGCTGTAAGCTCAAAAAATTTATGTATCAAATCCGGAACTACTGCATCAAGCTTTTCTTCCGTAACAGGTTCAGTTAATTCTGCCTCATCAGTTGTAGCCTCAATTATGTTGTCAGTCATTGAAGCGTAGCTTGATGACTGTTCATCATCATCATCGGAGGGCGGTGAAAGAACATTCATAAGAGTTATTCCGAGAATCATAAGAATTGCAAAGAGAAGTATTCCGATAATAAGGGGAATTTTTATGCGGTCAATTGTATTGACTTTTTCATACTCATATTCTTCCGTACCGTCATTTTCAATATCAATATCGGAATCATAGTCATTGTCATAATTATAGTTATTATAATTTTTCTGATTTCCGTAATTTTCAGAAACAGGACGGTTTTTGACAGGAATTTCATTGCTGAATGTTCTTGTATTATCGTAGGAATTATTCAGAGGAGGAACAGTTTTCGTATAAGTTCTGACTTCCTCATCATCAGACGGCTTGAAAAGACGTGTTACAAGCTCGGTCACAGTCTGTATGCGGTTTGCACCCGAAACATTAAGACCGTCCATAATAGCTCTTGAAACATGTTTAGGTATTTTCGGATTAAGAACATGCGGTTCACAGAGGTTATCACTTTCAAGACGTTCAACGGATTCAGTAGGCATACAGCCTGTAATCATTCTGTAAAGCAGAGCTGATATTCCGTATACGTCTGTCCATGTACCCTGCCTTGAACTTGTACTGCTTGAATACTGTTCAGGAGCCGCATATCCTCTGAACAGTTC
The DNA here is from genome assembly GCA_945910815.1 of uncultured Clostridia bacterium. Taxonomy (GTDB): domain Bacteria; phylum Bacillota; class Clostridia; order Oscillospirales; family Ruminococcaceae; genus Ruminococcus. The sequence continues at coordinate 146,671 of CAMDZD010000002.1, forward strand.
CGGTTCAAGTCCTCCGCCTATCGTACGGACTGAAGAAATACAGAATCCTGAAAGCTTTACTTCTCCCTTTGAAGTAACATAAACAGTATCAGGACTTATAGCACGGTGAATAATGCCTTCATTGTGAATTATGCCGATTGTAGTAAAAAGTGGTGGAAATAATTTTGCAACCTGTTCCCAGCTAAGTTCTCCGGCATTGTCCTTTAAATAATCTATAAGTTTACAGCCCTCTATATATTCAAAAATTATGTAGACTGTATTATTTTCCTGAAACATATCAAGAACCTGATTTATGCTTGTATTGTTTCTAAGCTTTGCAAGGCTCTTGTTGAGGTCGGAAAATTCAGCCATAAACGATTTATATTTTGCAAGATAGTTGTAATTAACGCTTACAACAGATGAATTTTCCATTCTTGAACACAGATTCAAAGGCATATATTCCCTCACAAGAACCTTGCATTCAATCGATTTGTCATAAGCAATATATGTTGCACCCTCGCCGTTAAAGCTAAGGAGAACACCAACAATATAACGGTTATGAAGAACAGTTCCCGGAGCAAGATACATATTATCATAAGGCGAATTATTATCATAGCCACAGTCAGGGCAGACAGAAGATATTCCTTCATATTCTTTCATACACCTGTAACAGAATTTCTTTTTCACAACCTCACTCCCTTTTAGTAAAAATAAAATACCGGACGTTATTAAAATAACTGTCCGATATTTATTTTATCAGTAAAATTTCAAATTGTCAACCGTCTGAACGCTCCAAAAGCAATATTTTATCTGATTGTATTCAAATTGTAAACAATTCGGGGATAAAATAACATTCTGTAACCAATTGTATCAATCAGAAATCAGAAATTTTTCCGCCTGACTTATCAGCTTTATATCTACCAGAGCATCAATAATTATGCCGTTTTCTGAATACTCCTCAGAAAAAATTTTGCCGTCAGTTCTTATTCTGCTTATAAAAGCAGTATCTGAATAAGGGATAAGAAGTTTCATACGGCGTGAAGTTCCGGGAAGATTTTCCGATATACATTTAAGCAGTTTTTCAAAGCCGTATTTGTTTTTTGCACTTATACGAACTGTTGTACTGTTTTCAAAAACCATATCGGGATTAAGTGCAATATCACACTTATTCATGACGTTTATCTGCGGTATTCCGTCACAGCCAAGCTCTGAAAGAAGATTTCTTGCAACTTCTGCCTGTTCGTCCATATACGGAGATGATAAATCCTGTACATGAAGTATTAAATCTGCCGATGAAGCTTCTTCGAGTGTAGATTTGAACGCTTCAACAAGATTGTGTGGCAGTCGGCTTATAAGTCCTACTGTATCTATAAGCATAACGTTTCTGCCGTCAGGAAGCTCCAACGCACGGGAGGTTATATCAAGAGTCGCAAAGAGTTTATTTTCCGCAAGCACTCCCGCATCAGTGAGTGCATTAAGTAAAGTGGATTTTCCTACATTCGTATATCCTACGACTGCAACGCACAGTATACCGTCCTTTTTACGTCTTGAGCGTGAAAAATCACGGTGTTTTTTAAGATTCCGGAGTTCTTCCTCAAGATATGATATTCTTTTGCGGATATGACGTTTGTCTGTTTCGAGTTTTGTTTCGCCCGGTCCTCTTGTACCTATTCCGCCTCCGAGTCGTGAAAGAGCTGTTCCCATTCCGGTAAGTCTCGGAAGTCTGTATTTCTGCTGTGCAAGTTCAACCTGCAATTTTCCCTCTTTGGTTCTTGCTCTCTGTGCGAATATGTCGAGTATAAGTGTAGTGCGGTCTATTACACGGATATTAATAATATTTTCAATATTTCGTGTTTGTACTCCCGTAAGCTCATGGTCAAATATCAGGATTTCCGCACCGAGTTTCTCAATCTGACCTTTAAGTTCTTCAAGTCTGCCCGAACCCATGCACGTTGCGGAATCGTATTCGTTTTTTTTCTGAATTACAGTTCCGACAACTTCTGCATTTGCAGTTTCAGCAAGTTCGGAAAGTTCCTTCATAGATGTTTCTGCATCAAATTCGCCTGTATCAACTGAAGCAAGTACGGCTTTAACGGGTACTTCATCAAGTTTATTTTCGTACAATTAAGAAAGTCTCCTTTCTGTATGTTATTATTTCATAATAACCTTATGATAAATCTTTTTGCCTTTCTTTATTATAATTTCTCCATCAATGCTGAGGATTGTTTTAGGGTCAGAAATTTTTTCGTTGTTTACAGTAATACCGCCCTGCTGTACAAGTCGTCTTGCCTCCGAAACTGACGGGCAGAGCTTTGTTTTTACAAGAAGATTGAGAAGTCCTATCTGACCGTCTGCAAGGTCATCGGCAGTAAGTTCAGTAGTCGGCATATTTTCGCTTACTCCCGCACCGCTGAATATATTTTTAGCAGATTCAAGAGCCTTGTCGGCTTCTTCCTGACCATGTACAAGCTTTGTGAGTTCGTATGCAAGAAGTTCCTTAGCCTTATTGTATTCCGCACCCTCCATATTATTCTCCATTTTCTCGATTTCTTCAATCGGTACAAATGTAAGCATTTTCAGGCACTTGATAACATCGGCATCGGCAACGTTTCTCCAGTACTGGAAGAAATCGTATGGAGTAGTTTTTTCGGGGTCAAGCCATACTGCACCCTTTTCGGTTTTACCCATTTTCTTGCCCTCTGAATTGAGAAGAAGTGTTATAGTCATAGCGTAAGCGTCTTTTCCGAGTTTACGGCGTATAAGTTCAGTACCGCCAAGCATATTGCTCCACTGGTCATCGCCTCCGAACTGCATATTACATCCGTATCTCTTGTATAATTCAAGAAAATCATAGCTCTGCATAATCATGTAGTTAAATTCGAGGAACGAAAGACCTCTTTCCATACGCTGTTTGTAACATTCGGCAGTCAGCATTCTGTTGACACTGAAACAAGCTCCGACATCCCGAAGAAGTTCGATATAGTTGAGATTCATAAGCCAGTCTGCATTGTTTACGATTATAGCTTTATCTTCCGAAAAATCAATAAAACGGCTCATCTGCTTTTTGAAACAGTCAACATTATGCTGAATAGTTTCAGGAGTCATCATCTTACGCATATCGGTTTTACCGGAAGGGTCGCCAATCATAGCAGTTCCTCCGCCTATTAATACTATCGGCTTGTTGCCTGCCATCTGTAAACGCTTCATAAGACAAAGTGCCATAAAGTGACCAACGTGCAGACTGTCTGCTGTGGGGTCAAATCCGATATAAAATGTAGCTTTACCTGTATTTATAAGCTCCTCGATTTCCTTTTCATCAGTAAGCTGTGCAAGAAGTCCTCGTCTTTTAAGTTCTTCAAATGTAGTCATTTTTAAAATCTCTCCTTATTTTAATTTCATATATGTGAATTATATTGAATCCATAAGTGTTGTATTAGTTTTTCCGCAGATTTCTTTTTTATTGTCAATCAGAATTTTTTCAAGAAAGCTGAATATTTCTTTTTCACGCTTTTCAATCCAGAAATCAATTTTTTCTGATTCGTCAATCCATTCCTGCGGATAATCAGAAGATTTTTTATATTCCGGATTATTATATTCATGTATGCCGGATTCAAATATATCCGACATTTCTTTATCCGCATATTTTTTCAGAAAATCCGCTGTAATTTTAAGTGATTTTTTTCCGGCATAATATTCATAGAAAGTCCATGAACCGCTTCTGAACCGACATCCATACCAGTCCTCTAAAAGCATAAAAGCAATTACACATTCCGGCACGTTACGGTCATAGTTTTCGGCATATCCGTATTTTTCGCTGAAATATGAATAAAATTCATAATCGACCTCCGGAAAGTCCTCAGGTGATATACTGTCAAGATGCAAGTAAATAGTTTCAATATTACCGTTCATAAATTTAAATTTCCCCCTCTAACAAAAAAGCCCTCGGACGGCATAAAATAAACCGTCTGAGGACGAAAAAAATCGTGGTACCACCTCAGTTTACTGATAAATTATCAGCCTTGATTGCTTTAACGGGCATATCCGGATTAACCTACTTGAAAAATTTCAGAAAATCAGCTCGGAGACGTAATTCACAATCCGGACTGTTTTTCCTCTCACCCACCGGAAAATCTCTGAAATCAAGTCCGAAACGCTACTTATTCTCGTCATAGCTTTTATAATATTTTTAATATTATACCATATATTTCACTAATTGTCAAGGGCATTTTAATAATTTAAATTTTATATTTAAATATTTTCATTTGATTTTCTCCCAGTACTGTTTAGCAAGCGATTCGGTTTTATTGTCGCCAAAATTATAGTATACATGGTCTTTGATAGCGTCCGGAAGATACTGTTGTTTAACATAGTGATTAGGATAGTCATGCGGATAAAGATAATTCTGACCTTTGATTTCCGCACCCTCTCCGTCAAAATGATTATTCTGCAAATGGCGTGGAAAATCGAGAGTACCGCATTTATGCAAATCGTCAAGAGCCTTGTTTATTGCAAGATATGCACTGTTTGATTTCGGAGCAGTCGCAAGAAGTATTACCGCCTCGGCAAGAGGTATTCTCGCCTCGGGAAGTCCGAGCTGTAACGCACTGTCAACACACGCTTTTACTATCGGCATTGCCTGCGGATACGCAAGACCTATATCCTCCGATGCTATTACAAGCAATCGCCTTGAAAGTGAGATTATATCCCCCGAATCAATCAGACGTGCCATATAGTGAAGTGACGCATTCTCATCAGAACCCCTTATAGATTTTTGCAGTGCCGATAATATATCGTAATGACGGTCACCGTTGCGGTCGTAATTCATATTACTGCGTTGTGTAAGCAGATTTACATCTTCATCGGATATATATATTTTTCCTCCACGGTAATCACCGCAGTTCACACTTAATTCAACGGTATTCATAGCTTTGCGGACATCTCCACCACAGCCGTATGCAATATTTTCAATAGTTTTATCACTTACTTCTATTCCGCAACCATCCGCACATATTCTGAATGCTCTTTTTATTGCGGGAATAATTTCCTCTGCTGACACCGGCTTGAACTCAAACACTGTACATCTGCTGATTATTGCATTATACACTGAAAAATACGGATTTTCAGTAGTTGAGGCAATCATAGTTATATCGCCGTTTTCGAGGTATTCGAGTAAAGTCTGCTGTTGTTTTTTATTAAGATACTGGATTTCATCAAGATAGAGAAGTATTCCGTTCATACTTCTGAAAGTTCCTATCTGAGATATAATATCCTTTATATCCGATACGGAAGCGGTAGTGCCGTTAAGTTTATGAAGTGACATTCCGCAGTTTTCGGCGATAATTCTTGCAATGGTAGTTTTTCCGATTCCCGAAGAACCGTAAAAAATCATATTCGGAATTTTTTTGCTTCCGATAATTTTACGCAGAGGCTTACCCTCTCCGAGAATGTGTTTCTGACCTACAACGTCATCAAGAGTTTTAGGTCTTATTTTGTCTGCTAATGGTGATGACACGACAACACCCTCCCCCTTATTAAATTTCAGTAATATAAATCAGAATTTATCCTTTACATATAATGTATTGTTTCACTACCAGAAAAATCAAGAAGGTCTTTCTTTTCATTTCCATCAGGAGTAAAACTAAAATATTGATTATTTTCATCTTCAAGCAGTAATCTTCCACAACAAGTACATTGGAAGATTGATTTTATCCTGATGTAACTTTTTGCACCAATATTGTTTCTAAAAGTCATCACTAAAGCTTCTCTGTTCTTAATGGGTGATTCAATCAACTCATCTGCTAATTCAAGCATCTTAAAATACTCTTTATCTGAAATGATATGCCCTTTATATGGAATACTATCTGTGTTATCATGTATAATATTGCCACACTTACATCTAATCCACATAATTTCACTCCCATAAATTCCGATTTATAACATTAAATAAAAATATCGGGACGGGTTTGTTTTCCCCGTCCCATTAAGTCAAATAAAAATTACTTGTAAAGCGGATACTTTTCGCATATAGCTGTTACACCTGCACGGATTTCGTCAGCCTTGTTTTCAAAATCAGTAGCACAGAGATAGATATATTCAGCGATTTTTTCCATTTCCTCAACACCGAGTCCACGTGTTGTTACAGCCGGAGTACCGATTCTGATACCGCTTGTAACGAACGGCTTTTCGGGGTCATTATGGATAGCGTTCTTGTTTACAGTGATGTAAACTTCATCGAGACGGTGTTCAAGCTCCTTACCTGTAATGTTGAACGGACGGAGGTCAACAAGCATAAGGTGATTGTCAGTACCGCCTGAAACGAGGTTGAAACCTCTCTTTAAGAGACCTTCTGAAAGTGCCTTTGCATTTTCAACGATTTTTTTCTGATATTCCTTAAATTCGGGCTTGAGAGCTTCTCCGAAACATACAGCCTTGGCAGCGATAGTATGCATAAGAGGACCTCCCTGAGTTCCGGGGAATATTGCTGAATTAATTTTCTTTGCGAGTGCTTCATCGTTTGTGAGGATAAGACCGCCACGGGGTCCTCTGAGGGTTTTATGTGTAGTAGTTGTAGTAATATCAGCGTACGGAACAGGTGACTGGTGAAGACCTGCTGCAACGAGTCCGGCAATATGTGCCATATCAACCATAAACAAAGCTCCGACTGATTTTGCGATTTCTGAAAGTCTCTTGAAGTCGATAGCTCTCGGATATGCACTTGCTCCGGCAACTATGAGCTTTGGCTGATGTTCTTCAGCAAGCTTCTGAACTGTATCGTAATTTATAGTTTCTGTTGTATCGTCAAGACCGTATGAAACGAAATTGAAATACTTTCCTGAAAGGTTTACAGGTGAACCGTGCGTGAGGTGTCCGCCGTCAGCAAGACTCATTCCGAGAACAGTATCACCTGGCTTGAGTACAGCAAAATAAGCGGCAGTATTTGCCTGAGCTCCTGAATGTGGCTGTACGTTTGCAAATTTAGCTCCGAAAAGTTCCTTTGCACGTTCGATTGCGATATTTTCAACAACGTCAACACATTCACAGCCACCATAGTAACGCTTTCCGGGATAGCCTTCAGCATACTTGTTTGTGAGTACCGAACCCATAGCAGCCATAACAGCAGGGCTTACGATATTTTCACTGGCAATAAGTTCAAGATTTCTTCTCTGACGTGCAAGTTCAGCATTCATAGCTTTTCCGACTTCGGGGTCAACTGATTCAACATAGCCTATTGTATCAATAAGGTCATTATACATTTTGGGATTTCTCCTTTTTAATAAAATTCCGTGAAATATTCACAGATATATTATACAGCATATCAGAAAAAATTTCAATAGTTTTATCAGAATTTGTAAAAAAAGGGCGGACTTTTTCAGCCCGCCCGATATTCCGTAAAAAATTACTTAACCATTTTTGCGATTTCGTCTGCGAAGTTTTCTTCTTTCTTCTCAACGCCTTCGCCACATTCATAGCGTACTACATCAACAACGCTGATTTTTCCGCCGAGCTTCTTAGCTTCAGCATCAATGTACTGCTGTACGGAGAGCTTGTCGTCCTTAACGAAAGCCTGTTCGAGGAGACAGTTTTCCTTGTAGTACTTGCCAACCTTACCTTCAACAATCTTAACACGAACCTGTTCAGGCTTGTTAGCCATTTTAGGGTCTTCAGCCATCTGAGCGAGCATGATTTCCTTTTCCTTGGCAATAACTTCAGCCGGAACTTCTTCAGGTCTTACATATGAAGGATTGAGAGCAGCTGACTGCATTGCAACATCCTTACCTACTGCAAGAACTTCATCTGAATCAATATCAGTATCAAGCTTTACGAGAACACCGATACTTCCTCCGTTATGAACATATGAAGCAATTTTGCCTTCAAGTCTTGTGAAACGGCGGATAACGATATTTTCTCTGATTTTCATTCCGGCAAGTTCTGTAAGAGCAGCGTCAACAGTAGATGTTCCGCCACTTATTGTGCAAGCCTTGAGAGCTTCAACATCAGCCGGATTTGATTCTATAATTGTATCTGCAACAGCAGCAACAAATTCCTTGAATGCGTCTGTATTTGCAGCAAAGTCAGTTTCTGTATTTACTTCAAGAAGTACGCCTGCATTGTTCTTTACAACAGCAGCAACAGTACCTTCAGCAGCAGCACGTCCGCTTTTCTTAGCCTGAGTTGCAAGACCTTTTTCTCTGAGGATTTCGATAGCCTTGTCCATATCGCCGTCAGACTCTACAAGTGCCTTCTTACAGTCCATCATGCCTACGCCGGTAGCGGTCATAAGCTCTTTAATTTCCTGAACGGATACCTTTCCCATTGGTAATAACCTCCTGTAATTATTTTGAAAATTTATTATTCAGCAGATTCTTCAGTAGTTTCTTCTGTTTCGGAAACTTCAGCAGGAGCTTCAGCAGTTTCACCATCTCCGCCCTGTCTGCCTTCGATAATAGCGTTAGCGATAGTACCGGCAATAAGCTTTACAGCTCTGATAGCGTCATCGTTACCGGGGATTACATAGTCAACTTCATCAGGGTCACAGTTTGTATCTACGATAGCAACAATCGGGATATTGAGCTTCTTAGCTTCAGCAACAGCAATTTTTTCCTTGCGTGGGTCAACGATAAACAAAGCACCGGGGAGCTTGTTCATAGTCTTGATACCGCCGAGGAACTTTTCAAGCTTTTCGATTTCGAGGTTAAGCTTAACAACTTCCTTCTTAGGAAGAAGGTCGAATGTACCGTCTTCAGCCATCTGGTGAAGCTGTTCAAGTCTCTTGATTCTTGTCTGGATTGTTTTGAAGTTTGTCATCATACCGCCGAGCCATCTTGCGTTTACATAGTGAGCACCTGCACGGATAGCTTCTTCCTTAACGGAATCTCCTGCCTGCTTCTTAGTACCTACAAAGAGTACTTCTTCGCCGTTAGCAGAAAGGTCACGGATAAACATATAAGCGTCTTCGAGTTTCTTAACAGTTTTCTGAAGGTCGATAATGTAGATTCCGTTTCTTTCAGTAAAGATGTAAGGTGCCATTTTCGGGTTCCATCTTCTTGTCTGGTGACCGAAGTGTACACCAGCTTCAAGAAGCTGTTTCATTGATACTACTCCCATTGTGTAGTCCTCCTTAATTGGTTATAAAATATAAAATTTACCTCCGCCCGACTTGACTTGCAGGCGACTTTTAAAATAAAAGCACCGAGCCGGCAAAAGTACAGACGTGCGAATTGCTTTACTATTATATCATATCCATAAGGATTTTGCAAGAATTATCCAAACAAATTTTTAAAAATTTTCAGCCTTGATTTTGTACATTTTTCACAATCATTATTATTTGTACCTGAAACAAGTATAACATCTTCTCCGATGACATTTATTTTACTGCAAGGAATTATAATATCGTTTTCCTTTCCGAAAAGACCGAAAAGCCGTTCTCTGCCGTAAATTACAAGGGCAACGGTCTGGGAAGTTTCAATATTTATTTCCGCATCATCGATAAATCCGAGACGTTCACCCGTTTTAATATCTATAACTTCCCTGCGTTTGAGTGATTCAAGACTGTAAATCAAAAAAACCGCCCCCGTCTGATTATATGCAGACAAGGGGCAGAATATTATTTCTTCTTGTTATTCTTTTTCTTTTCGTTTTTGGAAAGGATTGTTACAACAACAATTGCAATTACAGCAAGTGCAACAACAATTCCTATTGCTACAAAAGGAAATCTGTCACCTGTTGCCGGAACAGTTTCCGAAAGACGAATCATATTTTCAAACATTTTGAAAACCTCCTAAAATCTGAAATCTCTCTGACCATTATGTATATTTTTTATATATTCCTCCGCAAGCATTCTTGCCTTTGGATTTGGAATCCCTTTAAGTTCTCTTTCTATAAGAGCATTGCCGATTCTGCATGTATCTTCGGAAGCGTAATCTTCGAGATATTCCTTTAAAGTCATAAGAGCATTCGGCAGACAGCAATTGGAAATCTGTCCCGATTTGCAAAGCGACATAAATCTGTCACCCGTTCTTCCCTCACGGTAACAGGCTGTACAGAATGACGGTATATAACCGAGTTTCATAAGCCAGTTTACTACTTGGTCAAGGGTGCGGGGGTCTGAAACGTCAAACTGTGCAGAATTATCTTCTTCCGGTTCAGGTTCAGCGTAACCGCCTACGCTTGTTTTTGAACCTCCGCTTATCTGTGATATTCCGAGATTGAGAACACGTTCACGGCATTCCGCACTTTCTCTTGTAGAGACAATCATTCCCGTATAAGGAACAGCTATCCTTATTATTGCAACTATTTTTGCAAATGTATCATCATCGATACCGTTATCGAAATCATCGGGATTTATATCGTCAGCACGTCTTACTCTCGGAACTGATATAGTATGCGGGCCTACACCGTGAACCGCCTCAAGATGTTCAGCATGCATAAGTATTCCGGCAAGCTCATATTTATAATTTTCAAGTCCGAAAAGCACACCGAGTCCGACGTCGTCAATACCGCCCTCCATAGCTCTGTCCATAGCCTCTGTATGATAAGCATAATTATGCTTAGGACCTGTCGGGTGAAGCTGTTCATAGCTCTCCTTGTTATAGGTTTCCTGAAAAAGTATATATGTACCGATTCCGGCATTTTTAAGCTTTCTGTAATTTTCAACGGTAGTCGCAGCTATATTTACGTTAACACGTCTTATAGCACCGTTTTTGTGCTTTATTGAATATATGGTATTGATTGATTCGAGAATATATTCAATAGGATTATTAACGCTGTCCTCACCTGATTCTATCGCAAGACGCTTATGTCCCATATCCTGAAGTGCAGTAACTTCTTTTATGATTTCTTCCTGAGTAAGCTTTTTTCTTGCAATATGCTTATTCTTATAGTGATACGGACAGTATGTACAGCCGTTGACACAGTAATTTGAAAGGTAAAGCGGTGCAAACATTACTATGCGGTTGCCGTAAAAATCAAGCTTTATCTGTTTTGCGAGTGAATACATTTTTTCATTGATTTTGGGAATATCGCTTGCAAGCAGTAAAGAGGCTTCACGGTGTGAAAGTCCCTTTCGCTTTTCTGCCTTTTCAAGTACAGAATACAAAAGACTTATATTGTTTTTATTTTTTTCTGCATACTCAAGAGTATCAAGAATTTCTTCATGGGAAATAAATTCTTCAGCCCTAAGTGATTTGGGATTGTACATTTAATTACTTCCTCTCTGTCAGAATATAGTATATTATAATTATTATAACTCCGATTTCTTTATTTGTCAATAAAAGCATAAAAATTATATTCAAAGCACACTATAATAAACAGGAGATGATTTATTATGTATTCTATGGAAAAACGCATTACTGCCGTAGGGGTAATTCTTGAAACGCTTTTTGCAGTAATAATATTCAGATTCTTTTCACTTGCATCAAGTCCGCAGTACAAAAAGCTTGCCTCTGAAAAATATACATCATCAATAGAAATCCCCGAAAGTGACGGAATAATATATGATACAAATATGACTCCCCTTGTAAATGAAAGCTTTGAATATCTTTGTGTAGGTATTCCGAACAAATCAGACAAAAAGGCAATGTATTCGGGAGCAGAAAATTCAAAGGATATTGCGGAGGGCATATCCTCAGGAATACCGTTCACATTCCGTTCGGTTAAATATATACCCGAAAGCAAAAACGTATATTCGTTTAAAATTCCGGTAAGATATTCATTCAGTCAGCCTGCACAGCATTTAATAGGCTATACCTCACAGGGAGAGGGCGTTGACGGAATAGAATACGCTTACAATAAGCTATTAAGAAATTCGGGGAAAAGCGAAGTAAAATATATGACAGACGGCTTAGGCTGTATGCTTGACGGAGAGGAAATTGAAGTTGTTAAAAATCCCGAAAATGTATCGGGAATTGTAACATATATAGATAAAAATATTCAGCAGATATGCGAAAATGCCGGCAGGGATATTGAATGCGGTGCGATAGTCGTCACAGAAGTAAAAACCGGAAATATCACTGCTATGGCAAGCTTTCCGAAATACTCTGTATATACTCTTGAAGATGATATTAATGACGAAAGATGTCCGATGATAAACAGAACTCTTTATTCATACAGTGTAGGCTCGATATTCAAGCTTGTTACTGCTTTTGAAGCTATTGACGAGGGACTTGAAAATTTTGAATACAACTGCACAGGGAGTATAAATATTGACGGAAGAATATACAAATGCCACGACCACAGCGGTCACGGAAATCAGAATCTTGAACAGGCTATGACAAATTCCTGCAATACTTATTTTATAGCACTCGGACAAAAGCTGAATATAAAATCATTCAGGGAAAAGGCTTTTACACTCGGATTCGGACGTGAAAATCCTCTTGCTACGGGAATAATAGGTTCGGGCGGAGTTCTTCCGACAGAAAAAGATTTGTCGCTTTCGGGAGAGCTTGCAAATTTTTCATTCGGTCAGGGGAAGCTTACTGCAACTCCGTTACAGATTTCACAGATGACTTGTGCAATAGCAAATTACGGAAATATGCCTGTTTTAAGGGTAATAAAAGGATACACCGATAACGGGAAAACTGTTATAAACGAAAAAAAGGTGCAGTATGCCTATACTATGGACAGGGAAACTTCCTTTAAACTTCAGTATCTTATGATGTCGGCAGTAAATAAAAATGAAAATTCAAAAGCCCGACCAGATAATACTACCGCCTCCGCAAAGACTTCCACTGCACAGACTGACAGATTCGATGATGACGGAAACGAAATTTATAATTCCTGGATTACCGGATATTTTCCCGTTGACAATCCAAAGTATGCTGTAACTGTTTTAGTCGAAAACGGTGGATATGGTAATGATTCCGCTGCTCCGATATTCCGTGAAATTGTTGAAAATACTGCCGATTACATGAAAATTTCAGAAAATTATTGACTTTTTCACTCAATCTGCTATAATATATATGTATTTTTATTATTAAAAAGGAGATTTTTTTATATGCAGTGGACAGGTCTTAATGAACTGAGAGAAAAATATCTCTCGTTCTTTGAAAGCAAAAACCATACAAGAATGGCAAGCTCCTCACTCATTCCACAGGGAGACAAAAGCCTTCTTCTTATAAATTCCGGTATGGCTCCGTTAAAGAAATTCTTTCTCGGTCAGGCTACACCTCCAAATAAAAGAGTTACAACATGTCAGAAATGTATAAGAACTCCCGATATTGAACGTGTCGGAAAAACTGCACGTCACGGCACTTATTTTGAAATGCTCGGAAATTTCTCTTTCGGTGACTACTTCAAAACAGAGGCTATCGAATGGGCATGGGAATTTCTCACTGAAACACTTGAAATTCCGGCTGAAAGACTCTGGATTACCATTTTTGAAAGCGATGACGAAGCTGAACAGATTTGGATGAATAAAATCGGCATTCCGAAAGAACGTATAATCAGACTTGGAAAAGCTGATAATTTCTGGGAACACGGTTCAGGTCCTTGCGGTCCCTGCTCCGAAATCCATTTCGACAGAGGCGAAAGCTATGGCCCTTTTGAAAGCTTTGAACAGGCAAGCGACTGCGACAGAGTTATCGAAATATGGAATCTTGTATTCAGTCAGTTCGACAGCGACGGCAACGGTCACTATGCTGAAATGAAAAACAAAAATATTGATACCGGAATGGGACTTGAACGTCTTGCATGCGTTATGCAGGGTGTTGACAACCTCTTTGAAGTTGATACAGTTCAGAATATCATGAAACATATCAGCAGAATTGCAGGCGTTGAATATAAAAAAGATGAAAAATCCGATGTATCACTCCGTGTAATTACTGACCATATCAGAAGTACAACATTTATGGTCGGTGACGGTGTTATGCCTTCAAATGAGGGCAGAGGATACGTTCTCCGCCGTCTTCTGAGACGTGCAGCACGTCACGGAAGACTTCTCGGAATTACAAAACCATTCCTCTGTGAAGTATGCGATACTGTTATAAATGAAAATAAATCCGCATACCCCGAACTTGCTGAAAAGAGAGAATATATCAAGAAAATCATTTCCGTTGAAGAAGAATCATTTGCAAAGACTATTGACAAGGGTTCTGAACTTCTCAATTCTCTTATTGAATCAGCAGGCAATTCAAAAACTCTTTCCGGTGATGACGCTTTCAGACTTTCTGATACATACGGATTCCCGATTGACCTTACTGTCGAAATATGTCAGGAAAAGGGTATTGATGTAGATACCGAACGATTTGCCGAACTCGTTAAGGAACAGCGTGAAAAATCAAGAGCAGACCACCTTGCAAAAGCTAATTCATCATGGGCTGATAACAGTATAAAGATTGATGTTCCGAAAACAGTATTCACAGGATATACAAGCTTTACTGAAACAGATTCAAAGATTCTTGCAATTTACAAGGACGGTGCAGAAATTGAAACTGCTGTTGAGGGTGACAACGTTGTAATAGTTCTTGACAAAACTCCTTTCTATGCTGAAAGCGGTGGACAGTCAGGCGATTCAGGTATGATTACAACATCAAATTCAGGCTGTGCAGTTGTTGACGATACTATCAAGTCAGAGGGACATTTCCTCCATATTGCAAACATTACAGAGGGAAGTATTTCAAAGGGCGATACTGTTACCGCATCAATAGATTCCGACAAGAGAAAAGCTACTATGAGAAATCATACTTCCGCACATCTTCTCCAGAAAGCTCTGAGAGATGTTCTCGGTGAACATGTTCATCAGGCAGGTCAGCTTGTAAATGAAAATGCATGCCGTTTCGACTTCTCACACTTCAGTGCATTGACTCCCGAAGAAATTCAGAAAGTTGAACAGAAAGTCAATGCTGAAATTCTTAATGCATGTGATGTAGTTACACGTGAAATGCCTATTGAGGAGGCAAGAAAACTCGGAGCTATGGCATTATTCGGCGAAAAATACGGCAATACCGTAAGAGTTGTACAGGCTGATGATTCAATTGAATTCTGCGGAGGTACTCACGTATCAAATACTTCCGAAATAGGTCTTTTCAAGATTGTTTTAGAAAGTTCAGTAGCTTCGGGTGTAAGACGTATTGAAGCTGTTACAGGCTGGGGTGTACTTAATCTGATAAACGGATATAAAAATACTATTGCAGAATCCGCAAAGGCTCTCAGGCTTGCAAATCTTACTGAACTTCCCGAAAAATGTTCTGCTGTTGCAAATGAAATCAGGGACAAAGACAAGAAAATCGAAAGTCTCAGTCAGCAGATTGCAAATTCACAGATTTCCGGAATTTTCGACAACGCTAAGGAAATAAATGGTATTAAGATAGTTTCCGCAAAGCTTGACGGTACAAATAAGGATATGCTCCGCAAACTCGGTGACGCTCTCAAATCAAAGGAATCGGCTTTTGTAGCCGTAATTGCCGGAATTTCTGACGGAAAGGGTACTTTCTATTGCGTATGTACTGATGATGCAGTAAAGAAAGGTATTCACGCAGGAAAAATCGTTCAGCAAATATCTGCCGTTACAGGCGGTAAGGGAGGAGGCCGTCCCGATAACGCTATGGCAGGTGCAGGAGATATAAATAAAATCAGCGAAGCTTTAAATATTCTCGAAAGTGTTGCAGGTTCAATGCTTGCATGATTTTTCCGGAGGGGACTCTGTCCCCTCCATACCTCCCCTGCAAGCCTTTTGAAAAAGGATTGACCGAAAACTTTATTTATTTAGGAGATGTTTTATTTATGGATTGCTTATTCTGTAAAATTATAAACGGTGAAATTCCAAGCACTAAGGTTTATGAAGATGATTATGTATACTGTTTCAAGGATATTGCCCCAATAACTCCGATTCATTATCTTGTAATTCCTAAGGAGCATATTTCAGGAGCTTCTGAAATTACTGCTGAAAATTCCGCAGTAGTCGCAAAGATATTCGAGGCTATTGCAAAAATAGCAAAAGCAGAGGGTATTTCTGACGGTTTCAGAGTAGTTACAAACTGCGGTGAAAATGCAGGTCAGACCGTTAATCACTTACACTTCCATTTGCTTGCAGGAGTTAAAATGGGCTGGGGTGCGGACGCTGTTCAGCCGATTGAATAAGGCTTATTTTACATTAATTGCACTGCTAATGATTTAAACATAAAAGGAGGCTAAAAAAATGCCTGATACATATAAAATGACAATAGCGGGACTTGAAAGGGAACTTCCTATCTGTCCGCTTAATGATAAAATAGATATAGCTGCATTTATAATGTTTTCGGACGTGGAAATTACTGTTAAATCCGCTGAGGAACTTATTAAAAAATGCCCCGAATGTGATGTTATACTTACTGCCGAATCAAAGGGAATACCCCTTGCATATGAAATGTCAAGACAGCTTGGTATTCCTTACGTTGTAGCAAGAAAATCGGTCAAGCTTTATATGAAAGATGTTGTATCCGTTGAAGTAAAATCAATTACTACGGCAAACATTCAGACACTTTATCTTGACGGTTCAAAGGCTGATATGCTTAAAAATAAAAGAGTTCTGATTGTTGATGATGTCATCAGTACGGGAGAATCCCTCAAAGCTCTTGAAAAGCTTGTCGATGCAGCAGGAGGCAAAGTCAATGCAAAATCAGCTGTTCTTGCAGAGGGTGACGCTTCCGAAAGAGACGATATTATATTCCTTGAAAAGCTCCCTCTGTTCTTCAAATGAAACGCCGATTAATTTACATATCCTTTTCGTATGCCCTGGGATTGCTTTTTGCATCAATATCGCTTGAAAAGTTCGGAATAACTGTTATTTTATCGGGATTTCTTGTGTTTTTCGCACTTTGCAAAGTTACAGACAAAAGCCTTAAAGAGGTTACTTTAATTATTGTGCCGTTTTTGATTGCATTCGGAATTTACAGATTCTATAACTGCTATGTATATGAAACACTTATGAAATGCGATAATACTGACGGATATTTTTCGGGTGAAATTACTGATATTACTGATTATGCACAGGATAATTCGGGATATATTCTTGACGGTACTATAAATAATACTATAAATGCAAGGATTATATGCTATAATACGTCATATAACTGCAAAACCGGTGACACTATGTCATTTGAATGTACATTCAGCAGAATTGAAAGCGATTATCTTTTTGACAGTCACAATTATTACAAGCAGAAAAATATATATCTTTCTGCTGATGATATAAAAAATCTTGAAATAACTGAAAGCAAAGGATTTTCACTTAGAAATACTCTTTATAATTACCGTGACAGAATGATTTCAAAATTCCGCCTTAATATGGACAGCGAAACAAGTGCATTTCTTTCTGCAATGGTTTTCGGAGATAAATCAGATATGGATGATTCTTCAAAAACTATGCTTTACCGTTCGGGAATAGGTCACATTATGGCTGTATCGGGAATACATGTTTCAATATGTGCCGGATTTGTTATTCTTATACTAAAAAAGTTCCGTTTAAGTAAATTTGTTTCATTCGGAATACTTTGCATGTTTCTTGCAGTTATGGTAATTATTGCGGAATCTCCTGTATCAGCTGTACGAGCTTCAATAATGCTTGCTGTTCTTTACGGTGCGGAACTTTTTCATCGTGAAAACGATACTCTCAATACACTTGCATTAGCTGTACTGATTATATGCATTTCAAATCCTTTTGCAGTACACAATCAGGGATTTTTGCTTTCAGTAAGTGGTACTTACGGAATAGGCGTGCTTGCTCCGTATATGACAAAAAATATTGATTCTAAAATAATAAAAAGTCTGCTTAGTATGTTTTATGTTTCTGTATGCGTTATGCCTTTGAGTATACTTTATTTCGATGAAGTTTCAATAATATCTCCGTTGACAAATATTGTTTTCATACCTCTTTGCAGTATATCGCTGATAATCGGATTGATTTTTGTAATGTCGGGCGGTCTTATAAATCTGCTGTTCATAGCAAAGTATCTCATAAGATTTATAATATTCACAGTTAAGCTCATGGGAGAAAATTCACTGATATATATAAGCGGAAATTCCGATACTGTTTTTACTGTTCTTATATCGCTTTTTATTGCGGGAGTATGCATGTATTTTATTTCAAAAAAGCGAAAGTATATTTATGCTGTAATATTATGCGGTGTAATTTTTATGTTCGGCTATAATCAGATTGTCAGTATAAGAAACAGGGATATTTTTGAAATAGCTTTTCTCGGAAAAAACAAAAATATCTGTGCCGTAATAAACTATAACGGAAATACTGATGTAATTGACCTTTCCGGTCACTATAAATCGCCCGAATACGTTAAAAAATACCTCTCACAAAATCATATTGAAAACATAAACAATCTGATTATTTCAAAAAATTATTCATCACTTTCATCGTCCTATCAGTCAGCACTTGAACATTCTGATATTAAAAATATATACAACTGTTCCGGAAATGAAATTCAGATAAAATACAATAACTATACATTCAGCTGTAATGACGGTATTCTGACTGTCATTTATGACAGGTATTCCGTATTTGTTTCGCCTTATGCATACAACGGTGAAACAGCGGATATTTTTATTTTTTACGGAAATCCAAAAAACAAAAATCTGCCCGAAAGGTTTATTGCTTACAATCAAAAATGCAATAATTTTTCAATAGATTTTCCCGAAAAATCTCTAAGAATAAGGAGACTTTAAAATGCC
Source organism: uncultured Clostridia bacterium (assembly GCA_945910815.1). GTDB lineage: Bacteria > Bacillota > Clostridia > Oscillospirales > Ruminococcaceae > Ruminococcus. Next base: position 165,304 of record CAMDZD010000002.1, read on the forward strand.
TAAAACTGATGCGAAAAAAATTTTTTCACAGCTAAAAAACAATGAAATATATAATATATATTATATATACGGTCAGAATACTGTCGGAGTTGAGGGGCTTGTAAATGCAGTAATCAAAAAAACTACCGGTGATTACAGCGACTTTGCACTTACTAAATTTGACGGGAAATCCCTGAATGTCAGAGAGCTTTCAGACCAAGCCGAAATGTTCCCTATGCTTTCAGATTACAACTGCATACTTATAGACGATTTCAATGCTGATGAACAGAAGGAATCTGTATGCAAACCTCTTTTGGAATTTCTTAAGTCAGTTCCTCCGCAGACTGTTATAATATTCCGGATAACTTCAGCCGATATAAAAAAAGGCAAAAAAACAGTATCGCCCAAAAACAAAAAAATTACTGATATTGCTGAAAAATACGGTATACTCTGCGAATGTGCAGTACCGTCAACGGCTGAACTTTCAAAATATATTATCTCCTCCGTACATAAAAACGGCTGTTCCATATCTCCGAAATGTGCCGTTGAACTTGCCGAATACTGCCTCGGCGATACTCTGAGCATAAGCAACGAAATACAAAAGCTATGCTCATACGTTGGAAATGGCGAAATCACTTCCGATACTATAAAACTGCTTGTATACCGTCAGAGCGATACGGATATTTATAAGCTCGCAAATGCGGTATGCCGTTCCGACAGAAAATCTGCCTTTGAGGCTCTCGATGAACTTCTTGCACAGAAAACTGAAAGAGTAAAAATACTTTTTGCTGTTTCAAGTTCGTTTATGGATATGTACAGGGCGAAAATTGCTATACAGCAGGGTAAACAAATAAGCCAGACTGCACAGGATTTTTCATATCAATGGGAATTTGTACTCAAAAATGCATTCAGGGACTGTTCAAAAATATCGCTTTCAAAGCTCAGAAAATGCCTTTCAATACTCCGCGACACCGCTTTAATGCTTAATTCCTCATCGGGAAATGAAAGAGTCATTATGGAAGAAACCATAGCAAAAATGCTGATACTCTGATTGAATGAGGTGATTTTTTTCTATGATAAAAATTAAAGAAGCTGTAATAGTTGAGGGAAAATATGACAAAATAAAGCTTTCTTCCATAATTGATACTGTTATAATTACGACTGAGGGATTCCGTATATTCAAGAATCCGGAAAAATTATCATTAATCAGATACTATGCGGAAAAAACAGGAATAGTAATTCTGACCGATTCCGATAGTGCAGGATTCAAAATAAGAGGATTTCTGAAAGGTGCTGTAAACAAGGGAAAAATTACCAACGTATATATTCCCGATATTTTCGGAAAGGAAAAACGCAAGGAAAAGCCTTCCGCAGAGGGTAAGCTCGGAGTTGAGGGCATACCTGTAAATATTATTGCTGATGCTTTCAGAAAAGCCGGTATTTCATCATCGGAGGAATCATCTGAACATGATATTACAAGCGTTACTTTCTTTGAACTTGGTCTTTCCGGAAAGCCTGACAGCAAAGCTATGAGAACCAGACTTCAGAAATTTCTCGGACTTCCGGAGCTTATGTCATCATCTTCACTTATGGAAATTCTTAATACTATGTATACTGCTGATGAGCTTAAGGAAATTATAAAACAGTCAGAGGTGATTTAATGGAATTCAGTTCTGTTTTTTTTATAATATTTTTTCTTCCCGTATCAGTTATAATATATTATCTCACTCCTGCAAAATACAAGTCGCATGTACTTCTCGGAATAAGCTCCGTTTACTGCGGAATGATAAGCATATATCTTTTAATTCTTGTTTATATCCTGATAACTGCAAACTATTTTATTGCACTCCGTATTGAGAAAAGTTCCGGACGGATTTTATATATACTTTCGCTTTTACTTAATATAATTCTTCTTTTAGCTCTGAAAACAAAGCCTGTTCTTTCAGCTGTAATGCCGATGTATTCGCAGAATATATTTCTGCCGGTATGCGTATCGTTTTTTATGCTTGAATTTATCGGCTATATAACAGATGTCAGAAAAGAAAAGATATTTGCAGAAAAGAATTATCTTTCATTTGCACTCTATATACTTTTCTTTCCGAGATTTATAATGGGTGCTGTAATCCCCTATCAGGATTTCTATATATTTTCAAAACATTCAAGAATAAATCTCTCCATACTCGGCAGAGGCATTATAACATTTATAAAAGGTCTTTCAAAGAATATCATAATAGGCGGTTATTTATATCCGCTGTGGAATACAGTAAAAAATATTGAACCCGATAAGCTTTCCGCACTCTCTGCACTTCTTGGAATATCCGCATTTATTTTCAGCTTTTACTTCTGCCTTTCAGGAATACTCGATATGTCTGCCGGAATATCATGCTGTTTCGGATACAAGCTCCCGTCCGATTTTGACCACCCGTTTTTTACTTCCGGATTATCTGACTTTCTTTCAAGATGGCATATAAATACGGTCAAATGGTTCAGAGAATATGTATTCAACCCTCTTAGAAAAATTTCCGGAACTCTTGCATCAGTTTCCGCATGGGTTTTAATAGGCTTATGGTATGAGCTTTCATGGAATAAACTCATATGGGGACTTATACTGGGACTTGCTCTTTCCTTTGAAAGATTTACAAAGTGCAGAAATATAATATATACTTTTGTAATATCTCTAATAAGCTGGATTTTCTTTTCACAGTCATCAGTTAAAGATTCTTTAATATTTATAAAAGCTCTGCTCGGAGGAAATCATGGCTTTGCAGATTCACTTTCATTCTATCTTCTCAAATCATATATAGTAATTCTTCTTATTGCGATATATATTTCAACAGACCTTTTTAAAAATCTTACTGAAAAAATCAAAGACAATGAATACCTTTCAGTTCCCGTCGGAGCTGTTATGCCCTTTGCTGATATTATTCTGCTTGTCATAAGCATTTCGGCAATAGTATCGGGCGGAAGTCATTCACTTTCTTCAATGTTCGGATAGGAGTGAAAAATATGAAAGAATTCAGAAAAAAATTTTCAGCAGTCCTTGTAATGTTTCTGCTGATTTTTATGCTTTTGTATACGCTTTTCCGTGAAAAGGGTGAAATATCGTTTCAGGAGAACCGTTCTCTTGCACAGTTTCCGAAATTCAATATTTCGGAGATTTTAAACGGAAAATATTCGCTTGATATTATTGATTTTTTTTCAGACCAGATTGCCGGCAGAAGCAAGTTTATGAAAATATATTCCGATATATCTGCCGGAAATATCGAAAGTAAGGTTAACGGCGTATTCGTAAGCGACAATATGCTTTTGAACGGAAATATAAATACATCTGATATAAGCGATACCGTTGCGGAAAAAATAAATGGCTTTGCGGAAAAATATAACTCCTCTTTTTATTTTATAGCTGTACCTTCATCAGACGGAATTTACAGCAATCTTCTGCCCGAATATATTCCCCCTGACTTCCAGTCAGAACAGATTCAGAATTTCTATAATAAACTGAATCCCGAAATCCGTAAAATAAATGCTTTCAATATTCTTAAAAATTTCAGCGATGATTACATATATTACAGAACTGATACAAAATGGACGGCATACGGTGCTTACTGTGTCTACCGTACGGCAATACAAAAACTTGGATTTATTCCTGTTGCATACGATAAATTTACAATAGAACATATCACTTCTGAATTTAAGGGAAATCTTTATAACAGAACTCTTTACGAAATGCCGAAAAATGACTTTATTGACCTCTATTACAGCGACAGCATTAACATACAGAGCATTACGGCATATAATCAGAATTTAAGTGAATCGCTCCGTGTTCTGTATGACAAATCATTTCTTAATTCAAAATATATGTATGATATATATCTTGGGGAAAATGTTCCCGCACTCAAAATTAAAACAGGAGTAAACAATAATAAAAAGCTTATGGTCATAAAGGATAGTTATGCAGACTGCTTTATTCCATTTCTTACTCAGCATTACAGCGAGATTACTGTAATATCCGTTGATTTTCCCGATTTCAGATTTACCGATTATTTCAATATAAACGGCTATGAACAGATAATATTTGTATGTGGTGTTGAAAATCTTCTGAAACCCGATATTATGAATATACTTGCCCATTAAAAAGTTTTTTTGTATCAGGTTGACTTTCCATAAAAAATATATTAAAATATAATATAGCCTGATTTTTTAGATTACTATGAAAGGATTGCCCTGTCTGAAATGGAAAAGAAAAAAAGAAAAAAAGGCAGATTGAAAGTTAAAAATATATTCTTTACTCTTTTAATACTTGGACTTATAATATGGATTTTATGCGATTCCTGCAATAAAAAAGTTCCGGCAGACAATAATATGACTGTTCAGAAATCAGTCGTTCAGCAGACTGCAACATCTGCGGTCACTGAATCTGCAATAATTACAACTACTACAACAGTAACAGAACCGCCTGTTAAAACAGAATATCCCTCACTTTCGGCAAGTGCAGTGCAGTTTGATGAAAATATTATCACTTCTCCATATGGTATTCTTATCGACAACAGCACCAATGAAATAATTGCATATAAAAATTATGATGCAAAAATATATCCGGCATCTCTTACAAAAATAATGACACTGATAGTCGCTGTTGAAAATGTAAAGGATTTCAATGATACACAGCTTATAACTGCTGATATGATTGACCCTATGATTGAACAGGATGCCACAAGAGCCGGATTTACAGCAGGCGAAACTCCGACTATTACCGATTTGCTTTATGGTCTTATTCTGCCCTCCGGAGCTGATGCAAGCATAGCCCTTGCACAGTATGTTGCAGGTTCGGAACAGGCTTTCGTTGATATGATGAATCAGAAATGCTCTGAACTCGGTCTGAAATCAACTCACTTTACAAACTGCATAGGACTTCATCACCCAAGCCATTACAGTACTGTTCAGGATATGGCAATTATACTCCGATATGCCGTTCAGAATGATTTGTGCCGTGAAATACTCTCAACATATCAGTACACAATAGCTCCGACAGAATACAATCCCGAAGGAATTACTCTTACAAGCACTATGTTCCAGCGTATGTCAGGCGATGAAATGACCGGAGTCACCGTATTGGGCGGAAAAACCGGCTACACTGACGAAGCAGGTCAATGCCTTGCAAGCTTTTCTGAAATCAACGGAAAAGAATATATTATGGTTATGGCGGATAATCCGTCAAAATGGTATGTAATTTACGATACACTAAGTGCTTACAGTATATATGGTTACGGCGGTGAAGCATATATTCCTCCGCAATAATAAGGAAGATAATAATATGAAAAAGATAACACAAATAACAAAATCAACCGAGAACTTTTTTGTAAAAAACAAGAAAATTTTTTGCAGAATATCAATATATGCTCTGGCTGTTGTTTTAATATTAGTATCGGATTCCATAAAAAGAAAAGTAACATCAGATAAGCTCGTTCTCCAGAAAAATATTATCGGAAGTTTTAAAAATTCCTCCGGTACTGATGATACAACAACAGAAAATATTCCTCAGCAGACCACTGATATTCCCGATTCTCCGCCCCCAGAAAATACAGACGTAAAAATTTCCGGATTTAATGATATTTCACTTGTGGATTCCGAAAATATCGGAAAAGGTTCACTTGCAGTAATAAATTCACAGTATGCCCCCGAAAATTTCTATACAGGTCTTTATTCTGTCGAATCAGATAATGAAATATATTTTCAGAATTCTCCCTCGCTTATTTCCGAAAACGTTCTCCCTCACTTAAAAGATATGATTAATGATTATAGATATAATACTCAAAAGGATAATATAATTATATACAATACAACTGATGAATACAATGAGGATTCTCTTTATACTGAAAATTATCCCGAAGCAGTTTCCGGATATTCTTTCGATATTGCAATAAATTCCTCATACGATGAAACTATTGAATATGATGGTATGGACACTGAAGGCTGGATTTCAGAAAACTGTCAGAATTATGGCTTTGTTACAAGATACCCACAGGATAAGGAAGATATAACAGGTGTTGAATACTCCCCGTATCATTTCCGATATGTCGGTATTCCGCATGCTGTTATAATGAAAGAAAAAAATCTCTGTCTCGAAGAATATACGGAATACATAAAGGAATTTACTTTTGATAATCCGCTTGAGTATACTTTAAATGATACGCAGTATTTTATATACTATTCAAAGGCAACTGTTCCCTCCACAACGGTATATATTCCCGAAAACTGCGAAAGCTATGATATTTCCGGAAACAATTATGACGGCTATATTATATCATACTGTTCCGGAACTTCTTCTGCCACTGAAATTCCAGAGGAGAATTAATATCATAATTATAAGCATACATGACGGAATCGGTGTCGGTGAACTGTAAATTCTGTAATCTATATCTGATACGCTTACAGTCTGATTTCTTAGCATAAACGGCATTATTATACGGCATACCATACCGCTTAAAACTGCACATGCAATCCTTATAAGAATAAAAGGAGCTATACTAAGCGATTTATTTATAACTGTTTTTATCTGAAGTATAACGCATACTCCCCCGAATGATACTGCTGAACATACAAAGGGCAGAAGTGTATAATTATTTCTTTCAAGCGTTCCGAGATTCGTAACTTCAAGCAGGCTTTCTGTCATGTTTTTTACTGTTATGAAATCCGTTCCGGAAATGCGTGAAATTATTTCTGAAATAAATTCCGTAATTCCCGAACCGCTCAGAATACATGTAAATACCGAAAAGAACATTATCATCATGCAGATTTTAAAAATATTCCGTCCTCCCGATATTACCGAATTAACGAGCATTTCGGAATTAAAATAAATATTCTGCTTTGATACTGTTCTTTTTTCCTTTTTCTCCGCAATAAGAATTACTGCAAGTACAAGAAGATTGACTGATACTGTTGAAATGAAAATAATTATTCCGGCTGAACTTCCGTTGAATAAAATATCAGAAACACAGCCGAAAATAAATGATGTTCCTGCTCCGAAACAGACGGAAATATACAGTTCCGCCTGTTTTTTTGTTATGTTTTTTCTTTCAAATTCTTCCGAAATCATTCCCGCACCCACCGGATAGCCTGCAAACATACTTAAAACAAATATTCTGACAATACTTCCCTGCCCCATTATTCCGCTTTTTATCAGTATTCCCGAAAATGTCATCATTGCAAAAAGTGACGGTATTATTATATAAATACACCTTTCAAGAGCCTTTGAAACATATTCGCCTATGCAGTGTGTATTGAATATTATAAACAGTGTACAGTAAATGCATATCAGAAAAAGAAATATATTTTTCAGAATTTTTTTCATATTCATCACCATTAAAATCATATTATTAAACAGTAAAATTTATTCTGATTCGGAGTGATTTTTTTGACGGTGGATAAGTCATCAATACATATTACCGGAAATAATGAGATTTTTCTCGAAAACTGCCGGAGAATTGAGGAATACAACGAAGTTTTTATAAAAGTTAAAACGAAAAGGCTTTACATTGAAGTATGGGGAAACAACCTCAGAGCTTTCGATTTCAAAACCGATTCCCTTGTTATAAGAGGAAAAATATCACGAATAGAACTTATTGAAAAAGGTGAAAAATCTTGAAAAATCAGATTAAAGGCTGTATAAAGTTCAGCGCCAGCGGAAAAAATCTTTACAGATTTATAAATACTCTCCGTAACCAGAGACTTAACTGTTCAAATCAGTACTGCAAAAATGATGTCTATTACGGAGAAGTATCTGTTAATGATTTTGAAACCGTCAGAGAGCTTGCTGAAAAATATGATATGACGCTTGATTTCTACGAATATGAAACGGCGAGAAAAAAATTATACAGATACCGTCACCGCTACGGAATAATTATAGGAATGATTCTCACTTTTATTTCAGTTCTGTATTTTTCAAATACGGTTATGACTATCGAAATTATCGGCAATCAGAAAGTAAGTGACAATACAGTTATTTTGATGCTCGAAAATATGGGAGTTAAAAAGGGTACATTTATAGGAAACATTGATTTTTCATCATGCGAAAGAAAATTACGTATGAGAAATACTGATATATCGTGGGTTGGTATCCGTCACACCGGAAACCGCCTTGTCGTTGAAATGACTGAAATCGTTCCCGCTCCCGAAATAGAAAATAAAAAAATGCCATGCAATATAATTTCAACGCAAAATGCACAGATTACTGCAATGTCAATATATAATGGTCAGATTATGCGTGGAGTTGGTGACTGCGTCCGAAAAGGTGATGTAATTGTCAGCGGAGTTGCAAGTGATAACAATGGACATATAAATTTAAGACATTCTTTCGGTACGGTTACGGCAATTTATGAGGATACAATTAATATACATCAGGATTTCTGCGAAACTGTATCCGAAAAAACAGGCAAAACATACAAGGAAAAATATATCAATCTTTTCAACTTCAAAATTCCGCTGTTTACAGGAAAAAGTAATTTTTCTGATTATAATTCCGAAAAATTTTCCTCTCCGGTTTTTATTTTCGGGAAAAAGCTCCCTGTAAGCATTGATAAAAATATTCTTTCAGAAATAAAGCGTACTGAAAAAATATACACTCCGGACGAGGCAAGGGCAGTTATTGAGGAAAAAATCTTTATATATGAAAAAAATTTTCTTTCCGGTTCAAAAATTCTCGAATCAACTCTTGAGTATTCCCAGACGGAAACCGGTCTTGACTGCACTGTAAAGTATACTGTTGAGGGCGAAATTGGTATTCAAAAAGATATCTGGGCAAAATAAAAGGCAGAGCCTGCTGACTCTGCCGATTAAAGTGCGGTTATTAAATTTTAAAATACGTTCTCATTGGAATCATTCCCTGCAAATTATTCTTTAATGATGTAAACTCTTTTTTTCTGCATAAAACCACTTTCTTTCAATGATTTCATAAAGCATTAAATTATTTCATTGGTTTCAGTCCTTATCATTAAAATATTTCAAAATAATTTGTACAGCTTTTTCGTGACCTCCCAAAAAGCTCTTGTTAAAGTCTCATAGGAACCACCTGTTATAATTATTTTTCTCCAGCCTGCTATCTAAAGACTACGCATTATAGGCGTTGTCGGAATTTCAGATAATCCTGTATCCAAAATGATATAAGCTGTAAGCAGAAACCGTATTAAATCAAAGCGTTCGCTGAATTATTGATTCATTCATTTTAAATATCTCATTCATAAGTCGGAATGTATACTAAATATACCAGCTTCCCATTAATTTAAAATCAAAACTCCAGCGAGTCCGCCGATTTCTGATACTGTTCAATAGTTTCTTCCACCGGACTCACACTCCTAACCGCTGATTTTGTTTCCATCAAAGATAAAATCTTAAACCTGACGAAAACCTGCTTTTCAGAACTTTCAGACTTCCTTAAGGTTGTCCTTTGTTCTTTCCTTGATTATATAATATCACATCTCTTGTGAAATGTCAATAGTTTTTCTGATATTCTTTGAATTATTTTGTATTTTCTTCGCATTGCACAAAGTTTTAAAGTTTTTTTGTAAAATCACACAAATATTTTAGTTTGCTCTTGATTTTATTTGAATAATGATGTATAATTATAAAATGTGAGCAATATTATATTTTTAGGAGTTAATTATGTCTGAAATGAATGAATATACTCCCGAGCTTTATGAGCTTGAGGACGAATATGGTAATAAAAGAGATTTTGAAATGGTTGATGCAATGGAAGTGGACGGTCAGCAATATTTTGCTATGATTCCTTCTTATGACGGCGAAAGCGATATTGAAGCTATTCTTCAGGACGATGCCGGTCTTGTAATTCTTAAAACCGATGAACAGAACGGTGAGGAATTTCTCGTTTCTATCCTCGATGATGATGAGTATATAAGAATTTCAAAAATATTTATGAAACGTCTTGACGAAAAATATGAAGAAGATGAGGACGAGGAAGAAGAATAATTTTTCTTAAAATTCCTCAATTTTCCTCTTGACTTTTTTATATCACCTGTGATATAATGTATTTAGAAAAGTTAATATTCTGCCTTGTTCGGGTAAATATAGTTATTCATAATCCAACACTTCTTATCAGGGAATTCGGCTCCGGTGCGGATTGCAGACCTCCCGCTTTTGCGGACGAAGGGAGCGTGAACCATTCGGGCGTTTACCCACCTGCTTTGTGCGGGTTTTTATGCTCTATATGACGGCAAGGCGGTTTATTTTTTTTCCGTTTTTTCAAGAATTCTGTCATATATATAATACATCTTCTGAACATTGTTTTCAAGAAAATAATAATGCCTTATGTATGGTACTATCAGGCATAATATTAATATCATAAGCGGTATGAGAGATATTTTATCAGTCAGCATAAATATTCCGAGACTCATAAAAAACATAAACGCAAAAAGCATCGTTACAAGAAAATGTATAAGCCTTTCATGTTGCATAAACTGAATTTTGTCAAGATGTTCCCTTAAAATATTTTCAAGTTCGGACTGCTGACAGGTTTCAATTCTTTTTTCTATATATATAAGATACTCTGTGAGATACTTTCTCATTTCATAAAACCTCCGTTAAAAATCCTCCTTTTCAAAGGAGGATTTTTTTGTTGTTATTGTAAATTATAATAAGTCCTTTAAGGACAAGCTCCTTGTCGGTAAGTATTTCGTGACGGCAGTAAGGAACTATAAAATCTGCAAGACTTCCCGTTGCGACAGCTGTTATTTTCTCCTGCATTTCGGATTCAATACGTTCAAGCATACCGTCTATGCATGAGGCTGTGCCGTAAATAAGACCGCTCTGCATACATTCAACAGTATTTCTCCCGATAAGCCTTTCCGGATTTTCAAGGCGGATTTTCGGGAGCGACGTATTGCTGACAAGCGAATCAAGTGCAATTCTGAATCCCGGCATAATCATTCCGCCTATAAATTCCCTTTCACTGTTCACAACTGCAATTGTTGTAGCCGTTCCCATATCTATCACTACTGCCGGCAAGGGATATTCTTCAATCAACGCACGGGCAGATGAAAGCAGGTCACTGCCTATATTTGAGGACGGTTCAAGCGTTTTCAGATTTATTATTTTTGAATCCGCAACAAGCGGTTTTATTCCGCATATCTTTTCAACGGCTTTGCAGAGAGTTTCCGTAATTGTCGGAACTACCGAAGATATTACCGCACCTTTTATCTTTCCGGTTTTGTGAATTTCAAGTACATTTTTCAGAAGTACAGCATATTCAAGAGATGTTGCAGTCTGATTTGTTGAAAGATGTTCGGTAAATTTTATTTCTTTTCCGTCACTGCACCCGACAGTAATATTAGTATTTCCAATATCTATTGCAAGTATCATTTTTATTTCTCCGGATTAAGAGCCTTTACTGCCTCGGTTATAGTTTTATCAAGAGCCTGTTTTCCGTACTTGTCAACATCAGCCTTGCTTTTAGCTCCGTGAGTGAGACAGCCTGCACCGCCTATACAGCCACCGTTGCATGCCATACCCTCTATAAAATTACCGTCAAGAAGTTTTCTGTTACGGCTTGCCTTTAAGAGAGCTATTTTACATTCTTCTATTCCGTTACATGTTATGGGCTTGAATTTTATATCAAGCTCATGTTCCTTGACTGCCTGACAGATTGCATCTGATACTCCTCCGCTCCTTGCGAAAATTCTTCCGAAATATGATGCTCCGGAGAGGTCTTCTTCTTCAAGCTGTGTAATATCAATATCACGGCTGTCAAAAAGAGCCTGAAGTTCTTCAAAAGTTATTACGGAATCTATATATTTTTTAAGTTCCTCACTCTTGTATTCGGCTTTTTTTGCGGTACAGGGGCCTATGAAAATTATCTTTGAATCGGGATTGTTTTCCTTGATGTACTTTGAAATCTTTGCTGCGGGTGAAAGATTGCCTGATATACATTCAACAAGATTAGGAAACTGTTTATGTATGTAGTCCACAAATGCCGGACAACATGAACTTGTCATGAAATCCTTTTCGGCAAGCTCCTTTGATTCGTCATATGCAACCATATCAGCACCGAGAGCTGCCTCAACGATTTCAGAAAATCCGAGCTTTCTTATTCCGGCAATTACCTGACCGAGTTTCGCATATGTAAACTGACTTGAAATTGCAGGTGCTACAACAGCATATACTTCTGAACTGCTTTTGAGAATATCAATCGTTTCAACTATATATGATTTGTCCATTATAGCTCCGAAAGGACACTGATATACGCAAGCTCCGCATGATATGCATTTTGAATAGTCTATGCAGGCGGTATAGTCATCGGTAATTGAAATCGCATCGACTTTGCATGCATTTTTGCATGGCCTTTTGTGGTCGCTTATGGCATTATAAGGGCATACCTTTGAACATGCTCCGCACTCAACGCATTTTGACTTGTCAATATGTGCAACATAGTTTTCATCAAAGGTAATCGCTCCCATACGGCAGACGTCCTCACATCTGTGAGCCATACAGCCACGGCATGCGTTAGTTACTTCATATCCGCCCATAGGACATTCATCACATGCAATTTTTATTACTTCGATAACATTCGGGAGTTCCTTTTTTCCTCCCATAGCAAGCTTTACACGCTTTGCAAGAACGGCACGTTCCTTATAGACACAGCACCTCATAGTCGGCTTTGCACCGTGAGGAACGATTCTTTCGGGAATATCAAGAGCGTTTTCGGCAAGAGTACCGTTCCACGCCTCCTTTGCGACTTCCTTAAGGACTTTATATTTGTGATACTGGATTTTGGTATCAAATTTTCTGATTTTTCCCTTTTCCATTTCTCTACCACCTTTTAATTAATTTTTATTTCTTGTTATATGATAGCAAAGCAATACAACCGAACTTGCAATATCAACGTTTTCAACCATAACATCAGGAGGTACTTTAAGATTTACGGGTGCGAAATTGAGTATAGATTTCACACCTATTCCGACAAGCTTGTCGGCAATATTCTGAGCAGGTTCTGACGGAGAAGATATAATTCCGAATGTTATGGAATGATTTCTGCAATATGTTTCCATATCATCGACTGAAAGAATTTTTTTTCCGTGAATACACTGCCCCCAAAGTTTTTCGTTTATGTCAAAGGCAGCCGATATTTCAAGGCCATATTTTTTAAATCCTTCATATGAAAGAAGTGCCTGCCCGAGATTTCCCGCACCGACAAGGACAGCATATTTCTGCTTATCATATCCGAGAAATTTTTTTATATCTTTTATAAGCTTTTCGGTTACATATCCCGTTTTCGGACGGCCTCCTGAAGATACTGCCGCAAGGTCTTTTCTTACCTGAACATCATAGAATCCAAGAGCGTCGGCAATTGCTGTTGCAGAGATATTGGGATATTCTGTCAATGAAAGCGAGGTGAGAAAGCGAAGATACATAGGAAGCCGTTTTAACGTCTGCGGTGATACTGAATATATATCCATTGTTTCCTCCTCATTCTGTTTGTTATAATATTATGCCTTTTGTTAGTTAAAATTATCCCCCACCTTTGGCTTTTAAATTCCGCTTAGGGGTGGGGGCTGATTATTATCTGAAAATAATTATCAGGAATTGTGATACAAGAACTACGGCAATAAGTGCTACCGGATATGTTGCTGCATAAGCGGAGGCAACATTTTCAGTTCCGGCAGTATTTATAAGAGTTCCGAGAGCCGGAGTTGATGTCATACCGCCTGTTATTGAACCCAGATTGTTGAGTATACTGAGCTTGAGTACATACTTTGCAAAAAGGAAGCCTACTATCATCGGAACGAGTGTCATTATAATTCCGTAGATAAAATATACAGCCTCAAAATACTTAACAAAGCTTGCCCCACCTGCAACACCTGCACCTATAAGGAAAAGCATAAGTCCAAGTTCTCTGAAAACTTTAAGAGTGCTTGTCTTAGGAGTTACAGAAATACAGCCAAAATGTGCAAAATGACCGAATACAAGGGAAACAAGGAGACAGCCACCTGTTGTTGTCAGTGAGAAGTTTCCTATCTTTATTGAACCGATGAATATACCAAGAATTGCTGCGAGAGCAAAAGGCATAAAACCAAATTCGTCCATTTCGATAAGCTTGCCTTTATATTCCTTTTTAGCTCCGCTTGTATCAGCGATAACAAGTTTTTTTCTTTCTTCAGCCATATCAACTTTGAGAACCTTCGGAATTATCTGTACGAAAAGTACAACGCCGATTACTCCGAAAAGATAAGCTATGCCGTGACCTACTGAAACCAAATCTTCAAGTTCCAGAGCAACAGTGGATTTTGCTGCTGAAAATGCCGGTGTACTTGTGAGTGAACCCGAAAGAAGTCCTACAAGCATTGCGGTGAGTTCCTGCACTGAAAGGTCTGTGAAATTTTTTCCGACCATTATACAGCCTGCACACGCAAGACCGCCCATAACAATTATTACAAGTGCAAGAACAACATATGATTTGAAGTTTTTCTTGAAATTTCCGAAAAAGTTAGGGCCTGCAATAAAGCCTACTGATGTTACAAAGAGAATTAATCCCATATTTTCAACTATTTTCAAAGCGTTGGAAACATAAGTTGATTCGCCGACCACAAGTGCTGTTGAAAGACTGTCATAGAAGAAACAGCCGTATAAAAGAGCTACAATAAATACACCTGCTGTACCGAGTGAAATTCCTTTGATTGTTACTCTGCCAAGAGCATATCCTACTGCTGCAATAGCAAAAACCGTAAACATAAGATAAGTTATTGACTGTATGGAAATAATTCCGCCAAATAAATTCATCTTTTTTTACCTCGAACTTTCTAATTATTAAATTTTCAAATTAATCAGACAGTCCGGCAGTAAAGAGAAAGCCGGACTGTCTGCTCTCTCTTTATTTATATATCTTTTGACTTTGTGTAATTCGGGAGGAGTTTCGGTGAAACCT
>CAMDZD010000003.1 GCA_945910815.1 uncultured Clostridia bacterium
ACAATGACAGACTTATGCTCCGCAAACGTACTGTTATTGAATCAGTTAATGACTTTCTGAAGAATATATGCAACGTAGAGCATTCCAGACACCGCAGTATTAATAATTTTCTTGTCAATCTACTTTCTGCTCTGGCTGCTTATTCCTTTCTCCCTAAAAAGCCCTCAATATGTTCTGCTTCTGATATGCCTCAGGGGATTTTATGCCTTACTGACTGATTTTTTCTGTCGAACTCACGTTGTAAAGGACAGTGATAATAATTACGGTTATCACTTTTCAGATGAGGATTTATATATATACATCATCACACATGAATGTAAACACTATTCAAACGGTGGTACAGGACTGCGTTCACTGATTGACCGTTATGTTTATTTACAGGCAAAGCAAAATACTATGGACTGGTCATATATATCAGATGAATGTAAAAAGCTTGGAATATCCGATTTTGAGAAACAAAGCCGGAATCTTTCGCAAAAGATATTTGGCAACAGCTGTGAAGAATTATCAGATGAGGATAAACTAATGCTTGAATATTATCTTAAATCAGGTACATACGGCACTATGGAACATCTTTCACAGAAAAAGATAGAGAAATTCAATGAGAAAACCGGAAGTACTTCCAGACTGAAATATATCCGGTACAGAATTTTTCCACCTATGGAAATATATGAGATTTATTTTCCGTTTTTCTATCGGCATAAGATTTTACTTCCCGTTGGCTGGGCATACCGTATTATAAGAGGTGTGACAGCAAGAAGAAAAAAACTGAAAAGCGAACTCAAATATCTGCACAATTATAATAATAATAAAATAAAAAAATAACCCCCTGTTTTTTCCATGACATAACTGCAATTCATACTTAAAAATTCGAGTGCCAACTCATAGTGCCAACTTGAATTTAAAAACGGCTGTATTGCGAGGATTTCTGATAAAATCCCACATCTTCGAATCCTGTCGCCCCGAATATAGAAAAACCGTGCAGATTTTTTCTGTACGGTTTATTTTTTATAATAAAAAAATTATTTTCCACTTTCTTTTTTTCAGGAAATAGTGTATAATATAAAGCAGAAACAAATTTCGGGAGGTTATCTGATTTATGGAAAGATATTCGCTTGGTATAGATATAGGCTCAACAACTGTAAAAACCGTAATAATTGACGAAAAAAAGAATATATTATGCTCAAATTATCAGAGACATTTTTCAAAGGTTCGTGAAACGGTAGCCGAACAGCTTAAAAGCATACAGAAAGCATATAAGGGCTGTGAATTTACAGTGAGTATAACAGGCTCGGCAGGGCTCGGACTTGCGGAGGGTTCGGGAATAGCATTTGTGCAGGAGGTACATTCAGCATTTATTGCAGTTAAGGAAAGACAGCCTGATGCAGATGTTGTAATTGAACTCGGAGGAGAGGACGCTAAAATTATATTCCTTACGGGCGGTACAGAACAACGAATGAATGGTTCATGTGCGGGAGGAACGGGAGCATTTATTGACCAGATGGCGACACTTCTCGGAATTACTTCCGGAGAAATGGACGAGCTTTCTCTCAAGGCGGAAAAAGTATATCCGATAGCCTCAAGGTGCGGAGTCTTTGCAAAGTCTGATATACAGCCCTTATTGAATCAGGGGGCAAGGAGAGAGGATATTTCCGCAAGTATCTTTCAGGCAGTAGTTGACCAGACTGTTTCGGGACTTGCACAGGGCAGAAGTATTGAGGGAAAAGTATTGTTTCTCGGAGGGCCTCTGTCATTTCTGAAAGGTCTTAGGAAGGCATTTGTAAAGACTCTCAGACTTTCGGAGGAAAATGCAGTATTTCCGGAAGAAGCTCCGGTATTTGTAGCATATGGGTGTGCAGTATTTTCATCAACGCTCGGCGATTACTATACTATTGAACAGATTTCCGAAAAAATCAGAAATGCGACAGTAAACGACAATATAGTAACAGGAGAACCGCTTTTCAGAACTCATGCGGAATATGATGAATTTATATCACGCCACAAACAGAATGACCTGAAATATGCCGATTTGCATACATACAAGGGAAATGCCTATCTTGGAATAGATTCCGGCTCAACTACAACAAAGCTTGTTCTGATTACTGAAAACGGAGAAATGCTTTACAGTCACTATTCCTCCAATCTAGGACAGCCACTCGACAGAATTGTTGAAAAGCTGAAAGAAATTTACAGGGAAAAAAATCCGGATATTATAATAAAGGGTTCGGCAGTAACAGGTTACGGAGAGGATTTAATAAAAGCAGGTCTTTCAGTGGATTCTGGAATAGTTGAAACTGTTGCACATTTCAAATCCGCATCGTATTTCTGCCCCGACGTTGATTTTATTATAGACATAGGCGGACAGGATATAAAATGCTTTAAAATAAAGAATAATGCTATTGACAGTATTATGCTTAATGAGGCATGTTCATCGGGTTGCGGTTCATTTATACAGACCTTTGCAATGGCTATGGGATATGATATTGCGGAATTTGCACAGCTCGGACTTTTTGCGGAAAAACCGGTTGATTTGGGTTCAAGATGTACAGTTTTTATGAACAGCAGTGTAAAACAGGCTCAGAAAGACGGAGCGTCCGTTGAGGATATTTCAGCCGGTCTGTCATCATCAATAATCAAGAATGCTATTTATAAAGTAATCCGTGCAAATTCTCCTGATGAACTCGGTCAGCATATAGTAGTGCAGGGAGGAACTTTCCTCAATGATGCCGTACTCCGTGCATTTGAAAAGGAAATTGGCAGAAATGTTATAAGACCATCAATTTCCGGACTTATGGGAGCATTCGGGTGTGCGTTGTATGCAAAGGAAACAGCCGGAGAAAAATCCTCTCTTATATCAGCAGAAGAACTTGAAAAGTTTTCCTATAAGTCGAAATCAGTTCACTGCGGAAAATGTACCGCAAACTGTTCGCTTAATGTGATTACTTTTGAAAACGGACGGAAATTTATTTCCGGAAACAAATGCGAAAAGGGTGCAGGCAAAACAAAATCGAATAACGTTCCCAATCTCTATGATTACAAATACACAAGTATTCTGAACTATACAAAGCAGAATCAGCCGAAAAATCCGATTGCAAGGGTAGGACTTCCGCTTGCACTCAGCTTTTATGAACAGTTACCTTTCTGGCATACATTCTTTACGACTCTCGGCTTTGAAACTGTAATTTCTGATGAAAGCTCACGGCAGACATATTATCTCGGACAGAATACTATTCCGTCAGATACAGTATGCTATCCCGCAAAGCTTACGCATGGACATATTGAAAATCTTCTTGACAAGGGTGTTGATTTTATATTCTATCCTTGCATGAGCTATAATGTAAACGAGGGACACAGTGACAATCATTTTAACTGTCCTGTGGTTGCTTATTATCCGGAACTCCTTATAGCAAACAATCCCCGCCTTAATGATAATAATTTCAAATATCCCTATATGGATTTGAATATCAGAAAAAATGTAATAAGAGTTATGACTGAAACTCTGAAAGAATATAATGTCAGTGCATATATTCCCCACGCCTCCGATATGGGATTCAAAGCTATGATAGAATTCAGAAATTCTATTAAGAAAAAGGCTGTTGAGATTATCAATACAGCAAGACGTGAAAAGCGTAATATAATAGTCCTTGCCGGCAGACCTTACCATATAGACAAGGAAATAAATCACGGCATACATAAATTAATAACAAGTCTCGGAATGGCAGTAGTTACCGAGGACAGCGTTGCAAGTATGTCGGAAACTCCGGAACTTCATGTTCTTAATCAGTGGACATACCATTCAAGGCTTTACCGTGCAGCGGAATTTGTAACAACACAGCCGGATATGCAACTGGTACAGCTTGTATCGTTCGGGTGCGGAATAGATGCCGTAACTTCTGACGAAGTGCGTTCCATACTCGAATCAAAGGGAAAACTCTATACACAGCTTAAAATAGATGAAATAAACAATCTCGGAGCATCTAAGATTCGTCTTAGAAGTCTTGCAGAGGCTATGAAAAACAAGAGGTGATAAAATGTCAGAATACGCAAAATTTACGGAGGATATGATTAAAACGCATACTATACTTGTGCCGGATATGCTCCCGATACACTTCAGGCTGATTATAAAAATCTTTGAATCAGCCGGCTATAAAATGGAACTTCTTCAGAATGAATCACGTTCAGTCGTTGACGAGGGACTGAAAAACGTTCACAATGATGCATGCTACCCTGCACTGCTTGTAATAGGTCAGTTTATGGACGCTCTCAAAAGCGGAAAATATGACCCCGACAAAACTGCTCTTATAATGTCGCAGACAGGAGGCGGTTGCAGAGCATCGAATTATATACATCTTATCAGAAAATGCATGCAGAAAAATTATCCGCAGATACCTGTTCTCTCGCTTAATTTCAGCGGACTTGAAAAGGATAGTGCATTTAAAATAACTGCTCCGATGTTTCTTAAAATGCTTTATGCCGTTCTTTACGGTGATTTGCTTATGATATGCTATAATAAATGCCGTGCGTATGAGCTTGTAAAGGGTTCGGCACTCAAAAAGCTGAATAAATGGCAGAAAATTCTCGGAAATATTTTCCGTACGGGAAGCAGTGATTATCTGCATACAAAAGCACTCTATTCACAGATTCTTGAGGATTTCGGAAAAATTGAGCTTAGCAGTGCAAAAAAGATAAAGGTCGGAATAGTAGGGGAAATATACGTTAAATATTCACCACTTGCAAACAATCACCTTGAGGATTTTCTCATATCAGAAAACTGTGAACCTGTCGTTCCGACACTTCTCGAATTTGTAATGTACTGTGCATGCGGTAATATGACGGACGGAAGACTTTATGACCATGTGACAAAATCATCTGTTATTAACGGAATAGGCTACAAGCTTATTTACAGCAAACAGAAAGAGCTTATCAGTATTATGAAAAAGCACGGAAAATTTGACCCTCCGCATGATTTTGAACATCTCCGTCATCTTGCTGACAAGTATATAAATCAGGGAGTTGTAATGGGTGAAGGATGGCTTATTCCGGCGGAAATGGCATCGCTTGTTGAATCGGGAGTTGAGAATATTATATCTGCACAGCCTTTCGGTTGTCTGCCGAATCATATAGTTGCAAAGGGTATGGCAAGAAAAATAAAATCAGCATATCCCAATGCAAATATAGTCGCAATAGATTACGATGCGAGTGCAACAAGAGTAAATCAGGAAAACCGCATAAAGCTTATGATTGCAAATGCAAGGGGTGTATGATATATGCCTTTGATTGACAGAAACGGTAAAATTTATAATAAAAAGGAAAAACCTTTTTCACAGGATAAAATTCTGAAATTCCTTTATGATACTGTTTTCGGAAGATGTATTCTGAAAGCTCTTACAATGCCGTTTCTTTCGGAAATTGTGGGAAAATTTATGGATTCGGAACTTTCAAAGCCACTTATAAAGCCCTTTATCCGAAAAAATAATATAAACTTATCTGAATACTATACAGATAACATAAAATCCTACAACGATTTTTTTACAAGAAAAATCAGACCGGAAATGCGTAAGATTGACAGAAATCCCGAATCGCTTATAAGTCCGTGCGACTCGAAATTATCCGTATATAATATAAACCATGACAGCGTTTTTGAAATAAAAGGCTCACAGTACAGCATATATGATATGATTAAAAATCCGGAGCTTGCCCGAAGATTTGAGGGTGGAATATGTCTCATATTCCGCCTTGAAGTAACTGATTATCACAGATACTGTTATTTTGATTCCGGAAGAAAAAGCAATAATGTCCATATAAAAGGCATACTCCATACAGTAAACCCGATAGCATTCCGCAGATACAATGTATACAAGCAGAATTCCCGTGAATATACATTACTGCATACGAAAAATTTCGGCGATGCCGTTCAGATTGAAGTAGGTGCGATGATGGTCGGAAAAATTCAGAATCATCACGGAAAATGCCATTTTGTAAGAGGTCAGGAAAAGGGAATGTTCCTTTTCGGAGGTTCAACAATAGTATTGCTTCTGCAGAAAGACAAAGCTCTTATTGATAATGATATTATCAGAAATACAAAAAACGGCTTTGAAACCATAGTAAAATACGGTGAAAAAATCGGTTTGAAAAAATAATATTTCCCGAAACATTATTTTTATAAATTTTGTTGCGAAAATACGGAATTATATTGACTTTCCGGTGAACTTGTGATAAAATGTTTTTCGATAAAAAACAGGGGGTATTTTTTATGAAAAATTTTTCGCAAAATAATGGAAAACCAAAGGGATTCACTCTTGTGGAACTGATTGTTGTAATTGCGATTATCGGGATTCTGGCATCTGTTTTAGTTCCTTCAATTGCGGGTTATATTGAAAAAGCAAAAAATACTGCGGATATTTCAAATGCACGTCAGATAACAAATGCATTGCAGATTGCAATAGCAATTTCTCCGGATACAATCATTAATCATGATAATCCATGGGACGATTCTCCTTCAAACAAAGACCATGGATATGTATATGTTGATGATAATGAAGTCCGTGTTTCAAATATAGCAATAGCAAATATCCTTGAAGAAGAAGGTATTATAAAGAATGGATATGCCTCAGAATATAAAGTCCGTCAGGGAAAAGAGGCAACGTATTCATCTGATAAAGTAAATGTTCTTTGCAAATCCAGAAAAAAATGGCAGAGGTATCAGGTTAACTTTGTATTCAGAAACGGCGGTCTTGAATTCAGTTATAGTGCAACAGAGACCCTTGATATTTCAAAAGATGCCATTACTTCAAAAAAATTTGCAAATATGATAGGCGGACAGCCCGGCACAGATGAAATATCGCTCGGCGGAAAAAATTAAAATCAAATCCGCTATTGACAAAGGATAATTCCGGTATTATAATTATTTATATATATTTGTAAGTGAGGTAAAAAATCTATGCTCAGCAATGACAAAAAA
Source organism: uncultured Clostridia bacterium (assembly GCA_945910815.1). Lineage (GTDB taxonomy): Bacteria > Bacillota > Clostridia > Oscillospirales > Ruminococcaceae > Ruminococcus. The sequence goes on from CAMDZD010000003.1 coordinate 6,962, forward strand.
GTAATGGATAAAATTGTCGATTTATGCAAGTCAAAAGGCTTTGTATATGCAGGTTCGGAAATATACGGCGGTCTTGCAAATACATGGGATTACGGCCCTTTAGGCGTTGAACTTAAAGAAAATATCAAAAAGGCATGGCGTAAGAAGTTCATACAGGAAAATCCGTATAATGTAGGTCTTGACAGTGCAATACTTATGAATCCGCAGACATGGGTTGCTTCGGGACATATAGGAGGATTCTCCGACCCGCTTATGGACTGCAAGGAATGTAAAACACGTCACAGGGCTGATAACCTTATTGAAGATTTTGACGGTACTAACGTAGCAGGCTGGACAAATCAGCAGATGACTGACTACATAAAGGAAAAAAATATAGTATGCCCTAACTGCGGTAAATCAAATTTTACTGATATACGTCAGTTTAATCTTATGTTCAAGACATTTCAGGGTGTAACAGAGGATTCAAAATCCGAACTCTATCTCCGTCCGGAAACAGCACAGGGTATTTTTGTAAACTTTGCAAATATTCAGCGTACATCAAGAAAGAAAATTCCTTTTGGTGTTGCACAGGTCGGAAAGTCATTCAGAAACGAAATAACTCCCGGAAACTTTATATTCCGTGTGCGTGAGTTTGAACAGATGGAACTTGAATTTTTCTGCAAGCCGGGTACTGATTTGGAATGGTTCAATTACTGGAGAACATTCTGCAAGAATTTCCTTTTAAGTCTCGGAATTAAAGAAGAAAATATAAGACTCCGTGACCATTCACCGGAAGAACTGTGTTTCTATTCAAAGGCTACAACAGACTTCGAGTACCTTTTCCCGTTCGGCTGGGGAGAACTCTGGGGCGTTGCTGACCGTACAGACTACGACCTTAATCAGCATATAAAGACAAGCGGAAAGTCTCTTGAATACTTTGACCCCGAAACTCATGAGAAATACGTTCCGTATGTTATTGAGCCGTCACTCGGTGTCGAAAGACTTTTCCTTTCAATAGTTACAGAAGCTTATGACGAAGAAGAAATTGTTTCCGTTGACAAGGACGGCAACGAAAAGAAAGAAATCAGAACCGTTATGCATTTCCACCCTGCACTTGCTCCGTTTAAGGCATGTGTACTTCCTCTTGTAAAGAAGCTTACTCCAAAGGCTCTTGAAGTATATGAAATGCTTTCAAAGAAATTCGTTGTTGATTTCGATGAAACAGGTACAATCGGAAAGAGATACCGCCGTCAGGACGAAATCGGTACACCATTCTGTATTACATACGATTTTGATACTCTCGAAAAAGATAACTGCGTTACAGTCCGTGACCGTGACACAATGGAGCAGGAAAGAGTCAATATTAATGATTTAGTTGCATATCTCGAAAAGAAAATTGAATTTTAAATCATTCACGGGGGCGGATTATTTCGCCCTTTTTTATAACGGATATACTGTATAATTAAATAAAAGCTAAAATATTTCCGAAAGAGAAGGTATTTGTATGGATTATCTTGAAAACCGAGAGCTGTCGTGGTTAAAATTCAATAAAAGGGTTCTTGAAGAGGTTACTGATGAGAGTGTTCCTCTTTTAGAAAGGCTTTCATTTTCCGCTATATATCAGAGCAATCTCGATGAATTTTTCAGAGTGCGTGTCGGAACTCTTACAGATGCAAGTGATGACAATGATACAAAGAATAAGCGTGAAAACAAAACGGGAATGACTCCGAAAGAACAGCTTGACGCTGTTTTTACGGCAGTAAGAAGATTACAGCCCCTTGCGGAAGAATCATATATTAAAACTATGGAGCTTTTAAAACCTTACGGCTATGAACAGGTTACAATCAGCTCGGCAAGCGAGGAGGAAAAATTATTCCTTGAACTTTATTTCAAAAGGGAAATCAAACCGCTTGTATCTCCGATAGTAATTGACAAATCGCACCCGTTTCCTTTTTTAAGCAATAATGCACTTTATATACTTGTACAGATTAAGGATAAGGATAAAAAGGGTATTACAATCGGAATTATCCCTGTTAAAAATGAACACTTCCCGAGAATGATTCCGCTTGGCAACAATGGAAAACGCTTTATTCTTGCCGAAGATGTAATACTTAATTTTGCAAATCTTGTATTTAAAAATTATAAAGTTATAGATAAAGTCATTGTAAGAGTTACAAGAAATGCTGATATTGACCCCGATGATGATGACGGTGATTTCCGTGAAAGTATGGAGGAGCTTGTTTCCAAAAGACAGAAACTCAAACCGGTAAGGCTTGAACTCTCCGATAATTTCAGCGGAGATGCCCTCGAATATTTCTGCAAAAAGCTTAAAATCGAAAACAGAAATGTATTCTATTCAAGAATACCCCTTGATTTGTCGTATTTGTTTGAACTTGGCGACTTGTCAGATGATTCTTCATTAAAATATCAGAAAAGAGAACCTCAGAAATCAGCAGCGTTAAGTGAAAGCCGTTCAATTATTTCGCAGATTCGTTCAAAAGATGTGCTTTTAAGCTATCCTTATGAATCAATAGGAACTTTTATAAAGCTACTTAACGAGGCATCTGTTGATGAATCCGTAACATCAATAAAAATTACCCTCTACCGTCTTGCCCGTAACAGTAAGATTATTGAGGCTCTCTGTACTGCTTCCGAATCGGGTAAGGAAGTAATAGTTCTTGTCGAACTCCGTGCAAGATTTGATGAGGAAAATAATATAAAATGGTCAAGAGTACTTCAGGAATCCGGCTGTCGTGTAATATACGGCCCCAAGGATTACAAAGTACATTCCAAACTTCTGCTGATAACACGCAAAACGAAAAAAGGTACTGAATATATAACTCAGGTCGGAACGGGAAACTATAATGAAAAAACGTCAAGGCTTTATACAGACCTTGCACTTATTACATCAAATCCCGAGATAGCCTCTGATGCGGAAAAAGTATTCAGCAAGCTTATGAAAAAGGAATTTGTTGAAAATACATCAAAGCTCCTTGTTGCCCCTCTTTGTCTGCAGAACAGAATACTTGATATGATGGACGAACAGATTAAACTCGGAAAAGACGGATATATCGGAGCAAAAATAAATTCATTAAGCGACAGAATTATTATCGACAAGCTTGTTGAGGCTTCACAGGCAGGAGTTAAAATCGACCTTGTTGTAAGAGGCATATGCTGTATTATAGCAGGAGTTGCAGGATATACTGAAAATATTACAGTCAGAAGTATCGTGGGAAGATTTCTTGAACACAGCCGTATATATATATTCGGAAAAAATGACGAAAACAGAAAAATATATATAAGCTCTGCCGACTATATGACAAGAAATACTACAAACCGTGTTGAAGTTGCATGTCCGGTTCTTGACCGGAAACTTAAAGACCGTGTATCTGATATGTTCAATATACTGCTTTCGGATAACGTCAAGGCAAGAATACAGCAGAGTGACGGAAACTATACAAGAGCTGTCAGAAATCCTGATGAACCCGCTGTCAACGCTCAGGAGTATTTCTATGAACTTGCATACAGAAGAACTGAAGAAAAAAAGGAACGTCAGGAGCGTTTGAAACAAAATAAAACCAAAACTGCCGTTAAAAAGAAGTAAATTACCTTAATTTTTGCTGATTTTTTCCTAAATATTCGTATAGTTCAAAAATATTTGTGTAATAATGCTATTGAAATCGTTTGATACTTATAGTATAATTGTATTGTAGTATATTATCTTTCCGGATAATATGCGTATCTTGCACAGCCGGCATTTGTGCTTTATAATCCTCGTAATTTAATTTTTATGCCGGAGAATGGAGAAAAAACATGTCAGTTAAATCAACTAATCCCCTTATGGTAAAAATCAAAGCTGATTTCCTTGAAAAGCTTAAAACCCAGTATAATGTAGCTCCGGAAGAGGCTTCTGACAAACAGGTTTATCAGGTGCTTTCAAGCATTATTGTTGAAATCCTCAAGAAAAAAAGACAGTCATTTGTAAATCATACCAATTCAGTAGGCGGTAAACAGATTTATTATCTTTCTATGGAATTTCTTATGGGACGCTCTCTTAAGACAAGTATTTACAATCTTGAGCTTGCTGATGATATTTCCGCTATGCTTAAGGAATACGGTATAACTCTTGACAGAATTTATGACAATGAACCTGATGCCGGTCTCGGAAACGGTGGTCTCGGACGTCTTGCAGCATGCTATCTTGATGCTCTTGCAACTCAGGCATACCCTGCAATGGGTCACTCAATATGCTATGAATACGGTATATTCCAGCAGAAACTCGAGGACGGCTGGCAGACAGAATTTCCTGATAACTGGCTCCCCGGCGGTTCAGTATGGCTCGACCCAAGACCTGAACTTTCAATAGATATTCACTTTGAAGGCGAACTTCAGGAATACTGGGATAATCAGTATCACAGTGTATCACATATCAATTATAATACAGTAGTTGCTATTCCTTATGATATGTATGTTTCAGGATATAACAGCGAAGGTGTTTCAGTTCTCCGTCTCTGGAAGGCACAGGCTCCGAGCTTTGATATGGCTAAGTTCAACAGCGGTGACTATGCAAGTGCTCTGGCACAGAATTCAGTAGCAAATGCTATTTCAAAGGTTCTCTATCCTAACGACAATCATCTTGAAGGAAAGTCACTCCGACTCCGTCAGCAGTATTTTCTTTGTGCCGCAGCAATCGGTGATATAGTAAATAATCATATGTCTGTTTATGGTACTCTTGATAATTTACATGAAAAGGTTGCTATTCACATTAATGATACTCACCCGACACTCGCAATCCCCGAACTTATGAGAATACTCCTTGACGACTGTGGTTATACATGGGAAAAGGCCTGGAATATCGTTATCCATACATTTGCATATACTAACCACACTGTTATGGCTGAAGCTCTTGAAAAATGGGACGTAAACCTTGTTAAGCATATAATTCCGAGAATCTTCTCAATTATCGTTGAAATTAATAACCGTTACTGCCGTGAACTTATGGAAAAGCATGGATATGACAGTTCAAGAACTACAAGAATGTCAATCATCAAGGATAATCAGATTCATATGGCTACTCTCTGCGTTGTAGCATCACACAGCGTAAACGGTGTATCAAAGCTTCACTCTGAAATTATCAAGCAGTCTGTATTCCACGATGAATTTGAAACTACTCCGGCAAAGTTCAAGAACGTTACAAACGGTATCGCATACAGAAGATGGCTCTATCAGTCCAACCCCGGACTTACAAATCTTCTTAAGGATAAAATCGGCGACAAGTTCCTTAAAGACGGTGCAGAACTCATCAGGCTCCGTGAATTTGAAAATGATAAGGCTGTACTTGAACAGCTTACAAAAATCAAAAAGGAAAATAAGGAGAAATTCGCTAAGTACGTTAAGAACAAGAGCGATTTCATAATCGATACTTCAAGCATTTTTGATGTTCAGGTCAAGAGACTCCACGAATATAAGAGACAGCACCTCAATGTTATGAATATTCTTGCAGATTACAGCTATCTTCTTGCAAATCCGGACGCTGATTTTGTACCAAAGACTTATATTTTCGCAGCAAAGGCTGCTCCGGGATATTATCTTGCAAAGCAGATTATAAAGCTTATCTGGGCTATTTCTGAAGAAATCAAGAAGAATCCGAAGATTTCAAAGAAGCTTTCTGTATACTTCCTTGAAAACTACTGCGTTACACTTTCCGAACTCCTTATGCCGGCTTCCGAAATTTCCGAACAGATTTCCCTTGCAGGTACAGAAGCATCAGGTACAGGAAATATGAAGCTTATGCTTAATGGTGCTATTACTCTCGGAACTCTTGACGGTGCTAACATCGAAATCGGTGAATCTGCCGGATTTGACAATATATTCATATTCGGTATGAGAACTGAAGAAGTTAATAACCTCAAGGCAAGAGGATATAATCCGCAGGAATACTATAATAACAATCCTATTATCAAGGACTGCATTGACAGAATGTACAGCGGAATCAATGGCTGTCAGTTCAATGACGTTGCAAATTCTCTCAGAACTCAGGACCCGTATATGGTTCTTGCTGACTTTGATTCTTACAGAAGAATGCAGAAATTCAGCTCTGAAGTTTACAGAGATACTGAAAAGTGGGCTAAGATGTCACTTCACAATATTGCCGGTGCAGGTATCTTCTCTGCTGACCGTGCAGTAAATGAATATTCTGACAACATCTGGCATTTAAGATAAAATAAACTTGACTTCAGAAAGGGGCGGGTGACAGGCAGTTGCCCGCCCTGATTTTTTGAGAAAACCACGCATATACGTTACTGGCTTGACAGTCGGGTATGAAATCCTCTGAAAAATATTGACATATTCAGATTGAGATATTATAATTTGCTTGAACATGTTCAATATTTATTTGAGGTGATTTGAATGAAAGATAAAATTACTTTCGGAAACTTTATCCGTTCAAAGCGTAAGGAATCCGGACTTTCTCAGAAAGAGCTTGCAGAAAAGCTTTATGTTACGGAATCAGCTGTGAGCAAATGGGAGAGGGGAATTTCATATCCCGATATAACAATGATTTCGGGAATATGTGAAGCTCTGAATATTTCCGAGCATGAACTCTGTAACGCAAGCGAGGACGAAAATCAGCGTAAAATTGAACGCATGGCAGAAAAATATAAAAAATTCATCATAATATATAATGCAGTTCTTATTCTCGGATACCTTTCTGCACTTATACCATGCTTTATAGTTTTTGTAATCAAAGAACATATGCCGTCTAAGTTCTTTATACTGCTTACCTCCCTGATGATGACGGCATCAGTTCTTAATGTTCCTGTGATTGCAGATAAAAATAAGGCATTGATTTCTTTCGGGAGCTTTTATTTATCCCTGAATCTGCTTTTCCTTTCCGGAAGTATATACAGCGGAACACATTGGTTTCTGATGGCTTTTTTATCAGTTCTTACAGGAATCTGCATAGTATTTTTGCCGTTTATTCTCAGAAGTGATTTAATATCTGGTTATATGGGCAAAAACAAGGCTCTTGTCTGTATGACAGCTGATACGGTTTCAATAATGCTTACAGTTATTTACGGAACTATGAGATACGGCAGTATTGCGGATATGTGTGACGGAATTTTTATAAGCATATGGGGATTGTCTCTTGCATGGATAATTTTTGCAGTTTTCAGATATGTGAAAATCAATGTTTTTTTCAGAATATCAATAAGCTTTCTTGTATCTGCTTTATATGTATTCTTTGCAAATACTATGATTTCGCTTTCAGGAATAAGCGGAGAAATTACAATAATCAGCAGTGACTCTTATAATATTAAAGTTTCCCTGGCACTTGCAGTAATTGCAGTGATTTCAGCGTTTTTTGGAATGATTTTTAAATTTAAAAGGAGGAATTTTTTTGGATAAACCTATTTTTGACAGCTGGGATTTGGAATATAAAAATCCTTTCGGAGCTATTACACGTGAGAGCGAATGCCGTTTCAGAATAAGAATACCTAAGGACATTCATCTTGATTATCCCCCCGGAGTTGTTCTTTTCAGAAACGGATTCAAGGAACGTTTTCTGAATATGACTAAAATCTGCGAGGAAAAGGACTGCAACGTCTATCAGGCATCATTCTATGCAAGATATTCCGGAGCTCATTACTATTATTTTTCATATACAAGCTACGGCACAAGGCATTATATCAAGAAAACTGACGGACATCTCGGAAATATCGATAACGGCGACCTCTTTCAGCTTACTGTATATGCACCGTTCTATGAAACTCCTGATTTTCTCAAAGGCGGTATAATGTATCAGATTTTCCCTGACCGTTTCTGCAAAAGCGGTAAGGAACACGAAAATATTCCTTATGGCAGAGTACTCCGTGACGACTGGGGCGGAACTCCTTATTATAAGCCAGATGAACGTGGTCACGTATGGAATAATGACTATTTCGGCGGAGATTTGGAGGGTATACGTTCAAAGCTTGACTATTTAAGCGATTTGGGAGTCACATGCATATATCTTAATCCGATTTTTGAATCCCATGAAAATCACAGATACAATACTGCCAACTATATGAAAATCGACCCTCTGCTTGGTACTGAAGAAGATTTTAAAAATCTTTGCGAAGATGCGAAAAGCCGTGGAATATCGGTAATTCTTGACGGTGTATTCTCTCATACGGGTGCGGACAGTATCTATTTCAATAAATTCAACAGATATGATACGGTCGGTGCATATAATTCAAAAGACAGCGAATATTATGACTGGTACACATTCTATAATTATCCTAACGAGTATGAAGCGTGGTGGGGAATTGATACACTTCCGAATGTTCATGAAATGAATCCGAGCTACCTTGAATATATATGTGGTAAGAACGGTGTTCTTAATCACTGGCTTAATCTTGGTGCATCGGGCTGGAGACTTGATGTCGCTGATGAACTTCCTGAAGATTTTATAATAAAGCTCCGTGAAACAGTCAAGGAAAATGACAAGGAAAAAATCGTCATAGGAGAAGTATGGGAGGACGCTTCCAACAAGGAGGCATATGGAGTAAAAAGACTCTATCTCAACGGAAAACAGCTTGATTCCGTTATGAATTACCCATTCAGAGAGGCTATTATAGGATATATCAAGGGCGGTAAGCCGAACTGGTTCAGGAACAGCATTATGACCATACTCGAAAATTATCCTAAATGCACTGTTGACGTTCTTATGAATTTTGTTTCAACTCATGATATTGAAAGAGCTATAAACAGATTTGCAGGTGAAAGCTGTGACGGAAAGAGCAAGGACTGGATGGCAGAACGCTATCTCAATGAATCAGAATACACACAGGGAAAAAATATGCTTAAATCCGCTATGGTTCTCCAGTTCTTCCTCCCGGGTGTACCGAGTATATATTACGGTGATGAAGCAGGACTTCAGGGATATAAAGACCCGTTCAACAGAAGATGCTATCCGTGGGGAAATGAAGATACAGAGCTTATAGCATATACAAAGGAAATAGGAAAAATAAGAAGAAGTATTCCCGCATTTGTTGACGGAAAAATGAAGTTTATCTATACTGACAATGATGTTATGATTTTCGAAAGATATAATGATTCAAGCCGTGCAGTCATATTTATGAACAGATACGGCAATGAAAGAACAGTTGAAAATCTTTCATCTATGATAGAAAATTACAGTCAGCTTGAAGTCACAAGAGGAAACATCGCTGAAAATAAAGTTACTCTTGAACCTTACGGCTATGCAGTAATGAGCTATACAGAACCGCAGACGGAAACAGAATCAGAATCTGAATAAATAATATAAAGCCGGTTCTAAAAGCCGGCTTTTTTTAAAATAAGCCTTTTACATCATCAAGAGTAAGCTTAGGCTGTAATGCAAGATTTATTCCGTATGCAATAAGCTGTGATGCTCTTTCAGTGAGTCGGTCAATATCACGGGGAGTGACAATCATATTCGGAATACTTTTATCAGGTTCGCAGTCTGTCATACTGTTTACTATTGTGTACATATCGACAACAGTCGGAACTCCTATGGCTATAACGGGAATACCAAATACTTTTTTGGAAATCTCTTTTCTTGAATTTGCAACACCGCTACCGGGAGAAATTCCGCTGTCGGAAATCTGAATAGTAGTTCCGAGACGGCTTATATCCGAACACGCAAGGGCATCAACGGCAATAATTCCCGATGGCTTAATTTCACTGCATACAGCTTTGAGAAGTTCAGCGGATTCTATTCCGGTCTGTCCGAGAACTCCCCCTGCAAGAACGCTTACACGTCTTAAAGATGTAAGAAATTCTTCTTCATCGGAATTAAATTCGTCCTGAAGATGACGAGTCGCAAGAATTTTGTTTGCAGTCTGAGGACCTAAAGCGTCCGGAGTAATATCATTGTTTCCGATACCTGCAACAAGTATATCACCCTCGGGAATAAGTTTTTCAAGTTCAGCGGAAAATTCGTAAATCATATCATCATATCCGTCGGAAAACTTGCTTAAATTATCACCCTCAAGCGTGATATAAATTCCCTTGCCCTTTCCTGTGGATTCGATATAGCTGTCGTCATCTATGGATATTTCAGTAATCCTGAATGCTTTTCCACGTTCCGACTGCCTTATACCTCTGGAAATTTCTTTATAATTAATACTTTCTACTGCCAAATCTGTACGCCTGTTCATATTTAAAATTCCTCCATTGTGCAAAATGACGAAAAATCCGGATTATTTTCTCTATTATATTTTTATTTTGCCTATTGCTTTTTTTTGATTTAAATGCTAAAATAATAATTAGTCTCGAATATGCGGATAAGTTAAATCCGCACACCGAAAAGCAGATTCGTGTCACTGCTTTTTATATATTATTATATGCATTTCAGGAGGAATTATAAATGCCGAATATCAAATCCGCTAAGAAAAGAGTTAAGGTTAATAAGGTTAAGGCTGCTGCTAACAAGGCAAGAAAGTCCAATCTCAAGACAGTTATCAAGAATGCTGACGTCGCTTGTGTAAACAATGCTGAAAATAAGACTGAAGCAATCAGACTCGCTATCAAGAGAGTTGACCAGGCTTGTGCAAAGGGTCTTATGCATAAGAATGCTGCTGCAAGAAAGAAGTCACAGCTCGCTAAGAAGCTCAACGCAGCAGGCTGATTTATAAATATAATACTTTTCTCCCCGTAATCATATTACGGGGATTTTTTATTATATACAAAAAAATGCAGAATAATATCTTTAATATGTATAATCAAACGAATATTTTTTATGCGGTTGACTTTTATTAATCATTGTAATATAATTGTGACAAGGTGTCATATTTGAAAAAGGGGGAAATTTTTTGCCTACACAATGCTTTTTTAATCTTCCTAAGGAAAAACAGATGAAAATTGTCGGGGCATCTTTGTGTGAACTTTCAAGAGTTCCGGCAGATAAAATATCAATAAACAAAATAATTCAGACAGCCGGAATTTCAAGAGGTAGCTTTTACCAGTATTTTAAAGACAAATATGATTTGCTTGATTTTATATTTTCAGATTTTTCATCTAAAATGCAAAGCTGTATAAATGAAAGCTTAAAAAAATATAACGGCAATATTTTTGATATGGCAGGTAGAGTTTTTGAAGATTTTATACTTCTGGGCAAGGACGAAGATAATCTCAATGCACTTAAAAATTTTTTCCTCGGAATGAAATTTGATAAAAATAATCGTATCAGTATGCTTAAATTATTTAATATTCCTGAAAATTTTTTCATCAATAAAATTATGCCCTATATTGAAATAAATAAATTCAGAGATTCTTCAGAGGATTTTATCACCGGAATTTCTGAACTTATAATACTTTTGATGAAACAGTCATTTACTGATATATTTTCCGATTATCAGAACAGAGATATTTATAAACAAGACTTTTATACCAAGCTTGATATAATCAGGCGTGGTGCAATAAAATAATAAAAACTTAATAAAAGGAGATTTTTTATGTCAAAATTCAGTGTGCGAAAACCACTGACTGTATTTATGGCAGTCATAGTAGCAATTGTGTTGGGAATTGTTTCATATACAAGAATGACTCCCGACCTTATGCCGAGTATAGATTTGCCGTATGTTGTAGTGGTTACGTCCTATCCCGGAGCTACTCCGGAAAAAGTTGAAACAGTCATTTCAAAACCTGTTGAACAGAGTATGGGAACGCTTGATGGTATCAAAAATATTACTTCTACATCAAGCGAAAATGTTTCAATGATAATGCTTGAATTTGAAGAAGAAACTAATATGGATACCGCAACAGTAGATATATTGCAGAAGTTGAATCAGATAGAAGGCTACTGGGACGATATGGTAGGAACTCCCTACATAATGAAAATGAATCCCAATATGATGCCTGTTGCAGTTGCGTCAGTACAAATGGACGGAATGGACAAATCCGAGCTTTCAAATTTTCTCGATGAAACAATTCTGAACCGTCTTGAAGGTACAAACGGTGTTGCAAGTATTTCAACAACGGGAAATATTGATGAAGAAGTAAGTGTATTGCTTTCGCAGTCAAAAATAGATTCACTCTATGAGAAAATTTATGCCGAAATGGATAAAAACTTTGAAGAACCTCAGAAACAGCTTGATGATTCCAAAAAACAGCTTGACGAGGCTATGAAAGGTTTTGAAAAAGCCATAGCAGATATAGAATCAAATCCCGATATGCCTGCTGATATGAAGGAACAGGCTAAAGCACAGATTACATCATCTCCCGACTATGCACAGGTTCAGGAGGGACTTAAAAATCTTGAACAGGGACAGAAAGACCTTGACAAATCAAAGGAAGACGCTCACAAAGCTATTGATTTATCGGGACTTCTTTCAATGGATACTCTTTCCGGAATCCTTACAGCACAGGATTTCGCAATGCCTGCCGGATATGTAAGACAGGGCGATGCAAGCTGGATTGTAAATGTCGGCGATGAAATAAAATCTATTGAAGAAGTACAGAATCTTGTGCTTGCCGACTTGAAAATGGACGGTATCGAACCCATAAGAATTAAAGATGTTGCAGATGTTGTTGTAACTGATGACAGTGCGGATATATATGCAAAAATCAACGGCGAGGACGGAGTTGTGCTTTCATTCTCAAAGCAGTCATCATACGCAACAGCTGATGTAGCTGAAAATATTGCCGAAAAATTTGATGAACTCTCCGAAGAATATGAGGGACTTAAATTTATAACCCTTATGAATCAGGGAGATTATATTCACCTTGTAGTCAATTCAATAACATCAAGTCTTTTATGGGGTGCATTGTTTGCAGTAATAGTACTGTTTATATTCCTCAGAGATATAAGACCTACTTTTATAACTCTTTGCAGTATTCCGATAAGTGTAATATTTGCGATAGTTCTGATGTATTTCTCCGGAGTAAGCCTTAATATGATGTCACTTTCAGGACTTTCGATAGCAGTCGGAATGCTTGTTGACAACTCTATTGTAGTTATTGAAAATATATACAGACTCAAGAGCAAGGGCGAATCAGTTGCAAAGGCTGCAATATCAGGTGCAACACAGGTTGCCGGGGCTGTTACAGCTTCAACACTTACAACAATATGCGTATTTCTCCCGATAGTATTTGTTGATGGTCTTACAAGAACGCTTTTTGTAGATATGGCTCTTACTCTCGGATATGCACTTATTGCAAGCCTTATAATTTCCCTTACATTTGTACCTGCTACTGCATCAAAGATGCTCAAAAAGGATATTAAAAAGAAATCAGAAAAACCTAACGGAATTACAGCAAAATACAAAAAGGCTGTTACATGGTGCTTGTCACATAAAATAGCAGTATTTGCAATAGCAATAGTACTTCTTGTTGGAAGTATCATGGCTGAAATGTCAAGAGGATTTACATTTATGCCTGATATGGATATGCCACAGCTTTCTGCAACTCTTGAAACTGAACTCGGCACATCTTTTGAAGATACAACAGCACTTGCTGATGAGGCAATGAAACGCATACAAAGCGTTGAAGATGTTGAAACAGTCGGAGCGATGATTAGTTCCGATTCCGGAATGTCAATGATGGGGGGCGGAGGTTCTTCAAATGCAGTAACATTCTATATTATGCTTGATGAAAATAAAAAACGCTCCTCAAATGAAATTATCAAGGAAATAAACGAACTCTGTTCCGACCTTGACTGTGATTTTGAGGCAACAGGTTCAACAGATGTTTCAGCACTTATGGGCGGTTCTGGAATATCAGTAAATATTTACGGTGATGACCTTGAACAGCTCCAGCAATCAGCAAAAGAAATCTCCGAAATAATATCGGGTGTCGAGGGTACTCAGAATATACTTAACGGTCTTGAAGAAAATGACCCCGCACTGAAAATTACTGTCGATAAAGAAAAGGCAATGCTTAACGGTCTGACCGTTGCACAGATATTCCAGGAAATGTCTGATGCTCTGACAACCGAAAAGAAAGCTATTGATGTAATATTTGATGATACATCATATGCAGTTTATGTTTCCGATGAAAATACAGATTCACTTTCCGTTGATGATATAAAGAATTATACAATGGAAGTTACTGCACAGGACGGAACAGTTTCAGAAGTAAAGCTCAGTGATGTTGCAAGCGTTGAGGAAAGCGAATCACTCAGCAGTATTTCACGCAAAAATCAGAAACGCTATCTGACAGTATCAGCAGAAATCGCAGACGGCTACAACGTTTCACTTGTATCATCTGATGTTGAAGAAGCACTGAACAGCTATGAAGCTCCAAAGGGAATTAAAATTGAAATATCAGGCGAAAATGAAAACATTATGGATTCTATGAAACAGCTTGTTGAAATGCTTTTGCTTGGCGTAATGCTTGTATATATGATAATGGTTGCACAGTTCCAGTCGCTGAAATCACCTTTTATCATTATGTTCACAATTCCTCTTGCATTTACAGGCGGTATGCTCGGACTTTTTGTCACAGGATTTGAAATAAGTGTTATATCAATGCTCGGATTTGTAATGCTCTGCGGTATCATAGTAAATAACGGCATTGTGCTTGTTGACTATATAAATCAGCTCCGCCTTGACGGTATGGAGAGAAGAAAGGCTATTGCCGAAGCAGGTGCAACAAGAATGAGACCTATATTTATGACATCTATTACAACTATACTCGGACTTATCGTTATGGCTCTCGGTATAGGTGACGGTGCAGAAATGATGCAACCTATTGCAGTCGTATGCATAGGAGGTCTTTTATATGCAACTCTCCTTACACTTTTCGTAATTCCTTGTCTCTATGACCTTATGAATAAAAAGGAACTTAAAAAGCTCTCCAAAGAGGATTTGGAAATCAGTAAGCTCTGATAAAAAAAATACGGGCGACTCCGAAAGGATTCGCCCATTTGTTTTCGTTTCCGGAAAATAAAAAAGACCCGGTAAAAAACCGGGTCTTTAAAAAATAAGTGCGGATAACAGGAGTTGAACCTGCACTCTCTTGCGAGAACCAGCACCTGAAGCTGACGCGTCTGCCTATTCCGCCATATCCGCAATTACTATAATATTATAGCATATAAAAACTGAAATGTCAAGCATTTTGCAATTATATAAAAAATTAATCATTTTCGGGATTTTCAAAAATGGAGTTGAATTTTTCCGCCATTTCCTCTGATATAAAGTATGTATTTTCATCACGTTCGGAATTTCTTTTAAGGATATTTCTTTTCTGCTGTTCATCGGAAATATTCAGGAAGTGCCATTCTATATCGAATCCGTGAAAATTATAAAATTCCCTGACCTGATTCCTTTCGGCTTTAGTCCAGAATCCCCAGTCAAGAATTACATCGATACCGCATTCAAGTATTTCAACAGATTTTTTCAGCAGATATTCTTCAGATTTCCGGACTGTTTCGTTATGCTTTTCTCCGAGCTGTTCATCAAAAAGAGAAAGCATAAGCTCATCACATGAGAGAATAACAGCATTTCTTTCAGCTTTTAACTTTTTTGCAAGAGTGCTTTTTCCCGAACATACTTTTCCGCATGTAAGTATAGCTTTCGGCATAAATTATCACCTTAAAAATAAAAAAAGTTTTCGTTCAAGCCTTTTTCAAAAGGCTTGCAGGGGAGGTATGGAGGGGACAGAGTCCCCTCCATAAAAAACTACTTTGTATAAACTGCAACGATTTCAGCTATATACTGAACATGAACAGGGTCTTTATCATAAGCATTTCCGTAAGAATTTTCATCGGTAAAGCAATCGAGTGAAAGCTCCTGACGGTAAAGCTTACGGCATACTATAACAGTATCAGCCTCATCAAAAGCCATGCAGTTGTCAATTTCAAATGGAGTCAGACCCGCTTCGCTGATTTTGTCGCAGTCTCTGCCCGATTTTGAACCGCATATTCTGAGAGCGTCCCTGTAATCTTCGCCAAGAAAAGAAAGTGTAAAATATTCGCTGTTTTCAACGAATCCGTATGTAAATCTGTTAGGGCGGATATAGCATGAAACTATGTTTTTATTCCAAAGTACGCCCATCTGTCCCCATGATGCGGTCATGGTATTGAAACCGCTTTTGTCACCGGCAGTAATAAGCATCCATTTTTTTCCTATGGAATCAAACGGATTGAATTTCATAGATGAAATATCAGTTTTTTTGAAACTCATAATAATTCTTCCTTTCAGAAATATAATATACATTTATATTATCATGGATTGCAGAATATTACAAGTATTTTTTCAGACTTTTCTGAGAACTGATTTATACTGAAGCCTTAATTTGTCAGTGATAAGGGCGATAAATTCGGAATTTGTAGGCTTGCCCTTTCCCGTATCAACGGTATATCCGAAAAATGAATTGAGAGTGTCAATATTTCCCCTGTCCCAGGCAATTTCGATAGCGTGGCGGATAGCTCTTTCAACTCTTGATGATGTAGTTTCATATATGCTTGCAACAGTCGGATACAAAAGCTTTGTTACACTTTCAAGAAGTGACTTGTCCTTTATTGAATAAAGAATAGCCGTACGCAGATAGTGATAGCCTTTTATATGTGCAGGAACTCCGAGCTGATGAATTATGTCAGTTACAACAATCTCCATATCATCATTAATCATATTGAATTTATTCTGAATTGCAGACTTGACAGCGGAAAACAAATCATCGGCACTGTAAGGCTTCAGAAGATAGTAAGAAGCACCGGCATCTATAACCTGTCTTTCAATAAATTCGTTGTCATATGAAGAAGTTATTATGAAAATCGGAACTTTCAGGCATGATTCCCTTGCCTTTTTCATAACGGAAACGGCATCGCCGTTCTGAGAGGATATGTCAATAACCGCAACATCGGGGCAGTCATTTTTAATAGCCTCATAGATAACTCCGCAGTCCTTTTTGCGTGTATAGGCATAAAGCCCGTTTTCACGGAGCTTGTTTGCTGAACATACTCCACATTCAGCAGAATCATCACCGATAAGCACCTTTATTTTGTTGTTCATTTTGCAACCGTTGCTGAATATATTTTTTTCTCTTATCCGGCAACGGTTTTCACCTCCTTAAATTTTTCTTTTGTTCTGCCTTTAAATAATAGCATATTACGGAAGTCGAATGCAATAGCGTTTTTTGTGTCAACAGGCTGTATTTTGTTGAAAAAATGCGAAAATTGTTGATAAAATATTATTTCGTTGAAATGCTGTATATCATCTCGGTTTTATGTGGTATATTTGTGCATTGCGACAATCGGAATTTTTTTATATCAATGCTTGACAAATCAGAATATGTATGCTATAATGCTGTATGTAAGAATTGAATATTGATTCTATTGAGTAGGAGTATCCGAAATATAGATGTGCGGGCCCTGTGCAACAAGACACCGTGAACCATGTCAGGCGGGAAACCGAGCAGCATTAAGCGGATTGCCTTGTGTGCCGCAGACCAGCCTGCACATCTATGTTCCGGATATTTTCTGCTTTAAGGATTTTTTTGAGGATTTGCTATGAAAAATTTTAAAGCTAAATTTATGGGGTTTATAAAAAATATATCAGAGGGCGTAATATTCGGAAATTTTGTGGCAACCGTCATTTTTCAGATTTTCTGCGTTTTTCTTGCATTAATCGGAGAACCGGATTTTTTTAATATTACAGCCTTCTATCTTGCTCTTGATGTCGTTGTAATAATTTCAGCAATTTTCGTTCATCTGCAAAAATCAGGAAGTATTCACAAAATTGATGCTGATATTATAGGAAACAACTTTATCGGATTCGGTAAAAAGAGCCGTAATTTCAGAAAAGCTGTTGAGGATTTTTTCAATGAGAATTTTCCGAAAGCTGTTGATGAATTAAAAGATATTGAAGAAAAATATAATCTCTCTGATTCCGAAAATGGTGTGCTTTGCTTTTATATAGCAAGATGTTATCATATTATGCGTTATTATACACATGCTATGAATTATTACGAAAAAGCGGAAAAATTCGGATTTTCTCATCATTTTTTTATGCTGTTTAAAGCAAACTGCATCGGGGATTCGGGAGATACCGAAAAAGCTCTTGATATATATAATATGTATCTTAAGCCCGATGATGAATATTTTATTTACATAAAAACAAATATCGGAAAAATGTATCTTGAAAACCGTCAGCCCGAAAAGGCTCTGAAATGGTATCTTGAGGCTGTTGAAGAAAAATTAAATTATGCTACGGCTCTCGGAGGCTGTTCCCTTGCATACCTTATGCTTGGAGATAATGAAAACAGCAAAAAATATTATCAGTATGCAATAATTAACAATATTGAAGATTTAGACGGTTTTAAAGATTATTACAAGGAAATAAGTGAAGGACTGCCCCTGAAAAAAAGGAAGTGATTCTGTTGTATAAAGCATTATATCGTAAGTGGAGACCGCTTAAATTTGATGATGTAATATCTCAGGAACATATTACTGATACTCTTAAAAATCAGGTTATAAACAATAAAACTGCCCATGCATATCTCTTTACAGGTTCAAGAGGCACGGGAAAAACTACATGTGCAAGAATACTTGCAAAAGCCGTGAACTGCAAGTCGGTTAAAGACGGAAATCCATGTCTTGAATGTGATATATGCCGTGATGCCGATAACGGCACTCTGACGGATATAGTTGAAATAGATGCAGCGTCAAACAATGGCGTTGATGATATAAGGGAACTGCGTGATGCAACAGTTTATACTCCCGAAAGATGCAGTTATAAAATATATATTATAGATGAAGTCCATATGCTTTCGCCGAGTGCATTCAATGCACTTCTGAAAATTATGGAAGAACCTCCCGAATATGTGAAATTCATACTTGCTACAACAGAAATACACAAAGTTCCTGCTACTATCGTATCAAGATGTCAGAGATATGACTTCCGAAGAATTAAAACAGAGGATATTGCCAAGAGACTTCTCTATATAGCAGAACAGGAAAATATAAATCTGACACAGGAGGGTGCATTTCTTATAGCAAGGCTTGCAGACGGCGGAATGCGTGATGCAATTTCACTCCTTGACCAGTGTTCCGTATGTGCCGATGAGATAACACCCCAATCCGTTTCGGATACGGCAGGAATTGCCGGCAGGGATTACCTCTATGATATTATAGAATCCTTTGCTGAAAAAAATATTTCAAAATCACTTGATATTATAAATACTCTTTATAATAAGTCAAAAGACCTTTCAAGACTCTGCGAGGAACTTATAACGCAAATCAGAAATATTATGCTTATAAAAATTTCCCCCGATTCTGCCGGAAATCTTGTGACAGGTCTGCCCGATGAAATCGAACGTCTTAAAAAAATAAGTCAGAACCTTGAAACTGAAAAAATTATGTCAATGCTTGATATACTTCAGAGCTGTTACGTCAAGATGTCAAAGGTTCTTAACAAGCGTGTTGAATTTGAAATGACTGCTATAAGGCTTTGCAGAGATGTTCCCGCTGTTCAGACGGTACAGGCAGATAATACAGAAATTCTTGATAAAATCAGAAAGCTTGAAAATCAGATAAAAAATGTTTCTTTGTCTAAGGATAAAGATATAGTTGACAAGCCTATAAAAAATGTTTCCGTTGAAGAACCCAAGCCGAATATTGATATGAAAAATCTTAAGCTTGAGGAAATCCCAGAATTTGAAAAGTGGAATGATATTTTAGAAGAACTTAAAAAGGCAAATCCGGCAGTTGCGGGAAGTCTTTACGCTTCACATGCACAGGTTGCAGGAAATGTTCTGTTTATTACTGCTGAAAACCGCTGGTTTGTAGACCTTTTCAAAAATAAGGAGACGGCAGTTTCAATAGGCGAAACTATAAAGCGTGTAACCGGTCAGGCATATGCTCTCCGTGTCAGATGCCTTGTCACTAAGGAAGAACAGAAAAGTATGGCTGAAAAGCTTGTTGAAAAAGCAAAAAACAGCGGTATTGATACTGCTGTTGAATAAATTTAAAATTAATTGTTAAGGAGTTTTTTCTATGAAAGCAAGAATACCTAAAAATATCGGCGGTGGCAACCAGAATGTCAACGCTATGATTAAACAGGCTCAGAAAATGCAGAATGATATTACTGACCTTCAGAACGATATTGAAAACAGAGAGTTTTCCGCAACTTCAGGCGGAGGTGCTGTTGAAGTAGTCGTTACAGGAAAGAAAACTGTAAAGTCACTTACAATCAAGCCGGAAGTCGTTGACCCCGAAGATATTGAAATGCTTCAGGATTTGATTATCAGTGCCGTAAATGAGGCTGTAAACAACGTTGAACAGACTACTGAAGACGAAATGAGCAAGATTACCGGCGGAGTTTCACTTCCGGGACTGTTTTAATCTCTGATGGCTGACTGTAATGCACTGCCTCTTGTAGTACTTTCCGAAAAGTTTGCACAGCTCCCCGGAATCGGTATGAAAACCGCACAGCGTCTCGCATACTATGTCATGACTATGGACGAAAAGGACGTTGAAGATTTTGCAAAAGCTATTGTAAATGCCAAAAAGACAGTTCACAGCTGTTCATGCTGTCAGAATCTCACCGAACTTGATATATGCCCCATATGTGCCGATGATTCAAGGGACAAGTCTGTAATATGCGTTGTGGAATCCCCTAAGGACGTTACGGCTTTTGAGAGAACACGTGAATATAACGGTGTTTATCACGTTCTCCACGGACTTCTTTCGCCTATGGACGGAATAACTCCCGATTCTATAAGAATAAGGGAACTCCTCGCAAGAATAAATAACGGAAACGTAAAAGAGGTAATTATGGCAACAAATCCGACTGTTGAGGGAGATGCCACTGCTATGTATATAGCAGCTCTGCTGAAACCTCTCGGAATAACTGTTTCAAGGCTTGCATTCGGGCTTCCTGTCGGCGGAATACTTGAATACGCTGATGAAGTAACACTCTATAAGGCTCTTGAAAACAGAAATAAAATGTAATTTAAAACGGACTTTCATGTCCGTTTTTTTACGCATCTGACCTGTACGTCGCTGACGTACAAGCGTATTCACCAAAAACACACAAATATAAATTGTATTTTTGTGGCAGAAGTCAATTGACTTTTTCAGCCATTTTGGAATATAATATACTAAGATATTTTGTTTATAAGGAATGATTTTAAATGGGTAATAAAGTTGTAAAATTCGGCGGAAGCAGTCTTGCCGATGCTAACCAGTTTGTAAAGGTTGCAAATATAATAAAAAGTGACAGCAGAAGAAAATATGTCGTACCGTCTGCACCGGGAAAAAGATTTTCCGATGATATAAAAGTAACTGATATGCTTTATACATGTGCTGAACTTGCAGGCAGTGGTGTTGATTTTTCAGAAGCTTTCGATAAAATTACTGAACGCTATAACGGAATAATTAAAGACCTCGGTCTTGATTTTTCTCTTGACAAGGATTTTGAGGAAATAAAGGCAGAGCTTAAATCAAGACCTGCTAAGGATTTTTCCGCAAGCCGTGGTGAATATCTCAACGGAAAACTTCTTTCGGCATACCTTGGATTTGAATTTGTAGATGCCGGAGATATTATTGTTTTCGATACAAACGGAAACCTTATGCTTGATGAAACTGTCAAGCGTACAAGAGAACGTCTTTCAAAGTGTGAAAATGCCGTTATCCCCGGATTTTACGGAAAAACTACCGAGGGAATTGTAAAGACTTTTTCAAGAGGCGGTTCAGACGTTACCGGTTCAATCGTTGCAAGAGCCGTAAACGCTGATATATATGAAAACTGGACAGATGTTTCGGGATTCCTTGTTGCAGACCCGAGAATAGTTGAAAATCCTGATGTTATCAGCATTATAACATATAAGGAACTCCGTGAGCTTGCATATATGGGTGCATCTGTTCTCCACGAAGATGCAATATTCCCTGTAAGAGAAGCAGGTATTCCTATTAATATAAGAAATACAAACAGACCCCAGGATGACGGCACTATGATTGTATCTGATGACCACGATTTTGATGATGAAACATGTCCCCATACCATAACAGGAATAGCAGGCAGAAAGGGATTCAGTGTTATCAATATCGAAAAAGCTATGATGAACAGTGAAAAGGGATTCGGAATGAAAGTCCTTAAAGTTCTCTATGAAAACGGTATTTCATTTGAACATATGCCTTCCGGAATTGATACTATGAGCGTTGTCGTTGATACTGCTACTCTTGAACCGGTTGAAGATAAAATTACTGCACAGCTCCGCAGAGACGTAAAGCCTGACCACCTCGAAATAGAACATGGAATTGCACTCCTTGCAATAGTGGGCAGACGTATGAAAAATACAAGAGGTACTGTCGCAAGACTTTTCGCATCTCTTGCACATGCAAGAATAAATGTAAAAATGGTTGACCAGGGTTCAAGCGAGCTTAACGTCATTGTCGGAGTCAATGAAAGTGATTTAAGCGAGGCTATAAGAAGAATTTATGATATGTTTGTAAATTCCGAAAAGAACTGATTTTCTGATATGGGCGGACACAGTTCGCCCTTATTTTTATGTCGGTTTCAAAACGGTTAAAAATTCGGTGTTTCTATTGACAGTCATAATCTGATTTGATATAATATAATATAAAATAAATAAGGAACAGGCTGACAGCAGATGAATAAAAGAGACCAGTATAAAAGACTTTTTTCTTTCGGAGCGTCAATGATACTTCTTGGATTTCTTACAGCATTTTTTGGGTTTATATGGTACAGATATTATAGCGATACTATAATTCTGCCGTATTACAGGCGAGGAAACTGGGTATTGATTGCAATATATACCATACTGATTATGATATTCTTCAAGGCTTACGGCGGATTTAAAGTCGGGTATCTGAAAAAAACTGATATGTTCTACTCGCAGATGATTTCAATAGTATGCGTGAATGTAATTACTTATTTTCAGATAAGCCTTATAGGACGAGATTTTATGAGGGGATTCCCGATAGTATATCTTACAGGGGCGGAAATTGTTTTTATTTTCTTCTGGAATTTGTTTGTGGATAAAATATATTTTCTTGTATATCCCCCCCGCAGGCTGATTATTCTTTACGGAAGTCGTCAGGCAGCATCGCTCGTCATGAAAATGAGTACACGTGTTGACAAGTATATGATATGCGAATCAGTCAATATAGGCGATTTTGAAAATGAGGACGAAGTAAAAAAGCATATTCTTAAATATGAGGGAGTCATTATATGCGATATTCCTGCAAAAAGCAGAAATGATTATATGAAATTCTGTTTTAAGAATGATATAAGAGCGTATATTGTCCCGAAAATTTCAGATATTATATTAAGAGGTGCTGAAGATATAAGGCTTTTTGATACTCCGCTTATATTGTGCCGTAACGGCGGATTGACTTTTGAACAGCGTTTTATTAAGAGAATGGCTGATATAATAATATCACTCTTGATGATAATACTTTTCAGCCCGATAATGTTTGTAACAGCGTTAGCAGTAAAGCTATGTGATGGAGGAAATATTATATACCGTCAGAAAAGGCTTACAATAGATGAAAAGGAATTTTATATATACAAATTCAGAAGTATGATTGCTGATGCGGAAAAATCGGGAATACCGCAACTCGCAAAGGATTATGACAAGCGTATAACTCCGGTAGGAAGAATTATAAGAAGTTGCCGTATAGACGAACTTCCACAGCTTTTCAATATATTAAAAGGTGATATGTCAATAGTAGGGCCACGTCCGGAGCGTCCGGAGCTTGCCGAAGAATATGAAAAAACTATTCCGGAATTTAAATACAGACTTAAAGTAAAAGCAGGTCTTACAGGCTATGCACAGGTTACAGGGACTTACGACACAACTCCATATGACAAGTTAAAAATGGATTTGATGTATATTGAGAATTACTCTTTCAGACTTGATTTACAGCTTATGCTGATGACTCTGAAAACGATGTTTTTCCCTAATAAAACCAATGCCGAAACGGAAAAGGAAGTTCTCGGCATTGATGAAAATAATACACAAGACAGGAAAGAAGGCAGAAAATGAAAACAACAGCAGTTATAATGGCAGGAGGCAGGGGAGAAAGATTCTGGCCAAAGAGCCGTAATTCATACCCGAAACAGTTTTTATCGCTTACTAAAGACGGCGAAACTATGATTCAGAAAACAGTCAAAAGACTTTTAAGTGTTGTTTCAAAGGAAGATATATATATAGTTACAAATGCTATGTATATTCCGCTTGTAAGGGAACAGATTCCGGATATACCGACAGAAAACATACTTGCCGAACCGTGTGCAAGAAATACTGCACCATGTATAGCTCTTGCAGGAGCAGTAATCAGCAGAAAGTATGATGATGCGATAATGCTTGTTTTACCGTCAGACCATCTGATAAGCTACGAAAGATTATATATAAATACTCTTAAAAAAGCTATATCAACCGCACTTGACGGAAAAAATCTTGTAACTATCGGAATAACTCCGACATATCCCGAAACAGGTTACGGATATATAAATTTTGGTTCTGAAACATCATCAGTAAATAATGACGCATACAAAGTAGAAAGATTCGTTGAAAAGCCGAATCTCGAAACAGCAAAGGAATACCTCGCCTCCGGAAAGTATCTTTGGAACAGTGGTATGTTTGTATGGAAAGTATCATCTATAATGTATAATCTTGAAAAGTTTATGCCGGATATTTACGAGGGGGCATTGAAAATCAGCAAGGCATACAAAACTGCTGATTTTGAAAGCGTTCTTGAAAAGGAATTTACAGCTTTCCGCAGTGAATCGATAGATTTCGGAATTATGGAAAAGGCTGATGATATATATACTATTTCGGGAAGTTTCGGCTGGGACGATGTAGGAAACTGGCTTGCGGTCGAAAGAATAAACGAAGTAGACAGCAATAAGAACTATATCGAGGGAAATGTTATTTCAGTCAATTCCGAAAGGACTACAATATGCGGAGGCAAACGTCTTATAGCATCTGTCGGGGTTGAGGATTTGATTATTGTCGATACTGATGACGCAGTCCTTGTATGCTCAAAGAATAATACACAGGACGTTAAAAAAGTTATTGCAGAGCTTAAGGAACAGGGCAGAACAGATTTAATATAAAATTATTTAAGGAGATTTTTAACTATGAAAAATGCACTTATTACAGGTATTACAGGACAGGACGGCTCATATCTTGCAGAATTGCTTCTCGAAAAGGGCTACAATGTATATGGCATATGGAGAAGAAAGGCAACAGTTGATTACGGAAATATTGAACATCTTAAAGACAAGGTAAAGCTTATCTATGCTGATATGACTGACCCTGTATCACTTATATCAGCAATGAAGATTTCACAGGCAGATGAAGTATACAACCTTGCAGCACAGTCATTTGTAGCAACAAGCTGGGACACCCCTCTCGGAACTGCTGATATTGACGCTATCGGTGTTACAAATATGCTTGAGGCTATAAGAATAGTAAAGCCTGAATGTAAATTCTATCAGGCATCTACTTCCGAGATGTTCGGACTTGTACAGGAAATTCCGCAGACAGAAAAAACACCATTCTATCCGAGAAGTCCGTACGGTGTAGCAAAGCTTTACGGTCACTGGATTACAAAGAATTACCGTGAAAGCTATGGAATGTTTGCATGCTCCGGAATTTTATTCAATCACGAATCCGAAAGACGTGGAATAGAATTTGTTACAAGAAAAATTACTGACGCTGTTGCAAGAATCAAGCACGGTATACAGGAATACGTTGAACTCGGAAATATGGATTCAAAGCGTGACTGGGGACATTCAAAGGACTATGTAAAAGCAATGTGGCTTATGTTACAGCAGGACAAGCCCGATGATTATGTAATTGCTACTAATGAAACAAGAACAGTCCGTGAATTTGTTGAAACAGCATTCGGACATGTCGGAATCGAAATCGAATGGAAAGGCGAAGGCGTTGACGAAATCGGTATTGACAAGGCAACAGGCAAGACAATTGTTAAGGTAAATCCGAAATTCTTCCGCCCCGCTGAAGTAGATATACTTCTCGGAAATCCTGCAAAGGCTGAAAGCGTACTCGGCTGGAAACGTGAGATTTCATTTGCTGAACTCGTAAAGAGAATGGTTGAAAACGATATGAAGCGTGTAGGAGAGGAAATCAGAATAAATCAGGTTATCGGAAAATAACTGGAGGAGGCTCTGCCCCCTCCAGACCTCCCCTGCAAGCCTTTTGAAAAAGGCTTGACCGAAAACTTTTTTAAATAAAAAGGTGAAAAAACATAAATGATTAGTTTGGGACAATTAAAGGAAATTGAGGATTTAAGGGAAGTATGGCAACATGAGGCATTGGATTTTACACCCTGGCTTGCCAAAGATGAAAATATTGTATTGCTGTCCGATGCTGTTGGATTGGAAATTACCATTGATGAAACAGAATCAGATGTAGGGGACTTTCATGTAGATATTTATGCTACTGAAACAGGAACAGACCGAAAAATTATAATTGAAAATCAGCTTGAAGAAACAAATCACGACCATTTAGGAAAATTGATAACATATGCGTCCGGAAAAGATGCGGATATTATTATCTGGCTTGTTAAAAAAGCCCGTGAAGAACACCGTTCTGCGATAGAATGGCTTAATAATCATACTGATGAGAAAATATCTTTCTTTCTTTGTGAAATAAAATTATATAGGATTGGCGAATCAGCTCCGGCAGTAAAATTTGATGTGATTGAAAAGCCGAATGACTGGGTAAAAAATATAAAGCATAATGAGTGCATTAATGCAACACAGCAGTCACGTCTTGATTACTGGATTGCCTTTAATGAATACGCATTTAAAAATTCGCAGTTTTCAAAGAATTTCAAGCGGGGAAAACCATCAACAGACCATTGGATGGATTTTAGTATAGGTTCATCAGATTGTCACCTGACAATTGCACAAATTAAGCAAAGAAATGAAGTTAATGTGGCAATCTATATAAACAATAATAAAGAATTATTTCATTCTTTTTTTGAAAAGAAAGCACAGATTGAGGCTGATTCGGGTTTGATATTTGACTGGAGAGAACTTCCGGAGAAAAAAGCAAGCCGTATCGTTATTGAACATTCCGTTGAACTTGAAAATAAAGACAAGTGGAATGAACAGTTTGACTGGTTTATAGATACAATGATTAGAATGAAAAAGGCTTTTAAAAAATATTTGTAGGATTAAAAGGACAGATTATAATGAAAATAGCGTTTGATGCGTTACCGCTTGTAAGCGAGAGAATAACAGGAATAGGGTGGTGCGAAGCGGGACAGACAACCGCAATGGCAAGACTTTATCCGGAAAATGAATATGTATACAATTTTTTTTCGCAGAAAGGCGACACACAGAAATCCGAACGCATAAAGCAGTTTCTTGATACGGGAATAAAAACGAATACAGCGGATTTTTCGGGATATTTATACAGACTTGTTTCGAATTTTCTGCCAGTACCTTATTATAAGTTTTTCGGTTCGGATTGCGATATAACGCATTTTTTCAATTATATAGTACCTCCGGAAGTCAGGGGAAAATCTGTCGTTACTGTTCATGATATGGTATACAAGGCATTTCCCGAAACAGTAAGGGCGAGAACTAAATATATGCTTGATACAGGATTGAAGAAATCGATGAAGAGAGCTGATATAATAGTAACGGATTCGGAGTTTTCAAAAACGGAGATTATAAAGTATTTTCCGCAGTATCAGGATAAAATAAGAGTAGTGCCTTGCGGAGTGGATTTGAATAAATTTCACCCGTGCAATGATACGGATAAGATTGAACGTGTTAAAAGGGATTTTGAAACGGGTGAAGAATATTTTCTTTATCTCGGAACTATCGAACCCCGAAAAAATCTTGAAAGACTTATTGAAGCGTATGCGGAATTTGTAAAAAATACGGATAATCCGCCTAATCTTGTACTTGCAGGCGGAAAGGGCTGGCTTTATGACAGTATCTATGCAAAAGCTGAAAAACTGGGTATAGAAAAGAAAGTGATTTTTACGAAATATATACCGTCAGAAGATATAAATGCCCTTATGTGTGGAGCAGTTGCATTTGTTTTCCCGTCAATATATGAGGGATTCGGAATGCCACCGCTGGAAGCTATGGCATGCGGTGTACCCGTTCTTACATCGGGAGAAGCGTCACTTCCGGAAGTTACAGGTGACAGTGCAGTTATAGTTGACGCATATTCAGTAAACAGCATTGCGGAAGGTCTTGAAAGAATTTACAGTGACAGAAATCTGCGTGAAAGATTAAGCAGAGAAGGTTCTGAACGTGCGGAAAAATTTACATGGGAAAAATCAGCCGAAATATTATATAAGGTTTACAGGGAACTGCTATGAACAGAAAATTAAGAATACTTGAAGTTAATAAAGCATATTATCCCCATGTTGGCGGAATCGAAAGCCTTGTGAAACAGTATGCGGAGGATTTCAGCAGAAAATCCGATTTGATTGTGCTTGTATGCCGTGACGGCAGAGGGAAAACTATACAGGAAAAAATCAGCGGAGCAAAAATAATACGTTCGGGAAGCTTCGGAACATATTTTTCATGTCCTCTTTCGCTTTCATTTATAAGGAATTTCCGCAGACTTTCGGAAAAATCAGATATTATTCACATAAATACTCCTTTTCCGCTTGCTGATTTGGCGGTATTGCTTTCGGGATATAAGGGAAGAATCGTAATAAGCTGGCACAGTGACGTTGTAAAGCAGAAAAAACTGTTGTTTTTCTATAAGCCCATAATGATGAAGTTTTTAAAGCGTGCCGATTTGATTCTTACCGCAACTCAGGGACATATAGACAGTTCGCCTTATATATCGAAATTCCGTGAAAAATGCCGTGTAATTCCCTATGGAATAAATATCAGGGAATATCTTAATATACAGCGTAAGCCGATACTTACCGAAAAGCTTATAGACAAATCAGCAGTAAAAGTATTTTTTACGGGCAGACTTGTATATTACAAGGGAGTAGAAATTCTTTTAAAAGCATTCCGGAATGTTCATAACTGTGAACTTTTCATAGCGGGAACGGGTACTCTTGAAACATCGCTGAAAGAATATGCAGGAAGTCATAATATGGATAACGTTCATTTTATGGGATTTCTTCCCGATAATGATTTGAAATGTGCGTTTGCGGACTGTGATATATTTGTGTTGCCGTCAGTAGCGAACAGTGAAGCATTCGGAATAGTACAGCTTGAAGCAATGGTATATTCAAAGCCGGTTATAAATACATCACTTCCGACGGGAGTACCGCACGTAAGCGTTGACGGAGTAAGCGGAATAACTGTTGAACCGTCCAGTCCGATACAGCTTGCAAATGCAATAAATATGCTTGCAGGTGACAAGAATCTGCGTGAGGCATACGGTAAAAATGCATTCAGACGGGTACATGATATTTTTGATTCCGGAAAAATTCTTGATGAAGTTTTTGAGGCACTGACAGGAGGAAGTAAATGAAAAGAGTTTTGATAATAGGCGGTGCAGGATTTGTAGGGGGCTATCTTGCGGAAATACTTCTTGAAAACGGCTTTGAAGTACATTCCACATGCCTTGCGAATGAAAAAATAAGCAATTCCGAATGTATACCGCATGTACTTGATATACTCGAAAAAAATCAGATTTCAGCGGTTCTTGATGAAGTAAAGCCGGAAATAATATATCATCTTTCGGCACAGAGTTCCGTGGCACTTTCGTGGAAAAATCCACAGCTGACGGTTGACGTAAATATAAAGGGTGCTTTGAATGTTCTTGATTCCCTGAGGGATTCCGGACTTGATTCAAGAATAATTCTGATAGGTTCGGGAGAGGAATACGGATATATACGAAACTGTCCCGTATCAGAGGAAGAACCTCCACGCCCTGGAAATATATATGCTGTAACTAAGACATGTCAGTCAATGATTGGAAGTATATACGCAAAAGCATATAAAATGGATATAGTAATGGTTCGTGCATTCAATCATATAGGAGCAGGACAGTTACCACAGTTTGTGGTATCCGATTTCTGTAAACAGGTTGCGGAAATTGAAAAAGGTCTGAAAGCTCCGGAAATGTGTGTCGGAAATCTTGATGCAAAACGTGATTTTACTGATGTTCGTGACGTGGTAAGAGCTTATATGCTTTTAGGCGAAAAGGGAAAATCAGGAGAACTTTACAATGTCGGAAGCGGTAACGCAATAGCGATTAGGGAAATACTTGATATGATTATTTCCCAGTCCACAGCGAATATAAAAATTACTGTTGACCCGAACAGGCTAAGACCGTCTGACATACCGGTTATTGAGGCGGATATTTCCAAAATTACAGCAGATACAGGCTGGAAACCTGAAATTCCTCTTGAGGAAACAATTAAAAATACACTTGATTACTGGAGGCGATGAAAATGGATTCTATCAGGAAAAAATGCAGTACTTATGATTCTGAAAACAGCGGAGGATTTTTAAAAGCATCTTCCGATTTGAAACAGTTCGGAGAAAAGCAGAATAAATATAATACAATGCTTGCCGAAAAGCTTGAAGAACTCGAAAACCGTATCAGTACCCTTGAAGCCGAACAGAAACAGAATAAGGAACTTTTCAAGCGTCTTGCGAATGAGCTTGTATCATTCAAGGCAGATGTCGACCGCTTAAAGCTTACCGCAAAACTTAATACAAACACAATAGACCGACTTGTAAAGGCGATAGATATTTCCGAGGAGGCATCATCATCAGAAACAGAGGACAACTGAAAAAGTTGTCCTTTTTTTATATGAATTTTTTTGAAATAACTATTGACAAAATAAGGAATGTATGATATGATATAAGTGTAATAGTAAGGATAATACACTGATTTCTGAAAGGAGGATTACTATGTTTACGATTGACTTAACAAGCAGAACTCCGATATATGAACAGATTTATTTTAAAATAATAGAGCTTGTCATAAAGGGTAGCTTAAAGGAAAATGACCAGATACCAAGCGTAAGAAATCTTGCAAAAGATACGGGGGTAAATCCTAATACTGTTGCAAAGGCATATCAGGAGCTTGAAAGAAATGGTATAATCTATTCACTTACGGGACGTGGTAGCTTTATAGCTAAAATAGACAACAGTCTCATAAAAGAATTTATCCTGTCGGATTTTGATTCTTCTGTGCGAAAGGCTATTACAAACGGAGCAGATTCCTATGAACTCAAAGAACGTATTGACAGAATATCTGATGATATAAAGGGGGAGAAATATAATGATTGAATTTAAAAACGTTACGAAAAAATTTGATGACTTCACGGCACTTGACAACGTAAGCTTTAAAATCGAAAAAGGAACGGCATACGGACTTCTCGGTTCAAACGGTGCGGGAAAATCCACAATACTCAGACTTCTTTCGGGAATATATATTCAGGACAGCGGAGAAGTCACTATTGACGGCAAAAAAGTATATGACAACGTGGATATCAAAAAGCAGGTATTTTTCATCAATGATGAAACAATACAGTTCAGCAGTTTTACGCTGAAAAGCCTTAAAGATTACTATAAAGGCTTTTATCCGAATTTTTCAGAGGAAGTATTTGAAGATTTACGCAAAAAAATAAATCTGCCTCTTGAAAAGAAAACAGGGGATTTCTCAAAGGGTATGAAAAGGCAGGCAATAGTTATAATCGGTCTTGCATGCCGTACGGAATACTTGCTTATGGACGAAGCTTTTGACGGTCTTGACCCTACAATGCGAATAATAATAAAGCAAATGCTTATAGATGCAATGCTTGACCGCAAGCTTACTACTATAATATCATCGCATAACCTCAAGGAAATAAATGAAGTATGCGATACAGCCTGCCTTATACATCACGGAAAGCTTGTATTTTCAAGGGATTTGGACAGTCTCAAGGGAAATATTCACAAGGTACAGCTTGTATTTCCTCCCGATTCAAACGGAATGGCAAGAGTATATACAAAGCAACAGCTTGAAGAATCGGGACTTGAAATACTTCACTATGAACAGCGTCAGAGTGTATGTTATGTAATTGCAAAAGGCGATACTGATACTATAAAGACGGCATTCGCCTCAAAAACGCCGATAGTAATGGATATAATACCGCTTACGCTTGAAGAAATCTTTATTTATGAACTGGAGGTGCTTGGCTATGACAGCAGTGAAATCAATAAGTAAGCCAAAGCTTTTCAAGAATCCATTTATTATGGCAAGAATCAAGACAAATATAACTACTAACCGCAAGCTTGCAACAGTAATATGTATACTCCACGCAATAGGCTTTCCGCTTGTAATGGCACTTGGAGTATATACTGAATACTACTATCAGAAATACAAGGATAATGATTATCACACACATTATCCCGATACTGAAATACTTATGGTTGCCGGAGTTATAGCCGGAATACTGGCACTTCTTGCCGGATTTGTAGTAGCAATGAATATTTTCAGGTATCAGTATAAGAAATCTTGTGTTGATATGAACCTTTCACTGCCTTTAAGTTCAACACAGAGATTTTTCACGGATTATCTCACAGGACTGGGAATATATTTAATTCCCGCCCTTGTTGCGTGGGTTATAGGCGACTTAATCGGACTTATCGGAATCGGACTTCATCTTGAAGATATGAAAGATACTTTAAGCATAATAAATCAATGCGGAGTATGTGTAGTACTGGCAATGATTTTATTCTATACTCTTACGGTATTCTGCATAACATGTTGCGGAAGTATATTTGAAGCGATAGCATCATCAGTGCTTATAAACGGAATTATACCATTATTTTTGCTTGTATTCGGATTCTGTATCTGCAATTCAAATCCGTACGGAGTAATGGACGATGTAATAATGCTTGAACAGATTTATTTTACAAGTCCTTTCGGCTGTGCAATGTTTGTATTTCAGATTGCGGATAACGGAACAACTAATATGCCGTATTTCTGGAGCTGGCTTATATCCATAATAATCTATATAGCTCTGATTGTTGCACTGACATATTTTCTCTATAAAAAGAGAAAGGCAGAGAGCGTATCAAAGCCGTATGTATACAGAATGCTTTACTATGCACTGACATCGGCAATGCTTTTTATAATCATATATGCAATATCACTTTCGGGCGATGATTTTATAGGAGCAATATTTGTCGGAGCAATAATATATTTCCTCTTTGAAGTAATTACAAAAAGAGGATTCAAGAAATTCCACTATTCTGTATTCAGATTTATAGGAACAGTAGTTTCGATATTTATCATAGTTGCTGTAAGTGATATATCAAACGGATTCGGAATATATAAGTATGTACCCAATCCGGCAGGTGTTGCACAGGTATCTATGAGAGAATACGGAAGTATGACAAAAAGCTTTAATGAAATAGTTGATTACGGCAGTAATATGTATTCTGACCGCAATATAATAAGAACTGTTACAGAAATTCAGAAATCTTATATTGACCAGTATGAACACCCCGAAAAATATGAAGATTATGAGATAATTGATGTATCTGAAAATACTGATAATAATACAATAAATTTTAATAATGATATAGAACTTGAGATAAGATATTATATGAAGAATGGCAATATCGTTTCGAGGCGATATGATATTCTCTATGAGGATTTTTATAAAATCACATCAGCAATATATACATCAGATGAATTTGCAGACTATGCAGAAGATATAATAAGAGAATGCTATTCACATTACAGTTATCCATTAAGAAACATTACTTTTTCCGAGTCTAAAACAGAAACACAATATGATATACAGATTAATAAAAGCTCCCTTGAGGAACTTATAACAGCATATCAGACTGACCTTAAAAATATGACTGCTGAGGATTACTGTTCAAAGCAGATTATAGGCTATATAGGAAACGGACTTGAAATCAGGGAAAATTTTGAAAATACAATAGCATTTATCAAGGAAAACAGACCGGATTTCAATACAGACGGCGATAATTTCAAGTTAAGCAGTTTTGAAAATGCTACGGTCTGTGTTTATCAGAATGTTATTCCGATTGATAATATTATCAATTATAATAACAGTTCGGAATACCGGAGAATTTCTGAAAGATATATTCTTATGTCAGACAGGTATACGGGAGCAGGAAAAAAACCATTTTCAATAGGCACGAATACTGTTGACGCAGACCTTGAAAAGCTTATAAATGTATCAAAAAACGTATACGACAGTACGGAAACCGGCGGTATGATAATTATTAATAACTATGCTTACTATATTCCAAAGGAATATAAAGAGCTTGCCGACAAGGTATATAAAAAGCTTTTCGGAAATACTGTATATTATTATGATGAGGACGGCGACGAGTATTATATTAACGAATACGGAGCAAACGTATATACAGGATACAGCAAAGATAAATATATCGGAGAAACTGCTTTACAATCATATTATGATTAAATAAATCAGACAAAAGAAAGCCATATAAAAAAGACAGCGGATATAAATATAAAATCCGCTGTCTGATTTTTTTTTATTCCTTGTTTGATTTGATTTCCTCAATGAGTTCTCTGAAAGTCTTTCTTGTATTGATTTTCAGTTTAGGAAAAGCGTTTTCGATACGTTTATTTATAATGCCTTTAGATTCGGTAATATTTTTATATTTTTCTTTAATTTCCTCAAGATGCTGACACTTTTCGGAAATTTTTTCCTTGTATTCTTCATTCTTTTCCATAATGGTGCTGACTTTGTCATAAATTTTCTCACCAGTAAAATCTGATATATTACGCATTTCATCGGATATTGACTGTATAAGCCTGATGTTTTTCCTGATTTTCATAATTGCAAGAACAGTTATAATAATATCGCTTAAAATACCAGCAGAAAGTACTGAAATAATAATTATTCCGATTAATCTTGGTACAAAATCCACGAATTTAATTATAATCGGGTGAATGACTCTTACAACGATTATGCAGGCAAGTCCCCACATAAGAGAAAATTTAAGGCATATGTAACCTTTTATATTGAAATGTTCATCGGAATAATCCCACCATTTTTCATTGAAAATCTTTTCAAGAATAAAACCCGTAACAAATTCAAGAGCAGTGGTAAGTATTACCGAACCGAAAAACAAAACGGGCAGATTATCCTTAACGGGATAGATACACATTACAACAGCAACGACTCCGAAGCCGTAAATAGGACAGTAAGGGCCATTCAGAAAACCTCTGTTTACAAATTTACCGGAATTTACACAGGCATATATAACCTCTGTACACCAGCCGAGAAAAGCATATATAAAGAAAAAGAATACAATCTGATATGCACTGAATATCACACAGCACCTCCTTAATGAAAAAGGCGGAAATAAATCCGCCCTGTATATCAGTTGAATATTTCCTTTATTTTATCAAGGAATGATTTGCGTTTAGTATAGTTGGTATCAGATAGTGATTCCTCAAAATCCTTGATAATATCCTTCTGCTTTTTGGAAAGATTTTTCGGAACTTCGATAGTAATCTTTACATACTGATGACCTCTGTCCGAACTTCTGAGCTTTTTAACACCCTTGTTTTTAAGTCTGAATACAGTTCCGGGCTGTGTACCTTCTCCGATATTGTATTTAACATTTCCGTCAATAGTAGGAACAGTAATTTCCGCACCGAGAACAGCCTGAGCATAGGTAACGGGGATTTCGCAGTGAATATCATATCCGTCACGGGTAAACAGAGGATGAGCCTTTACGGAAACAGTAATATTGAGGTTACCGTCTGGACCTCCGTTTATACCGCAGTCGCCCTGACCTGAAAGTCTTATAGTCTGACCGTCCGCAATACCGGCGGGAATGTCAACAGTAACAGTTTTTACGACACGTTTTCTTCCGACACCGTGACAAGCATCGCAAGGATTCTTGATAATTTTACCTTTACCACCGCAGTGGGGGCAGGGCTTAGCGGAAGAAATAGCACCGAAAGCAGTTCTCTGAGTAACCTTTATTGAACCACGTCCCTGACAGTCGGGGCATATTTCAGCAGAAGTACCCGAGTGAGTACCAGTACCGTGACACACATCACAGGTTGTCATTCTGTTTATTTTTATATCCTTTTTGACACCGTTGCAGGATTCCATAAAGGTAAGTATAACAGATTCATTAATATCAGAGCCACGTCTCGGAGCGTTGGCAGAAGAACGTGAGGAGGAGCTTCCGCTGAAACCGCCTCCGCCACCGAATCCAAAGCCACCGAATATGCTGTCAAGAATATCACTCATATCAGTGAATCCGCCCATACCACCCATACCGCCTCCGCCACCGAATGACGGGTCAACGCCGGCATGACCGAACTGGTCATATTTTGCACGTTTGTCAGGGTCAGAAAGGACTTCATAAGCCTCATTAGCCTCTTTAAATTTTTCTTCACATGAAGGGTCATCAGGGTGCAAATCGGGGTGAAATTCTCTTGCTTTCTTTTTGAAAGCCTTTTTTATTTCATCTTCGGAAGCACCTTTCTGAATCCCCAGCACTTCATAATAATCTCTCTTATCAGCCATAGAAAAGCTCCTTTACAGCCGGCAGTTATGCAAAAGTGCCGGATTTTTTTCTGATTTTTTAAATATCCCTATATAGACCTTTAGGGCAGAAGTGAAATTCCGCCCGTCAGGTTGCATTATTTATTGATTGTATAAATTATTCTTCTGTATAGTCAGCGTCAACAAAATCGCCGTTGTCATCATTATTGTCTGATGAAGTATTTCCGCCTGTGAACTGTGACGGGTCAACGCCTGCTCCGTTAGGATTAGCCTGTGAGTAAACCTTTGATGAGAGGTCATAGAAAGCCTTCTGAAGTTCATCGGATTTAGTCTTGATAGCGTCATAGTTTTCAGCCTTGAGAGCGTCTTTGAGTTCATCGATTTTAGCCTGAATAGGAGCTTTATCGGAATCGCTTACCTTATCGCCGAAATCATTGAGAGCCTTTTCGCACTGGAATACAAGGTTTTCGGCATTATTCTTAGCGTCAACCTGTTCACGACGTTTTTTATCAGCTTCAGCGTACTGTTCAGCTTCCTTAACAGCCTTGTCGATATCGTCTTTGGACATATTTGTTGAAGCAGTGATTGAAATATTCTGTTCTCTGCCTGTACCTTTATCCTTAGCGGATACGTGAACGATACCGTCCTTATCAATATCGAAAGTAACTTCAATCTGAGGGATACCTCTCGGAGCGGGAGCGATACCGTCAAGACGGAATGTTCCGAGGAGCTTGTTATCCTTGGCAAATTCACGTTCACCCTGAAGAACATTGATGTCAACAGCTTCCTGATTATCAGCATAAGTTGAGAAAATCTGTGATTTCTTAGTCGGGATAGTGCTGTTTCTTTCAATCATTCTTGTGCAGATACCGCCGGCAGTTTCGATACCGAGTGAAAGCGGAGTAACATCAAGGAGGAGGAGACCGTTTTTAACGTCACCGCCGATAACACCGCCCTGATAAGCAGCACCGAGAGCAACACATTCATCAGGATTGATGCCCTTGAATGGTTCTTTGCCGATAAGCTTCTGAACAGCTTCCTGAACAGCGGGGATTCTTGAAGAACCGCCGACCATAAGAACCTTGCTGAGTTCCGAAACCTTAAGACCGCTGTCATTAAGAGCCTGTCTTACAGGTCCCATAGTAGCTTCAACGAGGTCAGCAGTAAGTTCGTTGAACTTAGCACGTGAAAGTGTAAGGTCAAGGTGCTTTGGAGTACCTGTTGAATCAACAGTGATGAACGGAATATTTATATTTGTAGTTGTGGTTGCAGAAAGTTCAATCTTAGCTTTTTCAGCATCGTTTTTAAGTCTCTGCATAGCACTCTTGTCGCCGGAAAGGTCAATGCCTTCTGATTTTTTAAATTCAGCAACCATCCAGTCAATAATTCTCTGGTCGAAATCGTCACCGCCGAGGTGGTTATTACCGGCAGTAGCGAGAACCTGCTGAACATCTTCACCCATTTCGATGATAGATACATCGAATGTACCGCCGCCGAGGTCATAAACCATAATAGTCTGTTCTTCTTCCTTGTCGATACCGTAAGAAAGAGCAGCAGCAGTAGGTTCATTGATAATTCTCTTTACAGTGAGACCGGCAATCTGACCGGCATCTTTTGTAGCCTGTCTCTGTGAGTCTGTGAAGTATGCGGGAACTGTGATAACAGCTTCGGTAACAGTTTCTCCGAGATAAGCTTCAGCATCAGCCTTGAGTTTCTGAAGAATCATAGCTGAAATTTCCTGAGGAGTATATTTCTTTCCGTCAATATCTACTTTGTAGTCAGAGCCCATATGTCTCTTGATTGAAGATATGGTTTTTTCATGGTTGGTTACCGCCTGTCTTTTAGCAATCTGACCTACAAGTCTTTCGCCGGTGTTGGTAAAAGCAACAACTGAAGGAGTAGTTCTTGCACCCTCCGAGTTAGGAATAACAACAGCGTTACCGCCTTCCATAACTGCTACGCATGAGTTTGTAGTACCAAGGTCAATACCAATAATCTTTCCCATAAAAAATCTTCCTTTCTATATATAAGCATTTAAATGCTTAATGGTTTTTAAAATCAAGTTTAATTAGTTGGCAACAACAACCATAGCAGGACGTATAAGTCTGTCACCGATTTTGTAGCCTTTCTGATAAACCTGGCAAATTTTACCTGATTCGAAATCCTTGCTGTCAACTTTGGTAACAGCGTTGTGGAGATTGGGGTCGAAATCCTCACCGAGGGCGGGAACTTCTTTAACATCGAGTTTATCAAGAACGGATTTAAACTGATTGAAAATCATATTCATACCGTTTTTATAGGCTTCGTCAGAACATTCAGCAATGATTGCACGTTCAAAGCTGTCTATAACGGGCAGAATGTTTTCAACGCATTTAGCAGTAGCATTTCCGAAAGCTTCGATTTTCTCTTTTGAAGTTCTCTTGCGGAAGTTATCGTATTCAGCAAAGAGCCTCAGATATTTGTCTTCGGAATCGTTCAGCTTTGATTCCAGTTCAGAAATCTTGGCTGATATGTCATCACACTCGTTTGAATTGTCGTTCTGGTCTGTATTATCTTCAGCAGGATTTTCAGAAATATCCTCCTGAACATCGGGATTTTTTTCGTTTTCTTCCATTTTTCAGACTCCTTTCTATTTATTGCTCTCATCGTCGGGAACATCGTCCGACATAAGGAGAGTTAATTTTTCTGTAAAATATTCCACATATGGAATAATTTTAGCATAGTCAATTCTCATAGGGCCTATAATTCCTAATGAGCCGGCAGTTTTTGAACCCTTTTTGTATTTTGAAACAATCATGCTTGAATTGCCGATAATGAAGTCATCATTTTCCTGACCGAATTTAATCTGAATACCGTTGAAAGTATCATCAAGCATATTGACGAGTTCATTTTTATGTTCAATAAATCTGACTATTTCGTCTTTGTCAAGGTCACTGCAGGAGAAAAGATTTTCTTCACCGCTGAAAGTAACGGATTTTTGTTTAAGGTCGGCAGAAAGTTCGTATATGCTTTTTACAAGAGGTGAAAGAATAACCATATAAGCACCGAGAGCCGTAACCATTTTGTCGAAAGTTTCCTCTGAAATTTCCTCAACTGAAACGCCCTGAAGATTTTCCTGAACATAATGCGAGAAGAAGTCAAGCTGTTCATTGCTGAGGTCAAATTCAAGACGGCAGGTTTTGTTTTTGATGTTACCGCCCGAAGTAATCAGAAGAATGACATACATTCTCTTTCCCGTGGGGATTACTTCGACCTTTGATATGACGGAGAATTGCGGAGCTGAATTTGATGCAACAGCAGTGCAGTTTGTAAGTTCTGCAAGAGCAGTAACAGCATTCTGAATAATTGCATCTTCAGTAAAAGCACCGTTTTCTTCAAGCATATTGTCAAGTCTTGTGCGTTCTTCCTCGGGGAGTCTGACAGGGTTCACGAACTTGTCGATATAAAGTCTGTATCCGGCGAAGGTGGGTATTCTTCCGGCAGAAGTATGGGGCTGTTCGAGGTAGCCGAGCTGTTCAAGCACAGCCATATCATTTCTGATAGTGGCGGAAGAAACTTTTATGTCAAGCATACCTGAAATAGCTTTTGAACCAACCGGTTCACCGGTTCTGATATACTCATCAACGACGGAAGCTAAAACCTTTAGTTTTCTTTCGTCCACGATTTTACACCCTTTCAATCTTTTAGCACTCTCTGTCCCCGAGTGCTAATTATAATTTAGCACTATTATATCCAAAAGTCAAGGGATTTATTTATTTTCAGCCTATTATACAAAAAATCCTTATATTCGTGTGAGCTTTTGATAATATTTACAGGTCAATAATGCATTTTGGTCGGCATAGAATTATAATGATTAAATTAAGCAGGAGGGAAAACAGCAATGAAAACAAGTATAATATCACTTGCGGGAAATCCGAATGTAGGAAAATCAACGCTTTTCAATGCACTTACAGGAATGAATCAGCATACAGGGAACTGGGCAGGAAAGACGGTAACAAATTCAGAAGGAGAATTTGAATATAAAAATCATAGATTTATACTTGAAGATGTTCCGGGAACATATTCATTAAGGGCAGTATCAGCGGAGGAGGAATGTGCAAGGGATTTTATATGTTTTGGAAATGCCGATGCCTCAATAGTGGTATGTGATGCGACATGTCTTGAAAGAAATCTTAATCTTGTATTGCAGACAATAGAAGTGTGTCCGAAAACACTTGTATGTGTAAATCTTCTTGATGAGGCGGAATCAAAGGGAATAAAAGTAGATATTGAAAAGCTTGAAAGTATTCTGAAAGTACCGGTATGCGGAATAACGGCAAGGACAGGAAAGGGAATAGACGAAATGTGCGGAAGGCTTTATGATATGGTAATGTCGGAAGAAGTTCCCGAACCGGTACAGATATTATATGATGAAAATATTGAAAATGCGACAGAAAAAATAATGTCAGAAATATCGGGAGATATAAAAAAATTGCCGTTAAAATTTACGGCACTTAAAATTCTTGAAGACGATAAATCTGCAATACATAATATCGAAGAATATGAAAATATAAAAATTCCGGAATTTGAAGAAATAAAAGAATATCCGGAAAATATTTCCGACAGCATAACGGCATCGGTTATAAAAAAGGCGGAAGAAATTGCAGGGGAATGTGTAATAACAGGAAATAAGGCATATAAGCGTGACAGAATGATTGATGATATAATAACAAGCAGGCGGTTCGGAATACCACTTATGATAATTCTTCTGGGGTTAATTCTCTGGATAACAATAGAGGGTGCAAATTATCCGTCAGAAATACTTTCGGGGTTGCTTTTCGGGATAGGAGATAAGCTTTCAGAGCTTATTCTGAAAACAAATGCTCCGCAGTGGGTAGAGGGTGTACTGATACAGGGAATATATAAAGTCCTTGCATGGGTAGTATCGGTAATGCTACCGCCTATGGCGATATTTTTTCCATTATTTACACTGCTTGAGGATTTCGGATACTTGCCGAGAGTTGCATTTAATCTTGACAGATGTTTTAAGTGTGCAAATGCATGCGGAAAACAGAGTCTTACAATGTGTATGGGATTCGGTTGCAATGCGGTCGGGGTTACAGGGTGCAGAATAATAGATTCTCCCCGTGAACGTCTCATAGCAATACTTACAAATAATTTCGTACCCTGCAACGGCAGATTCCCGACTATCATAG
The DNA here is from genome assembly GCA_945910815.1 of uncultured Clostridia bacterium. Classification (GTDB taxonomy): domain Bacteria; phylum Bacillota; class Clostridia; order Oscillospirales; family Ruminococcaceae; genus Ruminococcus. The sequence continues at coordinate 48,557 of CAMDZD010000003.1, forward strand.
CAATAATAAGCATGTTTTTCATAACATCAAAGGGAATAGGTTCATCGCTTTTATCATCAGGAATACTTCTTTTGACGATACTTTCGGGAATAATAATGACGCTTATAGTATCAAAAATTCTTTCATTGACGATACTTAAAGGGATACCGTCATCATTTACGCTTGAACTTCCTCCGTATCGTAAACCGCAGTTTACAAAAGTAATAGTACGCTCAGTACTTGACAGAACATTATTCGTTCTTGGGAGAGCATGCATGGTAGCAGTACCAAGCGGACTGATTATCTGGATACTTGCAAATACGGATATAAACGGAATATCATTATTATCATACTGTTCGGATTTCCTCGACCCATTCGGGCAGTTCATAGGTCTTGACGGAGTAATACTGCTTGCATTCATACTGGGATTTCCTGCCAATGAAATAGTAGTGCCGATAATAATAATGACATATCTTGCAGAGGGTTCAATACTGGAGCTTTCTGATTTGAATGAGCTTAGGAAATTATTTATAAATAACGGCTGGGATATATCAACGGCAGTATGTATGCTTATATTTACGCTTTTTCATTTTCCATGCTCAACAACATGCCTTACCATAAAAAAGGAAACAGGCAGTATAAAATGGACTCTTACAGCATTTATTCTTCCAACAGCAGTCGGAATAATTCTTTGCAGTGCAGTTAATTTTTTGTTTGGGATGTTCTCATGAAAAAATCGGAGCAGTTTCTATATCTGCTCCGATTTTTTAATAAAAATTTGAAATAATAGTGACAAACAGGAAAAAATATGCTATAATATGTAAACAATAAAAATCAGGAGAGTGAATCTATGAATAAATATAAAAGTCTGGCAATGAATACGATTATATTTGCGGTAGGAAGTTTTGGTTCAAAGATACTTGTATTGTTTTTAACAAGACTTTATACAAGCAATATAAGTCCGGCAGACAGCAGTACAAAGGAACTTCTTGAAATAACGCTTAATTTTCTTCTGCCGATATTTACGCTTTCGATATCAAGTGCAACAATGCGTTACGGACTTGACAAGGAATACAATAAAAAACAGGTATATACAGGTTCATTTATAGTATGTACAGCAGGACTTGTATCGCTTTTTATAATATCACCGCTGTTTAAGCTTATATCGTTTTTAAGCTATATGGACGGTTATCTGTTTTTACTGCTTTTATATGTATGTGCATCAGCATTCAGGGATTTGAATTCGCAGTTTATAAGGGCAAAGCAGTTGCTTAAGCTCTATTCTTTTGACGGAATACTTACAACTCTTACACTGTTTTTATTTAATATAATATTTATATCGCATTTTCATATGGGAGTAAAGGGATTTATGCTTGCAAGCATATTGTCTGATTCCTTTTCAGCACTGTTTTTGTTTTTTGCGGGAAAAGTTTATAAGTATCTTAGTATAAAGAGTTTTGACGCTGAACTTACAAAAGTGATGTTGAAATTTGCACTTCCCGTAATACCGACAACAATAATGTGGACGATAACAGGCTTTTCAGACCGTTTGTTTATAAGATATATGCACAGTGATACAGCTGTACTCGGTGAGGCATCAGCTGGAATATACGGCTATGCCTCGAAAGTGCCTAATTTAATCTTAATGGTATCGACAATATTCTATCAGGCGTGGAATATGTCAGCTATAACGGAAAACAATTCGGAAGATAAAAGCGATTTTTACAGGACAGTATATAATGCATATCAGGCAATGCTTTACATTGCGACAGCGTATCTGATAGCATTTGTAAAGCCGATAACAGCAATATTTGTTGATTCGGGAAATTATTCCGAATACGGAGACGTCTATTTATATACGCCTGTACTTGCAGTATCAGTATTATTAATATCGCTTAATCAGTTTTTAAGCAGTATATATACAGCAACTTGTCACACTCAAAATTCAGCGTGGACAAGTCTTTCAGCATGTGCGTCAAATATCATACTGAATATAATTTTAATTCCTAAAATGGGAATACAGGGTGCAGCGATAGCAACGCTTGCAAGCTATCTTGTATGCTATATTCTTAGAATATTCGATACAAGACGTATTATATATTTCAAGGTCTGTCACGCTGATTTTATACTGAATATGTTTGTCCTTATGGTAATGAGCTATGCGATAATTGCACAGCCGAAATTAAAGATGTTTTATCTTGTAAGCGGACTGATATTTGCGACTTCATACAATTTTCAGCCGATTATGATGACGGTGAAAAAGCTTCTGAAACGTCATTGATATACAGACAGAACGGGCGGAATTAAAAAAATTCCGCCCGGATTATTTTCATATCATATCAAGTCTTTTAAGGATTTCCGGATTGTTTACAGGATATATTTTTTCTGTGGGAATGTTTTTTGCGTTAAGTCTGCCGGATTTTCGCTGTTCGTTCCATTTTCTAACCGAGGGAGTCAAATCAGTTATGCGGTATATTCCGGAATTTATAAAATCTTTCAGAATATCTGATTTAATGCCAATCTGAATTGCAAAGCGGTTTACAGCATTTCCGTTGATATTGCGGTCATTATCCCACTGACAGTAAACAGTGGTTTCACTGAAAGCCTTTTCCCATTGATTTGAGTCATATATTGATGAGTCGGGGGAAGTAAGCACAGCATTTTCAAGCAGACCGTCAAATGCTTCACGGTATATATCAAGAGCAAGTATATATTCCTGATTTTTCTTTGTACCCCAGTTTGAACGGTACATCAGCCACAGAAATGACGGTTTTATCCATGTCATACGGTTCAGACTGAAATTATTTCCGAAAGTTTGCAGAGATACAGCCTGTTCAGCAATCTGTCTGTTGTATGCCTGATACACTCTTATATGTTCCCTGTTGTACTGTGCAAAAATTTCCTTTTTGTATTTCATTTTATACCTTTCTGTTATTCAATATAAACTCTCGGAACTCTCTTTGAAATACCACATACAACTTCATATCCGATAGTATTATATAAAGAGGCAAGCTCATCAGCAGTAATAGTTTCGTTTCCGTCAGTACCGATAAGAGTAACAATATCGCCCTCCTTAGCATTATTGTCAGTAACATCAATCATAAGCTGGTCCATACAGATACGACCGGTTATACGGCATCTTTTACCGTTAAGAAGAACATCAGCCTTTGAAGAAAGAAGTCTTGAATAACCATCAGCATAGCCTATTGTAACAGTAGCGATTTTCATTTCACGGTCGGCAACGAAAGTTCTTCCGTAGCTTATGCAGTCGCCTTTTTTAACGGTTTTTACATGAGATACAACAGCTTTCAGAGACATAACAGGCTTGAATCCATCGGGAATAGGGAGAGGATAATTAGGACAGAGTCCATACATAATAATTCCCGCACGGGCAAGAGTACTTTTCGGATTGGCTCTGTAACATACGGAGGCACTGTTCATAAAATGAACGTGTTTAAGATTAATATTCTGAGACTTGAGAATATCATATGTATCAAGAATAAATTTTTCCTGATTGTCAGTATATTTTATATTATCGGGTTCATCGGAATCAGCAACGGCAAAATGAGTATAAATACCTTCAACGCTGAGACCGTCTATACTGATTATATTTTTTATTTCCTCGGCACATTCTTCGGGAGTATCATATTTCAGACCTATTCTGCCCATACCGGTATCAATTTTGATGTGACATCTTACATTCTTGTGATTTTTAACAAGCTCAAGAGCGTATTCCTTTGAGAGTACACCCTGAATTATATTATTTTCCGCAAGATATTCAGCATATTCGGGAGGAGTGTAGCCTAAAATAAGAATTTCGCTTTCGGGACAGAAACCTCTTACCTGCAAAGCCTCATCGAGATTTGAAACGGCAAAATATCTGATACCCGATTTTTCAAGAAAGTGACAGATTTCGCCCTCGCCGTGACCATAGGCATCAGCTTTTACAACAGCCATAACATCTGAATTTCCTGCTAATTTTTTTATAAGTGCAATATTTGATTCAAGATTAGGGAGTGAAATTTCAGCCCATGCACGCTTTAAATATTGTTTCATGGATAAAAATACCTTTCTTTCATAAAAAATAAGTTAAAATTTAATGACAGTTTTTTAATACGCTTGAAATATACAAGATAATATGATATAATCTTATATAATGTGTATTTAAAGGAAGTGAATTTTAATTTGCCTTTTTATTCTCTGACTTCAGGAGTAATTCTTGAAAGTCCCGAAAGCATAGGAAATGACAGAAAAAAAACTATCTGTATTTCCGGACACCGTGAAAAGAGTATAATTCCATATCAGAATAACTATGCATATTATGATATTACAGTCCAGACAGTAAAGTGCCTGCTTGAAAGATACCTCGATTTGGCATATTTAAGCGGATATGATACATTTATAAGCGGTCTTGCGGTCGGAGCGGATTTGTGGGGTGCGGAGCATATAATAAACCGTCGCAGGCAGGGAATGGATATGACCTTTATAGGCGTTATGCCCTATCTTCACCATGCTGACAGTTTTCCGAAAAGATACATTGATTTGCTTTATAAAGTTGAAAAGGAAGCGGATAAACTTATACTTATGTCACCGAATCCGGATATAACATACCGTTCATGTCCCTCCAATGAAAACGAATCCCGAACACTTTACCGTGACAGAAATTACTTTATGGTAGACCATTCATCTGCAATAATAGCATTTTTCAATGACAGGAGCTATTATTCCGGCACAGCACAGACAGTAAACTATGCTGTTAAAAAAAATCTTAATATATGCAGATTCGGGACAGATACAGTATATTCCCTTATAGGCAGATATAAAAGTATGGACAAAATAAAAAACGCAATACAGAATATTGTCTGAAACTTCCATATATATTGTATCATAAGTAAAAGCTTTTTGCAAGTCAAAAATAATACATAAAAAAACAGCTTTAACATAAAAAAAATATAATATTTGTTGAAACCGGAAAAACATTCAACAGAGTTTTCAACATAGTTTTCAACAGGCTGTGGAAAAAGATGTTGAAAACTTTTCTCAAAAAAATTTTAAACGGAAAGGAAGATTTTTAAAATGGCAAAAAGAAAAAAAGGAAGTATCGCAATACCGTTTCTTTTAACATTCTTTATAGCTATTATTGCGATAGGAGGAGTGGGGATTTTTTCCTTTAACTACATTCAGAAAAGCAAGGAAGTCGAATTAAGCGAACCTGTCGGAAAAACCGCAGGCGTTGCAGAATATGAGGACAGCCACACAATACTTTTTATTCTTGATACTCCCGAAAGCAAATGCAAGTCAACATTTATGCTCATAAGGTCTATTCCAAAGGAAAAGAGAATACTCTGTGTCGGCATACCGTCAAATTCCATACAGGTTATTGACGGCGTTCAGTACAGCATAGCAGAATACTATGATGTCGGAGGAGGAAAATATGCATCTGACTTTATAGCACAGCAGTTCGGAATTGATACACCCAAATATGTAATATTTGACGAGGAGGCATTCTGCAAGCTGAGCGATATTATGGGCGGTGTTTCATATGCAGTAAGCGTTGACATTCAGGGATTTGACGATACAAAGAAAGAACAGTTCCTCAACGGAAAACAAATAGTGACACTTCTGACATATCCTCTTTTCAAGGACGGCGAAAAACAGAGAGCATCAATAGTAGGTTCTCTTATGTCAGCAATGATAAATCAGTCGGACGGCGAAAGACTTGCAAACAGCCTTGACAGAAATTTCAATACACTTATTGATATGGTAAATACAAATATAACAGCCGTTGACTATAAGGAAAAGAAAGATGCAATACAGTTTATGCTGAATTACGGAACTACAATATCAAGGTTCAGAATTGTTACGGGAACTAATACAGGAAATTATTTCCTTATGGACGAAAGCTTTCCGCAGGAAATAAAGGAAGAATATTTCAAGGATTATCAGAGCGGAAAGGGCGAAAAAGATGAATAATATTTTTGATACACATGCACATTATGCAGACAGTGCATTTGACGTTGACCGTGATGAACTTCTGAAATCACTGCCCGAAAAGGGAATAAAATATGTAATGCTTGCATCAACTGATATAGAATCATCTTTACGCAATACTGAACTTTCAAATACCTATGACTATATATATACAGCCATAGGAATACACCCCGAAGATATTGCAGGTACTCCCGAAAATTATATAGAAATTCTTGATAAAATAATAAAGTCAAATCCGAAAGTAAAAGCAATAGGCGAAATCGGTCTTGACTATCATTATGAGGGATATGACCGTGAAAAACAGATTCAGATATTCCGTGAACAGCTTGAATTTGCAAACAGTATCGGGTATCCTGTTATAGTTCACAGCCGTGATGCAACAGAAGATACTATGAAACTTCTCAGGGAATACAAGCCCCGTGGAGTAATGCACTGTTTCAGCGGTTCAGCCGAAACTGCAAAGAAAATTATAAATCTCGGAATGTATATCAGCTTTACAGGCGTTCTGACATATAAGAATGCAAGAAAAGCTGTGGAATCTCTTGCAGTTATCCCGAATGACAGATTTATGCTTGAAACTGACTGTCCCTATATGTCGCCTGTTCCGCTCAGAGGAAAAAGATGTGACAGCTCCATGATACCTTACACAGCAGAAAAAGCCGGTGAAATAAAGAGAATGACCACACAGGAAGTTCTTGACATCACATGCAGAAACGGAATAAAACTTTTTTCAATCTAATTGTTGAATTTCTACAAATCAGAAATATATTAATTGTGAAGTAGTTCCAAAGTTTTGATAAATTTTCTCTGATACTTGAAAAATATCTGATATAATGTTATTATATATTTATATAAAGTATCAGGAAGAAGTGATTGTGTGGACAGCAAAATTTTGAATATAGCAGTTCTTACCGCCGGTATTGATGAAGAATATCAGCAGAATATTATAAAAGGAATAAATGAATATGCAGGCGAGAAAAATATAAATATCTTTTACTTTACAGCATACGGAGGAGTTCTCGCAAATTCAAATTATGATAAAGGCGAATATAATATATTTAATCTTGTAAATTACAGCAGATTTGACGGCATAATATTTATGGATAATACCATAGGTGCATTAGATGTAAGAAAAAAAGTATCGGAACAGATAAAAAATGCAAATATTCCGGCAGTAGTTTTTGATTCGGAAAGCAATCCGGAATTTTATAATATAAAAGTAGATAACTTCAAGGCTATGGAAGATGTTATAAAGCATGTAATTAAGGAACATGGAGCAAAAAAAATAAATTATGTTTCCGGCCCTATGGAAAATCCCGAAAGCCGTCAGAGATATGAAGCATATAAAAGTGTTCTTTCAGAAAACGGAATAGAGTTTGAAAAGGAAAGAGTTTATTTCGGTGAATTCAGAAGTATTGACGGAATCCACGCAGCCAATGAAATACTTGATTCTGACCTTGAATTTCCTGATGCAATAATATGTGCAAACGATGCAATGGCTCTTACAGTTATAATAACACTTGAAAAGCATGGATTAAAAATTCCCGATGATGTTATTGTAACAGGCTTTGACAATATATCAGCAGCAAGATATTTCTGTCCTGAATTAACAACAGTAGACCGTCCGCTTAAACTTCTCGGACGAAAAGCATGTGAAATAATACAGTCCGTCTACAACGGTGAAGATATACAGAAAAATCATACAGTATTTACAAATCCGGTGTTTTCAGAAAGCTGTGGCTGTGGTTCGCAGGATTTCTTTCAGGAGGAAATGAGAAACTTTAAAAAGGAAACTTACAATAAAATAGAAAACTGTAATTATCATATATCAATACTTAACCGAATGACTTCTGCACTTGCTGACAGTGAATCACTTGAAAATCATTCGAAAATCATAAATACCTTTCTTTCGGAAATAAAATGCGATGATTTTTATGTCTGCCTCGGCGATAACTGGGAGGGCTGTTTCAGACAGCAGATAAACGAGAAATCAGATGCCTTTGATTCCGTTGAAGAATATCAGATTGAAGGATATGCAAAATATATGACAGTTCCTTTCTGCCGTGTAAAAGGCAGTTTTAACACTATGGAATCATTTCTGAGCGAGGATATGTATCCTTTTGAAATAAGCGGAGGCGGAAATATTATGTACTTTTTTCCTTTGCATTTCCGTGAAAGATGTTTCGGTTACAGTATAGTATTAAATACTGATATTCCTATAACAAGTATGCTTTTTCATACATGGATTATGAATATAAGCACTGCAATAGAAAACGTCAGAAAGCTTAATCAACTTAATGATGCAATAAAAAAGCTTGACAAGCTCTATGTAATAGACCCGCTTTGCGAAATTTATAACCGCAACGGTTTTGTTCGTTCTGCAAGCAAGATATTCAAGGAATGTATTGTGAACCACAGAAAAGTTATGATTATGTTCATAGATATGGACGGACTCAAAATTATAAATGATGAATACAGCCATAAGGAGGGCGATTTTGCTCTTAAAACTCTTGCATCAATACTTAAATCATGCTGTACCAACGGTGAAATATGTGCAAGATTCGGCGGAGATGAATTTCTTATCTTTTCGGAAAACTTTGACCATGATATGACTACTCTGCTTGCGGAAAAAATCAATATGAAAATGAAGGAAGTCAACAATTCAATCAACAAGCCTTACCGCATTGATGCAAGTATAGGCTGTTACGTTACGGAGGCAAGAGCCGAATTTCCTCTTTTCAGCATGATTACAAAGGCTGACCAGAAAATGTATGAGGAGAAAAAACGCAAGAAAACTTCACGCTATCTCAGAAGAACATAAAAAAGGGCATACGGAAAAATATATCCGTATGCCTCTTTATTTGTTAATTTCGTGTTCTGTATAAGAGCCAGAGAAGTTCAATTACGCCTATTCCGAGGAATATAAACATTGATTTCATTCCGGGCTTTTTAATTTTAAATCTTGTTATAAATGCTATTGCTATCAGCGAAAGGACAATTTCATATACAATAGGAAATATATCCTTTCCAATATCATTTTTGAAGCTGTAAAGAAGCGGAAGTATAAGTGCAACGCTTGTAACGGGAAGACCTTCATAAACCTTTCGGACTTCAGAAGTTTTTTTCTGACGGCTTTCCTCGGTAACATTAAAATACGCAAGCCTTATTACTGCACACAGCGGAAAAAGTATAAGCACAGGAATATCAAGCCAGCTTTTCATTCCGACAGAATAGCCTATAAAAGCCGGAAGAATACCAAAGCATACCAAATCACAGAGCGAATCAATCTGAATCCCGAATTGTTTTTCCTGTTCGGTTCTTTTTTTGCAGGTACGGGCAATTTTTCCGTCAAACATATCGCATAGTCCCGAAATCATAAGACATATTATAGCATATTTCGGAGAGGGCGGAAGATTTCCGACTCCTGAGGCAAGAAAAATTCCTGTTACGGAAGAAAGCAATCCTATGTATGTTAAAATGACAGTATAATTATAAAATCCAATCATCAAAAAACCCCTTAAAAAATATTATTTACAACAGATTATATCATATAAATCTGAAAAATTCAATAGCCGTATCATAATTTATTCTTTATTTTATAAATTTCAAGCAGATTTTTAATATTAATCTTTCCGGTATTTTCAGCATATTCAATCATTTCATCAATATATTTTCTGCCTATCAGCTTAAAGAAAAGAACTTTTTTAAGCGTATCGGAATTATTTTCGTCAGTCAGAATTTTTACGGCTTTTCTGATATTTTTCTGAATGTATCTGCAGAAAAAATCATTTTCAAAATTGCGGAGCATAAAAAGAGCAACGGGAATTTTGCAGTCAGAACGTTTTATAAGCGAAAAATTTTCCTCTGACAGGTCACTTTCAAAAAATGCAAGCAATTTTTTAATATCAGAATATCTGATGTTTTTTTCAGTATGCAGTGAAAAGGTGAATTTTTTATCGAAAAGTGTCAGATTTCTTATTGATGAACAGTGCAGAAATGCACTTTCATCAACTTCAGCGGAAAAAGGCATTTTTACAGATTCAAGTGAAGTGCAGTTATCAAAGCAGTAATTTCTGATATTTCTGACGGATAAAGGTATATCAATGCTTTTTAAACTTTTGCAGTTTAAAAAAGTCATAGAATTAAGGCTTACAGCATTTCCGGAAAGCTTTATATTTTCAAGATTTTCACAGCCGGAAAATGCAAGATGTTCAATAGTATTTAAGGATTTTGGAAAATATATGTTTTCAAGAATGCTCCCCGAAAATGCTGAACTTCCTATTCTGATAACCTTTTCCGGAACAGAGTAATATTTATCAGTCTTTGAAATTGTATATGAAAGCAGATTTGACATATTTCTGCTGAAAAGCACATTGTCAATAATTATGTAATTAGGATTTTTTTCGGAAATATCAATTTTCTGAAGATTTTTACAGCCGTTAAAAATATTGTCACCGATATATTTCACAGATTCCGGAATATACATGTATTCAAGCGATTCACAGTATGAAAATGCATAATCCTCAATAATAACTACGGACAGCGGAATTTTTATATTAACAAGCTTTTTGCAGTATTCAAAAGCAAATCTGTCTATTTTTCTGACAGTATCGGGAACAGCAATGTTTTTTATATTATTTCCGTCCTGAAAGCAGAAACGTCCTATTTCCGTTATTCCGTATGGAATTATTATATCCGTTCCGTTTTCATCGGCAATATATTTTTTTAAAATATTATTTTGAATTTCAAATCCCATTTAATTTTATGCTCCTGAAATTTATTGTTTTATACTTTTATTATAGCATTTTTTTAAGCAAAAGTAAAGAAAATCTGAAAAAATTAATTGATTATTCTGAATGAATGTGATATAATGTAATTACAAATCTTATTAAGGAGCTTTTTTTATGGTTGACCTTCACACACATTCAAACAAATCGGACGGCGAGCTTTCCCCCTCGGAGCTTATGGAAACTGCATATAAAAACGGTGTAACAGTTATATCCCTGACCGACCACGACACTGTATCAGGCAATGCAGAGGCTGAAAGAAAATGCAGTGAACTGGGAATGAAATTCATAACAGGTATTGAAATAAGCACAGATGAATTTAAAGACCTGCATATTTTAGGTTATGGAATAGACATAAATAATACGGAACTCCTTGAAAAATGCGAATTATTTAAAAAATCCCGCATAGGAAGAGTAAAGGCTGTTATTGAACTTCTTGCAAAGCATGATGTATTTATTACTGAAGAAGATGTATTCAGATTTTCGGGAAACGGTGTTGTTGCAAGACCTCACTTTGCACAGGCTATGATTGAAAAGGGATATGTTTCATCGACAAAGCAGGCTTTTGAAGAATATCTTGCTACACCCGAATTTCATAAAATAAAACGCTATAAGGCATCTTTCAGAGAAGCTATTGATTTGATTCACCATGCAGGCGGTCTTGCCGTAATGGCACACCCCTATCAGCTTAAAAAATCAGACAGCGAGCTTGAATCGCTTATATCAGAGCTTAAACAAATCGGTCTTGACGGAATAGAATGTTATTACAGCCGTCATACTCCGGAAATGTTCAGATATTACAGAAGTCTTGCTGACAAATATAATTTATATATATCAATAGGTTCTGACTATCACGGAAAAACTGTCAAGCCCGATATAAGTCTTGGCAGAGGCTTTGCAAATTCTCTTATCGAACTTAATAAAATTCAGTCATTCAATGAAGATGAGAGAAATATTCTGAAAAAACTTTGCACTTGTTAATTATGTATAAATAATATATTCTGATTTTGTAAAATGTGACGAAAAATAATATTTCCCTTGACAACTGGCTTATTTTATGATATAATAACAAAGTCGTAAAGATGACAGTCAATATAGGGGTATAGCTCAGTTGGTAGAGCAGTGGTCTCCAAAACCACGTGCCGAGGGTTCAAATCCTTCTGCCCCTGCCATATGTGTGAAAAAAGTCCGGATTTTCCGGACTTTTTTGTTTTCAACCGAAAAATAATTTAAAACGGTAATTTTACAGGAGCGACCAATGGTCGCCCGAATATTTTTGACTGAAAATTTTCCGCTTGATTTCTGATAAAAAAAATGTTATAATATATTCCAGAATTTAAAGGGAGTGAAATAAAAATGTCGCTTGTTTACTGTGTTGAAGATGATATAGGAATAAGGGAACTGATACTATGTGCATTGAAATCGGGCGGATATGAAGTAATCGGATTTGAAAACGGCAAGGAGCTTATGAAAAATCTTAAGGATAATATACCGTCACTTATACTTCTTGATATAATGTTACCGGGGCAGGACGGATTCAGTATTCTTGAAATTCTTAAAAATGATGTTCTTTACAAAGATATTCCGGTAATAATGCTTACCGCAAAATCAGGAGAACTTGATAAAGTAAAAGGTCTTGAAATGGGAGCTGATGACTATATAACGAAGCCATTCGGAATAATGGAGCTTTTATCAAGAATAAAGGCAGTATTAAGGCGGTCGGGTTCAAATGAAAATCTTCCGCAGATTATAAAAATAGACAATCTTATAATAGATTTGCAGAAAAGGTCAGTATTTTACGGAAAAAACGAGGTAATTCTCACATATAAGGAATTTGAACTTTTAAGCTATCTCGGAAGGCACAGGGGAAAGGCAATTTCACGGGAAAAGCTGATGATTAATGTATGGGGATTCGACTATGAGGGCGAAAGCCGTACTGTTGATGCACATATAAAAACCTTGCGTCAGAAGCTTGAGAATGCAGGTTGCAGTGATATTGTGATAACTGTCAGAGGATACGGATATAAGATAATATGAAAAAGAAAATTTACAGAAATATGATGCTTGTAGCATTTATATCAGTAATTGTATTTGCAGTCTTTGATACAATTTCTGATATTTTTTTCCCTAAGAAGTTTCTGATGAGATTAATTTTTATTCTGCTTTCACTGATAACAAGCATAGGAATATCATTTTGCTTAACGCATATGCTTTCAAGAAATATTTTAAAATCATTCAGAAAGTTTGCAGGTCAGATTGAAAAATTCAACAGCGGAGAGGATTCCGGAATTGAAACGGAATACAGTGAATTTCAGTCGATAGCGGATACAGTATCAGGACTTAACAGGAAAGTGGACAAGTATAAGGGCAGATGGCGTAACGAAAGCGAAAAAATAGCACTTATATTTGAAAATATGATAGAGGGAATGGTTATTCTTGATGAAAAGGGATATATTATAAATATCAATAAAAGTGCAGTGAATATTCTGACAGACAAGGAATATATATCGGGAATGACACATATATCAGAGCTTACAGACTGCAAGGAGCTTATAGGATTTCTTTCCGATAACGAAAAAAGCCGTACTATACAGGATATTACTCTTGAAAACGGCAGAAAGCTTTATGCATATGCGAACAGAGTAAAAATATCAAGCAATGACTGTATAATAATTATATTCACAGATGTAAGTCAGAAATTTGATGCAGAAAAGTTAAGGCGTGAATTTTCCGCAAACGTATCACATGAGCTTAAAACTCCGCTGACTACTATAAGAGGGTTCGGAGAACTTTTCGGAAGCGGTATGATTACAGATACAGAGGATATAAAAAAATACGGTTCACGCATACAGCAGGAAAGTCAGAGATTATTATTTTTGATAAATGACATAATAAGATTATCCGAGCTTGATGAAAACAGCGAAGTAATTACATCAAAAGTCAATCTTATGGATACAGCCAAAGAAACAGCGGAAATTCTTTCAGAAAAGGCTAAAAATGCTGAAGTAAGCATAATTTTTGAGGGTGATGAAAATTTATGCTGTATGTGCAATGAAAGCTATATCAGAGAGCTTTTCACAAATCTTATTGACAACTCAATAAAATACAATAAAAAAGGCGGTTACGTCAAAGTTGGAATTTTTTTCCGTGACGGAAAAAACGTCATATCAGTAAAGGATAACGGAATAGGTATTCCCGAAAGCGATACGGAAAGAATTTTTGAAAGATTTTACAGAGTAGACAAAAGTCATTCACGTCAGACGGGCGGAACAGGTCTGGGGTTGTCAATAGTAAAGCATATTGTAGCATATCACAGCGGTACAGTAAAGCTTGAAAGCAAGCTCGGCGAGGGTACTGAAATAACCATTTATCTCCCCTGATTCGACATAGTTTTTTATAAAATCTTCCGAATTTTCAATTTTACACGGATTTTACAAAATCAGCACTTTGGTTTTACAATGATGTTATATAATCATAGAGTGAAAAATTAAAAAGAAAAAATGATGGGAGTATTTTAAATGAGTATTTTTAATGTATTTACCCTGCTCGGCGGACTTGCCTTTTTCCTCTATGGAATGAATATTATGGGCGATGCACTCGAAAGAAAAGCAGGAAGCAAGCTGAAATCGATACTTGCAAACCTTACATCAAACACATTCAAAGGCTTTCTTTTAGGACTTGTCGTCACGGCTGTTATACAGTCATCATCTGCAACTACTGTAATGGTAGTCGGATTTGTAAATTCCGGAATTATGACCTTGAGACAATCCATAGGAATTATACTTGGTGCAAATATAGGAACATCTGCAACATCATGGATTTTAAGCCTTTCGGGCATTGAGGGTGATACTTTTTGGATTAAGATGCTTAAACCATCATCATTTACCCCGATACTCGCAATTATAGGCATATTTCTTCTTATGTTCAATAAAAAATCAAATAACAAAGATGTAGCACTTATTTTTCTTGGTTTTGCAATTCTTATGTTTGGTATGGAAACAATGTCCGGAGCTGTTGAACCTCTTGCAGAGTCCGAAAAATTTCAGCAAATACTACTTCTTTTCTCAAATCCCGTGCTTGGCATTATAGTTGGTGCAATTATGACAGCAGTAATTCAATCTTCTTCTGCTTCAGTCGGTATTCTTCAGGCATTGTCAACAAAATGTAATGTCAGTTATTCAACTGCAATTCCTATTATAATGGGACAGAATATTGGTACATGTATTACAGCTATGCTTTCATCTGTCGGAGCAAGCAAGAATGCTAAAAGAACAGCCTGCGTTCATCTGCTTTTCAATACACTCAATTCGCTTATACTTCTTATAATATATTGCATATCAGATGCAGTTTTAAATTTTGCATTTTTAGATAATAATATAAGTGCTTTTGGAATCGCTTTTCTGCATTCAATATTCAATATCTTTGGTGCAATACTGTTTTTACCGCTTGCAGGTTTACTTGAAAAGCTTGCCTGTATGATTGTAAAGGATACAGATGATAAGGATAAAATTTCACTCCTTGATGAAAGACTTCTTTCAACTCCTCCCGTTGCCGTTGAAAGATGCAAGAATATTACTTTTGATATGGCAGAAATATCAATGCAGAGCCTTAAAAATTCAATGGATATAGTTTTCAGATACAGTGAGGATAAAGCGGATAAGATTTTAAAAGATGAAGATACCGTTGATAAATATGAAGATGAACTCGGTTCATATCTTGTAAAGCTCGGAGCAATGGCGTTATCGGATTCGGACAGCAGGGAAGTTTCAAAGCTCCTCCGAATTATAGGCGATTTGGAACGTATCAGCGACCATTCTGTAAATATTCTTGAATCAGCAAATGAAATCCAGAGCAAAAATCTCAGCTTTTCCGCACCGGCTCAGAAGGAACTTTCCGTTATGATAAAAGCAGTAAGCGATATTCTTGATATGACACTTGATGCATTCCGAAACGGCGACCTTAAAAAAGCATATGATATTGAACCGCTTGAACAGGTTGTAGACAATCTCCAGATACTTCTCAAGAAAAGACATGTTTCAAGACTCCGCAAAAATGAATGTACAATTGAAATGGGATTCGTGCTTTCCGATTTGCTTACAAATCTCGAAAGAGTTTCAGACCATTGTTCAAATATTGCTGTCTGTATGATTGAAATTGCACATGAAAGCTTTGACACTCACGGATATATTCAGGAGCTTAAATTCAATCACGACAAGGAATTTGACGAAAATGTTCAGAAATTAAGCAAAAAATATATGCTTGAATCAGTTTAACCGAAAGAAGCAGGTTTTGCCTGCTTTTTTTGATTGACAAAATAAGATACTTTTGATATAATGAATATGAAAATTATTTAAGCGTGAGGTTTTTTTAATGAAGAAGAATATTAAGGGACTGAAAATAGCAGTATTATTTTCTTTTATATTGTTTATAATATCATTGTGCTTTGTTGCATGTACAAATTACTTTTCCGGAAAGTCAAGAATAGAACTTGATATGGATACAATAGAATTTGTACAGTTTGAAGAGCCAAAGGAAGGCGATACAATTGCAACAATAAAAACTACTCTCGGAGATATAAAAGCCGTACTCTATCCGCAGTATTCCCCGAATGCCGTTCAGAATTTTATTGAGCTTGCCGAAAGCGGATATTATGACAATACCTATGTATTCCATTCCGAAAAGGGTATATATACCGCTATGGGTTCTCCTCTCAAAGACGGTACACTTCCTGATGATTACGATGAGTCAAGGGAACTTGTTGAAATGGAACTCAATCAGAATCTCTGGCCTTTCAGAGGTGCAATATGCTCTATGACTACAACAGTAAAAAGAAGTTTCTGGGATTTTCTCAAAGGCAAGGCAACTTATTACTGCGGAAGCCGTTTCTGCGTTCTTAATTCAATAGAATTTACTGACGAGGTAAAAGAGGAAATATATACCTATTCATCAGATACAAAAATCCCTGACGCTTTTGTTGAACATGGAGGAATACCAAACTTTTCACAGCAGATTACTGTAATAGGTCAGACTTATGAGGGATTTGATGTCATTGATAAGCTCACTAATCTTGAGGTACAGCCAAGTGATGATGATACTTCAAAAATACCCGTTGATGATGTGATGATTCTTTCTGTTGAAATAGGAAAATATACAGAAACAGAGTCCGGAGAATAATTAATTCATCACTAACAACAAAATAATATTATTCATAACTGAAAATTCTTGTTTAAATTGGCATTATTATTTTAAAATGTTCGTTTTTTGCTTTACAAATCAAAGATTATGATATATAATAATAACTTAGAGTATAATTGATACTCATTATAATATCTTTGCTTAAATAAATCTGACTTATGGAGGATATATATATGCTTAAAAGGATTTTTGCAACAGCTCTCTGCTTTTCATTTCTTGCATGTTCTATGACAGCATGCGGAAAAGAAGTGGAACTGAAAGAATCTTCAGATTCACAGTCATCTTCTGTATCTGCTGATTTGCAGGCAGGTGAATATGTGAATTTCACTGCTCCCGAAAAGGGTGAGCAGATTGTAATTATGACCATTAAGGATATGGGTGATATAAAAATAAAGCTTTTCCCCGAACTTGCTCCGACAGGTGTAAAAAACTTTGTTGAGCTTGCAAAACAGGGATATTATGACGAGCTTATTTTTCACCGTGTAATCAGCAATTTTATGATTCAGGGCGGTGACCCCAAGGGCAACGGTACAGGCGGAAGTCCTGCTGAAGGAATTACTTTTGAAGCCGGTGACGCTTCCCCGTATCTTACACATGTTTCCGGTGCTGTTGCATATGCAAACAGCGGTTCAACTGCTACTAACGGAAGTCAGTTCTATATTGTTACCGGCGAAAAGTATGATGAAAACACGCTTTCACAGATGGAACAGGCTTACGGAAAAACTTATTCCGATTCATTCAAGAAAATGTACAGTGAAATCGGAGGAGCTCCATGGCTTGACGGAAGCTATACAATATTCGGTCAGGTTTTTGACGGTCTTGATATAGTTTATAAAATTCAGAATGTTGCAACAGATGCAAGCGACAAGCCTTATGATGCTGTTACTATTGAATCAGTCAAGGTGGCTGAATATGACGGCGGAGACATTAAATGGTATATCAGCGATTATGCTGAACAGTAAAAAATGATGGGATAATAAAAGGAATCTTAATGAAAATATTCCTGAAAATAAGGAGAGAAAGCTTTTGGATAAATTTGTTATAAAGGGCGGTCGCCGTCTTTGCGGAGAGGTCGTTATAAGCGGAGCAAAAAATTCCGCTGTGGCAATTCTTCCGGCTGTAATACTTTCAGATGAACCGTGCGTTATAAATAACGTTCCCGCTATAAGCGATGTAAATATAAGCCTCAGAATACTAAGGGAAATGGGTGCTGATATCACACCGCTTTCAAGAACATCATACAGAATTGATGCAACTCACATAAACAGATGCTGTGTTCCGTATGAAACAGCAAGAAAGATGAGAGCATCATATTATTTCCTTGGGGCATTGCTCGGAAAATTCAATCAGGCAAGAGTTTCAATGCCGGGGGGCTGTCCTCTTGGTGACAGACCTATTGACCAGCATCTCAAAGCCTTTTCTGCACTCGGTGCGGATTATACAATAAGTCAGGGAATGATTGACCTTAAATGTCAGAAACTCAAGGGCGGAAATATATTCTTTGACGTTGTAACTGTCGGTGCAACCATGAATGCAATTCTTGCAGCGGTAAGGGCAGAAGGTCTTACAGTAATAGAAAATGCTGCTAAAGAACCTCATATAGTTGACCTTGCAAACTTCCTCAATTCAATGGGTGCCAATATCATGGGTGCAGGTACGGACGTAATCAAAATAAGAGGCGTTAAGTATCTCAAAGGTACGACATATACTGTCATTCCCGACCAGATTGAGGCAGGAACTTTTATGATTGCAGCGGCAGCTACAAACGGCAATGTACTTATTAAAAACGTTATTCCCAAACATCTTGAATCAATAACAAAAAAGCTTGAAAAAATCGGAGTTACTGTTGAACAGGGCGACGACAGCGTAAGAGTATACGTTGATGGCCCTCTTGTAAAGGCAAGTATAAAGACAACTCCACACCCCGGATTCCCTACTGATATGCAGCCACAGATTGCAACACTTCTTACCCTTGCAGAGGGTACAAGTATAGTTACAGAGGGAGTATGGGAACAGCGTTTCAGATACGTTGACGAACTCCGCCGAATGGGTGCGGATATATCAGTTGACGGAAAAGTTGCAGTTATTGAGGGTACGGGACATCTTACAGGGGCTCCGGTTAAGGCTTGTGACCTCAGAGCAGGTGCGGCATTGATTATTGCAGGACTTGCGGCAGACGGCATTACCGAAATTGAAGATATTTACCATATAGAACGTGGCTATGACTGTATGGAAAAGAAACTCCGTGAATTGGGAGCTGATATTGAAAAAAAAAGCTTTCCCGATGAAGCCGTTCCCGAAAAAAATGAAAATCAGCAGAGTATAGCATAAAAAAAGCGGGCATCAAGCCCGTTTTTTTATATTGTTTCTTGTTTCACCGACTGAATCATCTGAAAAGTACATTTTTCCGTCTTAACGTTCATACTCACGCATATACTGAAAATCACAGTTATACGAAGAAAAACGTTTCTTTTCGGGAATATTTTTAAATTTTCGGTAAAGGCTGTTTACAACTGCCGATACTTCACCGCAAAGAGAGGCAGTTATTTTAATCACCTTCTTATTAAACATCTTTTTGATATTATTGTTATATACTAAACACTCTGATTTGTCAGGCGTATTTTGAATTTTTGTAATTAATAACTAATTTTTGTAAAAACAATTATGCGAAATATACAAAAATCTGTATATACGCTTGACATATTACCTTGTAATATGATATTCTTTAGGAGATAATATCATAGAGGTGATGAATTTTGGTAATTTTACCTGAAAACTATAATATAAACGATTACGACAGACCGTCCGTAGCAACTGATATTGCAGTATTCACAATAAGAAAAAATCCAAGCGAAAGCTACCGCCATTTGTCAAAAATGAGACTTTCCCTGCTTATGGTAAAGAGAACGGAAGAACCTTATAAGGGAATGCTTTCACTTCCGGGGGGATTTACTGTCCGCACTGAAACAATAGAACAGACTGCAAAACGCAAGCTTTATGAAAAAACAGGTGTTAAAAATGTTCCCATATCGCTTTTATACAATTCCTCCGCAATGGGACGTGACCCGAGAGGCTGGATAATATCATGTGCATACTGGACAGTCGTTGAAAACGGTCAGACAGATATAACAGAAGAAAATGCATCGTGGTATGATGTTAAATTCACATACGGCGAAGAAAGTATTCTTGAACTTATTTCAGATGACGGAAAATACCACAGAATAGTTTTTCATGTTTCCGGAAATACTGAACTTTATAACGAGGCTGTAAAAATTGAAACTCTTGAAAATGACTGCATAGCATTTGACCATGCGGAAATAATAGCAAGGGCAATTATACAGCTTAGAAACAGCCTTGATTATCCCTATCCGGCATTCAGACTTCTTCCCGAATCCTTTACGCTTACGGAACTTCAGCAGGTATATGAAGTAATACTCGATACTCCTCTGCTTATGGCAAACTTCCGCCGTAAAATATCACCGTATGTTGAGGAAACAGGAGAAATTGAAGCAGGTGCAGGTCACAGACCGTCAAAGCTGTTCAGACCTCTTATTAAGGAGAAATAAAAATGTATACCCCTAATGAAAAACGCTATGAAAATATGATTTATAACCGTTGCGGTAAAAGCGGACTGAAGCTTTCCGCAATATCTCTCGGATTCTGGAAGAATTTCGGATACGCAAATAATTTTTCAAATATGGAAGAAATGGTTCACACTGCTTTTGACCTCGGAATAGTTCACTTTGACCTTGCAAACAATTATGGAAATCCCTATAACGGCAGTGCAGAGGAAAATTTCGGTCGTATTCTTGACAACGGAATGAGAAAATACCGTGATGAAATATGCATATCCACAAAGGCAGGCTATGAAATGTGGGAGGGCGTATACGGTGACAGAAACGGCTCAAGAAAGTATCTCACAGCGTCTCTTGACCAGAGTCTTAAAAGAATGGGACTTGAATATGTTGATATATTCTATCACCACGTATTCGACCCGAACACTCCTCTTGAGGAAACTGCTCTTGCCCTTGACAATGCAGTAAAACAGGGAAAAGCTCTGTATGTGGGAATATCGAACTACAACAGAGAACAGTCCGAAGAAATAACAAAAATATTCCGTGAACTTAAAACGCCGTTTATAGTAAATCAGCCGTCATATTCAATGCTGAACAGGTGGATTGAATCCGACAAGCTTGATGAATGGGCAGTTGAAAACGGTATAGGAATATCAGTATTTTCACCCTTATATCAAGGTATGCTGACAGGAAAGTATATAAACGGTATTCCGCAAGATTCAAGAATAGGCAGAAACGATACGCATATCGGAAATCAGCTTGATGAAAAGATGATTTCAAAAATAAAGGCTCTTAACGATATAGCAGTATCAAGAGGGCAGACTCTTGCACAGATGGCATTGTCGTGGGTTCTGAATAATAAGAGCGTTACAACAGTTCTGATAGGTGCAAGCCGTCCTTCGCAGATAAAGGAAAACGTTGACTGTATAAAAAATCTTTCGTTTACTGATGATGAAATTTCAGCAATAGAAAAAATTCTTGCAGAATAATAAAAACCGGACAGTTTTCGCACTGTCCGATTTTTTTTGAAAAAAATACAGAAAAGCTATTGACAAACGGATAAAGATATGATATTATAAACATATGAACAATTATTCATATGAAAGGGTGGATTTTTATGCAGAAAACTTATATTCTTAAAAATCTTGAATGTGCTAATTGCGGTGGAAAAATTGAGGAAGCTATAAACGCTCTCAATGACGTTGAAAAAGCTGTACTTAATTTCCCTGAAAGAAAATTAAAGGTAACAGGAAATATAAATTCTGATACCGAAAAGTCAATGCAGGATATTTGCGACCGTATCGAAAACGGAGTTATAATTTCATCTGGTGAAGAACATCATCATCACGAACATAATAAATCAGGTATAATATCTCTTGCAGTCGGAACTGTCATTTTTATATGTGCATTAATTATCTCCGATTTTGCTGAAAGTAATTATTTTTCATTAATTCTGTATCTTTTGTCGTATTTAATTCTTGGATACAAAATAATAATATCCGCCTTTAAGAATATATTCAGAGGAAATCTCTTTGACGAGAATTTTCTTATGACTATTGCAACAGTCGGAGCGATATGTCTGGGAGAATATTCCGAAGCAGTCGGAGTTGTACTGTTTTTCAATATCGGAAGTCTTTTTGAACACTATGCAGTAGAGAAAAGCCGTAAGGAAATTTCATCTGCGGTTGACTTGAAAGTTGAAAAATCCGAAGTATTAAGGGACGGCGAATTTATCAGTATAGACAGTGATGAAATAAAAATCGGTGATATAATCAGAGTAAGAACAGGGGAAAGGATTTCTGTTGACGGCATAGTGAAATCGGGAGAAACTCTGCTTGATACTTCTGCAATAAACGGAGAACCTATGCCAATATCGGTAAAGTCAGGAGATAAAGTTATATCGGGATATATAAATACAAAATCGGCAATAGAGATTGAGGCAACTGAAACAGCGGAAAACTCAATGCTTTCAAAGATTGCGGAGGCTATTGAAAACGCATCGGATTCAAAGCCGAAAATCGACAGATTCATAACACGTTTTTCAAAAGTATATACTCCGATAGTCATAGCACTTGCAGTTTTTACGGCAATAGTACCGTCATTAATTACGGGTAACTGGAATTACTGGATATATACAGCCCTGACATTTTTAGTAATAAGCTGTCCATGTGCATTGGTTTTAAGCGTACCGCTTGCGTATTTTTCGGGAATAGGCAAGGCATCAAAAAACGGAATACTTTTCAAGGGTGGAAATTCTCTTGAAATGCTTAATAAAATAAAAGCGGTTGCATTTGATAAAACGGGAACAGTCACAAAGGGAATATTTACTGTTACGGAGTGCAGACCATATGGTGAATTTTCTGAAATGGAACTGCTTTCACTTTGCGGAAGCGTTGAAAGTATGTCGTCACACCCTGTCGCAGTAAGCATTGCAAATTACTGCCGTGAAAAAAATATCACTCTTTCCGAAGTAGCAAACGCTGAAGAAATTGCGGGAATGGGTATAAAAACTGATAATATTCTTTGCGGAAACGAAAAGCTTATGAACAAATACGGAATATCTGTTGACATAAAGCCCGAACATTCCGGAAGTGTCGTTTATACTGCATATAATAATAAACTCTGCGGATATGTACTTGTATCCGACAGCGTAAAGGAAAATTCAGCAAAGGCAGTAAAATCATTTAAAGATATGGGAATAAAAACATTTATGCTGACAGGTGACAAGGCACAAAATGCGGAAATGACAGCGGATAAAGTCGGAATTGATAATGTGTACAGTGAACTTCTTCCGTCTGAGAAACTGGAAAAGGTTCAGGAAATCAGAGAAAAATTCGGAAATGTAATGTTTATCGGTGACGGAATAAATGATGCTCCCGTTCTTGCAGGAGCTGATGTCGGAGGAGCTATGCAGAACGGTTCAGACCTTGCACTTGAATCGGCTGATGTGATATTTATGAAATCTGATTTGCAGTCTGCTGTTATCGCAAAAGAAATTGCAGACAAGACGGCTGTTATTACAAAGCAGAATATAATTTTTGCACTTGCAATAAAATTTGCAGTTCTTGTTCTCGGACTTTTCGGAATTGCAAATATGTGGTTTGCAGTTTTTGCAGATTCAGGAACGGCTATGTTACTTGTTCTTAATTCCATAAGAATACTTTTTTCAAAGAACAATAAATAATATATTGAAAAGCAGGCAATAAAATGCCTGCTTTTTTTAAAATGCTTAATGGTAAATTTTGTAATAATTAACATAAAAATGATAAAAAGATTGTTTATATTGATGATAGACTTTTATAAAATATTGTGACATAATAGTTATATAAACTCAAGTTATGGAGTAAAAATAACATCTGATTTATTAAAATTTTATTATTCAAATAATAATTGTAAAGTAAAATGAGGAGGTCGTTTTTTATGAAAAAAAGCAGAATTTTAGCGTTGTTGTCAGCTTTTACAATCACAGCTGTTTCAAGTGTTCCGATGATTTCTTCAGCTGTTCTTACACTTCCTACAAATATCAGTACACTTGATGATTTAGTCAATTGTATTGATATAGAAAATAATTTTGTAAAGCGTACAGATAAAAACATTTTTGTAGTAAATCAAGAAAATCCTAATACTGTTGATGTATATCGTGAATGTGAAAATGCAATATCAGTTACAGTAAAGAAAGGCACTGAACTTGAAAAAGACAGTCTCACAGACAATGGATTTGATTCTTTGGTAAAAGTCAGCGATAACGTTTATCTTCTTGGAAACAGTATTCTGCTTGACAGTGAGGGCAAAAATAAAATGGTGAACGCTCTCAAGGAAATAAAAAACGTTGTTTCTGTTGATTACTGCACTGCTATTGCTAAAAATGAAGGTTTTCTTCACAGTATCAATATTGAAAGCAATCTTACCGATGAAGAAATTCAGGAAAGATATTCAATAGAAGGTGGAGATTTCAATAGTGGCAAAGATATAAGATACTTTAACTATGCAGATGCAAGAGAATACAAATTCAATGTTTATGACATTATACATGCAATTCAGAATGACAGTGATATAAAATCAGCTGACTTTGGTTTTGTTACTTATTCATCAAACTCAACCATTCAGAGTGGAGGAAAGGTTACTGAAAATCTTTACACTGCACCTATAAAAGGCGATGTAAACGGTGACGGAGAAATTGATATATCAGATATAGTTGCAATAACTGCTTTTGTAGGCAATTCCGAAAAAAATAAATTCAACTCTGACCA
This sequence comes from uncultured Clostridia bacterium, assembly GCA_945910815.1. Classification (GTDB taxonomy): domain Bacteria; phylum Bacillota; class Clostridia; order Oscillospirales; family Ruminococcaceae; genus Ruminococcus. Next base: position 73,334 of record CAMDZD010000003.1, read on the forward strand.
AAAAATTATAAACGGTGATGTTTATAATTCCGGTGACGGTCTGACCGCAAATGATGCTCTTATGATTCAGCAGTATATTTCAGGAAATCTTGAAAATCTGGAATAAAATTATAATCAGGGGACTGTTTTTAAACAGTCCCCTTTTTTGAAATGAAAGCTGAGAAAGTGAGAGAATAAGAGAAAAAAGGAGAGATAAAGAGCGTTAACGGGATATAAATTAAAAAATCCGTAATTTTTTTCTTGACATCTTAAAAAGGATATGCTATAATAACTCTTGCATTGTCAGGAAATTCGGATTTCAGGCGGATTTCCGCTTGACAGAATATTTTTATACGGAGGTTTTAAACTATGTCAACTACTATGCCAAAGGCAAATGAAGTAAGCCGTAAATGGTATATAATAGACGCTGAAGGCAAGCCACTCGGACGTGTTGCTGCAAAGGCTGCTCATATCCTCAGAGGCAAGCACAAGCCTACTTATATCCCTCACGTTGATTGCGGTGACCACGTTATCATCATCAACTGCGATAAGGCAATTCTTACAGGAAAGAAACTCGAAAACAAAAAATTCTACTGGCACACAGGCTGGATTGGCGGACTTAAGTCAAAGTCATACAAGGATATGATGGCAAATGAAGCTGATAAGGCAATGATGATTGCAGTAAACGGTATGCTCCCTAACACTACTCAGGGCAGAGAACAGCTTAAGAGACTCAGAACCTATAAGGGTTCAGAACACAAGCACGCAGGTCAGAAGCCTGTTGCTTATGAATTATAATATAAGGAGGGCTATCTTAAAATGTACGAATCAAAGGTAAAATATTTTTACGGAACAGGCAGAAGAAAGCACTCCGTAGCAAGAGTAAGACTCTATCCCGGAACAGGTAATGTTACTATCAACGGCAGAGATATTGACAATTATTTTGGTCTTGAAACTCTCAAGCTTATAGTTCGTCAGCCACTTGCTCTTACAGATAATCTTGACAAGTTCGACATCGTATGCACAGTATGCGGAGGCGGTGTTACAGGACAGGCTGGTGCTATCAGACACGGTCTTTCAAGAGCACTTCTTGAATACAATGCAGAACTCCGTCCGGAACTCAAAAAGGCTGGATTCCTTACTCGTGACCCTCGTATGAAGGAAAGAAAGAAATACGGTCTCAAGGCTGCACGTCGTGCTCCACAGTTTTCAAAGAGATAATTATTTCAAAAAAAATTTCCCACGTATTTTGCGTGGGATTTTTTATTTTCAGAACTTTTTCCGGTATTCAATGGGAGTCATACCTGTTTTAATCTTGAATTGTTTTGTAAAATGTATATAGTTATTGTAACCACACTGAAAGGCAATATCACTTACGTTGAAATTTGTATGTATAAGGAGCATTTTTGCATATTCGATTCTGCTGTTGATTAAATCCTGAATAAATGTGACATTGAAATATTTTTTATAGAGATGCTGAAAATTTGACTTGCTCATACGGACTTCATGAGATATACTGTCAATAGTCATCTGTTCATAAGGGTGGCTGTATATTTTATTTCTGATATGGGATAGAATTTCAAAATAATTGTCGCATTTAATGGAATTTACTGATTTTTTGTGTATCTGTTCGCTTATGCTGTTGAACATAAGGAACATATAATGCTGTATACTGCTTTTGCTGTTGATATTCTGGGAATATTTTTCATAAGCTATTGATTTTATACAGAAGCTGAGAAAGCAGAGATTATCCATATGAACCGGATTTTCGTATTTTAATCCAAGGCTTGAAAAAATTTCTTCTTCATTGCTTTCAAATTCAAAGAGAATCCAGTCGCCGGAAAATGAATTGTCGGAAAGACAGCGACAGCATTTTTGAGAAGATTTTTTAAAGAAAAAAACAGAGTTCTGAGGTATTTTGACATCATTTCCGTTTATATTCAAAATAGTATTTGTTTTCATAAGAATCATAAGATTTTCGCCGTTCTTCAGCGGAAAGTTTAAAGAGAATCCGGAATCCTGACAGCAATTATATCCTAAGCTGTTGATAATCATTTTAATATCTCCGTTCTGAACAAATTATGTCAGTTTTATTATATATCATTCATACACATTTGTCAATTATTACCCATATTATTTTTTTAATAATATTTTGTGCATAATGATTAATAACGATATATTTGTTTAAATATGATTTTAGTTATTTACTGGAATTTCTGATAATATATTGACGTAAAAAATATAATATGATATAATGAAAGCTGTTGACATGCAAAGAATATTTTTGTGTGTGATTTATAATTGACTGAGGAGGTTAAAATTTTAAATGGATAAAAAAGAACAGTGTTATCTGAATGTAACTCTGAAAGATGAAGATAATGAAAAAAATGATGTCATTGTCTCGATATCGGGTATTTTCAGAAAATTCAAGAAATATTTTCTTGTATGGCTTGTAACTGCTGTTGTATCAGTTATGCTGATACTGACGGGTTCAGCAATTTTTTCATCTGACCAGCATAAGGCTATGTCTGCACTTGTAAGCTTTACTTTTGACGGCATTGAAAAAGGTCTTGACCCTGACGGCAACAAGTTTGATGTAAATTCCCTTAAAAACCCCTTTGTAATAGAAAGCGCTCTTACAAAACTCGGATATCCTCTTGATGAACTTGAAATTATAAGACAGAGTATTTCCATTGAAGAAATTATTCCGTCAGATGCTATTGACAGAATTATTACATATAAAAGTGTATACGAAAATGCAACAAACGGTGCCTTAAGTGCTGCACAGGCTATGCTTGATGTAACTTATTATCCTACACAGTATAAGGTTAAATTCAATTACTCTCAGACAAGTTTTGAAAATGATGAAGCTGTTGAAATTTTCAATACGATTCTTGAATGTTACCGTGATTATTTCTTTGAAACTTATGGATATAATAAGGCTCTCGGAAGTGCCGTTACAGTTCTTGACTATACAAAATATGACTATGCGGAATCCGTTGACGTTTTCGATTCAACGCTTTCAACGCTGAAAAGCTATGTTTCACATCTTGCAGAAGAAGATACAACACGTTTCCGTTCAGCTAATACAGGATATACTTTCTCAGACCTTTCAGAAGCTATAAAAACTATTCAGGAAATGGATTTAGACCGTATATCTTCATATGTTACAGTAAATAATGTAACAAAGGATAAAGATACACTTATTGACTATTATCAATACAGAATTGATGCTCTTAACCGTGAAAAGGCTATCGCCTCTGAAACCCTTGCAACAATTTCAAATCTGATAGAAACATATCAGAAAGATACTATTATGGTTTTCGGCAACGGCACTGATAATACTGATACTCAGGAAACACAGTATTCAGAACAGTATGATTCACTCATCAGACAGAAAATTTCTGCTCAGAATACCGTTTCCACGGCAACTCAGAGAGTAAATTATTACAATCAGAGAATAAAATCTCTTAAGGAAAAACCAGTAGGTTCTGACGCAAAAGTTGAAAAAGTTGAAGAGTATTTCAATGATTTGAATATAAAAGTAAACGAACTTATAGACAATATCAATAAAACTGCTGATGAATATTATACTACTGTTGCATTTGCAAATGCTTATAATGTTCTTGTACCTGCAAGTGCATCATCAGTAGTACATTCGGTTAAGAATGTTGTTGAAGATTCAGTTAATATAATATTCATAGTAGAGGCTCTTATTGCAGTCATTTATATATGCATTTCTTTCTTAACAGCTGTTATAGAGGAAAGCAAGAAAAAAGCCGTTCCGGTAAAATCAGAAGAAAAAACTGAAGCAAAGTAAAACAAAAATCCCCTTAATGAGAAAATTCATTAAGGGGATTTCTTAAATTAGTCAAGTGCCGTTTTAAGTTCGTCCAAAGTCATTGAAACTGAAATAAACTCATATTCTCCGACGTTGTATCTTTCGGCATCTTCTTCTGAAATTTCTGAACCGTCAATATAGCTTTTGCTGTATTTTCCGATAGAATCGCTTTCATCTTCGTCCGGAATACCGTTTCCGTTTACATCATCAAAATTAAACGTTTCTATCTGTGCCACTGTATCCATTGAGTGACTTTCACTTATAGCCATATATGTGGTATAGCGGATAGCTCCGGCATAATCGCTGTTGTAATTCCGGAGGCTGTTTTTTTTCGGAACATATTCATATCCGGCATTTCCCATAACTCCGTATGACCAGTGTTCCATTAATGTATATAGTTCATCATTACTGTAAGTATAAAGGCTTGTATAATATCCTTCTTCACCTGCAACAAGTTCGGGAATATCATCGTCATCAAAATAAATCAGATTGAATTTGCATTTTCCGTCATCAAGTTCAGTAGCCTTTTCGATATAGGCTGATTTATAACTTTTATTTGCATTTTCCGGAACAGAAATTTCTTCTGAAAGTTCTGTCTGAGTTTCAGTGGAAACAGCAGTTTCAGTTTCGGAAACAGAATTTTCACTTGACGATTCTGTTTTTATTTCAGATGAAACAACAGTTTCTGTTTCGGTAACGGAATTTTCACTTGGAACTTCTGTTTTTGGTTCATTGGAAACAACAGTTTCGGAAACAGAAATTTCAGCTGAAGATTCCGTTGTCTTTGTTTCGGAACTACTACTATTATTATTTGCCGGCATTTCACTTACTTCACCGCATGCTGTCAATGATGTAATAATTAAGGCAGATGTTATAATTTTGCTTATTATGCTGGATTTTTTCATTTTCATAACAACCTTTCATTATAATATTTTGATAATTACAAGTATAACATACAATCTATAATTTGTCAATATAATTTTGAATTTCAAACTGATTTTCTGCACATATTATATTATATACCTTAATAAGGAGAATTATTTATGTATGATGTAATTATAGTAGGTGCAGGAACAGCAGGGCTTTCATCAGCTATATATGTTCTTCGTTCCGGAAAAAGCGTTCTTTTGCTTGAAAAAAATTATTACGGAGGTCAGATTATTAATGCATCTGAAATAGAAAACTATCCGGCAATTAAAAAAATATCGGGATATGATTTTGCAACGACTCTTTATGAACAGGCGAAAAATTTTGGTGCAGATATTGAATATGAAAAAGTTGTTTCAGTAGAAAACGGATTATATGAAAAAACTGTTATTACAGAAAAAAACAGCTATAAATGTAAAAGCGTTATAATAGCATCAGGATTGCAGAAACGCAGACTCGGAATTGAAAATGAAGAAAAATTTACAGGCAGGGGAGTATCATATTGTGCTGTATGTGACGGAGCTTTCTATAAGGGTAAAACAGTTGCAGTTGCAGGCGGTGGAAATACTGCTCTTGAAGATGCCCTTTTACTCTCTGAATACTGCAGTAAGGTTTATATAATACACAGAAGAAAAGAATTCAGAGGAGAAAAAATTCTTGCCGAAAAGCTTACAAAACGTGAAAATATTTCATATATGCTGAATTGTACTATAACAGCTCTTAACGGTTCGGAAAGGCTTGAATCTGTATCCGTTACAAGCAATGACAGCAGAATCCCGAATGATATAGAAGTTTCGGGGCTTTTTATAGCAATAGGACAAGTTCCAGATAATGAAATCTTTTCCGGACTTATTGAGCTTGATGAAAACGGATATATAATAAGCAAAGACTGTTCTACTTCGGCAGACGGAATTTTTACAGCAGGTGACTGCCGTCAGAAAGATATAAAACAACTTGCAACTGCTGTATCGGACGGTGCAACAGCCGGAATAAAGGCTTGTGAATATATAAATAAAAAACATTAACCCCTTTTTTTACCAATTGTATAATATGGATAATTTTAAAAAATTTTTTGTCCGCTTTTATTGAGGTTTGATGAAATTAATAGAAAAATTAAATATATGGTTGACATTAACTGACAATGTGTTTATAATAATATAAAAGGTTGGATTTTTATTTTTTTTGAGGGATAATTTGTTTTTTTGGAAATGAGGTTGAAATGAAATGGAATTTAATTTGCAGAAAAGTAGAGCCGTATCATTTTCAGGTTCAGCAGACAAGCCAAAATATGAACTGCTGATAGAAAAAAAACCTTGCTATGATGCTGTCAAAAGAGCTTTTGATATTGTAGCTTCTGTTACCGGACTCGTTGTGCTTAGTGTTCCGATGGCTGTTATTTCTCTTGCCATATTTATAGACGACCCCGGAAATCCTATATTCGTTCAGGAAAGAACAGGAATGAACGGCAGAAAATTCAAGATATATAAATTCAGAACTATGGTAAAAAATGCCGAACAGCTCCGCAACAGTGAGAAATTTATAAGTCAGAATCAGTCTGACGGTCCCCTTTTTAAAATCAAAAATGACAAAAGAATACTTAAAAGCGGAAATATTCTCCGCAAATTAAGTCTTGACGAACTTCCACAGCTATGGAATATTCTTAAAGGTGATATGTCTGTCATAGGTCCCCGCCCTTTTATTCCGAAGGAACAGGAAGGTCTTATTCCGGAAAGGCTTCTCGTCAAACCGGGACTTTCATGTTACTGGCAGATTCAGCATACACCTGATATGCCGATTGATGAACAAATGCTGCTTGACCTTAAATACATACATGAACGTTCTATGATTACCGATTTCAAGCTTATTGTTAAAACTATTGGTGTAGTTATCCGTGGAAAGAACTGCTGACAGAAAATGCGGGCGACCTTTGGTCGCCCGTTATTATTTATTAAAGGCGGACATTTTCAATATGTCCGCTCTTTTTTAGATTATATTTTTCTGACTTATGCCTCTGCAGTCGGGTCAAGAGTGCTTATAACGTTTGCGAGATACTGCTGAACAGCAAGTGCATCGTTTGCATTTACACCGTTTCCGTGAGCCTGAACATCGCATGATACAAGAGCCTTTTCAGAAAGCTTATTGTTAGCAGGGTCGCCGACAAATGAAGCTATTGCAACAGCATCAGCTATATCAACCGTATTATCAGCGTTTGCGTCGCCCCATACAATATCCGTATCTGTTATTGTAGTTGATGTTACAGCAGTAGTTTCAGGAGCTGTTGTAGTTATAGTGGTTGTGGTAGTAGTTGTTGTTGTTGTTGTGGTTGTTGTAGTTGTGGTTGTTTCGGGAGTCTTTTCACCGATGATTCTTGCGTCTGTAAATTCATAATCACCGTCTGTATACCATACCTGTATATCAAGGCTGTTCATAGTCTTGATAGAATCGATAAGAGTCTGAAGTTCAGCCTTGTCTGTAACTTCGCTTGAAACTCCGCCGACAGTATGGCTTGCTACAGAAGGATTATTGAAATCAATTTCAATAGTTCCCGATGATTTTACATCATAATTATATGAAACCCAGTAACCGTCACTTCCGCCAATCCAGAAGCCTATACCGCCCATAACTTTATTACAGCCACTGCCGAGCTTGACATCAAGTTCTACTTTGTCGCCGATAGGTCTGCTGAATACAACAGAAACACCCTTTTCTGTTTTATTGATAAGACCTACTCTGTCATCGCCTTCTGATGGTGTAACATACTTTGTATTTTCATCACCTGCATATTTTGTCATAGCATCAATAATTGACTGATATTTTATTGTATTTGAGGCACGGTCAAGAATACCGAAGTTTTCTCCGTTACCTGTAAATGCGTTGTTATCCCACCAGCAACATGTAATACCTCTTGCACGGGCAGCAGCTATATAGTAAGCAGCGTAGTTTGTACGAGCCTGAACATTTTCATTCTTGTTGATAGCACCAAATTCATCAATGATTACAGGTATATTCTTTGAGATAAAGCTGAGATAAAGCTTATCCATAAGTGTATCAATATCACCGCCGGAGCTGTTTACATCAAAAGTATCAACGCTCTGTGAATCACTCATAGGAGCCATAGCGAAGAAGTAAGGAATATATGCGTGAGTTTCAAGCATCATTTTATTTTCAATGGTATCTGTCGGCATTTTGAATACGTCACTTACAGCAGCATCAGCACTTGCACCGTATGCCGGAACCATAAGATAACGGCTTGCATTGTTTCCGCCTGATGAACGTACAACGTCAACAAACTTCTGATTCATTTCGTTGATACATTCCTGAGCTTCAATACATTCCTGAGCATTTGCATTGAAATTCCATTCATAAACGCTTCCGATAAGTCTTGGTTCGTTGAGAGATTCAAAAACAAGGTGTTCATCATAGTCCTTAAAGCGGTCAGCAACCTGTGTCCATATATCCTCTACATATTTAAGGGACTGTTCAAGATACTGTTTTTCGGGGCAGAATCCGAGAACTTTTCCGTCCTTGAGGTCGTTATCGTGGTGTATATTAAGAATTATGTGCATATCATTTGCAACAGCATAATCAACGACTTCCTGAACACGGTCGAGCCATTCCTTATCGATGTTGTTGTTTTCATCGATATGGTTGTGCCACGATACAGGAATACGTATAGTCTGGAATCCTGATTTCTTTATGCTGTCAATCATTTCTTTGGTAGTTTTCACACCGCACCATGAGCCTTCGATATCGAGCTTGTTTGAATTATAGCCGTCATCATCGATAGCGTCAAGAGTGTTTCCGAGATTCCAGCCGAGTTTCATATCAGCAGCGAATTTGAAGCTTTCAAGGTCAGGAACATTTCTTGATTCAATGTTAAGTTCGGGAATTGAAAATTCTCCCTCTGCATATGCCTGAGTTGATGCTGTGTTTGAATAGATTACTGATGCAAGAAATGGTACTGATGATACTGTCATTACGGTTGCAGTAAGAAAACTAAAGATTCTTTTTTTAATCATAGTTTTAATTATTATCCGTGTTGGGGATAATACCCTCCTTCTCAATTTTATATATATTTATAGTATCATTATGCATATGCAAAGTCAATAATAAAATAGCAGTCAAAAAATTTTTTACGTTTTGTACAATATAATATATATCTGATTATGCAGAATGACGTTTGAGGAAACTTTATAAATATTTTAAATATTATTTTTATGTGAATATGTAAATTTAAAAATAATTTTCTGAAAGTGAAGTAGTTTAGCTTGCAGATTCGTAATAATTACAGTGAGAAATGAAATTTTTCTTGCAATAACCGGAATTATATTGTATAATATACATCGGTATTTTATTTTTTGGAGGTTTTTTATGTTTTTAAGAGTAATCTTTGCAGTTGCGGTTATTTTATCTGTTTCCGTATCAGTTTTGTTTTTCATTGGCATTAAAGGAAAAGACAAGCCGGTTTTCAGAAATATTGCAGTTCCTGTTACAATTTTTATGACTTTCATAGCAATAGCAGTTATTTCAGGACTGATTAATTTCGGCTCATATCAGAGTGCTTTTGCATTTATGGGATTTGTAAATATATGCGAGCTTGTTCTATATCAGATTCACAGGCAGTATCCTTTGAAATTTCTTGAATTTGCTTCCAAAATTCTGATTATTGCTTCTGTTCTGGAACTGACGATTTTTAATATGCCGTCATATCGCCTGTGGTTCGGAGGATATACGGAAAAGGAACTTGATATTGACAATGCCATTATAGAATGTGGAATAAGAAACGATGACGGAAGTATAATTGTAGGCGACGGTGCGGAAATGGTTGTCACCTTTGAGGGAATTAATATTCCTGTCGGAACAGTAAAGGCAGATGTATTATTTCCGAAAGAATCTACAAAGGAATCCGCATTTATTCTTGACATAAAAGACAGTACGCAGACACAGAATTACCGCTATAATATCGCAAAAAGCAGAATAGTTGAAAAGCGTGAAAAATCAGATACAATTATCTGCGATTTTTCGGGAAACGTCAGTGATATGAGAGTAAAGCTTACCCCTAAAAACAACGGAGAAATTATTCTGAAAAAAGTATATGTAAATACTGATATACCTGTTGATATATCCCTTGTGAGATTCTTTTTCATAACATTTGTATCAGTTTTCATATATACTGTTATGTATGAAAATTTTATGCAGAAAAGCTTTTCGGAAAACAGAAATTTCTGCCGTATAGCATCAGCAGTAATAACGCTTGCCTGCTGTATTTCAGCATTTGCAATACTGGACTATAAGCTTGGTGACAAGAAGTGGAAAGATGAATTTAAACAGACAAACGGAAACCAGATGACTCAGGAGCTTGTTGATGCTTTTGAAAACGGACAAGTCAATCTTCTTGCAGAGCCTTCGGAAGAACTTAATGCACTTGAAAATCCATATGACCGCAATGCAAGGGATTCAAGCGGAGCATCTGTTCTGTGGGACCATGTATATTATAATAATAACTATTATTCATATTATGGAATAGCACCGGTTATATTATTCTTTTTGCCGTATCATAAATTGACGGGTTATTATTGTCCTGATTCTCTTGCGGTATTTGTATTTGCAGTAATCGGAATTGCAGGACTTACAAGTCTGTTTTCAGGCTTTATAAAAAAATGGTTTCCGGATATACAGACGGGAATATATTTAACATGTCTTATTTTAATTCAGATTTTAAGCGGAGTCTGGTTCAGTGTCGGACGTCCATGGTTCTATGAAACTGCTATGACTGCCGGATTTGCATTTCTCAGCTGGGGAGTTTATTTCCTGTTTGAATCAAACATAATAGGAAAAGGAAAAATAAATCTTTCAAAGGTTTTCATAGCCTCTCTGCTTTCGGCAACATCAGTTTTGTGCAGACCTACTCTTGCACTTTACTGCATATGCATTGCTGTATTTATGCTCATGGCAGTTCCGAAGTCGGGAAAGGATACGAAAAGCCGTGCAGTTTATCTTTTGTATGCGTTTATTCCAATGATTTGCCTTGGAAGTATTCAGATGTTATACAACTATGCAAGATTCGGTTCTCCACTTGATTTCGGAATACAGTATTCCCTTACTATCAACGATTTCACTAAATCGCAGTATCACACTGATTTTGTACTTATTGCATGGTTCAACTATCTTTTCAATATTCCTGTATTTTCTGCTTCGTATCCCTTTATAAGCACGGAATTTCAGACACTTGATACAAACGGCTTTTTCTATGCCGATTATCTTGCTACATCGAATACATCGGGATTATTTTTCCTTGCACTTCCAATGTTTGCATATATCTTTTCCGTAAAAGCTGTTAAAAAGCTTCCCGACAGACAGTCAAAAGTAAATTCACTTGTATATATGGGAATACCTTGTGTTCTGATTCCGATAGTAATTATTGCATCGGTATGGGAAAGCGGTTATGCAGTCAGATATATGCTTGATTTCTCGTGGGAAATGATTATAGGTGCATTGGCAATTATATTTTTCCTTATGCGAAATACTCAGAATATTACTATAAAAAAGCTGATAAAAGTATTTTTATGTTTTTCAATGGTATGGGCATTTGTTGTAAGCGGATTGCAGTCAGTTAATCAGGCATTCAGATATTCTGAATATCATTATGATTATCCTGAAATTGCATACAGCATTGAACAGATTTTTGCATTCTGGAAATAAAATATTTTTTCGGGTGAACATAATTCACCCGATTTTTTTTGAAAAAATCTGTAACGAAACACTGTTTAATCGGACTAATATACAGAAAGGAGGGGCGGAGATTATGAACAGTGAGCTTGAAAACTATTACAGAGAATACGGAAAGAAAGTATATTTATTTCTGATGAGTCTTTCCGGTGATTCTGATATTTCCGAAGAACTTACACAGGAAACATTTTATCAGGCTATAAAAAGCATTAACCGATTTGAGGGAAAATGCAGTGTATATACATGGCTTTGTCAGATTGCAAAAAATTTATGGTGCAGAGAACTTGACTGCAGAAAACGTCACCCTGTTTCTGAATACGATGCAAATGCACGTTCACCGTCAGCAAATCCGGAAGAAATAATTTCTCTGAAAGATGAAAAAATGAATGTTCTTAAACGTCTGCACACTCTCCCCGAACACGAAAAGGAAATAATTCTTTTAAGAGCCTCCGGAGAACTTTCTTTCAGGGAAATCGGTGAAATTTTCAGCAAATCCGAAAACTGGGCAAGAGTTACATATTACCGTGCAAAGCAAAAGCTTAAAAAGGAGTGAATTTTATGAAATGCAAAATAATACAGGATTTACTGCCTCTCTATTGCGATAAGCTTACATCACAGGAGAGCAACGAAGAAATAGAAAAGCACCTCCGTGACTGCGAAGAATGTACACAGATTTATGAAAATATGTGTCAGAAAGAAGAAAGCATTATAGATTCAGAAAAAGATATTCAGCCCTTAAAGAAAGTAAGGCGTAAGAACATAATCAGAATTATAATAAGTGTTCTTGTGAGTGCGGTTGTACTTTTCGGAGTGTTTATGTTTGTATTCTGGGGAGTAATTCCGATTAGTTACGATGATTTGAAAATGAATCTTTCTATAACACAGCAAACCGGAAGTTCATGGCAGACTGATGAAAATGAAAACCCGACTGATAAATTAACTGTTAAATCAGATATGTTGAAAATAGTGTTTATCGGAGATTGCAGTACTATAAGAGAATCAAGTGATGTTCAGTATATTTACAACAATGATGGTTCTATTACCAGACATTCTGAAATTACAATTTATCCTGTTATTAAAATGCCATTTGACGATAGGGGAGAATATCCGAATCAGTTTGAATGGTCTACGAATATTCAGGAAGGCGATACACTTACAGTACACTATCTTGAAAGAGATGTGACCTATAATATCATAGACCTTGCAGAACAGGCAAAAAAAGAAAATAAATAAAAAAACGGACTTAATGCCCGTTTAAAGTAATCGGGCGACCTTTGGTCGCCCGCTGTTTCTGTTGCTTTTTGATAATCTGGTGTGACTGTTCAGCAGTCACACCATTTTTCAATAATTTTATTTATTTTTCATTTCGTTAACGCCCTGTTTTATTATCTTTCCGGAAGCTTTAAAAGCTTCTCCCCTTGCCTTGCAGGCACTTGCTGAATTGTTGTATTTAGCAGATGCTCCTGAAATTAAAGTTACAGCAACTCCAGCTACAATTTTTGCTATTGGTGATGACATATTATTAAACACTCCTTTAAAAAATATTTATTACTGTTTGATAAATAAATCCACTGCACGGTTTGCAACCTGTTTTGTAGATATAAGGTCAACAATTGCACTTACTCCCCCTCCGGCAATTGGAACCATTTTTGCAAGATTTATAATACCTTTTTCACCAAATTTTGTAATAAGTCTGAATCCTACTTTCTGATTTATTTTAACAAGAACTTTTCCGGGAATCTGCTTTACTGCCTGTACTGCAAGCTTGTTTCCGAGTTTTATGCCTGTCTGCTTGACTATATCAGTTGCTGACATTCCAACAAGTGTTATGTAAACAAGAGTTTTTACAGAATCATCATGAGGATTAAGTCCTCCCATTACTGCCAGAGCTGCAATCATTCTTATCTGTACATAAAGATTTCCTGCAACATCAGCCGGAATTGCAATCGGAAGTGTTATCAGTCCGCCTAAACCTGTTAAAAATCCCGTTGTTGTACATTTTGCTATCTGTGCTGTTATCATTTTTGAAGATGCTTTTTTAACATCATAATTATTATTTTGCAGATATTCATTTGCAAGCTGTATTGCAGTCTGAGATGTTGGAAGTCCATTTATTGCTGAACTGTAAACCTTATCAAGAATTTCCATACCTTTTTTGCTTTGCTCTGCTTCAGATGCCATAATATTATCAGTCCTTTCAGATATTTTTTATAATTCCATTATACATATGGTATCAGACAACCGTATGTCCCGATAAAAAATTTATATATTTTTTCCATCGATTTTGTAACAATTTACAAATAATTTCTGATTTTGTAACCTGATATTAAGCAATACATATAATATTAAAGGAAGTCAGGCTTCCGAAATATCTTTACGGAGAAAAATATGAAAAATATCTGTACATTAAACCGTCTTAATGAAGGTGAAAAATGCAGGGTCAGAAAGCTTTTGATTCAGGGTAATATGCGTAAGAGACTGCGTGACATAGGACTTATTGAGGGTACAGACGTTGACTGTCTGAAAAAAAGCGTTTCCGGTGACCCGACTGCATATTTAATAAGAGGTGCTGTAATTGCTCTGCGTTCAGATGATTCATCAAGAATTATCGTAAATAAATTATAAAATCAGGGGCGGAATTTAAATTCCGCCCGATTTTTTGAATATGAAATTATTTTACCGGAAGTGATTTTACTACATTTGCAATATACTGCTGAATTGTAAGAGCATCACTTGCGGTTACGCCGTTTCCTACGCCCTGAACATCAGCGTTAATAAGACCCTGAGGTTTAAGAACGTTTACTTTTGAATCACCTACATATGATGCAACTGCTACTGCATCTGCAATATCTACATTGCCGTCAAGGTTTGCATCACCGTAGAGAATTTCTGAACCTGTTGATGTTGTAGGGTCAGTAGTTGGATTGCTGTCGTTAAGCTTTCCGTAAACGATTCCACAGCCTACTGTTGACATATAAACCGTACCGAAATCGTCCATATCACCTACAAGGAAGTTTCCGTTTCCTGTACCGCCGTAAAGATTTTGAGTATTGATACATACCCATGTTTTTCCGCCGTCCTGTGAACGGTAGATTCCTTCGGGGTCGGAATCCTGTGGCTTTCCGTACATATAAAGAGTATTTAAATCGCCTTCTTTTTCGGGAGCTCCATAGCCTATTGTTTTGCAGTATGATACACTTTCAAGCTTTTCAGTGGTTTTGCCGTAATCAGTTGAAATATATGCACCATTCCAGCCAGCTCCGAGAACTATCTGACCTTCTCCGAGATAAGCAATTCTGTTTGCAACATCGCACATGTCATATTTGCATATTCCTGTTGAAGTAAATGTCGCACCGTAGTCTGTACTTACCATAAGCTGATAATTTGCGTCATCAAAAGAAGGCTCTTTCTTTGTTGTATCGCTTGCCCAGTAATCATTATATTTTGCTGAATAAGCATAAACTATATTTGGCTTTTCAGGTTCAACCAATATTGTGGGAGTTTTAGATGTAGCTGTGCCTGTGCATTCAGACCATGTAGCACCGAAATCATCTGAATAAGAAATCTTTCCGTATCCGCTTGTATGGAATATACGGTATGAACCGTCCTCAAGCTGTGTAATTCCGGCTTTTCCGCCAGAACCTCCGGCATTAGACATCTCATTCCATGTAGTTCCGGCATCAGTAGTATAGTAACCTTTTGCTTCATTTTCTGCAAATCTTACCATTACATCAGGATTCTGAGGGCAATATGCAATTGCTCCGGTCGAACCCATATTAGGTTTATGCTGTATTCCTACTTCGTCAACAGCTGTATGCTTATAGCCGTCATAGTCACCGATTGCGGAATATTCATATCCGCCCGGAACGCTTACCATATCGAGAGCAACAACTTCTTCAACGCCATCCGGCTGGAAATAGAACTGTACTCCCTGTTCAGCCCATACATTGTCACATGCAAACACACCGTTTCCTGATGTCATAAGGATTCTGTCGGAATCTCTTGGGTCAATGAGAATACCGCTTCCCCAGTGACAAGCCTTGCCGTAAATCCAGTCATAGCCATTTGTATCAATAGGTTCTGAAATAAAGTATTCCTTTCCCCAGTCTCCGGCTTTTTTACCGGGGGTGATGTTCGTCCATGTGTCACCGCCGTCTTCTGACCTGAAGAAATAGTCTCCCCATGCAATACTTGTATCAGTCCATTCTTTTTCGTACCACTGGTCAGACCATACACCGCAGGTTCTTGCGAGGAGTTTGTCCGGATTATTTTTATCTGCGGTAACCATACCGATTGCATTTGAAGCCGGTGAAATATCTGTTACTTTTCCACTTGCAATATTATATTTATAAGCTCCGCCTGCACCTCCTGAGAATGCGAGACCTGCTATATAAGTAAAGAAAAGATTTCCGTTATTATCACTGCTGATTGTTACAGGATAGTTAGCTGTCGGAAGGTCTGCGCTTAGTTCTGTGAACTCATCAGTATCAACATCAGCTACATGTATATTTGCCTGACCTGTAACTGAAGTACCTACATAGACTTTTCCGCCCTCAATATGAATAGTTGCGATACCGTTCTGCTGATTGTATTCCTTTGCTTCAGTACCTCTTACCATATGTTCTGTCCACATTGGATATTTGAGGCTTTCGGTAAACAAGCCGAGGTCGTCATAACCTTTTACGGATTTCCAGGTTTTTCCGCCGTCAGTAGATTTTATAAGAGCGGATTCACCGGCAGTTACATCTCCTCCGGCATAGATAGTATCGGGATTATCAGGGTCAACTGCAATAGGCTCACAGCATTCACGTCCGTCACCGTTTCCGTGAACCTGTATCATATCAGTGACATCTGATTCTGTAAAAGTCTTTCCGCCGTCAGTAGTCTTAAAAATAACTGTTCTCGCATCTGAGAAATACGCACAACCGCACAGGAAATATACAGTATTATCATCAGTAGGGTCAATAGCCATACCCTTTACAGAAAGCAGACCTCTGTCAGCTTCATTAAGAAAGCCGAAAAGCTGTTCCCATTCATTTTTTTCGTAATTATACTTGTATGCACCACCTACATCTGTACGCAGATACATTTCTTTCTGACCTGTTACTATTCCTGAAACAAATCCGCCTCCGCCGATTTTTAATGCTCCCCATTCCATTGAATCTTCAGCTGATTCGACAGCGTTTGCGGGTATTGTATTGGAAGAAGAAACAGCATACACACCTGAAAGTGAAATGCATACAGCAAGTGCCGTTGAAAAGGCTCTGAGCTTTAAACTCATAAAAAATCACTCCTTAAATCAATTTTTCTTAGTAATTCAATGCTAACATATTTTTTGACAAATGTCAATGACATTTCAAAAAATACAATTATTTTTTTGTATGCTTGACTTTTTTGTACATGTGGTTTATAATGATTATTATATTACTTTCATCAAAGGAAAAAAATATAAAAAAAAGAGAGGAATGATAAAATGTCAGATTACAGCTTTTCAAAGATTACCCCACTTATCAATGAGCTTTCGGAATCATGTATAAACAATTCCGTTATAAATCCTGATTTGTATTCACAGTTCGATGTTAAAAGAGGTCTTCGTGATATTAACGGAAACGGTGTTGTTGCAGGACTTACCAATATCAGCACTATAAAGGCTACAAAAATCGTTGACGGAAAAACTGTCCACTGCGACGGAAAACTCTATTACAGGGGTATCGATGTTGAGGATATTGTCAGCGGTTTTATAAAGGAAAAACGTTTCGGCTTTGAAGAAACTATATATATACTGCTTTTCGGAAAACTCCCTTCACGTCATCAGCTTGAGGACTTCAAAAAGCTTCTTGCAGATTTCAGAGTTCTTCCGACATCGTTCACACGTGATGTCATTATGAAATCTCCGAGTGATAACATGATGAATACACTTGCAAAATCCGTTCTTGCTCTTTATTCATATGATGATAATGCGGACAACACATCTATCCCGAATGTTCTCCGCCAGTGCATTGAACTGATAACCTTATTCCCTGTACTTTCAGTATACGGCTATCAGGCATACAACTACTATAAAAACGGTCAGAGCCTTTTTATACACCAGCCAAATCCTGATTTGTCAATTGCTGAAAATATCCTCTATATGCTCCGTCAGGACAGCAAATATACTGAACTTGAGGCACGTATCCTTGACCTTGCACTTGTACTTCATGCGGAACACGGTGGCGGTAACAATTCATCATTTACAGTCCATGTTGTTACTTCTTCCGGAACTGATACATATTCCGCAATAGCTGCCGCACTCGGTTCGCTTAAAGGCCCTAAGCACGGCGGTGCAAATATCAAAGTTGTTATGATGTTTGACGATATGAAGAAAAATCTCAAAAACTGGGAGGACGAGGAGGAAATTAAAACATATCTCCGCAAGCTCCTTCACAAGGAAGCTTTTGACAGAGCAGGTCTTATATACGGAATGGGACATGCAGTTTATTCGACTTCCGACCCGAGAGCAAAAGTATTTAAATCCTTTGTGGAAAAACTTTCGATTGAAAAAGGTACTGAAAAGGAATTTCAGCTCTATTCAACTGTTGAACGCCTTGCAACTCAGGTTATTTCCGAAGAAAGACGCATTTATAAAGGTGTATGTGCAAATGTTGACTTTTACAGCGGTTTTGTTTACAGAATGCTTGGTCTGCCTTATGAACTTTTCACGCCTATTTTTGCAATCGCAAGAATTGCCGGCTGGTCTGCTCACCGTATGGAGGAACTTATAAACTCCAACAAGATTATCAGACCCGCTTATAAGTCTATTGCTCCTTATACAGATTATAATAATCTTGATGAAAGAACTGATGCATAAAATGTTCTTCCGTAAAATACATATTAATGAAAGGATTGATAAAAATGAACAGCACCTCAATAATTGATTTCAACGGCACAAGCTGTATAAAGCTCTGTGCCGGCGGTTATACCGCACTTGTTGCCTATGAAATAGGTTCAAACGTCATCAGACTCCATGACGACAAAAACAACATTGAATTTTTCAGATTCAAGGAGGACAACCCTGCTGATAATATCAGACAGTCTGCTGAAGTATGGGGACTTCCTACACTTTATCTCCCCAACAGATTTGCTGACGGTATCCTTAAAACTTCCGATGCAGTGTATCAGCTCCCTGTAAACGAAAAAGCTCCCTACAACAATCATATTCACGGATTTATACATAAGCGTATTCATGAAGTTGTTGAGCATAACGCTGATGAAAAATCCGCATGGGTAAAAACAAGATACCTTTATGATGAAAATGATGAGTTTTTCCAGTATCTTCCGATAAAATTCCTTGCCGAATATACTTTCACACTCTCCGAAAACGGTCTGAAACAGGATATAAGTTTCACAAATCTTTCGGACAAGATGATGCCGATGTCACTTGCTTCACATACTACTATTAATTCACCTTTTGTATGCGGTTCAAAGGAAGAAGATATCCGCCTTACTGTTCCGGCAGGAAAGAAATGCGAACTCAATGAACGCTGTCTGCCAACTGAAAAGCTTCTTGAACCTACTGCTTATGACTTCGAATACAGAACAGGCAAAAAGCCTGTACTTGTAAATGTTGACAATGATATGTATATCGGTGAATATACAACTCTTAACGGTGAAAAGTTCCACGGCGTTATCGCTGAGGATATTTCTACCGGAAAGAAAATCTGCTATGAAGTTTCAGAAGAATATAAATTCTGGATTATCTGGAATGACAGAGGTTTCAACGGCTATTTCTGCCCTGAACCTATGACTGCTATGATTGATGCTCCTAATCTTTCACTTCCTGCCGATGTAAGCGGTTACTGCGAAGTAAAACCGAATGAGACATTCCGCACTTATCAGAGATTCTTTACTGCACTCTGATTTTTTGTGAAAAGTGCATAAATTGTCATAAAAAAAAATTACACTAAAGTATCTTGTAATAATTCTGATATTATGGTATAATATTGTTAATGCGGGTCTGCCCGTGATGTAAATTTCTATTTAAAGGAGTATTTTTTTATGAAGAAATTCGGATTTTTCGATGACGCAAATAAAGAATACGTTATCACTTCCCCAAAAACACCTTATCCATGGATTAACTACCTCGGTACTCAGGCTTTCTTTTCACTGATTTCCAATACCGCCGGAGGTTATCACTTCTATAAGGATGCCCGTCTCAGAAGAATTACACGTTACCGTTACAACAATATCCCTGTTGATATGGGCGGACGTTATTTCTACATAAATGATAATGGTACTATCTGGTCTCCCGGTTGGTCACCCGCTAAAACTGAACTCGATGAATATGAATGTCGTCATGGTATGGGCTATACTATCATCAAGGGCAAGAAAAACGATATTACTGCTGAAGTTACTTTCTTCGTTCCAAAGGACTACAACGGCGAAATCCAGAAAATGACTCTTACTAACAGCAGTTCCGAAACAAAGACTTTCAAGCTTTTCTCATTCATCGAATGGTGTCTCTGGAATGCTCAGGACGATTCCACTAACTTCCAGAGAAACTTCAATACAGGTGAAGTTGAAGTTGAAGGTTCTACACTTTTCCATAAAACTGAATACAAGGAAAGACGTAATCACTACGCTTTCTATACTGTAAATACTGAAATTGCCGGCTATGATGCTGACAAGGAAGCTTTTATGGGTCTTTACAACGGCTTTGAAAATCCTCAGGCAGTAGTTGCAGGCAAGTCAACAAATACAGATGCTGACGGCTGGTCACCTATTGCTTCACATTCTATCGAAGTTACTCTCAAGCCCGGTGAATCTAAGGATTATATCTTTATTCTCGGATATGTTGAAAATCCTGTTGACCAGAAATTCAATGCTGACGGTTCTATAAACAAGTCAAAGGCTTATGAAATGATTGAACAGTTCAATACTACTGAAAAGGTTGACGCTGCATTTGAAGCTAACAAGAAGATGTGGGACGAACTTCTTTCAAAGTATACTGTAAATACTCCTGATGACAAGATGAACCGTATGGTTAATATCTGGAATCAGTATCAGTGTATGGTTACATTCAATATGTCACGTTCTGCTTCATACTTTGAAAGCGGTATCGGTCGTGGTATGGGCTTCCGTGACTCAAATCAGGACTTGCTCGGATTCGTTCATCAGATTCCTGACCGTGCAAGAGAACGTCTTATCGACCTCGCTTCAACTCAGTTCGAGGACGGAGGCTGTTATCACCAGTATCAGCCACTTACCAAAAAGGGTAATGACGAAATCGGCGGAGATTTCTCCGATGACCCGCTGTGGATGATTCTTTCAGTAGCAGCATATATCAAGGAATCAGGCGATTACGGTATTCTTGATGAAATGGTTCCTTATGATAACGATGAATCAAAGGCTCAGCCTATGATGCACCACCTCAAACAGAGCTTCTATCGTGTATGCACCAACGTAGGCCCTCATGGACTTCCGCTTGCAATGCGTGCTGACTGGAACGACTGCATCAACCTCAGCTGTTTCTCAAGTGAACCGGGTGAATCATTCCAGACTTCTACTTCACCTAAGTACGGTGAGGACAAGTACAGCAAGATTGCTGAATCATTAATGGTAGCAGGTCTCTTTACATATGCAGGTCCTGCATATGTTGAACTCTGCAAGTATAAGGGTGATACAGAAGGTGCAGAAAAGGCTCAGGCTGAAATCGACAAGATGAAGGATAATATTATGAAGTACGGCTGGGACGGCGAATGGTTTATCCGTGCTTATGACGATTTCGGAAGGAAAATGGGTTCAAAGGAATGTGAAGAAGGCAAAATCTTCATCGAACCACAGGGCTTTATGGTTATGTCCGATGTCGGAAAGGAACAGGGTGCTCCTCTCAAGGCTCTTGAAAGCGTTGACAAGTATCTCAATACAGAACATGGTCTTGTACTTAACAATCCTGCTTTCACAAAGTATTACATTGAATACGGTGAAATTTCAACATATCCGGGCGGATATAAGGAAAATGCAGGTATCTTCTGCCACAACAACGCATGGATTATCTGTGCCGCTGCCTATGCAGGTCTCGGTGACAAGGCATTTGAATACTATTCAAAGATTGCTCCGGCTTACAGAGAAGAAAAGTATTCTGACCTCCACAGAACTGAACCATATGTATATGCTCAGATGATTGCCGGCAAGGACGCTAAGAGACACGGTGAAGCTAAGAACTCATGGCTTACCGGTACTGCTGCATGGAATTTCGTTGCAGTTTCACAGTATATCCTCGGTATCTCTGCTGATTGGGACGGTCTTAAGATTGACCCGTCAATTCCTCACGAATGGAACGGCTTTACTGCTACAAGAAAGTTCCGTGATGCTGTTTATGATATTACAGTCAAGAACCCTGACCATATAAGCAAGGGTATCAAGAGCGTTACTGTTGACGGAAATGCTGTTGAAGGAAATATAGTTCCTGCATTCGGTGACGGAAAGACACATACTGTTGAAGTTGTAATGGGTTAATTTCCCGGGGACTCTGTCCCCGAACCCCTGCAAGTCTTTTGAAAAAGGCTTGAGCGAAAACTTTTTGATTTAAACAAAAACGGGCATAATGCCCGTTTTTTATAATTCAGAAAAACCTCATATTCATTGTGAAATTATGAAAAGTCATCGAAATAAACACCGGTTCTTGTAAATATTCCTTTCGGAGAGCCTTTTATATTTACAAGACCGATTTTTTTGGTATCTATGGATTTAAAAGATACAGTATCAGTCAAATCTTCGCCGTTATAGCCGGAATATTCGATATAATAGCATAGTTTAGCTTTTCCGGAAATTTTATTTCTGAATATAAGAGCCTGCTGAGGGTCATAAAGAAATTCCCTGTCGAAATCTATATACTTGTGGCGGATAATTTTATTTGCAGTAACATCTGAATTTTCAAGAGTATATATTCCATAATTGCCTTCAATATCGGGCATATCAAAATTGCTTATAAGGTTTGAGAAATCGTTAAGTATTCCGTATGCAGTAATATATGAATCGCTGAAAGAAAGGTGAACAGGTTCGGGCTTTGGAGTAATCCTGACGCAGTTAGCGGATTCAATAAAAGGATAAGAACCGCCAAGCTTGTATGCAAGAGTCACAACGCCGTCCCACATTGAAGAACGGTTCTGAACATAGATATAATTTTCAGTGTTGGAATTATCTTCATGAGTGATATAATTCAGCGGATAGTAGTTGTCAAGCAGACTGTTGAGAGAAATATTATTTTTTATACCGGGTTCAATCTGATTCTGCAAAAGAAGTGAGGTAAAGCCCCTTGAAATGATTTTTCCGGTTTTAACTCCGTTTTTTTCGGAGATTTCAAAGGAATCAATAAGTCCGTGGTGAATTGTTTTATTATCTATGATTAAAATAATTTCGCATACAGAAAGATAATCGGAATTGTTTGCGATAAAATTTGCAGTAAGCATTGTGTAAGGTGTGTAGAGATTTTTTTTGAAACTGAAAGAAAGAATTTCAATTTCTTCAAGAGATGAGGAATCATTTTTTTTAATCTGAATTTTAACATTCATTCTGAACAGCCTCCGAAATCTCCGGAACGGAAAAAACAAGCTTTATATCAGTAATGGATAAATTTTTATTTTCAGCGGAATATGATTTAAGACAGCATGAACCGAAAGAAATATTCTTATACTGAAAATCTACCGGAATTTTGTTTCTGAGAATATTTTCGGCATATATAACGAAGTTTTTGAAATCGGAATCGCATGCAAGTCTGCCGTTAAGAATAACGGAAGTATTTTTTACACTTCTGTTTGTAACGGAAGTACCTCCGGCAATATTCGGCTGTTCGTTTATGACGGAATTTCCTGATATTTTGATATATTCGCAGAAAAGACAGAAATCTCCGATATTTACCTTGACAGGAACGGGATTTATACATTCAAAATCATTCATGAAGAAGTGTTCTCCTTTCTGAAAATCCCGTCTATGCGGAAACTGTATTTAAGAACGAGTTTTTTTATATTTGTATCGGGTCTGAGAGTGATTTTTTTAACTTCATATATATGGTAATCGGAATCGTTAAGCCTTGGAAGAATGTATTCACTGAAAAATGAGAATAAGCTTTCAGCGGAGCAGTCAGCAGGAGCATTAACGCTTATTTCAGCAACAGCGGAAAACGGTATAAATACGGTATTCAGAGCATATACAGGGGTATGCGTTTCAAATTCGGGGATATTTATATAAGTAGAAAAACCGTTGTTTTTGCTGTAATAAGGAATGGAGTCAAAAGCGGAGTAAACAGCCTTGTAATCGGAGCTTACAAGAGAATTTCTGATATTATTTATAATAGTGTCAATCATATTAATCCTCCGTGCTTATAAATACAGTATTCTGACCGATAAGGTCTGAACACAGATTCATATAATCAAGCATAATGCTTTCAGCGTATTTCACGGCATTTGAATTTTTATCAGGAATAAGCATTTCGCCGTTATAAGTGGAAATGCTTTCCATACGTGAGGCAAGCATCTGTACATATCTGTAATTTGCAACGGAAGCAGTAAGCATATCAAGGCGAGGGTCATTTTTATCAGCATTTTCGAGTAGCATATTATTCACCTGAACGATTGAAATGCTTATAATAGGCAGATATGTGTCATAGTCATTCTGACCGGTAAAGAGAGTAAAAAGCGATTTTATTCTTTCAGTATCCATTTTAAAAGCTCCTATTTTGTTGAAAATTCGGAATATTCCGATGAAGTATCTTTTCTGAAAAGCTGTGAAGAAATATTTTCATAGCCGTAATCATCAAGGGATTTTTTAAGTTCGAGGAGCTGTTTTATATCCATACCGAACGAGGCAAGACGCATAGCCTTAACGCAAGGTTCACCGCCTTTTATGAAAGCAAGGCGGATAATGTCCTTATGAAGTTCCTTTTCGGCATCTTTCAGAAAAGAATCCGCAACGGAATTTTTAATGTTTACATTATCGGAACAGAAATGCTTTGTAACGCCTGCATTTTTCTGAGCCGGAACAGCAACAAAGCTCCATTCATAAGCATCAGTAATATCAGAAAGAACTGTATGACAGATTTGCGAGCCGTATTTTTTTCCTTTTGAGTGAACGCAAGAGGAAGTATTTTTATCGCAGTTGCAGACAGAGCATTTTCTTGATGAGGCGGAACATGAAATGCTTACTTCCTTTTTGATACCGCCCTCAATTTCGAAAATCAAATCTTTGTTTGAGTCAGTGCGAATCATATATACAGAAGCTTTAAGATATTTATACTCTCTGCCGTCAGAAGTTTTCTTGGAGGGGTCGGAGATTATTTCAGTATCGAATATTCTTGCATTTTGCAGAGAAGATTTGGGATTGTGGTCGGATATTCCTGTTTTACCGACAAAAAGAGATTTGAGCTGTTCAAGAGCATCATCGGAAAAGCGTTCAAAATCACGGTCAATATCATTGTCGCAGAGAATTACGTTAAAAACAAACACCTGATTTTCGGTGAGTTCAGTCTGGGAATACTTGTTTATTTTGTCAAGAATAGATTTATCCATAAAACAATACCTCCGTATTTAAAATATTTCCCACGGAACGGATTTTTTCCGTTCCGCAGGATTTATAAAAATCTTATGAACCTATTTTAAGAGTCTTTACAGCGTCATCAGTGATACGTCTGAAACTGCAGTTAATAGAAACGGCAATGCGGTCAAGCTGATTACTGATAAGCTTGTCAGTTTCGAGAACTATATCGGAGCTTGTAACAATTTCAAGAGCAAAATCCTTGTCAAGACCGATTACAGTATCATCATCGACTTCGGAAGTGCATATAATTTCAGCACCGAAAGGAAGCTTTACTTTGCCGTTTTCGTCAGCGGAAGCGTTTTCCATCTGAGTGAGAGCAAGTACAGTGGCAGTATTTGCAGGTGAAAGCATAACACAGTTCATATTGAAGTCATCAAAAGAGCCGTAAAGTGAAGTGAGAGCTGAATAATCGAGAGCCGAAACGGTAGAAGGAGTAATATTTGTTTTAAGAGCAGTAACAGCAGAACCGAGAACAGAATTAGCAAGCTTTATTCCGACACTTTTCAGCATAACACCGAAAACGTCAAGTTTCTGCTGACGGAGAGCCTCATAAGATGCAGTAATCATTCTGCCATACTTGCTGAGTGAAAGAGAAGTAGCAGGTTCGGTAACTGAAGCCACAGGGAGAGCAGTTCCCTGAGAAGTAGTAGAATAGCTTGCAGTATCACTTATAACACAGCCGGAATAAATATTTGATTCGCATTTTGTAGATACAGCAACAATATTGTTGAGAACAGAATCGTCAAAGCCTTTCTTGATACATCTTCTTACGAATTCGGGAAAGAGAACAGCACTTTCAGTAGTAGTGAAGAATTTTTCAACCATATCGCAGTCAGAACCGCTTACCTTGATATTGAATCTCTTGAGCTGTCTTTCAAAAGCATCGAGATTTTCAAGAGGAGTGCCGGAGTAGTTTTCAGACGGGTCAAGAGATTCAAGAGCCTGAGAAAAACTCTTACCGCTGAGATTGTAAAGACCTTTTTCAAGTTTGACATTGTTGTACATAAAGTATACCTCCAAAAAAATAATAATTTATACATTCAGGCGGGATTCAATTTCCAAAGCCTGAGCATTTTTAAGTCTTGCCTCTGCAAGCTCCTTTTCGTCCTGAAGATTGATGTTATCCCATTCAACATGACAAACGGCATTATTTCCGGAAAGACGCATAAAAGCGTTTCCAATGTCGCATATAACGGGAGTAAGCAGACGGCGATAATATTCAAGTTCACTTGTGAGAATATCAGACTGCTGACTTGACATTCTTTCCGTAGAACTCCAGTTTAAGCCGAGGAGAAATGGCGGAATAGAAAGTTTGGATATAAGCTGTTCGAGTAGCTGTCTGACGGGTATTTCAGTATTAAAGAGCTGATTTTCAGCACCAATGACTTTAATATCAACATCACCCACGGCAACGAAATCCTTAACCTGACCGAATTTAGCGGAATTCATACCGTCCGCCCATTCCTTTGCAATCTGCATGGCACGTTCTTTAGAGTAAGCACGTTCACCGGAATCGGCAGAGGGCTTATAAGTGACAGCATATCTGACATTTCCGATTCTGTCATAATTCTGACCGATACATTCATAAATTCTCAGAAGAATGTTGCTTAAGGAGGGCAGACCTCTTAAAATTGAACGTCCCATACCGTTCGGAGCAGGATTCATAGCAGTAAAGAGAATACGTTCGGGGTGTCTTATAAGGATTTTATCATTGCCGTTTTTAAGGAAATATTTTCTTTCAACGGGGGAATTACCGCATTGAATTTCAATATCGCATACATTTCCGTTATAAAGACCGTCAATTTGTCTGTTGTCTTTATTGATGATTATTTCTCCGACAGCATTTCCATAAGTAATAATACTGTCAAGATAGTTATCAATAAAGGTGTAGACAGATTTTCCGGTAAGCCCGACAGGAACATTATTCATAAAGTCGTCAAGTCGATTCTGAAATTTTTCATCAGATGAAATGACTTTAAAACCGCCGGTAAGCCTTATAATTTTGATTATAGAGGCATCAATTACCGGAACAGTAAAACGTAGCTTGTCATAGAGTTCCTTTTCGCAGAAATCTATACCGGAATCGAGAAAACTCTGTGAAAAATTTTCTCTTACAGCGGACTGGACGGCGAATCCGGAATCCTTTTCTGATTTTTTTCTGAAAAGTTTCATTAAATCCTCCTTTTTATGATATTTGAACAGTGCTGAAAAATGCTGTTATCTTGAGATACTTCCGACAAAGAAAGTATCGGAGCAGTTTTTTCCGAAAGTATCTGAAACGAAATAACGCAAATCGTCCATAGCGTGGTCATTTTCCTTAACAGGACAGTCATAGCCGTTTTTTTCGTTCCAGCAGTAGAGAGAGAACTCTCTTATAGTATCCTTACAGCTTTCGTGGACAGCGATTTTATTCTGTTTAAGAATATCGGAAACAAGTCTTATACCAGAAATGACATCGTTATCAGCCTTTTTGACTGCAAATTTACCGTGTCTGCGGATACACTCAATAAAACTTGAAGCTGAAGGGTCAACGATAACTTTGTCAATTTTTAAAGAACCGGCAAGCTGTTCGAGAGCAGTATAATGTTCTTCATCAGTTCTTGACATTCCCTCACGCTTAGAGGAGTAGTAATATTCTTTGATTCTTAACCATTTTCCGTTATTAAGTCCCCATAATCCGAAAGATGACGGATTGACAGTACCGTAATCGCATGAAATAACAAATCGTGAACATTCTGGAATATCGGAAAATACATGATTTTTTTCGCTGAACATAGGGTATATGACACCGCTTGCGGAACTCCATTTTCCGAGAACGAATCTTTCATAAAAAGCACCGGAATAAAGACGTTCATAGCGTTCCCTGACTTTTTTTGAAAGAGAGGGATTATCGTCCATAGTGAAATGGAGATAAAGAGCGTTTTTGCTTTCGGATTTGAGAATCCATTCTCTGTAAAACCAGTGAGCAGGATTATCGGGATTGCAGTTGAACCATATTCTTGCATTAGAAACAGAACATCTTGCGAGAGCCTGTTCAACAAAGGAGCGAGGCATAAGAGCTACTTCATCGAGCATAATACCGGAAAGCGTTATACCCTGAATAAGCGAATCAGATGAACTGTCACGACCACCGAAAAGATAGAAGCGGTTTGTATGGTTTTTAAGAGTAATATCAATATAATTTCTGCTTATTTTCTCACAGAAAGTAAAACCGATTCCGGAGGCGGATTTGATAAGAGGTTCAATGACATTGCGTCTGAGGGATACAATAGTTTTACCGCAGAAAGCGAAAACACTATTATTGAAATTAAGAGAAGCCCAGCTTATGAATCCGAGGGACATTGCAAAAGTTTTACCGCTTCTGACAGCACCGTCACAGATAACAGCATCATAATGACGATATTCGGGAGAGTTCCACCATTTAAGAGTAATGAGTTGTTTTTCTGAAAATTTTCTGATATTCAATTTAAATCTTCCTCACTGTTCTGAGTCAGAGCATTGATGAAGCTGTCAGCGATACCGGAGGAGTTGCAGGAATTAGCAAACTCGAACATTTTCTCGAGAGCTTTCTGACGGTCAAATAGTTTGACTTCAACGCCACCGCCCTTGACTTTTTTTATTTCCGAAACGTTGAAAAGGTCGAGACCGGAAATCATATCGGGTGATGGAATATCATCGGAGAAAGCAAGAAAAACAGCATCATTTGAATTTCCGAATGCAAGGCGTTCCAGACCTGCCATAATCCCGTTTACATTGCAGTATAAAGCGGAATAAAGCTTTGAAATCAGTTTCTGACAAGAGGGAGAACGCATACATTCGATACCGTCAGGCAAAGCAGTTTCGGGAGGAAAACCGGCTTTAACAGCAGATTCCCTGATATTGCCTAGCTTGACGAAATAACAGCAGAAAAGTTTTTTTCTGTTATCAGTGTCTTTCATAATAAATCACTCCTTTCAAAAAAAGCACTGTTCACTAAAGGGCAAAAAAACGGGATTTTTTAAACGCATAAGTTTAAATTCCGGAAAAAATTTTTTTGAAAACTGATAAATTTGTATATATGCACAAAACAGGATATAATTTTTTGTAAATTATAACTATAAATTCGTTAATAAAAAATCAATAAAAAAGTTGCAAAAGAAAATGGAATATGATATAATATAATCACATAAAATTTTTCAGGATACGGAGGTTTTTTACAAAATGGGAATAGTCCGAGCAACAGCAGGAGCAATAGGCGGAAGTCTTGCCGATTCATGGCTTGATTTTATCGAAGCCGATAACATGACCGATACAACAGCAATGACCAGAGGCGTACAGGTACATGACAGACGAGGAAGCAACAGAAGACAGTCAACAGGCATAGTATCAAACGGTTCAAAAATAATAGTAGGACAGAATCAGATGATGTTGCTTGTAGACGGAGGAAACATCGTTGATTACTGTGCGGAACCGGGATATTATGAAGTATTCATGTCGTCAGCACCATCAATGTTCAACGGAGAATTTAAGGATTCCTTAAAAGACACATGGAACAGATTCAAATTCGGAGGACAGCCGTCATCAAAACAGGAGATATATTTTATAAATCTTCAGGAAATAAAGAATATCAAGTTCGGAACAAGAAACGCACTCAATTATTTTGACAGCTTTTACAATTCGGAGCTTTTTATAAGATGTCATGGAACATATTCGATAAAGATAACAGACCCGATAAAATTCTTTAAGGAAGCATGTCCGAGAAATGCACAGCGGGTAGATATGAATAATATCGGCGAACAGTATCTCATGGAATTTACACAGGCACTTCAGACATCGATTGCAAAAATGTCAATGGACGGCAAGAGAATATCATATCTCAACGCAATGACGCTTGATTTGGCAAGATATATGCAGAATGCTCTTGATGACCAGTGGAAAGAACTCAGGGGAATGGAAATATGTTCCGTAGCAATAGCACCTATTTCGTATGATGACGAAAGCAAAAAGCTTATTGAAAGAAGAAATCAGGCAGGAATATTAAGTGACCCGAGCATAAGAGATACATATATTCAGACAACAGTTGCAGACGGACTCGGACGTGCAGGCTCAAACTCATCAGGAGCAATGAACGGATATGTAGGAATGGGAATGGGTATGAATGTTGCAGGAGGCTTTATGCAGTCAGTAGCATCAGCAAATGCACAGCAGAGACAGCAGAATCAGTCCGCAAATGCAAACAGCTGGAACTGTTCATGCGGAACATCAAACACAGGAAAATTCTGTCAGAACTGCGGAAAAGCAAAGCCGGCACCGGCAGGAAGCTGGACTTGTCAGTGCGGAACAGTCAACACAGGAAACTTCTGTCAGAACTGCGGAAACAGAAAGCCGGTACAGTCAGGAAACTGGACTTGTCAGTGCGGAGCAGTAAATACAGGAAATTTCTGTCAGAGTTGCGGAAACAGAAAACCATAAAAAAACAAGGGCGAACAATGTTCGCCCATAAATATTAATTAAGAACGGAGTGGGATTTTTTGGAAGCAGTTCAGTATAAATGCCCGAATTGCGGAGGGGAACTTAAATTCAAGCCGGAAACGCAGAAATTCGGCTGTGAATATTGTTTCAGTGAATTTACAGAGGAAGAAATAAGGGAAGTATGTTCCCGAAACGAAAACAGACCCCTTGACGAAAATCTTGAGGAACAGCAGAGAGAATTTCAGGAGCATACAAATGTATATCAGTGCGGAAGCTGTGGAGCAGAAATAATAGCGGAAGAAAACGAATCTGCAACATTCTGCTATTATTGTCATGAGCCGGTAATACTTGCAGGGAGACTTTCAGGAGATTACAAGCCACAAAGAGTAATCGGATTTCAGATAGACCGCAACAGAGCAGAAACGATGTTTAAAGACTGGTGCTGGAAAAAGTGGTTTATACCAAAGGATTTCAAAACGCAAAGTCAGCTTGAAAAAATGACAGGTTTATATGTACCGTTCTGGCTTGCGGACTGCAATATAAAAGCGAATTATAATGCATTAGGAAAAAAAGTAAGAACATGGCGTTCGGGAGATTACCGCTATACTGAAACAAAGGAATACGAAATAATCCGAAAAGCAAATATATCCATGAACGGAATCCCTGCTGACGGAGAAAGCAAGATAGAAGACCAGCTCATGGAGGCAATAGAGCCTTTCAGATATGAAGACGCAAAGGCTTTTTCAATGTCATATCTGAGCGGATTTTATGCGGATAAATATGACGTAGACAAGGCACAGGTTTTTCCGAGAATAAGACAGAGAGCGGAAAACGGTTCATCAAAAGTAATATCGGAAAGTATTCAGGGGTACAGTACAGTAATAAAATCATCTGAAAACTATAATATAATAAATACCGAATGGGAATATATACTTCTCCCCGTGTGGTTTATGACGTATATCCACAACGGCAAAACATATTCATTTGCACTGAACGGACAGACGGGAAAAATAGCAGGAACACCGCCTTTTGATGCTCTCAAGTGCGGAATATTCTGCGGTATAACAGCATTAATTGTAGCAATAATAACAATGCTCGGGGGGTATTTTTTCTTATGACCGCAATAAAAAGGCTTTCCGCAACATTTTTTTCATTATTAGTAATTCTTACAGCATTGATTCCGTTAAGTGCCGGTGCTGAAAAGGATTTCAGCAATTGCAGAATATATGATGAATACGGCGTATTTAAAGATGATAAGCTTGAAGAACTGAACGGTCTTATAGAACAGACAGCCGAAGAAATTGATATGTATATAGCAGTATACATAAGCAAAACTGATTTGGACGATTTGGAAACCGAAAGATTTTCCGAGCAGTGCTATGAGGATATATTCGGAGAAAATACAGACGGAGTATTTTTTTATATGGATTTATCCAGAGGCCGTCCTGCATATGACTATATAAGTACAAGCGGAATGGGTGCATTAGTCTATACGGATTACAGGAATGACGGAGAAAGCAACATAATAGACAAGATGTTTGACCAGATATATAATTATATGCCGTCATCGGGAGAAATTATAGATTCGGTTGATATAGAGCTTGCCATAGAGGAATTTTGCCGACAGCTTGAAATATATGCGGAAAAGGGAGCAAAATCATTTTATTACAGCTATGATTCAGCAGACGGAAAATATATATACGAAAGCGGAGGAAAGGCAGTAGTATCGGGACATAAGCCGTTTTTTGTAATGATAAAGTATCTGCCTGTCGGAATGTTATGCGGAATAGTAATAGCATTAATAATGTTCTTTTCGATAAAGAGTACATATAAATTCAAGAAAAGCTGTGATTCTTCAGTATACGTTGAAAGAAATGAAACTGATTTTACCGTAAGGGACGACAGATTTATAAGACAGTACACAACAAAGACGAAAATAGAAAGCAGTTCATCTTCGGGAGGTTCTCACCATTCCGGAGGGGGTTCGCATGGCGGAGGCTCACACGGAGGCGGAGGCAGACACAGATAAAAAAAACGGGCATAAAAGCCCGTTTTTTGATATGGAATTATTTTCTGCGAGTACCGTTTTTACGGTCAGTGCTTCTTTTGAGTTCACACATTTTTTCTTCACTGTTCTGTTTGAATTTGTTAATCATATCCTCGAAAGACATTTCAGACGGCGGAGTTTGTTTTTTAGGTTCCCATACATTAGGTCGTGAACGTTCATCACGTTTCTGATTCTGCATGCGGTTCTGATTATTTCTCTGGGGCTTCGGATTAGGATTTTCGACAGCTTTTTTGATAGAGAGGCTGACTTTTCCTGCTTCGTTGATACCGATAACTTTAACCTTTACCTCCTGATTTTCGGTAAGGAAGTCTCTTATTTCGTTTACAAAGGAGTTGGATATTTCGGATATGTGAACCATACCTGTACCACCGCCTTCTATATCGACAAAAGCACCGTACTGTGTAATGTTTTTAACTTTTCCGTCATAGATTTTTCCGATTTCGAGCTGAATCAAGCTTAATTCCTCCTAAAAAATTAATTGCGAGAAGTGTCATAAAATCTTTGTTCATCAGGGTAAGCGTAATTAAAATCCTCACGGGCAACTTTTTCTATGTAAGCAGTCATATCATCGCCCTCAAGATTCCGCTGTAACTCTGCATTTTCGTTTTCATAGTCCTTGATTTTTTCCTGAATGGATAAAAGTTCCTCTTCTTTCTGCATTCTGTCGTATTCGGTAGAAACGCTTATAGCAGTACAGCATATAACAAGAGCGACAGCTACGATTTTAAACGGAATGTTATTGAAGAAGCTTTTACCTTTTGCCTTTTTTGTTTTCTTTTTTCCTGGCATAGAATTTCACGTTCTTTCTTTTGTGAATTACTCTATTATTATACAACATTTTGTATTTGTCAATCAAGGGTAAAAAGAGGATTTTAAGGCGATTGAGAAAATTTTCGTAAAAATCTACAAATTTACCTTGAAATTTTTTATGCATAGTTATATAAAGAAGAAAAAAAGGCTTAAGGAGAAAGAGCAGAACTGATTTTATAAAATATACGAGTTTTCTTATGATTAAGACGGCAATTCTTCCCGCAGTAAAAAAATATAGAATAAAACCAAGAATATTGCCCAAAATATAGAATACTCTGAATTGTCCTCTTGCGAAAGCGGAAATAAAAGAAATCAGAATGATGATATATATTATAAAAAACAGAATATCTTCCAGCATAACAAGAATACTGTTATGAGGAACAATTATTCTGAAAGTTCTGAATAAATCGTATATTATGCCCAGTATCACACCAACGGCACATGACATCAGAAAAATCTGTGTATGTTCAGTAAAAGAAAAATAAGTTTCCGGAATAATATTTCTCATTATAAATTACCTGAAAAGCTTTCCGAGAAGTGAAAGCGGAGACTTTCTGTCCTTGTCGCCGTAGACAATAGACCATATATCGCCGTTGATAGTCATATCGCCTGTTTCAACGCTCATAGAATCGATGTGTAAATCCTTACCCTGAATAACCATTTCGCCCAGAACAGTATAAAGGCAGATACTTTTTTCGTCAAAGCTGTCCACATCGGTAATGCCCGAAACGGTAAGAGTTTTTCTGTCCTCCATAATGACATTGTGGCTGTGCTTTTGAATTTTTTCCTGAATCATATTAAAACTATCCTTTCCGTTTAAAAAACTTTGCAGTAAATTATATTTAAGTAACGGACAAAATATAACTTCTTTTGGAAAATACTTGCAATTTAATTTTAATTGTGCTATAATTCAGATGTAAAGAATTTGAATTAAAGGGGAGCTTATTTATGAAGAAGAAAAAAATTCTTGCGGGTTTGCTTGTGTGTGCGTTAATTGGCGGTGCCGTGCCGTATAACAATTATGTTATGCCGGAAAGTGTTATATTTACAGCAAGTGCAGAAGAATATACAAATGGAACTTATGAAAGCCTTAAATATGCGAAATACATCGACCATATTGCAATTTTATACTGTGATAAATCTGCAACAAAGGTTATTATACCAAGTGAAATAGAAGGTTTACCTGTTACAAGAATTGAACATAATGCTTTTGAATATTGTTCAAGCTTAACTAAAATAACAATTCCTGACAGTGTTACAAGCATTGGAAAAAATGCATTTTATTATTGCACCAATTTATTAAAGATAGACATACCGGACAGTGTTAAAAGCATTGAAGATTATGCATTTGCACATTGTAGTTTAAAATCTATAGAAATTCCAGATGGTATTACAAGTATTGGAAATTTTGCTTTTTCACATTGTGGTTCCTTAACATCAATAATAATTCCAAATAGCGTTACAAGTATTGGGAAAGCTACGTTTGAGTTTTGTAGAAATTTGACATCAATAACAATTCCAAATAGTGTTACAGATATTGGAGAGGGTGCATTTTTGTGGTGTGAAAACTTAATATCAATAAACTTTTCAAATCAAATTAAAAATATTGGACAAAAAGCTTTTTATGTAACAGCTTGGTATGATAATCAGCCTAATGGGGTAGTATATGCCGGAGATGTAGCATATTGTTATAAAAGTGAAATGCCTGAAAATGCAGAAATAATTTTAAAAGATGATACAAAGGCAATAGCTGACTATGCTTTTTATGATTGTAAAAATTTAACGTCAATAACAATCCCTGACAGTGTTACAAGCATTGGAGATTCCGCATTTGATGGTTGTAAAAGTTTAACATCAATAACAATTCCTGACGGTGTTACAAGCATTGGATATAGTACATTTTCAGATTGTATAAGCTTAACATCAATAGAAATCCCTGATAGCGTTATAAATATTGGAGATAAAGCATTTGAATATTGCGTGAATTTAACATCAATAACAATTCCCGACAGTGTTACAAGCATTGGAGATAGTGCATTTTCACATTGTTCAGGTTTACCCTCAATAAAAATTTCCGACAGTGTTACAAGCATTGGAGATAATGCATTTTCATATTGTTCAGGTTTAACCTCAATAAAAATTCCTGACAGTGTTACAAGCATTGGAGACCGTGCATTTGATTATTGTATAGGCTTAACAGAAATAACAATACCTGATAGTATTACAAGCATTGGATATGGAGCCTTTAGTAAGTGTACAGGTTTAACCTCAATAAAAATTCCTGATAGTGTTACAAACATTAGAGATAGTACATTTTCGCATTGTTCAGGTTTAACCTCAATAACAATCCCTAACAATGTTGTAAGTATTGGTTATAATGCATTTGCAAATTGTACAAGTTTAATATCTATAGTAATTCCTGACAGTGTTAAAAGCATTGGAGAGTATGCATTTTTTAATTGTAAATTTTTAACATCAGCAATAATATCCGAGGGTGTTGAAAATATTGAAATATGTGCATTTGAAAGCTGTGAAAATCTAAAATCGATAACAATAAAAAATCCTAAATGTGAAATTTATGATAATATTGACACAATTTCTAATTCTCATTGTATTTATGATGGAACAATTTATGGCTATGACAATTCAACAGCACAGGCATATGCTGAAAAATATGAGAGAAATTTCGTAAGCTTAGGTGAAGCACCGACAACAGATTCTTCAGAGACTTTTGCAGGAGACGCAAACGGAGACGGAACAGTTGATATTGCGGACGCAGTAGCAATAGCGTCATATGTAAGCAATCCCGAAAAAAATTCTCTTAGTGAACAGGTTATATTAAATGGAGATGTTCAGGGAAACGGCAACGGTCTTAATGCAAATGATGCACTTGCAATACAGCAGTATCTTGCAAATATTACAAAGGCACTTCCCATTGATTAAAATATTTTCGCTGTATTTCTTTGCAGAGAAAAATATAACTTTTTTTAAAAAATACTTGCAATTGAAAATCTTTTGTGCTATAATAATAAAGATACTTATAGAGAAGTTTTTTAAATTCAAATTATTTTAGTGCAGGGAGGTAAAAAAAGATGAGTATTCTTGAAATAATCGGCGGAATTTTAATTCTTATATCATGTATTCTCTGTATAATACTGTGCCTTATGCAGGACCAGAAACAGCAGAATATGAGTTCAGCACTTACAGGTGCATCTAACGATTCTTTCTATAAGCACAACGAGGGAAGAACTAAAGAAGCTATTCTTAACAAGGTCACAAGGACTCTTGCCATTATTTTCTTTGTTGCAACACTTGCAGTCAATATAGTTCCTATTTTTGTAAAGTAAATGCAAAGCCCTATGACATAAAAAAGTCGTAGGGCGTATTTTTTAACAGGAGTGATAAAATGTCAAAAAAGAATACAGACAACGGCAAATACAGCGTAGAGAATTATAAAAATAAAATAATAACTTTTCTCAGGGCGAATAAGAAAAAGGCAATGCAGGAAAAGGATTTAGCGACAGAATGTCGTAGCAGAAAGGGGAATCCCGAAAACTATAAAAAAGCAGTACAGGAGCTTCAGCGTGAGGGAGTTATAATAATAAAAAAACAGAAAATAGGACTTGCCCAGAGGTATGGATATAAAACGGCGAAAATAACCCGACTCAGCAAAACATTCGGATTTGGCATATGTGAAAAAACGGAGGAAGAAGTATTTTTCCCGGGGAAGTTTATGCTTGGAGCAATGCCCGGCGACCGTGTTCTTTACAAGGATATAGTGTCATATTCATCATATTCATCAGATGGGGAAGTAATAGATATTCTTGAATACGGCAGTTCACAGCTTACGGGAAAGGTAGAATTTACCGAGGGCAGAAATTATTTTGTGCCTGATACAATGTCAAAGAATCACATAATTATTGAAGATGAAACAAGCGTTGAATTTTCAGCAGGAGATAAAGTTCTTGCCGAAATAGTACACCGTGGAAAACGCCATACTGAACATATGGTGTGTATAGTCAGTGTATTCGGCAACAGTGAAAATGCAAAGTCGTGTGCAGAATCGATACTGACAATTCACGGAATAAAAAATAAATTTCCGAATGATGTTATGAAAGAGACGGGAAAAATTGCAGAAGCCGGCATACAGGAATATGACTATAATAACCGTGAAGATTTCAGAAATCAGAAAATATTCACGATAGACAGTGCCGAATCAAAGGATTTGGACGATGCTGTATCTGTTGAAAAAACAGAAAACGGCTATATTCTTGGAGTTCATATAGCAGACGTTTCGCATTATGTAAAGGGCAACAGTTCAATGGACAAGGAGGCTTTGAACAGGGGAACAAGTATATACTATGCAGATAAAGTAATCCCGATGCTCCCGAAAGAGCTTTCAAACGGAATATGTTCGCTTAATCCCGATGAAAACAGGCTTACACTTTCCACAATAATCAACCTTGACAAAAACGGTGATATAGTATCATACAGATTCTGTAAAAGCGTTATACGTTCAAGAGTAAAAGGAGTATATTCCGAAATAAACAGAATACTTGACGGAACGGCAGACGAATATATAAAGGAAAAATACAAGGATTTGAATGATGAAATATTTCTTATGAATGAGCTTGCAGACATTCTTATAAAAAGAAAGAAAAACCGCCATGCACCGCAGATAGAAACTGTTGAAAGCAAAATTATTACAGACGAAAACGGAAAATGTATTGACGTAAAACCCCGAAACCGTGGCAAATCCGAATGTATTATAGAGGAATTTATGCTTGTGGCAAATGAAACAGCATCGAATCTCGCAAGAACAAAGGGAGTTCCATTTGTATACAGAATACATGAAGAACCTCCGGAAGAAAAAATTGAACGTCTTAAGAAAGTTCTTTTGCAGTTCAATATAAATGTACCGTTCAGCGAAGTAAAGCCTGTCCATATAGAGCAGATACTTGAATCCGCAAGGGGAACAGATGCATATGAGGCAATAAATCTTATGGTACTGCGTTCAATGTCAAAGGCGAAGTATTCCGAAGAACCTGTCGGACATTTTGGTCTTGCACTTGAGGACTATTCACATTTCACATCGCCTATAAGAAGATACCCCGACCTTGCAATTCACAGAATAATCACAGATATTCTTGCAGGATATAACGATACATGGCTTAAAAAGAGATACAGCGGATTTGTTCACAATGCCTCGGAGCGTTCATCAGATGCGGAAATAAGAGCCGTAACGATAGAGCGTGAATGTGAGGACTGTTACAAGGCGGAATATATGAAAAACAAGATAGGCGAAGTATTCACGGGAAAAATTTCAGGCGTAGTTGAATACGGATTTTATGTTGAACTGCCGAATACGGTTGAAGGATTTGTGCATATAAGAACACTTCCGACAGGTGAATATGATTATACAGAACCGGCACTTCTTAAAGAGGCATTCAGCGGAACGGAATACAGGCTGGGCGATACAGTCAAAGTAATATGTTCATCAGTCAGTGTAAATGACGGAACGGTTGATTTTTCTCTTATGGAAACGGAGGATTAAAAAATTATGAGAAAATTTGTTTTAATTACAGCATTGTCAGGAGTACTTCTTTTATGTGCATGCGGAGAAAATCCGCAGGAGAGTATAAGTTCATCAGAACCAGATTTTACAGTAACAACTTCTGTATCTGAAACCGAAACAGTAACAGTAACAGATATTCCCGAAATTACGGAAATTCAGACAAAAACAGAAATATCATCTGATACAGCAACAGTATCTCAGACAATAACCACTGTATTGCAGACTGAAACAACAACAGCAGTTCAGACAGCGGAAACATTTCCTGAACCCGAAAATCAGCCGTTTGAAACAGATGAAAACGGTGCAGTTATAATGGAGGTTGAAGAAGATACGGACGATTCGGAAATTATTTCAGCCGGTCAGAAACTCTATGAAAATGCATGCGAAACAGAATTTCGCTATCATGTAGGCTGTCCGTATAATCTTGATTACAATACCTATATTGAAAATCAGTACGGCTGGCCTTATTATCTTGTAACAGATGAGGGCTATACGTCAATTGCAGATGTTGAAAGGGATTATTATAAAATATTTGCAGAGGAAAGAGGAAACGACCTTTCAGAAATCTACATGGAACAGGACGGAAAGCTTTATGCCCTTGACGGTGCAAGGGGTGCGAATGTATTTTATGAAAGCTCCGAAGTAACAGGAATTATCGAAAAAACTGATAATAAAATAGTTTTCAGTGTAGATAATCACTATACGGGCGATGACAGAAATCCTGAAACACCTTTAACCGAAACAGAAAAGTTTTCGGTTGTAATTAAAGACGGAGAATGGAGAGTTGCAGAATTTTATCTGCCCTATTAAGGAGGAATTTATAAATGAGCGAACCGGAAATTATTCTTGACCGTTCAACATACAAGGCAGTCAAGGCTATGGACAGGCAGAAAATGGAGCAGTGGATAAATAATGTTTATATATCCGGACTTAATGATGCATCAGGAAACGGTGTGTCAATGGAGGAACTTCAGAATACAATAGCAAAAGTAGACGGAATAGATGAAAACCGTCTGAAAGCAATAATGAATGCAATAGGTGAACTTTATAAATCAAAAAAGAATGAATAAATATTTATAATTTGTGCATTTTCACGAATTTTAATAATTATGCTTGACAAGAGCCTTTTTTTGTGATAAACTGTAAAAGCAGTCTGTTAAAGGCCCGTTGGTCAAGCGGTTAAGACATCGCCCTTTCACGGCGGAATCATGGGTTCGATTCCCGTACGGGTCACTTAAAATCAGCAAACTTTTCAGGGTTTGCTGATTTTTTTATTATGCTTATAAAATAAAAAATCCCGCCTGAAAAATTTCAGACGGGAATAATGTTGATGATAGTTGATTTTAATTTGGAGAAATTTTTGATGGGTATATATTATTTTCATCTAAGTTAACATAGTGGGCAAGTATTTTCATTCTGTTTTCAACACGAGATATTGGATGTCCACCTTTTGTAATCAATGCTATGTATCTCATTTCCTCTATTATATTTTTGTCAATTCCTGCAAATTTAGATTCAACAATATTTGCTTTGGCAGAAAAAAAGACTGAAAGGTTGTCATCAATATTTTTTAACCTTTTTAATTTTTGAACTGTATCTTTTTTAAAATTAACAAATCCAAAACCAGATAATAGTAATAAATATTTTAAGAATCTTTTTCTAGTACCAGTTAGTATTTTATTACCTTGTGATGTGATTGCA
This sequence comes from uncultured Clostridia bacterium, assembly GCA_945910815.1. Lineage (GTDB taxonomy): Bacteria > Bacillota > Clostridia > Oscillospirales > Ruminococcaceae > Ruminococcus. The sequence goes on from CAMDZD010000003.1 coordinate 113,984, forward strand.
TTTATTTGCTCAATCATTTTGTTTGTTTTATCTAATCCAGTAGATGGTGTTTTAGCTTTAGCAGAATAATTTTGTATTGATTTATCACTGCAACCAAAGCTAATTCTTAAATCGAATAAACCAATAATACTGTAGAAAATTTTATCAAATTCCGCACGATTATCTTCAAAACCTATTATGTCTAAGAACATATTCTTATGAGAAATTTGTGCAAGAAAAGGTTCTAAGTTGGTAGCAGGCATAGAATTAATTATTTCTCCAGCACGTAATCTTTCTTGATTTTGTAAAAATCTAAAATATTCTCGAATTTGTTCGTCAGTTGCATCAGCAATATATGTCATAGGAATATTATAAGAATTAATATTTCCTTGGATAATTAAAGGTAAATCTGTATATTTGAGACGGGGATTGCCTCTATTTAATAATTTTTTGGTGAGTTTATCAACAGTTTCATCTGATACATTTGCGTTATCATAATATTCTTTTATCACTTCGATTATTTTTCTTGACCATTCACTTTTTATTGTGTAGTTGTTTGATATAAAATCTCTAATTGTAGTAAGTCTTTGTTGTCCATCAACCACTTCAGATTTTGCACCACGAGAATTTGGTTGATTTAATACCCTGATACTAATATTGCCTGTAGGATAAGATTTTATGATACTATATATAAGTTTATCCTTAAAATCGTCTTTCCAAACAAATCCACGTTGATATGATGGTTGTAAATCTAATCCTCCAAAATTAACAGTGTTAATACTGTTAATTACTGATGTAATAGGAATGGAGGCATTAGAAAAATTCATTTGCCTTTGCATAATAAACCTCCTAATTTTTATAATATAATACATTATATCAGATAAAATATTAAATGTCAATAGATTCTAAAAGAATTTTCAATTTATTTTTGAAAATATATAAGTTTCTTTAAGAATATGATAATATTCAAAATATATTTGGATTTTTTTATTATGCTTATAAAATAAAAAATCCCGTCTGAAATAATAACAGACGGGAAATTTTTTATCAGTGACAAGCCTCACATTCTTCGATATCGCCGACAATCGGCTTAGGGTCAATGCCCTTGCGTGTGTAGTAATCGGAGAGAGCCGATTTGATAGCCTGTTCGGCAAGTACGGAGCAGTGGAGCTTTACAGCCGGCAGACCGTCAAGAGCTTCAACAACAGCCTTGTTAGTAAGCTTGAGAACTTCTGAAATAGGCTGACCTTTGATTAATTCAGTAGCCATAGAAGAAGTAGCAACGGCAGCTCCACAGCCGAAAGTTTTAAATTTAACGTCAGTAATAATATCATTGTCAACCTTGATGTACATTTTCATAATGTCACCGCATTTAGCGTTGCCAACTTCACCGATACCGTCAGCGTCCTCGATTTCGCCGACATTTCTTGGATTTGAGAAGTGGTCAAGAACCTTTTCACTGTACTGCATATAAAAAATCCTCCTTGAATAATAAGATTATTTTTCTTCTTTGATAATTTTTTCCCAGAGAGGGGACATAGCACGGAGCTGTTCAACAACTCTCGGAACGACTTCAAGAATATAGTCAATATCCTCGTCAGTAGTTTCATCGCTTATTGAGAGACGGAGAGAACCATGAGCGACTTCATGCTTTAGACCGAGAGCAAGCAGAACATGCGAGGGGTCAAGCGAACCCGAAGTGCATGCTGAACCTGATGATGCACATATACCGTTTAAATCGAGTTTAAGCAGAAGTGATTCGCCCTCAACACCTTCAATAGAAATATTGCAGTTGCCGGCAAGTCTGTTTTCACGGCTACCGTTCAAGCGAGTTCTCGGGAGCTTTAATAAGCCGTCAATAAGTCTGTTACGCATAGCCGTAACTTTTTTAGCTTTTTCGGGAATATTTGAAGTAGCGATTTCTATTGCAGTGCCAAGACCGACAATAGCGGGAACGTTTTCCGTACCGGCACGCTTGTTTCTTTCCTGAGCTCCGCCGAAAATAAGATTAGGGAGAGAAATTCCCTTTTTAATGTATATAGCACCGATACCCTTCTGAGCATGAATCTTGTGACCGGAGAGTGAAAGAATATCAATATTCTGTTCCTGAACGTCAATAGGAACATTTCCGACAGCCTGAACAGCATCGGTATGGAAAATAACTTTCTTTTCACGGCATATAGCACCGATTTCCTTAATAGGCTGAATAGTGCCTATTTCGTTGTTGGCATACATAATGCTGACAATAGCAGTATCTTCTCTTATAGCGTTTCTGACATCTTCGGGATTTACAAAGCCCTGTTCGTTGATAGGGAGATATGTTACCTCATATCCATGTTTTTCCATATACTGACATGTATGAAGTATAGCATGGTGTTCAAAAACAGAAGTAATAATATGTTTTTTACCCTTTGGAGCAAGCTTTTCGCATACACCTCTTATAGCCCAGTTATCTGATTCAGAGCCACAGCTTGTAAAGAAAATTTCACTTGGAGAGGCATTAAGAGCTTTTGCAACCTTACCTCGTGCAGTTTCAATATCCTTCTGGGCATCTCTGCCGAGCTTATATATACTTGAAGCATTTCCGTAATGTTCAGTAAAATATGGGAGCATAGATTTCAGAACTTCATCGGAAACTCTTGTAGTAGCAGCATTATCTGCATACACAAATCTTTTTTCCATTTTAAAAGACTCCTTAATATGAATATTTGTCACGCTGAATGACAGCAAGCCTGTCACAGCGTTCATTTTCGGGGTGACCTGCATGTCCCTTGACCCATATAAAATTTACCTTATGGATTTCAAGGAGAGGAAGAAGTTTTTCCCACAAATCAGAATTGAGAGCGGGTTTATTGTCGGATTTTACCCAGCCTCTTTTTTTCCAGCCGTATACCCAGCCTTTGGTTATACTGTCAACAACATATTTGCTGTCAGTGGTGAGAGTAACTTCACATGGTTCTTTGAGAGCAGAAAGAGCAGTTATAACGCCCATAAGTTCCATGCGGTTATTGGTAGTATTTTTTTCACCGCCGGAAAGTTCCTTTTCATGATTTCCGTATCTCAGCAAAGCACCGTAACCGCCTGCACCGGGGTTTCCACTGCATGCACCGTCAGTAAATATTTCTACTTTTTTTATGAGAATCACTCCTTTGTCGGTAAAATATATTATAACCCTAAAATTCATAAAAATCAAATTTGTTGCATGAGGTAAACAAAAATCTTTCAGAATATGGTTGAAATTTCAGGAATAAAATGCTATAATAATCAAATACATAATTAATATTAAAGAGAGGTAAAGAATTATGACAGATTTTCTTGTAAAAAAATTCATAAAGAATCCCGATGATATTGAAAATTCCAAAGTAAGGCAGTCATACGGGAGCTTAAGCAGTGGAGTCGGACTTGTATGCAACATACTTCTTTTTCTGATTAAATACATAATGGGAACGCTTTCGGGTTCAATATCAATAGTTTCCGATGCCTTCAACAATCTTTCGGACAGCGGAGGCTGTATAGTAACCTTTTTAGGCTATAAAATGGCATCAAAGCCGGCTGATAAAGACCACCCATTCGGGCATGGCAGAGTTGAATATCTTACATCGCTTATACTTTCTGCGATAATAGTAATAGTAGGCTTTGAGCTTTTCAAAAGTTCAGCAGGAAAGATAATGAATCCCGAACCTGTTAAATTCAGCATTATAGTGCTTGTATCACTTATAATTTCGATATGTGTCAAACTCTGGATGTCAGTATTCAATATGAAACTCGGAAAGAAAATAAATTCGGGAGTAATGACTGCAACGGCAGAGGACAGCCGTAATGACGTTATAGCTACATCTGCAACAGTAATCGCACTTATATCTTCACTTTTCACGGATTTTCCGATAGACGGAATAATGGGCGTTATAGTGTCATTATTCATACTCAAGACAGGATTTGATATTATACGTGATACATTAGATGAACTTATAGGCAAGCCGGTACAGCCGGAAATAATAGAAAAAATAAAGAACAGTATAATTTCAGACAGTGATATTATAGATATACATGATTTGGTGATACACAATTACGGTGTAACAAAAATGATAGGAAGCTGTCACATAGAAATAAGAAGTGATATGAGCTTTCAGGAGGTTCATGAGATTGCAGACCGCACGGAACGCAGAATATACAGTGAACTTAATATAATGATGACAATTCACACAGACCCTGTTGATATCGATGACGAACAGACCAGAAAATACAAAGCTGTTGTTAAGGATATAGTATCATCAATGAATCAGGGATTTTCAATACATGATTTCAGAATGGTAAGCTGTGAAAATCATAAGAATCTGATTTTTGATATAACAGTGCCATATGAATGTAAAATAAGCAATGAAAAGATACAGCATTTCATTGACAAAAAGCTTGAAGAATATGACGGAAAATATTATACTATAATAACATTCGACAGGGAATACTGTTAAAACGATACGGGACGCAAAAGCAGATGCGTCCCGATTTTTTTATTATTTTCAGCCAAGTACAACAGTAATATTATTTACATCAGCAAGATTTTCAGCCGGAATATAATTTGAATCAAGCTTAACGCCGTTAAGTGTAACGGATTTAACACCGCTTTCAACATGTGCGGAGTTGTCAACAGTAATATCAAGCTTTTTGCCTCTGAAATTCTTGTGAATTTTAAAGCTTTCCCATTCGGAAGGAATTGACGGGGAAATTTTCAGACCGTCAGCATCGGGACGCATACCGCATATACCCTCAACACAGCCGACCATAACAGTTGATGCAGTACCTGTAAGCCAGTGAACATGCGAACGTCCTTCATAAGGGGAAGCCTTGCTCTCAGTAAACTGACCATGAACATAAGGTTCCATAACTCTGATTTCAGCCTTGTCATTCATAGAAGCGGGAGAACTTTCAAGGAAGTATTCAAATGCACGGTTTCCATGACCGAGAAGTGATTCCGCAAGAATAAGCCAGCCCTGTGACTGTGAGAAGATACCGCCGTTTTCCTTTGTATCATCATTGAAGATATGCATTAAAGCACCGTCAAAATAGTGTTTTTTGTAAGGCGGGTCAAGAAGTTTTGCACCATAAGGGGTATTAAGAATTTCGTGGACACTGTTCATAGCTTTTTCTGACTGTTCAGAATCTGCAAATCCTGAAATGACACTCCAGCTCTGAGGATTAAGCCACATATTAGCTTCGGGGTCTTTTTTAGCACCTACAATAATACCGTTTTCACGTATTCCTCTGATAAATCTGTCATCGTCCCAGCATTTTTCAAGAGATTTTGCGAGCTTGTCCTTAGCATTATCAATATAAGCGATATATTCAGTATCATTTTTATCCTTAGCCATATCTCTTATAACATTCATAGCATAGTAGAGCTGGAATGCTACAAAAGTAGATTCTCCCTTTGCACCGAGACGGAGACAGTCATTCCAGTCGGCATGGAGACCGGCAGGCATATCATGGTCACCGAGATGATTCATAGAGAAATCAATAGCTTTTTTAAGATGGTTATATACAGAATCTTCACCGCCGTTGGCATATACAATAACTTCATCGAGAAAAGCCTTGTTACCGCTTTCACCGATATATTTTGCAACAGTAGGGAAGAGCCAGAGAGCATCATCGGCACGGTATGAGGGGTGACCTGTTTCCTTTACATATTCAGGGTCATCGGGAGTATTTTCATGGCCTGCATTGTGAGTAAACTTTACAAGTGGAAGACCTCCGCCGTTGTCAACCTGTGCAGAGAGCATAAAGCGGATTTTATCGCATGCCATTTCGGGATTGAGATGAATTATACCCTGAATATCCTGAACAGTATCACGGTAGCCGTAGCCGTTTCTGAGACCGCAGTATACAAATGATGCAGCTCTTGACCATATGAAAGTAATAAAGCACTGATATGCATTCCATACGTTAATCATATTGTTAAATTCTTCTGACGGTGTTTCAACCTCGAAATTTGAAAGCTGACCATGCCAGTAATCCTTTAACTGTTTTATTTCAGAATCAACCTTGCCGGATTGCTTGTATTCGTTTAAAATTTCATCAGCCTGTTCATTGTTACGCTGACCGAGAATATAAACAAGTTCAATAGTTTCACCGGATTCAAGAGTTATATCAGACTGCAAAGCACCGCATGAATTTGAGTTGTAATTCATGGTATTACTGCACTTGCCTGTTTCAACGGCAATCGGATTTGAATAAGTTCTGTAACTTCCGATAAAGTCGGAAAGATTACCGCAGGAGGCTTTAATATCTGCACCGACCATACCGAAAAATCTGTTCCGGCAGTCTTTCTGGCTGTTACTGCTGATAGACTGGAGAATTTTGTTTTCTTTGAATTCAGTCTTGGAGATAAACAGAGAATACTGTAAATTCACCTGGTCCTGTTCATAGTTGTCTTCATTTGTGAATTCAACAAAACCGAAGATTGAAAGATTTCTTGTGCGTGAACTGTTGTTTGTGATTCTGGTACGCCATACTTCATAGGTTTTTCCGTATGGAACATAGTAAGTAGTTTCTGATTTAATATCTTCATATTCGCTTGTGATTACAGTGTAAGCAGTGCCGTGACGACATTCGCTTTTATATTTGTCAAGCGGTTTTCCGACAGGTTGCCATGATGCAGACCAGTAGTCATTCAAATCGTTGTCACGGATATAGATATATCTTCCGGGCAGAGCCATATCTGAATTGAATCTGTATCGGAGTATACGTCCGTTAGCTCCGGATTTTACAAAGCTGTATCCTGAAGCATTGTTTGAGATAATAGCACCGTATTCGGGGTCGCCGAGATAGTTAGCCCAGGGTGCAGGGGTATCGGGTCTTGTGATTACATATTCTTTGTTTGAGAGGTCAAAAAAGCCGTAATTCATAGAATATCCTCCTGAAAAAAATTTTTTCGCATAAAAGCTGTATATATTATAACATTCATTGAAGTTTTTTGCAAGCGTTATTAAAAAAATCCTTCCGGATTTCCGAAAGGATTTTTTGATTTTATTCAAGATTTGTAATATTTCCGGAGAGATACTGCTGAATCATAAGAGCGTCATTAGCTGTGAGACCGTCGCCCGTGTTATGAACATCAGCATTTAAAATACTCTGTTCGGAAAGAGGATTATTTTTTGAATTTCCTACATATGCGGAAATTGATACGACATCAGCAACATCAACAGTTCCGTCGAGATTGCAGTCGCCTTTAAGTTCAGATACAGCAGAATCAAGTATAATAAATTCGTTTTCTTGTTCCTTTGCATATGCCTGAGCTGTTGAACCGTCATAGCCTTTTATAGTACCGTGGTATATGCTCGGATAATCAATATCGGGGAAAGTATTGTCATCGACAAGAATGTAATCTATTCTGCATTCGGGATTGAGAATAGTTATTGATTTCAAATCATTGCAGTAAATAAATTCTTCGCCGTTGAGTTCGTAAAGGCCTTTCGGAGTTATTATTGATTCGATACCGCTTATATTCTCAAAAGCTCCGCCCGAAATACCAGTGATACCGTCCTTGATTGTAAATTCACCGTCACCGCTGTATTTACCTTTATATTTGTATGCTATATCATTTATATAAACCATACCATCAGGCTGATTTTCAAGCCAGAGTGTATCCTTGAAAGTGTTACGTCCGATATATGCCAGCGAATCTGAAAATGTTATATCTGTAAGACTCGTACAACCCGAAAAAGCTCCACTTGTTTCCAGAAAGCCATATGAATTAATTACTCTTGCACCAATATAAGCTTTTTCAAGACCTGTGCAATCTGCAAAAGCTCCGCAGTAAATTGTGTCAACGGTTGAGGGAATATCTATTTCCTTAATATTTGTACAGCCGTAAAAAGCCAGTTCGCTGATAGTATTTACACCATATTCTATTTTTACGGATTCGAGATTTTTACATTCATAAAAAGCACCTGTTGGGATTGATTCTATATTTTCTGGAATTGTTATGGATTTGAGATACTGATTTTTGAAAAAAGCACCGATTTGAATTTCAGTGACAGTATCGGGAATATCATAGGAATCACCCTTGTGAGCCGGAGGATATTTTGTCAACATTGTTTTGTCCTTGGTGAAAAGGATTCCGTCCTCACTGCAATATGCAGTATTTTTTTCATCAACGTTTACAGCTTCGAGAAGACTGTTTCCTTCTGTTTTTACGTTTTCAGTAAGTATGCCTAAGCCTGTGACATTTTCGGGAACGTTTATAGCTGTTATTTTCAGACAATCTTTAAAAGTGCTTGATTCTACTGTTCTGACAGGTATTCCGTCAATTTCGTTCGGAATATCAACAACACCCTCAGCAGATGTGTCGCAGTCTATTATAGTTATTTGAGTTTCGCCTGCAAATGTATCCACTTCATAAGTGAAAATGCCATAGGTTTTTTGATTTGTTTCAGAATTTCCGATAACTGCAAATTCGTTTCCGTTTTTTTCAGCGTATGCCTGTGCTGTTGAATTTTCGCAGCCGTAAATAGTTGCTGTTGATGGAATAGAAGGAGTATTAAAAACGCAGTCAGAATTTTCTATTGTTATTTTTTCCAACTTTTCGCAACCGTAAAAAGTATCTTCCCCAATACTTGCAACACTTTCAGGAATTGTTATTTCAGTTAAGTTATAACATTTGGAAAAAGCATTTGCTCCGATATTTGTAACACCGTCAGGAATAGTTATTGATTTTAAACTTTCACAGAAAGCAAAAGTATTGGAATCAACGTTTGTAATATTTTTGGAAAGTTTTATTTCAGTTAAGACAGAACAACTAAAAAAAGCACGTTCTGCGATACTTGTAACACTATCAGGAATTGTTATTTCAGTCAGGCTTGAACAACCGGAAAAAGCATCAAGTCCAATGTATGTAACACTATCAGGAATAGTTATTTCAGTTAAGCTTTTACAACCGTCAAAGGCACCTGCTCCAATGCTTGTAACAGACAAGCCGTTAATTTCGGCAGGAATTACAGCAGAAGTTGCAGAGCTGTCACATTTTGAAATTTCTATATAGTTAGTGTACGCCTTGTATGTAAGATTTTCATATGTTCCTGTTGTGTAAGCAGTTGCATTTGCGGTTATTGAAATATTTCCGGAAAAATTATAGCTTACATAAGGAACGGCACTGCAAACTGTTGCACATGCAAGAATACCGGATAAAATTTTTTTGAATTTCATAACGTGGAGACCTCCTTTTAAATGATATACAAATTATACCATATAATTATTAACTGATTATGAATATTTTGTTAAGTCTGATTTTGAAAGCTGTATTTTAGAGATTATTACAAAAAAAAAAAAAAAAAAAAATAAATATTTTTTGTATACTATGACCGACAAATTTTCTGCATTAATATCTTAACATAATTCTTGCATAAACCGGAAGTTTATGATATAATTATATTTCAGAAAAATTATAAAAACAGGAGGATAAATATGAGTATTTTTGACGCATTTGCAAAAATTTCCTCACAGTCATCGGGCGGAGGAAAAATTGAATATATAATAGCAGGTCTTGGAAATCCGGGGCTTGAATATCAGGATACAAGGCATAATGCCGGATTTATGGCAGTAGATAAAATTGCTGAAAATCTCGGAGTAAAAATTGACAGAATGAAATTCAAGGGACTTTGTACAGATGTAACTATTGCGGAAAAAAGATGTCTTTTACTAAAACCAACAACATACATGAATAACAGCGGGGAATCTATCGTTGAGGCACTGAATTTCTATAAGCTCGGCACTGAAAATCTTATAGTAATATATGATGATATTTCCCTTGAACCCTCAAAAATGAGAATACGCAGAAAGGGTTCGCATGGCGGTCATAACGGAATAAGAAGTATTATTGATTTGACAGGCACAGAGGAATTTTTAAGAATAAAGCTCGGAGTCGGAAAGAAACCCCACCCCGATTATGACCTTGCAAAATGGGTACTCGGAAAGTTCCGCCCCGATGATATGCAGAAACTTCAGCAGGCTATCGGAAATGCTGAGGAGGCAGTCAGGCTTATGGTCAGCGGAAAAACAGATGAAGCTATGAACAAGTTCAATTAAAAACCGAACAGACAGAGAGGGACACAAAAATGAAAATATTTCAGGATTTTTTCGGAGAGCTTAAAAGCTCACAGGTTCTTGCAGATTCGATTAAAAAAAGAATTTCTCCCATATCTGCAACAGGACTTTCAAACATACATAAGGCACAGCTTTTATATACACAGTCGGCAGAGGGTAAGATTATACTTGCCGTAACGGGTTCGGAAGCATCTGCAAAGAGACTTTGTGACGATATAAACGAAATGGCAGACAGTGAAATTGCTGTATTGTTTCCGTCAAAGGAATTATCCCTCACACATTCGGAGGGAGCATCGGCAGATTATGAACATCAGAGAATTTATGCACTTGCCAAAGCTATACGCAATGAATGTTGTATAATATGTGCCGGAATTGAAGCCGTAATGCAACCAACTATTCCTCCCGATATTCTTATAGACAGCATAATAAATATTGAATCGGATTCCGAAATAAAGACTGAAAAATTAAGTCTTTCTCTTTCGGCAAGTGGTTATCAGCGTTGTGAAATGGTTGAGGGTGCGGGACAGTTTTCAATAAGAGGTTCAATAATAGATATATTCCCCGTACAGTCAAAACTTCCTGTTAGAATAGAGCTTTTCGGAGATGATGTTGACAGCATATCATATTTTGAAACCGATACACAGAGACGTACAGAGCATATTGAAAGAATAGAAATACCTCCGGCATCTGAACTTGTATACAATTCGGAAACGCTTATTGAAAAAATATCGGAATTTCAGAAATCAGTCAGAGGAAAACATGCCGATACAGTAAAGCAGAATCTTGAGAACGATATTATAAGACTTGAATCGGGAGAGATATTATCCAACATACAGAAATATTATCCGCTTATATATAAAACTCCCTCCACCGTTTTTGATTATGTTGATGAAAATGTATTCTTTTCCGAATATTCCGAAATTCTTGAAGTTTCGTCATCAGTTACTGCACAGTACAATGAAGATGTAAAAATACTTCTTGAAGAAGGTCAGCTCTGCAAAGGTCTTGACGGATATTATCTTGAATTGCCACAGATACATAACATTGCGGATAAACATACACAGATATATATGAATAACTTCATGCAGGGAAGTGACCGCATACCTTATGAAAAATTAATAAGCTTTGACTGTCTGCAAACAGCTGTATGGAGCGGTGATATGAGTCAGCTTTTTGATGACCTTGAAACCTACTGTTCAAACGGATACAGAATAATTCTTGCAATAGGAAGTCAGAAAACACTTCCGATAGTTCAGCAGGATATTGAGGATAAGGGAATACCCTGTTTCATAATAAATGATGATACAAAAGTAAAAAAAGGCAGTGTATATATTACTCCGAAATGTTTCAGCAGTGGATTTGAATATCCCGAAAATAAAACGGTTCTTATAACACAGAGCAAATCACTTGATTCATCAAAAAAGAAAAGGAAAAAGGCAAAAAATTCCGAATCTGTCAGAAGCCTTGCTGATATTGCAGAGGGTGACCTTATTGTACATTCCGATTACGGAATAGGCAGATTTATCGGTATAAAAAAGCTTGAATTTGAGGATGTAACAAAGGACTACATCACAATACAGTATGCCGGAACTGATAAATTATATGTTCCTGTCACACAGCTTGATATGGTATCAAAATATATAGGCCCCCGTGACGATTCCGGAGTTAAGCTTAATAAGCTTTCATCGACAGAATGGCAGAAAACAAGAAACAAAGTAAAAAAATCAGTTCGTGATATGGCTGATGAACTTGTTAAACTCTATGCAAAGCGTGAACAGACAACAGGTTTTGCATTTTTCCCTGATGATGAAATTCAGCGTGACTTTGAAGAACGTTTCCCGTATTCCGAAACTGATGACCAATTGCGTAGCATAGAAGAAATAAAATCCGATATGGAACGTGCAAGACCTATGGACAGACTCCTCTGCGGTGATGTAGGATTCGGAAAGACTGAAGTTGCATTCCGTGCGTGTATGAAATGCGTTTTAAGCGGAAAACAGTGTGCAATACTTGCTCCTACAACTGTACTTGCATGGCAACATTATCAGACTGCTTTGAGACGTTTTGAAGGATTTCCGCTTACAATAGAACTTCTTTCACGTTACAGGACTCCGAAACAGCAAGCCGAAATAATCCGCAAGCTCAAAAAGGGACAGATTGACCTTTTAATCGGTACTCATAAGATTTTACAGAAAAATGTAGTATTCAAGGATTTAGGCCTTGCAGTAATAGACGAGGAACAGCGTTTCGGAGTGGCACACAAGGAAAAATTCAAGCAGAATTTTCCGGCAGTAGATATTCTGACACTTTCGGCAACTCCGATTCCACGTACTCTCAATATGGCTATGAGCGGTATCCGTGATATGTCAGTAATAGAAGAACCTCCGCAGGACAGACACCCTGTTCAGACGTATGTTATAGAATACAATGAAGGAATAATCGCACAGGCTATAACAAGAGAACTGAAAAGGGGCGGTCAGGTATACTATATTCACAACAGAGTCGAAACGATTCAGATTTGTGCCGGAAAGCTTGCACAGATGTTCCCGAATGCAAAAATAGCCTATGCACATGGTCAGATGGAAGAAGAAAAAATGTCTGATATATGGCGTTCACTTGTGGAGCATGAAATCGATATACTTGTATGCACTACTATTATAGAAACAGGCGTTGATGTTCCTAATGTAAACACTCTTATTATAGAAAATTCCGACCGCTTCGGACTTTCTCAACTGTATCAGCTGAGGGGACGTGTAGGACGTTCAAACCGCAGAGCTTATGCGTTTTTCACATTCCAGAAAGATAAAATTATCACTGAAGTTGCATCAAAGCGACTTAGTGCAATGAAAGAGTTTACACAGTTCGGAAGCGGATTCAGAATTGCTATGCGTGACCTTGAAATAAGAGGTGCGGGAAGTATTCTCGGAGGAAAACAGCACGGTCAAATGGAGGCTGTCGGATATGATATGTATATAAAACTTCTTTCGGAAGCCGTTGCAGAAGCTAAGGGTGAAACTCTCCCGAAATCTGTAAACTGTACTGTTGACATTCAGATAAATGCACACATTCCCGAAAATTATATTTCAAGCCTTAATCAGAGAATATCCGTATACAAGAAAATAATGACTGTTGAAAATGAATACGATAAAACAGACCTTATTGACGAACTTATTGACAGATACGGAGATGTTCCGGAATCGGTAATAGGTCTTATTGATATATCACTGCTCCGCAATACAGCCTCAATGCTCGGTATAAGCGAGATTACACAGCGTAACGGTCAGCTTTATTTCTATACGGAAAATCTTGATATGAAACAGGCTCAGGCACTTTCTCAGGCTTACAAGGGAAAAATTACGCTTAACGGTATAAACAAATCATATGTAGCTGTAAAAATTATGCCGAAATCATCGCCCTTTGAGCTTATGAAAGATGTTGTCAGAATTATGAGGGATAACCGTTAAAAGGAAGAATTTATTTTTGTATACAATAACTATGGACAATTTATAAATCAGGTGCTATAATATTCTTATTAACGATAAAAAAGGAGATTTTTTTTGATGAATATAAAAGGAATCCTGACGGCTTTTGTCTGCTGTATGGCTTTTGCTGTACCGGTTTCGGCTAATGCCTCCGGAAATTATGGTGAAGCGTATCTTATAGGTGAAATCGGTTCGGAAAGCAACTGGTCTGTTGCTGATGACAGTGTCGAAATTGACGGCGATGCAAAATATGAGTATACATGGAATGCAACAGGCGATATTGAATATCTTGCACTCTGCATAACACCTTCCGGAGAATACAGAAACTTCAACAGTATAACGTTTCCGAGTCTTTCAGTTGATATAGATGAACTATGGATTGACGGAGCAAGAATTGAAGATTATGAAATGGGTTCCAATTCGGCGGATATGAATTATTTTTCAGACGGTTCGGGCATAACAAGAGTATATCTGAAGACCGGAAATACGCCTGCCGATATAAATGACCTTGCCGGAAATGACAGCATTAAAAAAAGCATCAGAATTGTATTTACAGTATCGGGGCTTGGCAAAGAGGGAACTTCCAATTTTGTTGAAGTCAGACAGCCTGAAAAAGCGGAAACATCAGCGACTTCCGAATTCAAAAAAACTGAAACAACTACTGCAACAACTAAAGTTACTGCGGTAACTTCTTCAACTACTGCTCCGGATATTGACAGCTCCGCACCGACAGGCGACAAAGGAATAGCAACAGTTCTTGCAGTTACAGCAGTATCAGCAACAGTATTGGCTTTTTCAAAATCAAAAAGGAAAAAATAATACATAAGTAAAGGGCGGACACAATCCGCCCATTTTTTTATAAAAGAAAAACAGCAGAGTTTTTAAAACTCTGCTTTAAAATAAAATCAAAATAAAATATGTGTAGAACAAAAGAAAGGAGACAACAAAACGAGTGTAAATAAAAGATTATTTAACACTGTATTTATTATACACTGAAAACTGATTCAAGTCAAGCGAAAAAGTCGAAAAAATTCAAAAATTGACGAAATTTGTCAGATTATACAATATTTTTCGTGCATTTTTGTTGATATATATCAGGCAATTTTATCATATCTTCTGTTAATAAAATATACAACAACGTTCATTGAAACTATTGCAAGGTTAAGCAGATATGCTATAAGTACAAAGTTTATCTGATTTGAGAGAATTTTTGCAGTAATTCCGGCAATATATCCTCCGATTATAAGAAGTGTAAATGAAAGGCTCATCGTTTTGGCAGTTTTTGCCTTGATGTTCTTTACAACAGACATAGGCCATGAAAGACCAAAGCATACGAGCATAACGATTTCAAGAATTTGTGACATTTTAAAAAACCCCTTTAAAAATAATTTTTCTTTGTATATTTATATTATATCATTGACAAATGATAATGTCCAATATATAATATTTATAGAAATCATAATCAAGGAGTTATAAATAAAATGGATTTTATGCAGATAAAATATTTTCTCGAAGTTGCGGAGAGCCAGCATGTTACAAACAGTGCAAAAAAACTTCATATTGCACAGCCGGCACTTACAAAATCAATACATAAATTCGAGTCGGAACTCGGTGTTCCGCTTTTTACATCAAAAGGCAGAAATATAATTCTCACGGAATACGGGAAATTTATGAAACAAAAGCTTGAACCTCTTATGGAAAAACTGGAAGATATTCCGAATCAGCTCCGCACGAAGATAAGGCTTGAAAATGAAACTATTCATCTGAATGTTCTTTCAGCTTCAACGATTATAACAGATGCAATAATCAAATATAAAAATACCCATAAAAATATAAATTTCCAGCTTTTTCAGAACAGTGACAGCGACCTTTATGATATTGGAATAACAACCAAGATGTTTTATAAATTTCCCGAAGAAAATGCCAAAGATAAATTTGTATGTACTGAAAAAATATATCTTGCTGTTCCCGATAATGAAAAATATCATGGCAGAACATCAATAAATCTTGAAGAAGTCCGCAATGAGGGATTTATAAGTCTGCTTGGTTCAAAGCAGATGCGTTGGATATGTGACAAGTTTTGTCAGAATGTCGGATTTCAGCCGAGAATAATTTTTGAAAGCGATAATCTTACATCTGTTAAAAATATGATAGGTGCTAATATCGGAATAGGTTTCTGGCCTGAACATACCTGGGGAAAGCTTGAGGGAGACAGCGTTCTTCTGCTTGAAATATCGAATCCGGTCTGTCAGAGGGATATTCTTTTCACATGCAATCATAATAAATCTGACAATTCCAATGTTGAGGAATTTTTTGAATTTCTCCGTGAATATACAGAATCAGTTATGAAGTGAGAAAAAACCGCATTAATGTTGGCGGTTAAAGTTTTCCTCTTGATGCTTTTATAATCTGTTCTTCATAGTATTTTTTACGCCATGGATAGTCAAATTCCGTGAAGTTATTGAGAAATGTCGTGGCATTTTCGATAGATGAATTAAGATTGTCGTCATTTTTGGCGAGTGAATATATATACACTGCATTTATCAGGATATTAAGAAAATTTTCATCATTTTTATCCTTAGGCTTGTATCCGGAATTAAGAAGCGTAAAAGCATCTCCATAGTGACCATGTGCAGAATCAACAAGGGCAAGTGCAATATCCATATTAACTCGAAATTCGGGATTTTTTTTCTTTTTTCTGACATAGTTCTGAATAAATCCGATGTTCTTTTTACGGACTTCCTCACCTTTGCACCAGTTGCCTGTTTTACCGCACATTGAGAGCATTTCAAGATAATAAATAAATCTTGAATGTCTGTCAAGTTTTTTAGGATTTTTAATTTTATTCAGAAGCATTCTTACGGTATTATATTCGCTTATTTTTCCGTAATAGGAGGCACACATTATAATATGCGGAGGAAAGGGATTTCCTTTGTCAACATAGATTTTACGGTATGTATCACAGAAATTGCATGTAAATCCTTCAGCACGGAAAATGTCAGATGCCTTTTTTCCTTTTATCTTATCATCATGTGCAAAGTAAAGCGGAATTATTACTGAAACTGCTATGCAGACGATACAGAGCAGAATAAATAACGGAAGATAACGTCCTTTAAGCAGAGTAAAACATAAAACTAAACCAATGGTTGAAATCAGAACGGCAATCGGAAAGAATATTAAAAAATATTTTTTAAAGTAAAGTTTTGTTATATATGATTCTGATGTCATAGAAAAAAGCCTCCTAAATTCAACTTGCATTATAATATTATCATATATTCACAGTTTAGTCAATAGAAATTTACATTATGTTATTAATTTTTGACAACTTGCACAAACTTTTCATCGAAAATTGTACTGATTTAAAAATATAATTTTATGCATTATTTAAGATTATTTCAATAGTATGATGTATAATATATCATAGGCGGAGTATTTCTTTCCGCAATAATAAATACAGCGAAAAAGGGTGATTTTAATGCGTATTCTTGTAATAGAGGACGAAGTACAGCTTGCAGATGCTGTTTCTGAAATACTTAAACGAAACAAATATTTTGTTGATACGGTTTATGACGGTGCAGACGGTCTTGACTATGCACTTACAGGAGTTTATGATTGCATACTTCTTGATGTAATGCTTCCGAAAATGAACGGTTTTGAAGTTCTCAGCAATCTCAGAAAAGAAAAAATTTCAACTGCTGTTATAATGCTTACTGCTAAAAGCGAAGTTGAGGATAAAATAACAGGTCTTGACGGCGGAGCAGATGACTACATAACAAAGCCATTCAATACAAGTGAACTTCTTGCGAGAATAAGAGCTACGACACGTCGCAAAGGTGAATTTGTTGATGATAACTGCATTTCTTTCGGAAATCTTAAGCTTATGAAAAATTCCTGTTCAATTGCATACGGTGAAAACGATATAAAACTAAGCCTTAAAGAATTTCAGATTATGGAACTTCTCATATCAAACCCTCAACGCATACTTCCAAAAGAACGCATAATAGAAAAAATATGGGGATATGAAAGCGATGTTGAATATAACAATATAGAGGTTTATATATCCTTTCTGCGTAAAAAGCTTTCAACAATGTGTTCTGATATTCAGATAAAGACAGCGAGGGGCATAGGCTATTCTCTTGAGAAGGTGGGAGCATGAAAGAAAAATCACAGTATATGTTCCGGAAAGTGCAGTTTCGCTTTGTAATTATTACAATGTCAATAATACTTGCAATCTTTATTGCTGTACTTGGTTCTATCAATCTTATAATGCATTCTATGATGCAGAGACAGTCACAGGCTGTTCTGAAAAAAATAGCCACAAATATAGAATACAATGAAAAAACATCAGTTTTTTCATTCGTTCCCGATGCTGATGAACCTCCGCTACATACCGGCGAAAAATGGGAGCTTTACCCCGAAACGACTGTACAGACTTCACAGACTTCACAGAATATTCAGACTTCACAGACGAAGACAAGCACGGAAGTTCAGACAACAGTTCCTGCTGAAAGTTCAGAAGAAGAATCACAGCAGGAGGAATCTTCTGAAAATATTCCCGATACCCCTCCCGAAACACAGGCGGAAAATACTGAACCGGAAAACAGTTTTCCGCCCGAAACTGAATATTCATCAGAAAATATAACCGAACCACAGCCTGAAATTCCTCCCGAACCTTATACAAGACCACAAAATCCAGATTATCCACAGTATCCGGATTATCCGCAGAAACCCGATTCACCGCCATGGGAAAATAATCCTGATTATGAACCTGATGATGATTATGATGAACCTGATGATTTTAAACCCGATGATGATGACGATTTCCGTCCGCAACGACCGGAAAATTTTAATCCGCATTTTCCGCAGAATTATAATGATGAATATGATAATTATGATGATGATATAGAAAATCTTAGCTTTTCCGGATATGATATTCTTGAGAATTATTATGTTCTTTCATCTGTTTCAAATGTTCAGAAAAAGCATATAAGTGAAATTCCGCCGAAAAAAATAGATTCAATAGATTACTTTGTAATTATGGCAGACAGCTCCGGAAAACTTCTTGATATATTTAATAATGACGATATTGAAAGTTCTCTTGCACAGAGATATATAGATTCTATCCTTGATGACGGTGCTGTTTCGGGTATGATTGAATCACTTCAGTTCTGCATATCACAGAAACCAAACGGTACGGCTCTTGTATTTACTGATAAAAGTGCTGAAATAGATATGCTTAACAGACTTATAAAAACCACAGTTCTTATAGGTACTGTCAGCTTTGTACTCCTTTCGGTTCTTGTTATATTCCTTTCACGCAAAAGCATTGAACCGGTTCAGAAAGCCTTTGAAAAACAGAAACAGTTTATATCCGATGCAAGCCATGAGCTTAAGACCCCTCTTACAATTATATCTGCTAATGCTGATGTTCTGGCAGGCGAAATAGGTGACAACAAGTGGCTGAATTATATACAGTCGCAGGCTTATAGAATGAGTCTGCTTGTCAATGACCTTTTAAATCTTACAAGACTTGAAAATAATTCCGCTGATATGACATTTTCCGAATTTAATCTGAGTCAGGCTGTTTTAAATACTGCTCTGCCGTTTGAGTGTCAGGCTTTTGAATCCCATAAAAAATTTGATGTTGATGTTGAGGAAAATATTATGCTTACTGCAAGTGAACGCCACTGCAAACAGCTTTTTGCAATATTTATTGACAATGCTATAAAACATTCCGACAAAAACGGTCAGATTAAAGTATCGCTGAAAAAATCGGGCGACAAAAAAATTTTTTCCGTATATAATACCGGTTCGGGAATACGTGATGACGAAAAGGATAAAATATTTGAAAGATTTTACCGAAGTGACGATTCACGTTCCAGAAGTACCGGAGGATATGGTCTCGGACTTGCTATTGCAAAATCAATAATAGATTCTCATAAATTTAAACTTAATATTGAAAACTCTCATGGAAAATATATAAAATTCATAATAACCATGCAGTAATTTTGTATGTAAAAATAATTCTTCTCTCTCCAAAATTTTAACCGTATATCGGCATATTATACAAAAATTCAATAAAGTTTTCAAAATGCGTGACATTTATAAACTTTTGTGCTATAATATTCTAAGAATATTTTTTCAGAAAGGATTTGTTAAATATGCCTCAGAAAAAAAAGAGGGTGACTCAGCAAACCCTCAGAAGAAGAAGAATGACTGCTCTTGCAATCATAATACTTCTTGTTATTATAATTATTTATGCAGTTTTTTCAGCATGTTCAGGCGGTGATGAAGATGCAAAGGGAGATTCAGAGAATATCCGCACATCAACCATCACAAGCACTTCTTCTGACGTTCAGAACCCTATCACCCAGACCACTCCTGTACAGACAGGAACTATTATGGAATCTGTTACCGGTTCACAGACAAGTGCTGTTACAACTTCCGCAGATGATGAAAACAGAGTTCAGTCAATAGAGCTTACTTTCTATACATGCGAACTGAATATCGGGGATTCAACAATGCCCTATGTAACTATGCTTCCTGATACAGCCGATTTAACAGAAAAATGGGAGTCTTCCGATGAATCAATAGCTACTGTTGATTATCTCGGAAATATTACGGCATTAAAAGCCGGTGTATGCTATGTAACAGTAACATCTGTAAACAATCCCGAAGTCTATGCACAGGTAAAAGTCAATGTTATGGACGAAAACGGATTGGTTCCAGCATCACAGCCGGTATCTGCTGTTTCGTCAGCTGTTGCACAGACTGTTACAACAACTATTACTACAACAGCCGTTTCCGTTAAAAATAATTCCTCCGAACCTACTTATATTCAGGGAATACTTATTGCAAACAAATCATATGGACTTCCGGAAGACTACAACCCCGGACTTGATTCTGAAACAGAATCTGCTTTCAATACACTTTCCGAAGCTGCTGCAAATCAGGGACTTGATATATATCTTTCCTCCGGATTCCGTTCATATGATACTCAGGCAAGAATTTATGAAAGTTATGTTGATTCATATGGTCAGGCATCAGCTGATACATTCTCGGCACGCCCCGGATATTCCGAACATCAGACCGGTCTTGCAATTGATGTAAACAGCATAGATGATTCTTTTGCAGATACTCCTGAAGCGGAATGGCTTGCAAGTCATGCTCATGAATACGGATTTATTATAAGATACCCCAAGGGCAAGGAAAGTATCACCGGATATAAATACGAACCATGGCATATAAGATACCTCGGAGTCGAAAAAGCTACCGAAGTTTATAACAGCGGTCTTACGCTTGAGGAATTTCTCGGTATAGATTCCGAATACAAAGACTAATTAATATCCAAAGGGGTGACTTGAAAAAAGTCGCCCCTTTGGATTTTTTAATAACAAAAACGCTTGACTTTATTATATTTTATGTTAAAATATTCTAAGAGATAAATTTCAGAAAGGATTTGTTAAATAATGCCTGACCATAAAAAGAAAACTGGTAATCATAATTTAAAGATGAAAACTGCATATCTCATTTTTATTGTACTTCTTATTATTATCATCATTTTTGCTACATTATTATTGCTCTCCAAAAAGAATAATGATGATACTGTCAAAGGTGAAAGTGCGATACATACTGAAACAGTAACAACTGCTTTATCTTCTGATTTGGCTGAAACTGCTCCGAAAACAGTTTTCACAAATACAACTGCATTTCCTGTATTACCTTATGTAACATCTTCCCATTCTGTTAATGCAACAACAGTTATATCATCTGTTCAGACTACTGCACCGAAAAATAATATTTCTCAGAATATTACTGTTCCTCCTGCAACTTCTCCGAGACCTGCTGTTATTCCTGAAAAACCTCATAACGATTCAGATAATATTCCGGCAAATACATCAGAAAATATTGTTAATGAGCATTCAATAAAGCTTACTTTCTATGAATGTACTATGCAGGTCGGTGATGAACCTAAAATGCCTGTTGTTACTATGCCTGATACAATTCAGGATAAATCCGAAAAATGGGAATCCTCCGACGAATCAATAGCAACTGTTGATAATGAGGGAAATATTACAGCAGTAAGTTCCGGAATATGTACTGTCAGAGTAAGTTCTGTAAGCAATCCGGAATTATATGCCGAAGTAAAGGTGACAGTCAGAAATATTATGCCTTCTGAACCTGAATTTTCAGTTCCCGAGGAAAGCACAACTGCTCCGCAAGCTGATGAACCTACATATATTGACGGAATACTTATTGCAAATAAAACGTATGCTCTGCCCGAAGACTATAACCCCGGTCTTGATTCCGAAACCGAATCTGCATTTTATACCCTTTCCGATGCAGCTGCAGAAGAAGGACTTAATATATATCTTTCCTCCGGATTTCGTTCGTATGAAACTCAGAACAGAATCTATAATAATTATGTCAGCAATTATGGTCAGTCATCAGCTGATACTTTTTCAGCACGCCCCGGACATTCCGAACATCAGACCGGTCTTGCAATTGATGTAAACAGCATAGATGATTCTTTTGCAGATACTCCTGAAGCGGAATGGCTTGCAAGTCATGCTCATGAATACGGATTTATTATAAGATACCCCAAGGGCAAGGAAAGTATCACCGGATATAAATACGAACCATGGCATATAAGATACCTCGGAGTCGAAAAAGCTACCGAAGTTTATAACAGCGGTCTTACGCTTGAGGAATTTCTCGGCATAGATTCCGAATACAAAGACTGATTATAGCATTTTATATCATAAAATATCAAAAAAGCCCAGCTTTCGCTGAACTTTTTCGACAGTCCGGTGCGGAAAAAATATAATTTTTCCGCCCGATTTTTTTATATAATATTATTATTTTCATCAAGAAACTTTTTTCCTTCTTCAGCCTTAGGCTTAAGAATATCAGCAATAATCCGCTGTGCCGATATATGATGCATTGTTTCCAATGCCTTTTGGTTCAGCTCTTCGTATTTTTCGGAATCGCTTTCAGATTCGGCAAGCATTTTTTTAAGTCTTTCAAGCTTTTCTTCAGCATTTTTTATATTGTTGACAGTGAGCTTGTATCTTCCGATAATTTCCCTGTATTCATAAAATTTCTTGTATGATTCAAGCTTGCCCGAATCGTATAATCCACGCTTATAGGCAAAATATATATCCGCAAGACATTCCGCATCAGCTATTGCCGAAAAAGTATGTACAAAATCAATATCATATATATCTGCTATCCTCTCGAGATTATAAGGATTGGCAAGCTTAAGCTCATTCATAACATCAATCTGAAGGTCATGGAATTTTCCTGAAATAGCTGTCATTCTTTTATCAGCATGCGAATATCTGACTGATTTCTGAACTTCGATTTTGTCAGCACTTCCCCATACAAAATATTCAGCAGGTGAAAAGCAGTCAACAAGATGAAGAAATTTTTCAGATACTATATCAAAATTCGGACTTTTATTTATCTGACTCTGAGTAATTCCTGTAAGATTTTTTGTTCTTGATGAAATTCTCGAAATTCTTGAGGGTCTGACCAGACTGTAAAAAGATGTCAGAGGACTGCCGTCAGAATATCTGAAAACAGCCCCCATTGATATAATTTCCCTTTTGTTTAATCCTTTCTGTTCAGGGCAGTTAAATTCAAAATCAAGAAAAGCAAAAATTTTATCCCTCATTATTAAACTCCATAATCAAACGGAAATTAAAGTTTTCCTTTAAGTTTTCTGAGGCTGTATCCCTCATTGACTTTCATAACGCCTCTGTCAATAGCAAGGGCATAATCAGGAACATCTCTTGTAATAGTAGTACCGGCAGCAGTATAAACACCTTTTCCGAGCTTGACAGGAGCAATAAGATTTGTATTACAGCCGATAAAGCAGTTATCGCCTATAACGCATCTGCTCTTGACAATACCGTCATAGTTTACTGTAACAGTACCACAGCCGAAATTAACTTTCTTTCCGACATCACTGTCGCCCACATATGTAAGATGTGCAACAGCCGTCTTTTCGCCGATAGTGGAATTTTTGATTTCAACAAAGTCGCCGATTTTAACACCGCTTTTTATAAGACTTCCGGGTCTGATGTGAACCCACGGGCCTATTTTAACACCCTTTTCGATTTCAGACCTGAATGCCTGAACGTAATTCAATTTTACTTCATCGCCGATAATACAGTCCTCAATAACGCAGTTAGGGCCTATTGTACAGTTTTCGCCTATAACAGTATTTCCTCTTAAAACTGTTCCTGCAAGAATTTCCGTACCTGCTCCGATTTTAACACTTCTTTCAATAGTTATGCCGTCAAGACAAGTAAATTCAACACCGTTTTCAAGATGTTTTTCAATAACGTTCATTCTTGCCTTTGTATTGAGTTCAAGGAGTCCCTTGCGGTCATTAGCACCGAGTATCACATCGGGATTTGATGACTTGTAAGCACCTGCTTTTTTTCCGGAGCTTACAGCAATTCCTACTGTATCAGTGAGGTAGTATTCATTTTGTGAATTATTGTTTGTAAGCTTTTTGAGAAATTCCATAAGGTCAGCAGTTCTGAACCAGTATGCACCCGAATTTACTTCCTTAATATTCTTCTGATTTTCGTCAGCATCTTTCTGTTCAACAATACCACTTATGCCGTTTTCAGTTCTTAAAATTCTGCCGTATCCGAAAGGATTTTCAAGTTCGGCAGTAATAACTGTTACGGAATTTCCCTGTCTATTGTGAAGTTCAAGGGATTCCTTAATAGTATCGCTGTCTATAAACGGAGCATCACCGCAGAGTACAAGAGTATTGCCATCCGGATTTTTTTCAAGAAAAGGTACAGCCTGCATTACGGCATGACCTGTTCCGAGACGTTCGGACTGCATAACAGTTTCATAACGTCCGGCAAGATATTCATCAATAACTTCTCCCTTGAATCCCTTTACTATACATATATTATTTATACCTGCATTTTCGCCTGCTGAAATTACCCATTCGAGCATAGG
Organism: uncultured Clostridia bacterium; assembly: GCA_945910815.1. GTDB lineage: Bacteria > Bacillota > Clostridia > Oscillospirales > Ruminococcaceae > Ruminococcus. The sequence goes on from CAMDZD010000003.1 coordinate 138,526, forward strand.
CTCTCCCAGAACCTTAAACATAGGCTTAGGCATATCAGACTTCATTCTCTTTCCCTGACCGCCTGCAAGTATAACGCAATTGTCAAAATTTTTCATTATTCAAAATCCTCCCGAAATTTTTAAGCGTACTTTAACCGTACTCAATATTATTATTACAAATTTTATATTTAATTGCAATAGCTTTGCTCATAATTTTATCGGTTTTTGAAAATTTTGTATAAAATGCTATAAAAAAATCAAAAAAATTTTCTCAAAAAATGTATAGTAATTTCCCGAATTATATGTTATAATAGTTATAAGTCCGAAAGCAAGCTCTTTTTTCTTTGCTCTTTCGGAAAGAAGTTTTAATTTTGGAGGTATAACTTACAATGGCAAACAAATGGGTTTACATGTTCAGTGAAGGCGACATGACTATGCGTAACCTTCTCGGCGGTAAGGGTGCTAACCTTGCTGAGATGACAAGCATCGGTCTTCCTGTTCCGCAGGGCTTCACTATCACTACTGAAGCTTGTACACAGTACTATGAGGACGGACGCAAAATTAACGACGAAATCATGGCTCAGGCTATGGAAGGCGTTAAGAAAATGGAAGAAATCAACGGCAAAAAATTCGGCGACCTCAAGAATCCTCTCCTCGTTTCAGTCCGTTCAGGTGCAAGAGCTTCTATGCCCGGTATGATGGACACTATTCTCAACCTCGGTCTTAATGACGAAGTTGTTGAAGCTATGATTGCCGGCAACCCTGACCCAAAATTTGAGCGTTTCGTTTACGACTCTTACAGACGTTTTATCCAGATGTTCTCCGACGTTGTTATGGAAGTCGGCAAGAAGTATTTTGAACAGCTTATCGACAAGATGAAGGAAGAAAAGGGCGTTCAGTATGACGTTGAACTTACTGCTTCTGACCTCAAGACTCTTGCTGAACAGTTCAAGGCTGAATATAAGAATCAGCTCGGCGAAGATTTCCCGTCTGACCCTGTAACTCAGCTCAAGCTCGCTATCGAAGCTGTATTCCGTTCATGGGATAACCCGAGAGCTAACGTTTACAGACGTGATAACGATATTCCTTATTCATGGGGTACTGCTGTTAACGTAATGCCTATGGTATTCGGTAACCTTAACGATGAATCAGGTACCGGTGTTGCATTTACCCGTGACCCTGCTACCGGTGAAAAGAAGCTCATGGGCGAATTCCTTAAGAATGCTCAGGGCGAAGACGTTGTTGCCGGTGTTCGTACTCCTATGCCTATCGCTCAGATGGAACAGGAATTCCCAGAAGCATATTCAGAATTTGTAAAGGTTTGCGATATTCTCGAAAACCACTACCACGATATGCAGGATATGGAATTTACTGTTGAAAACAAGAAGCTCTATATGCTCCAGTGCCGTAACGGTAAGAGAACTGCTCAGGCTGCCCTCAAGATTGCTTGTGACCTCGTTGACGAAGGACATAAGACAGAGCAGGAAGCTGTTGCTATGATTGACCCAAGAAACCTCGATACACTTCTTCACCCACAGTTCGACGCTAAGGCTCTCAAGGCTGCAACTCCTCTCGGAAAGGGTCTCGGTGCTTCTCCTGGTGCTGCCTGCGGTAAAGCTGTATTTACTGCTGATGACGCTGTTGCATGGGCTGAAAAAGGTGAAAAGGTAGTTCTCGTAAGACTTGAAACTTCACCTGAAGATATTACAGGTATGAAGGCTTCACAGGGTATCCTCACAGTTCGTGGCGGTATGACTTCACACGCTGCCGTTGTAGCTCGTGGTATGGGTACATGCTGTGTATCAGGCTGCGGTGACATCAAGATGGACGAAGCTAACAAGAAGTTTGAACTCGGCGGAAAGATTTTCCACGAAGGCGACTACATCTCAATCGATGGTTCAACAGGTAATATCTATGAAGGTATCATTCCTACTGTTGATGCTCAGATTGCCGGCGAATTCGGAAGAGTTATGGCTTGGGCTGACAAGTACAGAAAGCTTCAGGTAAGAACTAACGCTGATACTCCTGCTGATGCTAAGAAAGCTCGTGAACTCGGTGCAGAAGGTATCGGTCTCTGTCGTACAGAACACATGTTCTTTGAACCTGAAAGAATCGGTGCATTCCGTGAAATGATTTGTTCAGATACTGTTGAAGCAAGAGAAAAGGCTCTCGACAAGATTGAACCTATGCAGCAGGCTGACTTTGAAGCTCTCTATGAAGCTCTTGAAGGCTGTCCGGTTACTATCAGATTCCTTGACCCGCCTCTCCACGAATTCGTTCCTACTGAAGAAGCTGACATCAAGGCTCTCGCTGATGCTCAAGGCAAGACTGTTGAAGACATCAAGGCTATCATTTCTTCACTCCACGAATTTAACCCGATGATGGGTCACAGAGGCTGTCGTCTCGCTGTAACATATCCCGAAATTGCTAAAATGCAGACAAAGGCTGTTATCAAGGCTGCTATCAACGTTAAGAAGAATCACCCGGACTGGACAATCGTTCCTGAAATCATGATTCCTCTCGTAGGAGAAGTTAAGGAACTTAAGTTCGTTAAGAAGGTTGTTGTTGAAACTGCTGACGCTGTTATCGCTGAAGCTGGTTCTGACCTCAAGTATGAAGTTGGTACTATGATGGAAATCCCGAGAGCTTGTCTCACTGCTGACGAAATCGCTAAGGAAGCTGAATTCTTCTGCTTCGGTACTAACGACCTTACACAGATGACATTCGGATTCTCAAGAGATGATGCAGGCAAGTTCCTCGATGCTTACTATGACAAGAAGATTTTCGAGAACGACCCATTCGCTAAGCTCGACCAGACAGGTGTTGGCAAGCTTATGGAAATGGCTGTTAAGGACGGTAAGGCTGTACGCCCTGATATGCACATTGGTATCTGCGGCGAACACGGCGGTGACCCGACATCAGTTGAATTCTGCCACAAGCTCGGTCTCACATACGTTTCATGCTCACCATTCAGAGTTCCGATTGCAAGACTTGCTGCTGCTCAGGCTGCTATCAACGAAGCTAAGTAATTCTGAATTAAAAAAGATTTTTTACCCCGTTCGGATTTCTCCGGACGGGGATTTTTTTGAATAAAATCAGATTTTCTAAGCAGAATATTATAAAAGGAGTGATTTTTTTATGAATATAACACCTGAACTTTACAGCGATATGTGTAAAAATGCCTCACCGAAATCAAATATCAAGATTGATGCAACATTAGCATTTCTTGTCGGAGGGGCAATATGTGCATTGGGACAGATTATCATGGAAATATTTCTGTATTTTGATTTTGAAAAGGATACGGCATCAGCATGGACATCTGTTATATTAGTAGGATTAAGCACAATTCTGACAGGTTTCGGAAAGTATGAAAAGCTTGCAAAGCATGCCGGAGCAGGTACTCTTGTACCGATAACGGGATTTTCAAACGCAATAGCATCATCAGCAATAGAGGCAAAATCAGAAGGATTTGTGCTTGGAGTAGGAGCGAAAATTTTTACAATTGCAGGGCCTGTTATATTATACGGCTGTTCAGCGTCCGTTATATATGGGCTTGTATACTATTTTATGACATTATAAAAGAGGCGACTTTTCAGGTCGCCTCTCACAGACTTTTTGAAAGTCTGTGGGCGGAAAAATTATATTTTTTTCCGCCCAGATTTATTGTTTATTTTGTTTTTCAGCTTTTTTGTTTAATTTTACATTTATTCAAGCATGAATTTTTTTAATTCATCAACATTTGAAACAGTTTGTTTTACTGGGTCTCTGTTTTGGTCGAATGTCTTATATTCTATTTTGCCTAAATGAAAATTATCTGAAATGCTTATTTCCTTTTGACCATTCTCATAATCATATGTAATTAATGTTAAAGTATTTATCCATTCTGAAGCATCATCATTAATATTTATAGGATAAAAACAAAGAAAAACTTCATTACCATTATTATCTTTTATGGTGAATGTCCATAAATCTTCTTCGTTTCCTTCTTGAATATCAACATCATATTTTGCAAGTGTATCTGCTTTAGCATACTGGAAACTTTCAGGAGAAACATTATTTATAGAATCAACATAAGGTTCAAAAAAATCCAAATAAAGTTGAGTGGGTTCTGCTTCATTTACAATTTCAATTGTTGTAGTTGCTTTTTCTGTTGTTTCTTTTTTTGCTTGCGTTTCAGTAACTTTTGTGGTTACCTTTGTTGTAGTTGCCTTTTTTGTAACGGTAGGTTGTGTAGTAGTTTTTACTTTTTTTGAATAAATATCTTTATTTCTTGTCAGAACTTCTTCAGTACTGCCTGAAATGGTGAGAGTATCTCCGTCAATATTATAAGGTGTGATTGCCTCTTCATTTGAATCAATTCCGAGAATTGCCTTGGCATCGCCTTTCCATGTAAGAACTTCTCCGTCAGCATCATAACCGCATACCTGAACTTCCATTACTATGTCGCTGTTGTTGCTGACTGTTACATAAATATCGCCCTGCATTGGAAGTGATTCCGCATACATATCCTTAAGCATACCGCCTGTAAGGAGATATGCACCATTAATATCTGACTTGTCAGACGGTTCGAGCTTTGTCATTTCAAGTATTGATAATTCCTGCATTTCAACTTCGGGGTCAGTTATACCCATATCAGCACTTGTGATAACACATGAAAAGTCAGTGCCGTCAAATTCGTAGGGACAGTCGGTTCCGGACATATTGAGATAGTCTCCGGAAATGCACATAATTGTTGAACAGTCAACAACTGCTGAAATTATACCGTCCTTGCTGAATCTGATTGATGAATATGATGCGGAAAGCTCGTCATTTGTCCATGTACCTATGAGTTTTTCGTCATTTGCTTTTCCGGCGGTTATTGCAACCTTTTCAGCCTGACTTGAATCGGAATCTCCGTCCGAGATTTCTTCTGATTCTGTCTGTGAATTTTCTTCTGTTATATCTGAATCGCTTTCGTCATCAGATGATTCTGATAAACTTTCTGAACTTTCAGAAACTTCTGAGCTTGAGCTTTTATCTGATGATTCTCCGCTCCCTGCTTCTTCATTTCCGCATGCAGTAAATGCACATGTAATCATAGAACAGGCGAGAAGAAGTGCGAATAATTTTTTCATAAAATCCTCCATATCATGAATGTTAATCCGTTTGTATTATTTTATCACATAAATATCAGAATATCAAGTTTATACATTGTTTTGTAATTTTATAGTTATATATTTCAGATGAAATGATATTTCAGAGGGTATAAAAGTTAAATAAAATGTGCATTTTCAACATTACCGAAAAATTTTTTATTTATGATTTTTAACCTTTCTGTAACTTCTTTGTTTCTTCGTCAACCGTTCCGGAACACATTTCACGCAGTTCGTCCCAGTTTTCAGCATTGCCTTTTTCTTCAAGAAATTCATATGTAAGGCGATTCATAATTCCTCTTGTTTCAAAATTATAGTCACCCTCACCATACATAATATCTCCCATGCCGTATCCGAAATCAAAAACCGGAGTGAGTTTTGTGGGGTCAGTATATTCCCTAAGTGCATTATACTGTTCATCAGTGATATATCCGACAGTTATTCCCTTTGGAGTAGTTATTTTTTCAGTTGCGAGAGCTTTTTTTGTCTCCTGATATTTTTCGCTTGTTTCCGCAAGGCGTTCGCATTTTATATAAGTAGCTACGGCATTGCCTTTGTCTGAACCTTTTACTAACATTCTTGCATTGTAGTTTGCACACATATAATATTTATCAGAATCGGGAGATTTCGGAAAAGGTACAACCATTAAATCTGCATCGGGATTAAGTGCATTTGATTCTTTAAGTGACCAGTCCGGCATACCATAGAAAAGAGTATTCATATTTGTCGGGAAATTTGAATGCCAGCCGTCATTGTATACATCAGCTGTTTTAATCATAAATTCTTCGGCTTTTGCTATTCCGGAATCGTTTATATTATTGACAAGTTTTCCGTCCTTGATTGATACAACGGTTTTCCCTGTTGAATAAAGACATGCTTCCCCGAAATATCCGGCTATTCCGTACCGTGTGTATTCAGTCTGCTGTGATATGAATTTATCAATCATTGCCGTGAATGTGTTCCAGTCCCATTTTCCCTGTTTATAGAGTTCATATGGGTCATCAAGTTTTTCTGATTTCATAAGAGTACGGCTGTAAGTTATTACAAACGGGTCTGAAATGCTGTAAGGAATTACATAGTGATTTCCGTTATATGCGAATATTTCCGCTGTTTCGTGCATATCTTCCCATAATTCCGAATCCCATTCAAGAACATCAAAGTAATCATCTAAGGGCTGATAAAGATTCTTCACAACACCTTCCGGAACTGCATTTATTTCATATGGTATCATGTCAACGGGTTCTCCTGAAAGAAGTCTTTCATCAAGAACTTCAAAAAGCCTGTTACGGTCTGTATGGATATATTCTATATCAGCTCCGTATACATCATTAAAGAGTGAAAGGGCTGTTGAACGCTTTTCGCTCTCCTCCGGATTCAGATTATAGTCAGCAAGCCAGTATATAGTCTGTCCGCTTATATCAGGTTCGGTGAATGGCGGTTCTGTGGTGACCGGCTGTGTTTCAGTCGGTAGCTCCGTAACTGTTTCTGATGATGAATCCGCTGTTTTTTCTTTGCATGCTGTAAGATTTAATGCTATGCAGAACGAAAATATTACAGCGGAAATTTTTTTAAATATCTTCATATTTTGCCTCCAAAGGATTTTTAATTTCTGATTAGATTTTATCACAGTGAAATATATATGTCAAGCTTGATGTCCCAATCCGCTTGAATTTTGATTTCCGTGATTTTTTTTAAAAAACACTTGATTTTTGATATACAGTGTGCTATAATATTAAAAGTAAGATGTTCACCCAAAAGACCGGAAAGCTTCCGGTCTTTAGTTTGTATATTGGAGATGTTGCTTTTGAAATTCAAGAAATTCGGAAATACCGAGCGTAAAATTTATGACCTTGTAAAGCCTATCACTGATGAACTCGAATATTTTCTCTGGGATATAAGCTTTGTAAAAGAAGGTGCTGTATGGTATCTAAGAGTATTTATTGACCGTGACGAGGGAATATCTATTGAAGACTGCGAAACAGTTACAGCTCCCGTCAGTGATATGCTTGACCGTGAAGACCCTATCGAACAGAGCTATATTCTTGAAGTCGGTTCAGCCGGTCTTGAAAGAGAACTTGTGCGTGAAGAACATTTTGAGGCATGTACAGGCGATACGGTTCAGGTTAAGCTCATTCGTGCCGTTGACGGCGAAAAGGATATAATCGGTACGCTTTTGTCTGCTGACCGTGATAAAATTACAGTCAGAACTGATGAAAGTACTGAAAAGGAATATATGCTTGCAGATATTGCACATGTAAAGCTTTATCTCGACTTTGCATAAAATATATAATACCGGAGGTTTTTATCAAAATGGATAACAGTTTTTTTAAGGAACTTGAAATACTTGGAAACGAAAACAGTGTTGATATAGAAACGCTTGTTGAAAAAGTAAAATCAGCTATGCTCAAGGCTGCAAAAAGAGCATATCCGCACAGTGAGGACAATATAAGAATTGATATTGATATACAGAACAAAATATTCAATATGTATATCGTTCAGCAGATTATTGACGATGTGCCGATTGATATAAATGAAATTAATATTGAGGATGCAAAGGCCATTGACCCGACTGCTTATGTCGGTGGAACTATGCTCCATAAAATTGATATTGCAAGCCTCGGAAGAACAGCTGCAATATCTGCAAAGCAGTCTATCAAAGGCGACCTTCGTCAGATTAACAGAGAACAGATTATGAAGCGTTTCGGAGACAAGAAACATTGTTGCATAAATGTAAAAGTTTCACAGATTGACCCCTCAAAGGGTGATATTACTGTCGACTATGAGGGAACTGAACTCTATCTTTTCAAAAAAGAACAGATTCCGGGCGAAACTTTTAAGATAGACCAGAATATAAAGGTTTATATAACAGATATTGCAAATCCGGAAAAGAAACCTATTATAAAAATTTCACGTTCACACAAGGATTTTGTAAAACGTCTTTTTGAAATAGAAGTTCCCGAAATATATGACGGTACTGTTGAAATAAAGGCGATTTCACGTGAGGCAGGCTCAAGAACCAAAATGGCTGTATGGTCAAAAAATTCCAATGTTGAACCGGTCGGAGCTTGCATAGGCCCTAAGAGCAGTCGTATAACTGCCGTTGTAAAGGAGCTTAACGGCGAAAAAATCGATATTATCCCTTACAGCGAAAATCCCGCTGAATTTATTGCAAGGTCACTTGCTCCCGCAAAGGTTCTTAAAACAGTGATTACTACTCCGCCCGCTCCCGTTAAAACCGAAGAAACCGCAGAAGCCGAAAATACAGCCGATTCCGAAAAGAAATCCGGCAAGGAAAGCAAGCAGAAGGAAAATAAAACCTGCACTGTAATCGTTCCGAATGACCAGCTTTCACTTGCAATAGGAAACAAGGGACAGAATGCGAAACTCGCTGCAAAGCTTACCGGATACAAAATTGATATAAAACCGCAGTTCGATATTGTAACAGGTGAGGAAGCATCTGAACTTAAAGATGATACACAAAAATTCCTTGATTCTGCAGGAAATGATGATGATATGATTTCCGAAGAAAATATTCCGGAAAATGATGAAATCATTATTGATGATTCCGATGATTCCGGAAATGCCGGAGTATAACTTATATGAAACCTAAAAAAATACCTATGAGAATGTGTCTCGGCTGTGGTGAAAACAAGCCTAAGCGTGAACTCGTAAGAGTTGTAAAATCTCCCGAAGGTGAAATAAGCCTTGACCTTACAGGCAAAAAATCCGGCAGAGGTGCTTATATATGCCGTAATGCTGAATGCCTTCTGAAAGCCAGAAAGTCAAGACGCTTTGAAAAATCATTTTCATGCAGGATAGATGACAGTGTTTATGAGGTAATGGAAAATGAACTCCGTTCAGAAAATAATTAATCTTCTTACTGTTTGCAGACGTGCCGGCAGATTAACTATCGGCTTTGATGCCGTTTCAGATGCCGTAAAAAATAAAAAGGCTTTCTGTGTTATGACTGCAAGTGATATTTCTGCCAATACTCTTAAAGAAATATCTTTTGTATGTTCAAAATATAATGTAAAAATCATTCCGGCTTGCCTGACTAAGGAGGAACTTGAATTTTATCTCGGAAAAATTACTGCTGTTATAGCTGTATGTGACAGGGGGTTTGCAGATAGTTTTACAGCTCTTGCTGAAAAATCATGATATGCCGGAATATCCGGCAGTATATTAAAATATAAACAGGAGGATTAAGCTTATGCCAAAGAAAATAAAATTAAGTGAATTCGCTTCAGATTTGAATGTTCCGGTTCAGGAACTTATCTCCTTTTTTGCTGAAAAGGGCGACAATAAAAAGAAATCTGTATCCTCTCTCACAAGCGATGAAATGAATCTTCTGCTTGAACACTATACTATGAAAAATCAGGTCTCAAGTTTTAATGAATATTTCGCATCAGCAGGCGAATCAAAAACTTCTCCGGATAGTAACAGCACTGATTCCGGAAAGCATTTGAATAAAAATAACAGACAGGAGAAAAAATCCACACAGAATATACAGAATCCAAAGGCTGAAAAACAAGCCGGTTCAAAAAAATCCGAAAGGACAAAGGATAATAAGCCTATGCAGAATAATAATTCAAAAAACCAGAAATCAAAAACTCCTCATGGCGAAAGAACCAAGCTCAATTCGTCATTCAGCTCTGAAACTTCCTCAACAATGTTCAGCTCCGAAACAGCTCCGGCAAACGCAAAGAGAAGAACTGTTGACACAAGGGGAAGCTATATTGACCTTGACAAATACAATGAACGCTATGAACAGATTGCTCCGGAAAGCGGTAAGCATGGAAAGGATAACTATTCCTCAAAAAAACAGAAGATAAATCAGAAATCTGCTCAGCGTAACCGTCAGCAGTATTCAAACAAGGAATCAGAGGCTGAAAAGCTCCGCCGTCTTGAACTCGAACGTGCAAGAAAACAGCAGATTAAAGTTATGATTCCTGACAGTATAACTGTGGGCGAGCTTGCTGTAAGACTCAAGAAAAGTGCTCCCGAAGTTATTAAAAAGCTTATGAGCTTAGGTGTTATGGCTTCTATCAATGAACAGATTGATTTCGATACAGCCTCGCTCGTTGCTGAAGAACTCGGTGCAAAGGTCGAAAAGGAAGTTATTGTTACCATTGAGGAACGCCTTATTGATGACAGTGATGATGATGAAAATCTCCAGTCAAGAAGCCCTGTCGTTGTTGTTATGGGACACGTTGACCACGGAAAAACTTCTATTCTCGACAGAATAAGACATGCCAACGTAACAGCATCGGAGGCTGGCGGAATTACTCAGCATATCGGTGCTTATCAGGTAAAATATAACGGTCAGACAATTACATTCCTTGATACCCCCGGACATGAAGCTTTTACTTCAATGCGTGCAAGAGGTGCGAATATTACTGATATTGCTATTCTTGTTGTCGCAGCCGATGACGGTATTATGCCTCAGACTATCGAATCCATAAACCATGCAAAAGCTGCGAATATTCAGGTTATCGTTGCTATAAACAAAATGGATAAGGAAGGGGCTAATGCTGACCGTGTAAAACAGGAACTCACTGAACATAATCTCGTATGCGAGGACTGGGGCGGTGATACTATATGCGTTCCCGTATCCGCTAAAACAGGAGAGGGTATTGATGAACTTCTTGAAAATATTCTCCTTGTTGCCGAAGTTCAGGAACTTAAGGCTAATCCCGACAGACTCGCAAAGGGTACTGTCATCGAGGCTCGTCTTGACAAGGGCAGAGGCCCTATTGCTACACTTCTCGTTCAGAAAGGTACTCTCCATACCGGTGACGTTATAATTGCCGGAACTTCCGTGGGCAGAGTCCGTGTTATGACTAACGACAAGGGAAAGCCTGTCAAGAGTGCGGGCCCGTCCGTTCCTGTTGAAATTACCGGTCTTGCAGATGTTCCGAGTGCAGGTGATATATTCGATGCCGTTAAGGACGAAAGACTTGCAAGGGAACTTGTTGAAAAGAGAAAGCATGAGCTTAAGGAAGAACAGTTCAAATCTGTTAAGAAAGTTACTCTTGATAACCTTTTCAGTCATATTGCTGATGGAGAAATCAAGGAACTTCCTATTATAGTAAAGGCAGACGTTCAGGGTTCTGTCGAGGCTGTCAAGCAGTCACTTGAAAAGCTTTCAAATGATGAGGTAAGAGTCAGAGTTATTCATGGCGGTGTTGGTGCTGTAAATGAAAGTGATGTTATGCTTGCAAACGCATCTAATGCAATTATAGTCGGATTCAACGTAAGACCTGACCCTGTTGCTGCCGAAAGTGCTGCAAGAGACGGCGTTGATATAAGACTTTACAGAATTATTTATGATGCCATTGAAGAAATCGAAACTGCTATGAAAGGTATGCTCGCTCCGAAATTCAGAGAAATTGCTGTCGGCAGAATTGAAGTCCGTCAGGTATATAAAATTTCAAATGTCGGAATGGTTGCCGGCTGTTATGTCGTTGACGGTAAGGTTACAAGACAGTCCCAGATAAGAGTAGTGCGTGACGGTATTGTCGTTGCAGAGGACAAAATCAGCAGTCTCAAGCGTTTCAAGGACGATGCAAAGGAAGTTGCTTCCGGATATGAATGTGGTATCAGCCTTGAAAAATTCGGCGATGTCAAAGAGGGAGATATCTTTGAAGCTTTCATGATAGAGGAGTACAGAGAGGACTGATTTCTTTATGAATAACAGCAGAATGAGCAACAAGGATATGCTGAATTACTGTGATGAGGCTCTCGCATGGGAGGATTTCGGCCCTGTTGATATATTCTTCTTTGAATCAGTCAAAAAAATTCTCCTCGGTGAATGCAGTATTGCAGAAGAACCCGAAATTGATGACCTTCTTGGCATTGAGAGACCTGTCGGCTCCGAAGAACTTGAGCCGGATTATGATAAATATGCTGATGAATACTATGATGAGGAAATCAGTGAAGAATCAGAAAATCCTGCTGACCCTCCTGCGGAAGAAAAACAGGAGAGTTACAGCGTCAGTGTTGAAAAGTCTGATGATATAACAGATGTCTCCGAGGAAATGAAAATATTTGCTGATACTATTTTTGCTGACGGCTTTTTTGATTCTGATGATGAAGGCGAAGATGAATATACTGAAAATCTTCAGTAAGAAAGGATAATTTATGCCTAATTTTAAACTTAACCGTATGGAGGAAGATATAAAGCGTGAAATGACTGCTATTCTCCGTGAGCTTAAAGACCCCCGCATAGCTCCTATGCTTACTGTCGTAAGGGCAGAGCTTTCCGGTGATATGTCATACTGCAAAATATATGTTTCCTGTCTTGAGGGAATGGATAAAACAAAGCAGTCTGTAAAGGGTCTTGTCAGTGCGGAAGGATTTATAAAGCGTGAACTCTTTCACCGCCTTAAAATGAGAAAGTGTCCCGAACTTAATTTTATTGCTGATGATTCCATTGAATACGGTGCGGAAATTAACAGAAAACTTAATGAAATTTAATTCGGGAGGAATTTTTTATGCTTATTAGTATGAGTGAGACTGGCAGTTTTCTCGAAAACTGCGATAATGCTTATATACTTGTCCACCAGAGTCCGGACGGTGACTGTATCGGTTCAGGCTTTGCACTTCATGCCGTTCTGAAAAGCATGGGAAAGAAAAGTGCCGTTATTTGCTGTGACACCTTTCTGAAAAAATTTGATTATATTACAGCTGTTGAAAATAATCCGGATTTTGAACCCGATACTGTTATTGCTGTCGATGTTGCCGACACTAAGCTCCTCGGAAAATATCAGGAAATTTACGGAGACAAGGTTCAGCTCTGCATTGACCACCATGTTTCAAATACAGGATATGCTGAACGCACTCTGCTTGATTCAAAGGCTTCGGCAACATGCGAAGTGCTTTATAAGCTTTTTACATGTGCAATGGGTATCGAAACTTCAGATTATACCGCACTTTGTCTCTATACGGGAATTGCTACTGATACAGGCTGTTTCAAATATGAAAATACAAGTGCCGAAACTCATGAAATCGTTGGTGAAATTATGAGACAGCATAAGCTGAATTATGCTAAAATCAACCGTGAAATGTTCGATGTAAAGACTGCCGGCAGACTCAAAATGGAAAGTGCTGTTATAGATATAATGGAATATTACCTTGACGGCAAGGTTACTGTTATATGCATAACAAAGGAACTTCTTGACAGTCTCGGTGTTGATTCCAATGATTTGGACGGCTGTGCCTCTCTGCCTTTGCAGGTCGAGGGCGTGGAAGTAGGTATCACCATAAAGGAAAAAGCTCCCGATTCATATAAAATTTCAATGCGTTCTACGGGCGATGTGAATGTATCGGAAATCTGTTCCGCTCTCGGCGGAGGCGGTCATGCCAAGGCATCAGGCTGTGCTTTGGACGGAAAGCTTGAGGACGTAAAGAAAATTCTTGTTGAGGCTGTCAGAAAGGGTATGAATCTGTGAACGGAATACTTTGTATGAACAAGCCCTCCGGATTCACTTCTTTTGATGTTATCGCAAAGCTAAGGGGTATACTCAGAATAAAGCGTCTCGGTCATTCCGGAACGCTTGACCCTATGGCTACGGGAGTTCTTCCCGTATTTGTAGGCAATGCCACTAAGGCATGCGATATTCTCCCCGATAATTCAAAAAGCTACCGTGCGGAATTTAAATTCGGACTTTCAACGGATACTCAGGATATTACAGGAAAAACTGTTAAGCAGTATGATAAAAAAGTATCACATGAAAATATACTTGAAATACTTCCGCAATTTATGGGAGATATACTCCAGACTCCGCCTATGTATTCGGCTGTTCAGATAAACGGAAAGCGTCTCTATGACCTTGCACGTCAGGGTGTTGAAATAGAACGTCCTGAACGTGAAATTCATATAGAAAGCATAAGGCTTGAAAGTTTCGATGAAGAAACACAGTCCGGAACGTTTTTTATTATCTGCTCAAAGGGTACTTATATCCGTACTGTTATAAATGATATAGGCGATTCGCTCGGTTGCGGAGGTATTATGACATCTCTTGTCAGAACCTGCACAAGCGGATTTGCTCTTGATAATTGCTTTACTTTTGAACAGGTCGAAAACGCTGTTAAAAACAATAATATTGAAAGTCTGCTTTTATCAATTGACAGTGCATTTATGCTGTATCCCGAAATACATCTCTGTGAACATCAGACTAAGCTCTATAAAAACGGCGTCAAGCTTGATTTAAACAGAATTAAAAATATTTTTCCGCAGAATAATATTTACAGAGTCTATGGATATGACAGTAATTTTATAGGTCTTGCCATTGCGGAACATGATAAAAATATTCTGAAAGTATATAAAAATCTTGTCTGAGGTGATTAATCGATGAAATCCAGAACTGCTGTCGCACTCGGACTTTTTGACGGTATTCATACAGGTCACAGGCTTATACTTAACAAGGCCCTTTCTTATCCGGAATATATGCCCGCTGTATTTACTTTTAATACCGAATCAATAAAATTCAAGCACGGAAAGCCTTTTGAATTTATTTATCCGAATGTCCGCAAGCTCGAAATTATCAGAAGTATGGGCTTTGATTATATCGAATCACCCGATTTTGATACGCTGAAAAATCTTGAAGGCGAAGATTTTGCAAGAAAAATTCTTGTTCAAAAAATGAATGCCGGTATAGTTATATGCGGAGAGAATTTCCGTTTCGGGAAAAATGCATCATGTAATGCAGATAATCTGCATGAGTTCGGAGAAAAATATAATTTCAGAACGGAAGTAATAAAGCTTGCTGAAAAATCGGGAAATACTCCCGTATCCTCCGGAATTATAAGGGAACTCCTTAAACAGGGAAGAATATCCGAGCTTTCTGAACTCGGCTTTTGCTATACTGTAAAAAATACTGTTTCGGAGGGTAACAGAATCGGCAGAACCATTAATTTCCCTACTATAAACCAGCATTTTGCCGACGGTCAGCTTGTACCGAAATACGGTGTTTATTATTCTGAAACCATTATTGACAATATGAATTATCCCTCTGTTACTAATATAGGGGTAAAGCCTACTGTCGAAAATAATATAAAACCGCTTGCTGAAACTCATATATTAGGCTATTCCGGAAACCTTTACGGAATCTGTGCCGAAGTACGGCTTAAAAATTTTATAAGAAGTGAAAAAAAATTCTCCTCTGTGGACGAGCTTAAGGTTCAGATTGCAGAGGATATAAAATATATTAAAACAACTGTCGGAAAGGATTGATTTTAAAATGTCAGATACTAAAAGAGTAAGAACCAGATTTGCTCCGAGTCCTACGGGATATATGCATATCGGAAATCTCAGAACAGCTCTTTATACTTATTTAATAGCTAAGAAAAACAATGGTGATTTTATTCTCCGTATAGAAGATACTGACCGTGAAAGATATGTTGACGGTGCTGTTGATGTTATTTATGATACTCTTAAAATGACAGGTCTTAAATGGGACGAAGGCCCTGACATAGGAGGGCCCGTAGGTCCTTATATACAGTCGGAAAGAATGGGTATGTTCAAGGATTATGCACTTCAGCTCGTTGAAAGCGGTCACGCTTATTACTGCTTCTGCGACAAGGAACGCCTTGACGAACTTAAAAAAATTCAGGAGGCTTCTCATATTGCCCCCATGTACGACCGCCACTGCCGTAACCTTTCAAAGGAAGAAGTTCAGGAAAAGCTTGATGCCGGAATACCTTATGTAATCCGTCAGAAAATGCCTCTTGAGGGTACAACTACTTTCCATGATGAGGTATACGGCGATATTACTGTTGACAATTCAACTCTTGATGACCAGATTCTTATTAAAACTGACGGTATGCCGACTTATAATTTCGCTAACGTTGTTGATGACCATACAATGGGCATTACTCACGTTGTAAGAGGAAATGAATATCTTTCATCAACTCCTAAATATAATCTCCTTTATGAGGCATTCGGCTGGGATATTCCTAAATATATTCACTGTTCACCCGTAATGAAAGACCAGACTACAAAGCTTTCAAAGAGAAACGGTGATGCATCTTTTGAGGATTTGCTCAAAAAAGGCTATCTCAAAGAGGCAGTTGTCAATTTCATTGCACTTCTCGGCTGGGCTCCCAAGGGTGAACAGGAAATATTTACTCTTGATGAACTTGTACAGGAATTTGATATAAGCGGAATTTCAAAAGCTCCTGCTATTTTTGATCCCGTTAAGCTTAAGGCTATCAATGCTGAATATATCAGAAGAATGACTCCCGAAAAATTCCTTGAAGTAATTACTCCTTATATAAGACAGAGCGTCAAGAGAGATGATATTGACATTAAGGTTCTTGCATCTGTTCTTCAGCCAAGAACCGAACTCTTTACAGACGTTCCGGAACAGGTTGATTTTATTGACAAACTTCCCGAATACGATACTGCTATGTACTGCCACAAAAAGATGAAAACAAACAAGGAAACTTCTCTTGAGGCTCTTAAGGCTGTATTGCCTGTACTTGAAAATCTTGACGAATGGAACGTTGAAACTATTCACAAGGCTTTATTTGACCTTGTTGCTGAACTCGGAGTTAAAAACGGCTGGCTCTTATGGCCTGTAAGAACTGCTGTTTCCGGTAAACAGTTCACCCCCGGAGGTGCTGTTGAACTTTGTGCAGTTCTCGGCAAGGAGGATTCCCTCGCAAGAATTAAAAAGGGCATTGAATTGCTCTCTGTATAATTTCGCTTTGTTTTCACACTGTCATCACATATAAATTATAAAATCATATAGCCGGAGAATTTTTTCTCCGGTTTAATACAAATTTCCCTGAAAAAAGGAGGAAAATTCAGACATGATAGAGGTTAAAAACCTTACAAAATTTTACGGTGACAAAAAGGCTGTTGACAATATCAGCTTTAAAGTGAATAAAGGTGAGATTCTCGGATTTTTAGGACCTAACGGTGCAGGAAAGTCTACTACTATGAATATGCTGACAGGCTATATATCATCGTCATCAGGTCAGGTGCTTATAGACGGTGTTGATATTCTTGAAGACCCTATCAAAGCTAAAAAAAATATAGGCTATCTTCCCGAAATACCTCCGCTTTATGTTGATATGACCGTTCACGAATACCTTAACTTTATGTATGACCTAAAAAAATGCAAACAGTCCCGAAAAGCTCATATTAAAGATGTCTGTTCCCTTTGCAGAATAACCGATGTCGAAAACAGAATAATTAAAAATCTTTCAAAGGGTTACCGCCAGCGTGTGGGACTTGCACAGGCTCTTATCGGAAATCCGCCGGTTCTTATTCTTGATGAGCCTACTGTCGGACTTGACCCGAAGCAGATTATTGAAATCCGTACCCTTATAAAGAAACTCGGAAAGGCTCATACAGTTATACTTTCCTCACATATATTATCGGAGATTCAGGCTGTATGCGACAGAATTATTATTATAAACAAGGGTGTTCTTTCTGCTGACGGAACAGCTGATTCAATTTCACAGAGCCTTACCAACAAGCACCGCATGACTGCAAGAATTGAGGGTGCAGATAAAAATACAATTTCAGATGCTCTTAAAACTATCAAAGGCGTAAAGTATGTGCGTGCTGATATGGAGCGTGAAAAGGGTATTTATGACTATGATATAGAATCTGAACAGGGTACGGATATCAGGCGTGACCTCAACAGCCTTTGCACTAAAAACGGCTGGAATATTCTTATGCTTCAGCTTTCAGAGCTTACTCTTGAAGATATATTCCTTAAAATTACTATGGGCGAGGGAATTGTTATTCCTAAAGAAGAACAGCCACAGCCGGAAGACAATAACAACGGAGGCGAAAAATAATGGGTGCAATTTACAGACGTGAAATGAACAGCTTTTTTTCTTCAAGTATTGCTTATGTATTCTTATCGGTATTTTTCCTTTTTTCGGGATATTTCTTTCTTGCCGGAACTCTTATGTCGGGTACTACCGATATGTCGGGAATGTTCAGTGCATTGTTTCTTATAGTGCTGATACTTATACCTGTACTTACTATGAAACTCATCAGTGAGGAGAAAAAACAAAAAACTGACCAGGGATTATTGACTGCCCCCGTCAGCTTATGGGGAATAGTTCTCGGAAAGTATTTCGCAGCACTGACACTCTATACAATCGGTCTGTGCATTACTCTTGTATATGCACTTATATTAAGCTATTTCGGAACAGTCCTGTGGGGAATGGTTATATCAAACTTTCTTGCAATGTTCCTGCTTGGTTCAGCATTTATTGCGGTCGGAGTATTCGTTTCATCTCTTACGGAAAATCAGATTACTGCTGCTGCTGCAAGCTTTCTTGTGCTTATTGTTCTTTATCTTATTGACCAGATTGCCTCTCTTGTAAATGTTGATTTTATTAAAAATATCCTTATGTCCCTTTCTTTCTATACCCGCTATATTGAGTTCACAAGGGGAGTATTCAATCTCTCAAGCGTTGTGTTCTACATCAGTACAGCTTTTGTATTCAATTTCTTCACTGTAAGAGTATTTGAGAAAAAACGCTGGAGCTGATTAACCTTTGAAAGGAAGTAACTGGAAATGAAGAATAAATCTAAACTTATGAAAAAATTCAAGTACGGCACTATTGCAACGGTTACTGTTGCAATAGTTCTTGCTATTGTAGTCTTGCTTAATGTCATAATGACTATGATTACTGAAAAGTATCCCGTCAAATTTGACCTGACACAGGATAAAAGATACGAACTTAGTCAGGAAAGCATTGACTTTCTTTCAAATCTCGACAGCGAGGTTGAAATTGCTGTTACTCTTACGGAAGAAGAACTCAACAGCGGTGGATATGTCTTTACTGATACTTACAGACAGATTCCGACAGAAATTATTCCGCAGTTCCTTGAAAAATACAAGATGTATGCTGACAATATAAATATCAGATATATCGATGTTGAAAAAAATCCTGATGAAATTTCAAAATATACAAAGCTCTATGAGGGTACTATATCCGCACAGCAGGTTATTGTATGCTCCGGCGAAAGAATAAAGGTTATAGGATTCGGAAACCTTTTCAGTCAGAGCAGTTCACAGTATGCCTCTGCAAATGATACCGGCGTTATATTTACAGGTGAAAGTGCTATAACTTCTGCTATTATGTCCGTTACTGATGCTAATCCCATTAATGCCGGAATGATTTACAAAATGAACGGTCAGGCTATTTTCAGTCAGACTTCTTATAATTCAATAATACAGTTATATTCGCTTTTAAGCAATAACGGCTACAATATGAAGGACGTTGATATTGCTACTGATGAACTTTCTCCGGAAGATTATGACCTTCTTATAATTTCTGCTCCGGAAATTGATTTCACCGAAGATGCAATAGCAAAGCTTGAGGATTTCCTCTATAATAATGGTGACTATCAGAAAAATATTATATATATTTCAAGCATAGTTACGGCTGATACTCCTAACCTTGATGAATTTCTTGAAAAATGGAACATTAAAATTGAGGAATCACTTGTATTCGATGACAGCAACGCACAGTATGTAAGCACGGCATCGGCAGGACAGCTTATGTCTCCTGTTATGAATATTACTGATGATACAATTTCAGGTATGCTTGCAAACAAGGCACTTCCTGTTGTAGCTCCCTATTCAAGAGCTGTTACAATTGCTGATAAAAACAACGATAAGGGTACTGAAGTTATCCTCCAGTCACAGTCAACATCTTACAGAAATCTTCTTGAATCTGTTGATGACAAATCATCTGCTTCCGAAAACGGTGCAAACAATATTATTGTTGTTACAACCAAGGACAGAGCAGAGGGTTATGATATGTATGCAAGCCATGTTGTTGCAGTCGGTTCAGTTATGCTTACTGACCCGAATATTATCGCACAGACTACTGCTTATAACAATGCAAACTTTGTCCTTAATATGGTAAACAATATTACAGGTAAAGACAGCAGTTTTGTTATTCCGCAGAAAAATCTCCAGCAGATTTTTATAAAGGTTGACCAGAGTCAGCTCTCTGCTATCAGAATTGCTGTAATGTATGTTATTCCGGCAATAGTCGTTATATGCGGTATTGTTGTATTCGTAAGGAGAAAGAATAAATGACAAAATCAGTTAAGAGTATTATTGCACTCGGTTCAGTTCTTGCTGTTCTCGGAGCAGGTGCGGTATGCTGGAAAATGTTTATGCCTGATGAATCTTCTGAAAGTACATCGTCTGAATCATCTGAAGCTTACGGTGCGGGAACACAGATTATTCACAATAATCCTGACGAAATAAATAAAATTGAAGTTTCAAATTCCACCGGTGATTTCAACGTTGTCCGTCTTAAAAAGGCGGAGGGTGAAAACAGAACTCTCTATACCATAGAAGATTATGAGGATTTGCTCCTTGATACTTCAAAACTCTGGACACTTTCAAATAATACTATGGATATTAAAGCTAATTCCATTGTAGCCGAAAACTGTACTGATACAGCAAAATATGGATTTGAAAATCCTGTTACGGCTGTTCTTCACTATGATAACGGAAACAGCGTCAAATTCTATATAGGTGATGCCTCTCCCATAGCTGAAAACACTTATTTTATGCTTGACGGTGATGATACTGTATATACTGTATCATCAGGTCTTGTGGATAATTACCGACTTTCAAAGAATGATTTTGTATCTAAAACAGTTCTCGAAGAACCTCCGGAGGACGATTATCCAATTGTCAAAACTATTAAAATACAACGTGATGACCTTGATTATGACATTGTTATCGAATATGACCAGAAATCCGATGACAATAACAACAGAGGCGGTACGTCCGCAGCTCATGTTATGACTGAACCGCTGTTTTCTTATCTTAGCGTTGAACGTTCTATAAAAGTTACAAACGGACTTTTCGGTCTTACTGCTGATGATTTCTATTCCGTACACCCCGATGAATCCGATATTGCTGAAGCAGGTCTTAATTCGCCTTTCTGTACTGTATCATTCACTCTTGAGGATAAAACAGAATACAAGCTGATTATGAGTGAACCTTTTACCGATGATGACGGTCTGGAATATCATTATGTTATGCTTGAAGGCAATAATATAATATACAAGATTTCAACTGAATCAGCTGTATGGGGTACTGTCCAGCTTGTTGATTTCACCTCAAAAACTGTATTCGGTTCCAATGTATGGGATATACAGAAAATGACTGTGTCCGCAAAGGGTTATGATGATATTGTCTTTGACTGCGAGGGAGATTCAAAGGAGAATTTTAAGGTTAAGAAAAACGGCGTTGATTTCGAAACAGAACGTTTCAGACTTTTCTATTCATATCTTATAACTGCTCCGGGTGAAGAATTTGCTCTCGGATATTCTGTCCCCGATGAAGAACCGACCGCTTCTGTAAGCGTTACCGATGAATACCTCGAAAAAACCTATACTGTTGAATTCTATGACGATACTGCTTTGAGAAGTATTATAGTTATAGACGGTGAATGCAGATATATCTGCAGTAAATCATATGTAGATACGCTTCTTGAAAATATCGGAAGAATTGATACCGGAGAGGAGTATATTAAAACATGGAAATAATTTGAAAGGAATGATTTTTATATGCCACAGAAATTTTTTACCTATAAGGGTTTTCCTCTTGTAAGAAATAAAAATGAAATCTATTACGGTTTTATGAGTGACCCTTTTGTAATAAATCTCAAAATTCTTACTACCAAAAAAATCGGTGATACTGAAATCGCTGACAGAGTTCAGCTCTATCAGATGTCTACTGACCCTGTTAAGATTACCCGAACTGCCAAGTGTGACGGCGGTCTTTATGAAGCTCTTGATATGGCAAGAGTATGGCTCGAAAAATCCATGGGCGAAAAATAATTTCTCAGGGCGGACAGCAAATGTCCGCTTTGATTTTATATAATCAAATAAAATGGTTAAAAATAACTGTGTATATTTACAAAATTATCGGTTTTTTAACAAGTGAAAAATATTTGAATAAAAAAACATAATATAGTTAAATGTATATTTATCACTTTATAAAAATTAATAGTTTTACCAAACAAAAATAAGTATAATTGATATAACAATTATGCTTAATTCTTATATTTTTTTGAGATAATGATATTCAAAGATTTGTATATTATATTTCGAGATTATTATAAAATATACAAAAAATTAATATTTATTTATTCAAAAATCGTGAAAACTTTTGTAATAGGTCTTGACAAATTTGTAAAGTTGTGGTATATTTATTGTAATATTAAAAGTCGTCTCTTAATTATCAGGAAATGAATTGGTTTCAATAGCAATAAAAATTAAAAGCAAAGGAGAAATATGTATGAAAAAGATAATTGTAAATTTAAAAAATAAAAGAACTGGTGAAAGTGCAAGATACAGACTTGAATTTCCATCCTATTGGGATGAAGATGAATATATTCAGGATTGGATTTACAAACAATTTGAAAGTTGGTCAAGAGACGATTTTTTTGACGATTGTTACATTTCTGATATATCATATACCTGGACTTATTGTTTTTATTAAAAACGCTTGAAAATCAGGTTTTATCTGCCGATTATAACGGAGACGGAAAAATAGATTCATCGAACGCAAGCGGTATTCTGCAAAAATATGCAGAGCTTTCTTCCGGACAGTAAAAATTTTTATTTCAGATATTCGGGCGGACAGCAAATGTCCGCCTTTTGCGTAAAAAAAATACCGCATTCCCGAAAGAATGCGGTAACATAAATTACAGAAAATTATCTCTGTTCACAGATGAGCTTTATAGCGGTTCTTTCTTCGCCGTCAATCTGGATATTGGCGAAAGCAGGAATACAGATAAGGTCAATGCCTATGGGAGCGAGATAACCTCTTGCGATAGCGATAGCCTTTATTGCCTGATTTGATGCACCGGCACCGACAGCCTGAACCTCAACGGCTTTCTGCTCTCTTATAACACCGGCAACAGCACCTGCAACAGAGTTAGGTGATGAATGTGATGATACCTTTAAAATTTCCATTTTTGAAACCTCCTGTGGAAAAAATATTGTTGTAATTTTTTGATTCCTTTATGAACCGAAACCTATTGCGAATTGCTTTGATATTTCAAAGCAATTATATTATACAACAATTTGATTTAAAATGCAATAGATTGAAACTATTTTTGTATATTATCTCACAATAAGCCTTTCAATTTTGGTACATTTGCCCAATCTTTCGTTAAAAGTTACAACTGCACCATTTATAAAGCAGGGATTTGAGGATTCTGTAAATTTTGTAGGGTGACGGAAACGCAGACGGTCAAGAGCAGGCTTTATATCAACTCCGAGTATCGAAATTTCCGCACCGGTCATTCCCGCATCGGTAATATATGCTGTATGCGAGCCGAGAATAATTTCATCGGCAGTTTGTACATGCGTATGAGTTCCGAGAACGGCAGTAACTTTTCCCGTCAGATAATGCCCCATAGCTTTTTTTTCGGAAGTCGCTTCCGCATGGAAGTCAACAAAGATATTCGGTGTATCGATATTTTTCAGAATATTATCCATACATGTAAAGGGATTGTCAAGAGGTTCCATATTGACAGTCCCCATAAGATTAATTACAGCAATTTTAAATCTTCCGAAGTCAAGGGTGCAGATTCCCTTTCCTGCACAGCCTTCCGGAAAGTTAAGCGGTCTGATAATGTTTTCACGCTCAAATACTTTTTCATAGCCGTATCTTCTGAAACAATGGTTTCCGGTAGTAATTACATCAGCTCCCATATTGAGAAGATATTCTGCCGATTCCTTTGTTATGCCGTTGCCCTCTGCCGAATTTTCTCCGTTTATGACTGTTATATCAATTCCATGTTCCTTTTTGATTGAATATAATTTCTCCGAAAGAAATTTACAGCCGTTTTTTCCTACTACATCGCCTATAAAAAGAAGTTTCATAAATTTATTTTATACCCTTTCAAAATAATTAACAGGTATATTATATCATTATCTGCTGTAAAATTCAAGGAAAAATTCTCTGAACATATCGGGGATAAATTCCCAGTGACCTGTATTTTCATAGATTTTACATCTGTATGAATCAATTCCGTAAGAATCAAGTCTTGCCGTAAGATTTGCGATTCCCTCAAGAGTGGAGTCGTAGCCGTCATAGTATTCCTTATATACGGGGTCTTCATTTTCGCCTCCGCATATATAAAGAATTTTATCGAAATTATTGTTGCGTTCAAAATAGCCGTATTCGTTTTTATATGCGTCGGGATTTTCTTCACTGTCAAGTCGGTGAAGTTCCCAGAATGCCGGACTTCCGATTATATAATACCTGAACGGCTGATTTTCATATAAATCCGAATTGAATACCGCATAATGCGACATTACTCCGCCTGCCGAATGACCGTATAATCCCGAATGTTCAAAATCTATATTATAGTTTTCGCTTAAATACGGTGCAAGGTTATCTGTTACAAAGTCAACGAATTTATCTCTTTCCTCATAGAAAAATCTTGCTCTTTCGTTTACAGATGTTCCGTCATGCTGATAGCTGTATCCGATTGTTACAAGTATAATGTCCTGAATTTCATCGGATTTCATCATATTCCAGAGCGATGGGCAATTCCCGAATCTCCAGACACCGTCAGAGAATACAAACATCGGATATGTTTCGGATTCATCAAAATCGGGCGGAAGTGTTACATGTACAAGAAAATCCATGTCAAGTTCTTCATCATAAATTGATATTTCACGGACGGAATCCCTGATAGCTTCGACTTCGTCACGGTTAAATTCCCATGTGCTTTTGAATTGTGCTGAATATTTGCTGTCAAATTCCTCTGCTTCGATAACTTTATATGTTCCGTCAATAACACTCTGAAAAAGTATCTGCATATCTTCAAAAATCCGGTCGGACTCTTCCTGACCGTAATAACCGTCAGTGACATTCTGATTCAGATATTCTTCCCTGTACCATTTTTTGAAATCCTCAAAATTATCAAATTCTACAGTATTTTTATCAGCCATATAATATATAAGATAACCGCCGTCATAGTTTAAAGGCGGATTAAATCCACCACGATAAATCCTGCCGTCAACAGCAACATTATGTATAGCTTTTAAATCTTCATCATCAGCCGATTTGATTTTTTCAAGTTCGGAATTATACTCCTCATCAGTTAGAAACAATTCCTTATTATCCTTGTTTTCCTCAAAGAATCGGATTAAATCCTCTTTTGTCTGAATTGTCAGTTCCACTCCGCTGATATTATCTTCATCAAGGAGTGTAAGCTCTCCGATTGATACCTTTGATTTCTCATTTTCGGTCATGAAATTTTTCAGCCTGACAGCGGAATTTTCTTCGCTTATAATATCCGTTTCAGACGGCATATTATTAACAGTTGGCTTGTTTTCACACGCATTAAGACTGAAAATAATAAGCAGTGCAGTCAAAGCAGTAAGTATTTTTTTTGCTTTCATTTTAATCACCTCTGATATATAGTGAATTTTGACTCCCGAAAAGACGATTGCTTCCAATATTTTTATTTTTTAACAATATAAGCTACGAAATCAGAAATTTTCATATGCTATTGTAAAATGCGGAGAAGTGTGATATAATAATAAAGTATAAATATTTTTCGGAGCGTGATGTTTTATGATAAAGCTTGAAAACCATATCGGAAATATAGTTGTAACTGAAAATTATCTGAAACAGCTTGTTGAGCATACAGTCCGTAATTGTTTCGGAGTAGCGGGAATATGTCCGGCAACTCCCTTTGATGCTCTGCTTTCAAGAATCTGTCCGAAATACAGCAGAAACGGTATTATACTGTATACGGATAAAAACGGTATTCTTGTTATAGATTTGCATATAGCAGTAGCTTTCGGCACTAATATAAATACAATTGCAAAAAGCGTTGCACACAAGGTTAAATTTGCTGTCAGTCAGTCGGTAAGAAATTCAAAATGCAGAGTCAACGTTTTTATTGATGATATAAAATCATAATTGGAGGATTTTTTTGTGATAAAAGGTAGCTTATTGAGAGATGCATTTATATCAGCTGGCATTACTATAAATAACAAAAAGCGTGATATAGATGAGCTTAATGTATATCCCGTGCCGGATGGTGATACCGGCAGTAATATGTCTATGACTATGAATAATGCTGTTGCCGAACTTTATAAAATGAACAGTAGTGTTACTGTTTCGGAAGTAACAGCTGTAACGGCTTCCGCACTTCTCCGAGGTGCAAGAGGAAATTCGGGAGTAATTCTTTCCCTTATATTCAGAGGTTTTGCAAAAGGTCTTGACGGTATGGAGGAGGCTGATTGCGAAAGCTTTGCAAATGCTCTTGAACTCGGTGTCAATTCCGCATACAAGGCTGTTATGAATCCTACTGAAGGAACTATTCTCACAGTAGTAAAGGCTTCGGCTCTGAAAGCTCAGGAATCTGCAAGAACTACAAGCGATTTTACTGTTTTCTGGAGTGAGGTTTGCGATGAGGCTCAGAAAACTCTTGAAAAGACTCCAGAAATGCTTCCTGTACTTAAAAAAGCAGGCGTTGTTGATGCAGGCGGTCAGGGACTTGTTACAATATTCAAGGCTATGCTTGAAGTATTCAGAGGCGGTAAAATTGCTGAACCTGATTCAAAAACCGAAAAACCTGTATCTGTTGAATCCTTCTCAACGGCAGTAAGTGAATTTGATGAGGAAATCAACTTTACATACTGTACTGAATTTATCGTGCAGAAAAGTAAAGGCTGTCCCGATTCCTCCGTATTGAGAGCATATCTCGAAACTATCGGGGACTGTGTTGTCGTTGTTGATGATGACGAAATTATTAAAGTTCATGTTCATACAGACAACCCCGGACTTGCACTTCAGAAAGCACTTTCTTTCGGTATATTTGTAAATGACCCCAAGCCTAAAATTGAAAATATGCGTATTCAGCATGAAAATAAAGTTATTGAAGCTAAAACTGCCGAGGCTTACGGTTACAAATCTGCTGAACCAGAAAAGAAATACGGTTTTGTTGCGGTAGCCTCCGGAAACGGTATTGAGGATATGTTCCGTGATTTGGGTGCTGATGTCATTGTAAAGGGCGGTCAGACTATGAACCCATCGACTGATGATATACTCAAGGCTATACAGTCAACTCCGGCTGAAATTGTTTTCGTACTCCCTAACAATAAAAATATTATCATGTCTGCTGAACAGGCTGTGCGTCTTGCCGACAGAAAAGTATGTGTACTTCAGACAAGAACTATTCCGCAGGGTATATCCGCAATGCTTGCTTTTGATGACGGTGCTGAACCTGATGAAAACAAGCTTGCTATGACTAAAGCTTTTGAAAAAGTATCAACAGGTCAGGTTACATTTTCCGCAAGGGATTCAGAATATGAGGGACATTCAATCAAAAAGGGCGAAATACTTGCCCTTGACAACGGAAAACTCAGCTTTACGGAAAAAGATGTTTCAAAGGCTACCTATAAGCTTATAAAGAAACTTGTTAAAAGCGACAGCAGTTATATTACTATAATATATGGTGCTGATGTTACGGAGGATAATGCCGAAACCCTTTTGCATAATGTTCAGAATAAATTCGGTGACAAGTTAAGTGTTACCCTTATTAATGGAGGTCAGCCTGTTTATTACTATATTATTTCTGTTGAGTGAGCTGTACTGTTTATGAATGAAATTTACAAGCCTATTGAATCCCTTAATAAAATCGGAAAGGCAAGAGCTGAAAAATATCATAAGCTCGGAATAAATACAATTTATGACCTGCTTTATTATATTCCGAGAGATTATATTGATTTCAGAAAATATATTCCTGTTTCAGATGCAAAATCGGGGGAATACTGTGTTCTCAAACTGAAAATTACCGGACTTCTTGCACCGGTTCAGGTAAGAAACATGATGATTTACAAGGCTTCCGCTACTGACGGCGAATCTGATATAACTGTAATAATATACAATAATTTCTATGCTTTCAACGCATTGCAGAAAAATGCCGTTTATTATATGTACGGAAAAGTCAATGAAAATCTTTATGGCCGTGAAATTCTTTCCCCTCAGTGCATATCGGAGGGGGAAGTGCTTATTCAGCCTAAATATAAGCTTACAGCAGGACTTACTGTAAATATGATTCGTGCAAATATAAAGCAGTCTGTTGAGATTATGAAAAATAATCCCTTTGAAACTCTGCCCGAATATATATTAAGGGAAAATAATCTCTGCCCGATTGTGTATGCTCTTGAAAATATCCATTTTCCCGAAAGTATGAAGGCATCGGAAATTTCAAGAAGACGCCTTGCATTTGAGGAAATACTGACACTTCAGTTAAGCATGGCTTTTATAAAGTTCCGAAATAAAAACCATACCGCAAATATTATGGATAAAAATATAAAAATTCTCGAATTTCTTCAGAATCTCCCTTTTGAACTGACTGACGGTCAAAAAAAGGCTCTTTATCAAATTATATCCGATTTGTGCCGTGATGTTCCTATGAACCGTCTTTTGCAGGGTGATGTCGGAAGCGGTAAAACTGCCGTTGCGGGCGGAGCTTGCTATTTTGCATTTAAAAACGGTTTTCAATCTGCACTTATGGCTCCTACGGAAATTCTTGCATCACAGCATTATGCTACTCTTTCGGGATTTCTCGAACCTCTCGGAGTTCATGTCTGTCTGCTTACAGGTTCAGTTACTGCTAAGAACAGGCGTGATATAAAGGAAAAAATAAAATCAGGCTTTTACAGTGTTATTGTCGGAACGCATGCTATTATACAGAAAGATATTGAATTTAATTCCCTTGCTCTTGTAATTACTGATGAACAGCACCGTTTCGGTGTCGGACAGCGTTCGGCTCTTGCGGAAAAGGGAAATTTACCCCATAAGCTTGTAATGTCTGCGACACCTATTCCCCGTACGCTTGCACTTATTATATATGGTGACCTTGATGTGTCTGTAATTAATCAGCTCCCGAAAGGAAGAAAACCTGTTTCCACTTATGCTGTTACGGGAAAGCTCCGTGAACGTGCATTCAGCTTTGTGAGAAAGGCTCTCAATGAAGGTCGCCAGGCATATGTTGTATGCCCTATGATTGAAGAGTCAGACAGCGATTTAAAATCCGTAAAAGCTTATTATGAAAATGCACGGAATAATTTCCTTAAAGGATATTCAAGCGGTATTCTGCACGGAAAACTTTCATCTGCTGAAAAAGAAGCAGTAATGTCCGATTTCAAACAGGGGAAAATTCAGGTTCTTATATGCACTACTGTTGTTGAAGTCGGCGTTGATGTTCCGAATGCGAGCGTTATTGTTATAGAAAATGCTGACCGTTTCGGGCTTTCACAGTTGCATCAGCTGAGAGGACGTGTCGGCAGGGGACAATATGAAAGCTCATGCATACTTATTACTGATAACGTCAGCGATGAATGTCGTGAGCGTATGAAGATTATGTGCCATACTTCAAACGGATTTGAAATATCCGAACAGGATTTGAAGTTAAGAGGGCCGGGGGATTTCTTTGGTAGCCGTCAGCATGGGCTTCCTCCACTTAAAATTGCTGATTTGGAATGTGACATGCCTATGATGGAAAATGTTCAGAAAATAGTTAAGGAAATTCTTGAAAAAGACCCCTCTCTTGAACTGCCCGAAAATTACTGTCTGAAAAATGCAATGATTTCTCTTTTCGATAAAGAAATTATCGGGTGAGTATTTAGTTAAAATAAAAGAAAATTTCCGGAATATGAAAAAATTCTGTCAGAAAACTCAAAATTATGACGGTATATTGTAATTTTCAGGGCATAAAAATTTTTCTGAATTTTTTTCAAAAAAAGCTTGACATTTTCAAATTCTTGTGATATAATATAATAGTCGTCAGGAGAGATGACGCAAAGAAAATATCGAGTTGATTCGTCGGGAGCATAGCTCAGCTGGGAGAGCATCTGCCTTACAAGCAGAGGGTCATAGGTTCGAGCCCTATTGTTCCCACCATCATACGGCCCGGTAGCTCAGTTGGTTAGAGCGCCGCCCTGTCACGGCGGAGGTCGTGAGT
>CAMDZD010000004.1 GCA_945910815.1 uncultured Clostridia bacterium
TATTGCCGTATTGCTGAGTGCCTTGTCGGGATATATTTTTAAATACAATCCCTTTTACACTATTATAACTGCTATACTTTGTATGCAGACAAATACAGAAGCAAGCTTTAAAACAGCCGGCGTGAGATGTATAGGAACTTTTATCGGAGGTATATTTGCAGGTATTATGCTTGTTATAATAGATATATTCTCCATTGAACTTTTCAGCATAGTTTATTATATAATAATAAGCTTGTTTGTTGCCCCGATGATTTATATAACGGTTCTTATACACCGTGAAAAAAGTGCATTCATTACGTGCGTGGTATTTTTCAGTGTAGTGCTGGTGAATATCGTCCGAATGAATCCTTATCTGTTCATTTTAATGCGTGTACTTGAAACACTTGCAGGAATAGGAATTTCACTTGCGGTCAATACAATTATCAAAAACCCTGACAGAAAAAATAATGAGACAGTATAATCTTATGAAAGGAAAGATTTATAATGCAGATTTATAATACCATGACAAGAAAAAAAGAGGAACTCAAGCCTATTTCAGACAATCAGGTGAATATATATGCCTGCGGACCTACTGTGTATAACTATATACACATCGGAAATGCACGTCCCATATGTGCATTTGATGTTCTCAGACGCTATCTGAAATACAGAGGCTATAATGTAAAATACGTTCAGAATTTCACTGACGTTGACGACAAAATTATTAAAAAAGCTAATGAAGAAGGAGTTCAGGCTTCTGAAATCTCCGAAAAATATATTGCTGAATATAAAAAAGATGCCCATGGTCTTAACGTTATGGATGCTGACGTTCACCCGAAAGTTACTGAAAGCATGGATATAATAATTGACCTCGTTAAAAAGCTTGTAGAAACAGGTCACGCCTATGAAAAAAACGGCGATGTATATTTCAGAACTTCAAGCTTTAAGGATTACGGAAAGCTTTCCGGAATGCCTATTGAAGAACTTCAGGCAGGTGCAAGAATCGATGTAAACGATATTAAAGAGAATCCTCTTGATTTTGCTGTATGGAAATCCGCAAAGGAGGGCGAACCTTACTGGGAATCACCATGGGGAAAAGGTCGTCCGGGCTGGCATATTGAATGTTCTGCAATGTCAGGCTATCACATAGGCGATACACTTGATATTCACTGCGGAGGTCAGGATTTGATTTTCCCTCACCATGAAAATGAAATTGCACAGTCTGAAGCTGTTACCGGAAAACCTCTTGCAAATTTATGGATGCACAACGGATATATAAACGTTGACAATAAAAAGATGTCAAAATCACTCGGAAATTTCTTTACTGCCCGTGAAGTAGCTGAAAAATACGGATATGAAACAGTAAGATATATGATGATTCAGGCACATTACAGAAGTCCTATTAATTACTGCGTTGAACTTCTTGATGCATGCAAGGCATCTCTTGAACGCCTTTATAACTGCCGTGAAACACTTGACCGTGTAATTGCAAACGCAAAGGACGGGGAAATCTCCGAAACTGCAAAGAAAATTTTCTCCGAACGCCGTCAGCAGTTCATAACAGCTATGGACGATGATTTGAATACGGCAGACGGTATAACAGCAATATTTGAGCTTGTAAGAGATTTGAATACAATGTCATCTGATAATTCAGTATCAAAACAGCAGTTGCAGGCTGGTGCGGATTTATTCGATGAACTTACAGATGTACTCGGTATTATGTACAACCGAAAGAAAAATGAGGAAATACCTGCTGAAATCCTTGAGCTTGCTGAACAGCGTAAAAATGCCCGTAAAGATAAGAATTTTGCACTTGCCGATGAAATCCGTGATAAAATAACTGCTCTCGGATATTCAATCAAGGAAACCCGTCAGGGTACTGAAATAAAAAAGATAGGTTAATAATATAATGGCAAGACTTTATCCTCTTTTCAGTTCAAGTCAGGGAAATTCGGTTTTTATAGGTACTGAAAAGGGCGGTATTCTGATAGATGCGGGAGTAAGCTGTAAAAAACTTTGCGAGGCTCTTAAGGCTAACAGGCTTGCTCCCGATTCCGTAAAGGCAATATTTGTTACTCATGAGCATGGCGACCATATAAAAGGTCTTAAATTATTCGGTTCAAAAATAAGATGCCCCATATACGGCAGACGTGAAACGCTTGAATTTCTTATACACAATGATAAAATATCTGCTGATTCTCCCGTGCTTGAAATTCAGAAAAGTGTATGCATATGCGGAATGGAAATATCAGCTTTCGATACTCCGCATGATGCCGTACACAGTTGCGGTTACAGAATACATACAGCTGATGACAAGATTTGTGCTGTCTGTACTGACTTGGGGCATATATCTCCCGAAGTTGACAACGCTCTGACAGGTTGCAGACTTGTATTCCTTGAATCAAATTATGATGAAAGAATGTTACGAACAGGAGACTATCCTCTTGCATTAAAACAGCGTATACTTTCTATGAATGGTCACTTGTCAAATGATGACTGTGCATTTCAGATAAGAAAACTCATCAGAACTGGTACAAGATATTTTGTATTGGGTCATTTAAGCCCCGAAAATAATCGCCCTGAAATCGCTGACAGAACTATTCAGCTTGCCCTTAAAGGATACCGGAGAAATGATGATTATCTTCTTGGAATCGCACCAAAAGAATCTGACGGAGGAGTTGTAATTTTCTGATATGACAATAAATTTCATAGTAATAGGTAAACTTAAAGAAGATTATCTGCGAAAAGCCTGTGATGAATATATCAAAAGGCTTTCAAGATACTGCAGTTTTGAAATTCATGAGCTTAATGAATACAGACTAAGCGATAATCCCTCCGAAAAGGAAATAGCGAACGCACTTTCAAAAGAAGCTGAAATTATCAGAAAATATGCAAAAGGCTATATAATCCCCATGTGCATTGAGGGAAAACAGATTTCAAGTCCCGAACTTTCCGAAACAATACAGAATGCCGTTGTAGCCGGAAACAATACAGTTACATTCATAATCGGAAGTTCATTCGGACTTGCTCCCGAAATAAAAGCTATGGGGGATTTTAAGCTTTCAATGTCAAAAATGACTTTCCCTCACCAGCTTGCAAGGGTTATGCTCCTTGAACAGATTTACAGAGCTTTTCAGATTTCCACGGGTGGAAAATATCACAAATAATTTGTATATATAAAAAATTTTTCCTCGTTTCTATTGCTATTTTTTTTTAGCAGTGCTATAATATTCATATATTATTCTGAAAGGAGCATAAATTTATGTGCAGAATCAAAAAAATGATTAGTGCTTTGACAGCATCGGCACTTTCATTGACAATGTTTTCAACAATACCTTCAGCAATAGCTGTCGGTGAAACAGCAAAAGTCGTTTTTTCATCTGAATGTGAAAATCTGGAACTTGCTGACGGTGCAACCGTTGCAACTAAGGTTTACAATGATGAATATCCCGGCTTTACGGGTGACGGATTTGTATGGGTTACAAGCGGAGGCACTATGTCATTTACTGTTGACGCTCCCGAAACAGGTATGTACCGTCTTGTTTCAAGAAGTCTTATGTATCTCGGAAATGAAGGCGAAATCCGTGAGGGAAGTGTAAGTGTTGAAAGAGCTGACGGAACTTCCTGGAGCAAAACTGTCAAGATTCCTCGTACTTCCGACTGGAACGATTACAGCTTCGGAGATATCAAGCTTACCAAGGGCGAAAATACAATCACATTCGGCGGAGGCTGGGGCTATTGCCTTTATGACAGTGTAACCCTGACACAGACTCCTCCTCCTGATTACTCAAAAGCTACTGATACTCTCGTTGATTCCAAGGCTACTGATGAGGCTAAGGCTCTTATGAAGTATCTAAAGAGTGTCTACGGAAGTCATATAATTTCAGGTCAGCAGGAAATCTACGGCGGTGGAAATGACGGCAACTCAGAACTTGAATTTGAATACATTGATGAAGTAACAGGAAAACAGCCTGCAATCAGAGGCTTTGACTTCATGAATTACAATCCTCTTTACGGCTGGGAGGACGGAACGACTGAACGTGCTATTGCATGGGCTAAGGAAAAAAACGGAATTGTTACTGCATCATGGCATATAAATGTTCCGATTGATTTCGATAACTATGAAATCGGCGATGCTGTCGATTGGAAACAGTGTACCTATAAAAACTATCAGGCATCAAACAGTACTTTCAATACAGCAAATATTCTCGTTGAGGACAGCAAGGAAAGAGCATATTTTGAAGAGGCTATGAAAGACCTTGCCGAACAGCTTCTGAAGTTACAGGAGGCAGGTGTTCCGATTATTTTCAGACCTCTCCACGAGGCACAGGGCAATGAAGGAAATTTCGGTGACGGTACTTCATGGTTCTGGTGGGGTGACAGAGGTTCGGAAGTATACAAGGAACTCTGGAAACTTCTTTATAATACTCTCACTGAAACATACGGACTTCACAATATAATCTGGGAATATAACAGCTATAATTACAGCAATTCACATACATGGTATCCGGGCGATGAATATGTTGACATAGTTGCATATGACAAGTACAACGTTGACTACAACAGAGATGACGGACTCACATCAGGCCCTAATCTGAGTGCAATTTCAGCTATATACAATTATCTTGTTGAACTTACAGACGGTAAAAAAATGGTTGCAATGTCTGAAAACGATACAATTCCGTCCGTTGATAACCTTACTGTTGAAAATGCAGGCTGGCTCTATTTCTGCCCATGGTATGGCGAACACCTTATGAGTGAACGCTATCAGGACGCTGATAACCTTAAGGAAATTTACAACAGTGATTACTGTATAACCCTTGACGAACTTCCGGCGGATTTGTACAAGCTTTCCGATACAGACCCGACTGAACCAACAAAGCCGTCAGAATCAACCGGTTCAGATGTTCTGTATGGTGATGCAACTCTTGACGGAAACGTTGATATTGCTGATGCTGTTGCAGTTGCGTCTTATGTAGGTGACGGAGCAAAAAATACACTTTCAGCTGAGGCTCTTAAAAATGCTGATGTTCAGGCTGTCGGAGACGGTGTAACTGCAAATGATGCTCTTGCAATACAGCAGTATCTTGCAAATGTTGTAAAAGAACTTCCTGTCTGATTAAGGAGATACTGCCGTGAAAATTAAAAAAATATGTCAGAAAGCATTGGCTCTTACGGCAGGCGTTGCATTTTGCTTGACTTCAGTTCCTATGTGTTCAACGGCAGGTGAAACAGCACCTGCTGTTGACAGCAATTTTGCCAAAGCCCTGCAGATGTCGCTTTATTTCTATGATGCGAATAAATGCGGATATGGTATAACAGACGGAAATCTTGAATGGCGTGGAGATTGTCATGTTGAAGATGCAAAAGTACCGCTCAAGCCAATGGGAGAAGATTTTAAGGGAACTAATCTTTCACAGGAATTTATTGATAAAAACAAGGATATTCTTGACCCTGACGGTGACGGAACTATTGATGTTTCGGGAGGTATGCATGATGCCGGTGACTGTGTAAAATTCTGTCTGCCGGGAAGTTATGCAGCTTCTACGCTTGGCTGGGGATATTATGAATTTCGTGATGCCTATGTTGATTCAGGTCAGCAATGGCATATAGAAGATATTCTGCACTGGTTCAATGATTACTATCTGAAATGCACATATTTTGACGAAAACGGCGATATACTTGCATTTTGCTATCAGGTAGGCGAGGGAAATATTGACCATAACTACTGGCTTACTCCGGAACTTCAGAACGAAAATCTTCTTGACTATGCAAGACCTGCTTATTTCGCAACAGAAGAAACCCCCGCATCTGATATGTGTGCAGGCGTTTCGGCATCACTTGCGGTAAACTATCTTAATTTCAAGGATACTGAACCCGAATATGCAAAGCAGAGTCTTGAGACAGCAATAAAAATGTATGACTTTGCAGTAAAAACCCATACTGAAGAAGATGATTGTGTAGTAACAAGTCTCGGATATGACGGCGGATTCTATACATCAAGCTATGATTATGATGAACTTGCATGGGCTGCGGTATGGCTTTATGAATGTACGGGAAATTATGACTATATCGAGGATATAATAAGAGTTGACGAAACAGTTACCGGAGAAATGGGAGCTCACCCGTATACAGGTTATCTTAAAAGAATCATAAAGGATACAGGAAACTGCTGGCAGAATATATGGGTACACTGCTGGGATACAGTATGGGGCGGAGTTTTTGCAAAGCTCGCACCTATAACAAATACAAGACGTGACTGGTATATATTCCGCTGGAATCTTGAATACTGGGCAGGTATGCGACCGGCTGATGCCGAAAATGCTGAATTTGACGTAACAGTAACAGGTCATAAGTATTTCGGACTTGATGATACACTCTGGAATACAAGCATAACGGCTGACGAAATTGAAAGTCTTTCGGAAGTGGACGGAGCGTGGCTTGCTAAAACTCCGGCAGGATTTTCAATGCTGAATGAATATGGTTCAGCAAGATATGATACAGCTGCACAGCTTGAAGCTCTTGTATATGCCAAGGAAACAGGCGATTATACATTTGCGGACTGGTCAAAAGGACAAATGGAATATATAATGGGCGATAACCCTATGAACAGGGCGTATATAGTAGGCTATGACCTCGAAAACGGTGCAAGTCACCCTCATCACAGAGCTTCCCACGGTTCAAAAACTCTCAATATGGACGAACCAGCAGACCAGACTCATGTATTATGGGGTGCATTGGTCGGAGGTCCTGATTCAGACGACTATCACCGTGACGAAACAAAAGACTATATCTACAATGAAGTTGCCGTTGACTATAATGCCGGATTTGTAGGAGCTTGTGCAGGTCTTTATAAGTATTACGGCAAGGCAAGAGGCGATAAACCGCTTGAAAACTTCCCTCCGAGTGAGGAGAGTATGAAAGGTGAAATCAATGAATTTTATATAACTGCAAGAGCCGTTCAGGAAAATACAGCACGTTCGCAGATAGAAGTTATGGTATACAATGATACATCAATACCCCCGAGATATGTTGACAATATAAAATGCAGATATTTCTTTGATATAAGCGAACTTATCAAAGCAGGTCAGACTGTTGACGATGTTCAGGTTGATATATTCTATGATGAGGAAAATGCCAATACTGACGGCAAATCCTTTGCAACGATTTCAAAGCCTGTCAAGTGGAATGATGACGGAATGTATTACGTTGAAATATCGTGGAAAGGCTGTGAATTTTACGGCAAAAGAGTATTTCATTTCGGACTTATTGCAGATATGGACGAAAATTATGAAACAAACTGGAATCCCGATAACGATTACAGCAGACAGGGCATAATTCTTTCGGAAGATGAACTTCTTCTTACAGAATATATTCCGGTATATGTGGACGATAAACTTGTATGGGGCGAAGAACCTCCGTCAGACGGAAATATTCTTTATGGTGATGCAAATCTTGACGGAAACGTTGATATTGCCGATGCCGTAGCAGTTTCAGCATATGTAGGCGATTCCAAAAATAACAGCCTTGAACCTCAGGGGCTTTTGAACGGTGACGTTCAAAGCAACGGAAACGGTCTTAATGCGAATGATGCTCTTGCTATTCAGCAGTATCTCGCAAATATTGTAAAGAAACTTCCGGTATAAAAATTTTCAAGGGCGGAATTTTTTAAAAATTCCGCCCGATTTAATATAATAGGATATTTTAGTATGCATGATAAAATTATAATGTTTTTTATTCTTGTATGGGTTATCATATTGATAATATTTCATAAATGTATTATTGAACTTTGCGGATATATGAATAATGATATATCAGACCATATTGCTGAATATGGTATCACAGCATGCATAAACTGCACAGCAGGCAAAATTGAATATTATTCGGAATAAATAAAGGAGGATATTTATGTCAGAAATATTTTTTATTGCTGATACTCATTTCGGGCATAATGAAATTATAAAATATGAAAACAGACCGTTTTCTGATATAGATGAAATGGACAGAATATTGATTTCAAACTGGAATAATACTGTATCTGATAGTGATACTGTATTTATGCTCGGAGATTTTTCAGCATATCCGAAAGATAAATCACAGGAGATATGCCGGTGCTTAAAAGGAAGAAAATTTCTTGTAATGGGAAATCATGATACACAGTCTGAAAATTATTACCGTGAAATCGGATTTGAAAGCGTAAGCAGATATCCGATTATAATTGAACATTTCTGGATACTTTCGCATGAACCCTTATATATAAATAAAAATATGCCCTATGCAAATATTTTCGGACATGTTCACAGTAATCCCATATATAAGGATTTTTCACCGCAGAGCTTTTGTGTATCGGCAGAAAGAATAAATTATACTCCTTTGGATTTCAATACCATAAGAAAGGAAATTGCAAAATGAAACTTATTTCTTTTTGCTGTGGCACTGTCCCGAATAAGGACAGTTTCCGCAGTTACAGCTACATGATGACTTACCCTTTTTTTTATCTTTAATCATTTTTGCAATAATTATAATAACTATTGCAATAAGTACAGTTCCGACTATGATAGTACCGATTGACATAATTCCTCCCTTATTTTCTGAATTGACGGTTGACTTTTATCTCAAAAAACATTATAATAATTAAAAAACGAAAGGCGGTAAATTTTTATGGCAAAAGAAGTTAAAACAAATGCCATGCGTATTCTTGACAAGCTCAAAATAAAATATACTCTCAATACATATCAGTGTGATGAATTTACAGACGGCATGCAGATTGCGGATATGCTCGGACAGCCTTATGAAAAAAGCTTTAAAACAATAGTATGCCGTGGAAAAAGCGGTGAATATTTTGTATTTGTACTTCCGGTTGACAAAAGCATTGACCTAAAAAAAGCATCGAAATCAGTAGGGGAAAAATCGGTTGAGCTTCTTCACGTCAAGGATATAAACAAGGTGACAGGCTATATAAGGGGAGGGTGTACTCCCATAGGAATGAAAAAGCAGTATAAAACCGTTATACATAAGAGTGCTGAAAATTTCGATGAAATTATTGTCAGCGGAGGACGTATAGGAACACAGATAAATATATCTCCCGATGATTTATGCCGAGCTGTAAAAGGAATATTTGAGGATATTATTGCAGAATAGAGTTTTCCGCATTTTTTCACAAAAGCATAATATTATATACATAATAAAAGTATAATATATAATAGGATTAATGGGATTATTTTGCACCTTTTCTTTTCAATACTGCCGAAATGGTTTTTAATATCAGATTGAGGTCAAGTTTAAGAGAACGTTCCTTTATGTATTTTATATCAGATTCAACCCATTCATCAAAGCTCATATCACTTCTGCCTTCACACTGACATATACATGCAAGTCCGCCTTTTACAATGAGACGTTCCATCTGGTGGGGAGTATAGAGAACTACTTCACGTGGCAGGGGTGGACGTGGCCCTATAATGGACATATCACCTTTGAGGACGTTCCATAGCTGTGGGAGTTCATCTATTGAAGTTTTGCGGATAAAATGCCCTATTTTAGTAATTCTCGGGTCATTATCGCTTTTGAATGCAATACCATCCGTCTGATTGGATTTCTGAACTTCTGCAAATTTTTCTTCTGCATCGATACACATAGAACGGAATTTATACATTTTAAAAGGTCTGCCGTTTTCAGTAAGTCTTATCTGTGAAAAAAAAGGATTTCCCTTGTCGTCAATATATATTGCAAGTGCTGTTGCACCCATTGGAATTATAAGAATAGCAAGAGCAATTCCGGAAAGAATTATATCGAAAAACCTCTTTAATATTTTGTATGCTTTTCCACCGGCAGGT
The DNA here is from genome assembly GCA_945910815.1 of uncultured Clostridia bacterium. Lineage (GTDB taxonomy): Bacteria > Bacillota > Clostridia > Oscillospirales > Ruminococcaceae > Ruminococcus. The sequence continues at coordinate 9,813 of CAMDZD010000004.1, forward strand.
TTTAAATTGCTGTGTTTAAGAGTTTCACTTATTCCCTGACACAGAAGATTTAAAGCTCTTTCGTCAAAATTAAGAATAGGATATTCCGTTACACCTTCATTGTTATTTTTCATAGAATCGAGAGTTATTCTGGTAACCATTTCTTCAGTTGCACTGACATATGGTTCACCGGTATTATTTTTTGACATATATATTATCCCCCATTAGTATTTAATATTAGATATTAATTATATCCTATTTGAAAAAATAAGTCAAACATATTGTTGTAACTGGATTGTAATTTCAAAAAAATTGTTTATCATTTACAAATATATGCTTATTTTTTTGTAAAATATCACAAAATAATCAGAAATTTTTTTCCGGAGAAATTCCGGATTAAAATAAATAAAAATAATGAAAGGAATCAGAAAAAAATGACAGTTGATACAAAAGATTTGGTTGCTACAATATCCTATCTTATAGGTGTACGCAAGCATATTGTAAAACAGTGCTATGACGAGGAATGTCATGAACTTCTTGAAAGGCTCTATCAGGATAAAAATGCTACTGCAATACGTTATCTTTGCAAGCTAAGAACAGTTCTTATGCAGAAATTCAAGAAAACAGATGATGCCATGAGATTTAATCTTCAGAATCTCAACAATATTGAATGGTATGACTATGACAATATCAAAAAGCTTGAAGAATGGGGTTATCCTATTATTCATACAAATTACCGTTCTGAAAAGTATATGCTGGATTTTACAAGAATGATAAATGAAAATATTGATAAATGTGCAGGACTTTTTCATGACTGGATAAACTGGGAATATATTAAGGATTTATTTGTGATACCTAAATATACAAAGCCCAATGTTATAAAAGGTGAATTTGAGAAATATATGAGTCATATTGATTATTATCCTTTTCAGGTATATATTCACTGGGAACCTAAGGATTACGGAAGTATTTTATATACAGACGGAAAATTTCTGAGTGTTATATATGGCATGCATGGTGATTATTTTCAGGACAGAAGCAAGTTCAAGGACGCTCATGACGAAACAAAGGATAATATCTATGATTTTATAAATAAAAGCTTTAAATGTGAAATTGTTGTTGACTGCGAAAATTCAGATGTATATAAGCTTTACGGAGTTCTTAAAAATCTCAATCAGGACGAACTTGCTAAAATTGATAAAATTATATTATATGATGATTACCATACAACAAGTGGCTGGGACTGGATTGAAAAATTTACGAAAATTCCGGTGGAACATGTTGAAGTATCAAGAGTTACTGACCATAAATCACTTGTCGATATTCAGATGACTGCTGGAGTATGCCGTGACTATTATCAGAATAACATATCATCATTTATACTTGTTTCAAGTGATTCGGATTACTGGGGACTTATTTCTTCACTTCCCAATGCTTCATTCCTTGTAATGTATGAATATTCAAAATGCGGTCAGGCAATAAAGGACGCTCTCTCTGAACATAATATATATTCCTGTTCAATAGATGATTTCTGCACAGGCAATACAGAGGAGCTTAAAAAAGCAGTTCTTTTCAGTGAGCTTGAAAAATATATCCCTGATATTCTCAATCACAACGGAAAGGAACTTGCCCGCCAGATTTATACTGATGCTAAAATCAGTGCAAGCGAAAAGGAAATGGAAGTTTTCTATAACAAGTATATAAAAACTCTCCGTCTTAAAGTTGATACGGACGGAAATTTCAGTATAGAAATAAATAAATAATTCCGGAAAATCAGCAGATAATATAGCAGTAAAAAAAATTACAGGAGATATTAATATGAAAGAATTAAGCTATATTATAAAAGATGAAAACGGAATACATGCAAGACCGGCAGGTCTTCTTGTAAAAAAGGCAGGAAATTTTAAATCATCAGTAAAATTAATATGCGGTGACAAGTCGGCAGACTGCAAAAAGCTTTTTGCAGTAATGGGACTTGGCGTTAAATGTGGTTCTGAAATAAAAATCACGGCAGACGGAGAAGATGAAGAATCCGCTGTGTCGGAGCTTAAAAAATTTCTTGAAGAAAATCTTTAATCAAAAAATTAACGGGCTACCCTTTGGGGTAACCCGTTTTTTCAGCTATTTATCGGAATTGTCATCATCAATAATACTTTTATAATTTTCATCGGGAGTATCAGGATTTTGATTTTCAGAATTTTTAGAAACGGAGCTTTTTTTCATAATTCTTAAAGCAAAGGCTATTACTATAACAAGTATAACAACACATACTACTATAAATATCAGTGATTTAAGATTAAAATCGACAGTATCATAATTTATTCCGTTAGTTTTTGCGTAATCCTTTGCAGGGGAATCGGAGAAAATACTCATTGAAAATCCCTCTTTTAATACAGCGTCGGAGGAATCGGAATTTTCGACGAATCCGAGAGCATATTCGCCTATATTCTGGATAGTACTTGGCAGACTTACATTATTAAGCAATGGACAGTTGAAAAATGAGGCTGAACCTATACTTGAAACACCTTCCGGAATTATAACAGATGTAAGTGAAAGATTATTCGCAAAAGCTCCCGCACCGATTTTTCTTACAGTAGTAGGCAATGATATACTTTCAATTGACTTGTCATACTGAAAAGCATAGTTTCCTATTTCCTCAACGCCCTCGCTGAATTTTACTTCTTTAAGGGAGGAGCAGTAGCTGAAAGCGTCATTTCCTATTCTTTTTACACTTGCCGGAATTATAACAGATGTGATATTGTCACAGCCCGAAAAGGCATAGCCCTCTATTGATGTTACTGTATCCCGAACAGAAAGTTCACCCTCTCTTTCGATATCAGTAGAAAGATACAGAGTTTTCATATCAGAATCATAAAGAATATTATCATCAATTTTGAAACTGTCATTTCCGGAATCTATTTTAAGGTCGGTAAGGCTGTATAATCCGCCAAGAGCAAGATTCCCTATATTTTCAAGATTTGCAGGAAGTTCAAGGGATTTTATACCATAGCAGTTATTAAGAGCGTAATCCTCAAGGCTTATGATACTGTCAGGCAGTTCAAGTTCAGTGAGTGAAAAGCAGTTCATAAAAGCACCCATTCCGACAACAGTTACATTGTCGGGAATATCAAGATCGGAGAGATACTGACAGTTTGCAAAAAGTCCCTCCGGAAGTTCAGTTATATTTTCCGGAAGTTTGACAGTTTCAAGCGAAAGGCAGTTACTGAAAGCATATTTCCCTATACTTTTTACGGAATCGGGCAGAGTTACGGTTTTAAGCTTTTCAATTCCGCTGAATGCCTTTTCACCGATTTCAATAACATCGTAACCGTTTGCCTTGTCAGATATTTTAAGTTCCATAAGTGATGAATCGCATTTAACTACTTTTACTCCGTTTTTAATTTTTTCATACACAACCATTCCGTCGGAGAACTGGTTTTCATTTTCAGCGGTAACTTCTGCAAAAGCAGACATTGCAGTCAGTGATGAAAAAGCAGTGACAGCAGTCATTATAAGGACAGCAATTTTTTTGAATTTCATATATTATTGTTCTCCTTCGGTGTTTTTTTCTTTTTCCTTGAAGATTTTATTATTGCCGTAATAATCAGTGCAATTATAACAGCTCCTGCACCGGAAGATACAACAATGAGAAATATTTTATTTACAATGTGACTTCCAATCTGAACAGTTCCCGATACAGTTTCAAAACCACATGTTTCAGCATATCTTGCACCGCCGGAATCCTTGTCGGCATATATTACAAAATCTGCTAATTTGAGATTAGTTGCGTTGACTTCATCGTAAATATATCCGAAAGCACATTCATTGATTTCCGTGATATTATTTCCGGTACGTACTGAAAGAAGTTTCGGACACTGATATACTGCATACTGTCCGACAGTTTCAAGAGTCGGAGGAAGCTTTAATTCTGTAAGTTCAGTACATTCATATAAAGCATATTCGCCAATGGATTTGAGTTTATCAGCTGATACTTTTTTTAAGTTTTCACAGAATGAAAAAGAATCAATTCCGATACTTTCCACCTTATTGAGGTCTACTTCAGTAATATTTGGATTTTCGCTGAAAGCATAATCTGCAATGCTTTTTACGTTTTCGGGAACTTTATAAAAACTGTCCTTGCCGTCAGGGTATTTGACAAGCTCTGTACCGTCCGAATTGAAAAGTATTCCGTTTTCCGATTTGTATTCAGTATTTTCCTCGGCTACATTTATTGCCGAAAGATTTTTGCATGATGCAAATGCATTACTGCCTATTTCGGAGCATGTAGAAGGTATATTTATTTCTGTGAGGCTGTCGCACTGATAGAATGACTGTGCCATAATTTCCTCTGTACCCTCTGGAATATCTATGCTTTTAAGTGAATCGCAGTCATAGAAAGCCATAATTTCGATACGCTTAAGCGAATCGGGGAGTTTTACTGTTTCCGCACCGGACTGACAGAAAGCCATTCCGTATATAACTGTAACGGGCAGCCCGTTTATTTCAGCCGGAACTTCAATATTTTTTTCGGAGGAACTGCAAAGAGTTATATAAGCCTCTCCGTCCTTTTCAGCATATTCAAAATCACCGAAAGGAATACCCTCCAGTTCTTCATATTCCTGACTGTCAGTAGCAATAAATGTAAAATTGTTTTTATAGTCATATTCTTCATCAGTATCAGTAGCATATGTCTGTGCAATTGAACCTGATACACCTTTTATAATAAATCCGTCAACAGGCTGGAGGTCTTCATCATATCCGAAAGCTGAATAGCCGATGTCCTCAACAGATGCCGGAATAGTTATTTCTTTCAGAGCCGTGCCTGCAAAAGCATTCTGACCGATTATACCGAGATTCTCGGGGAGAGTAACATTTTCAAGTGAAACGCACTGTGCAAAAGCTCCTCCGTCTATTTCATAAAGAGTATCGGGGAAACTGATATTTTTAAGGGAAGTATCACCGGCAAATGACATTTCTCCGACTCCGACAAGAACGGTATTGCTTAAATCAGCATCAGTAAGACGCTGATTATATGATATACCGTGACGGTCTATATATTCAAGAGTGGAGGGGAATTTTATTTTCTGAAGTTTTGTTTCATAAAATGATGCTATGCCTATATCCGTAACGCCCTCGGGAATGTCATAGGAATCGCCGTCCTTTGCTGACGGATAGCATAAAAGCGTTTTCATATCATCTTCAAAAAGAACGCCGTCTTTTGATTCAAAGAACTTATTTTCATCGGGAACATTTATTTCCGAAAGAAAATAGCAGTTTATAAAGGTATTTTCATCAATATCATCAATAGTATTGTTAAAGGTTACTGATACTATTTCAGTATCGTGAAAAGTATCACCCAGAGATGTAATAATATTTCCGTCAATAGTATCAGGGATAATTACATTTGTATCAGTGCCGGTATAGGATTCCAGACATGCCTCACCGTCCTTAACGGAATACTGATAATCACCCGATGAAATTAATTCATCTTCGGCAGATACAGAAACAGGCGGTAAAAATATACACGAAACGGCAAGAGCCGTAAAAGCAGATGCAATTTTTTTGACAATCATTTTATTTTCAACTCTTTCCGGAATTTATTCAACAGTAACAGATTTAGCAAGATTTCTTGGCTTGTCAACGTCATTTCCTTTTAAAACGGCTGTATAGTATGCGATAAGCTGAAGCGGTACAACTGCCGGCATAGGCATAAGCAGGTCATCGGTTTCCGGAATTTTGAAACAGTAATCAGCAAGATTTTCCTCCGGCTGATAGTTTTCACGGCATATAAGGATAACTTTAGCACCTCTTGCCTTTACTTCCTTAATATTGCTTATAGTTTTGTCGAAAAGATTTTTCTGTGTTGCAACGGCAATAACAGGCATACCCTCACTTATAAGTGATATAGTGCCATGTTTAAGTTCACCGGCAGCATATGATTCGGAGTGAATATATGAAACTTCCTTGAGTTTGAGAGAGCCTTCCATACTTAAAGCATAGTCAAGACCTCTGCCTATATAAAGAAGACTGTCAGCATTTATAAGACCTGATGCTATGTACTGGGTTTCTTCAATATTTTTAAGAATATTTTGTATAGTATCAGGAATTTCCTGAAGCATAGATGTAAGGTGTTTACATTCTTCAACAGTTATCTGTTTTTTTGCAAGTGCGATTTCAAATGCAATCAGATACATAACAGCAATCTGAACCATATAAGCTTTAGTAGATGCTACGGCAATTTCAGGGCCTGCATGAGTATATATAACCATATCAGCCTCTCTTGCAATGGTGCTTCCCTTTACGTTTACAATAGCAAGAGTTTCAGCACCGAGTTCCTTTGAAAGTTCAAGAGCAGCACGGCTGTCAGCAGTTTCACCGGACTGTGATATAATAATTACGAGGTCATCTTTTGTAACAATTGGTTCTCTGTATCTGAATTCTGAAGCAATATCAACTATAACGGGAACTCTTGCAAGTTTTTCAATAACATACTTTCCGACCAGCCCTGCATGCATAGCAGTACCGCATGCAACTATGAAAATCTGACGGAATTTATTGAGTTTTTCCAGAGTTATGCCACATTCTTCGAGATTCGGCAGACCGTCACAAATTCGGGGTGTTATGGTAGTTTTTATTGCGGTAGGCTGTTCAAATATTTCTTTAAGCATAAAATGCTCATAACCGCCTTTTTCGGCAGCATCCATATCCCAGTCAGCAGTTTTAAGTTCCTTGTCGATTTTGTTGTAATGCAGGTCATATATGCAAGCCTTATCCTTGCTTAAAACAGCAATTTCATCATGTTCAAGAAGATAGTAATTTCTTGTATATTTCAGAATTGCAGGAACATCGGAAGCGATAAAGCTTTCATTTTCTCCTACGCCTACTATAAGCGGGCTTTCCTTTCTGACAGCAAAAACAGTATCGGGGAAATCTGCAAAGATTATTCCGAGAGCATAAGAACCCTCAAGTTCCTTTGTAACGTTTGCTATTGTGGAAACGGGGTCGCCGTCATAGTAATAGTCAAGGAGCTGTGCAACAACTTCTGTATCTGTATCGCTTTTGAAACATCTGCCCTCTTTTACAAGAAAATCTTTAAGAGCTTTATAATTTTCAATAATTCCGTTGTGAACTATTGTAACACGGCCTCCCTCATGGGGGTGGGAATTTTTATCGGAGGGCTCGCCATGAGTAGCCCATCTTGTATGACCTATTCCGGAACAGCCGGAGGGTTTTCCTTCTCTTTCCATTTTTGCAACGAGGTCTTTAAGTCTGCCCTTTGACTTTGCAACTTTTATTTCACCGTTATCGAAAACAGCAATGCCCGCTGAATCATATCCCCTGTATTCGAGCTTTGAAAGAGCGTCAATAAGAATATCGCTTGCATCTCTGTAACCTACATAACCAACTATACCACACATTAATATTATTCTCCTTTTTTAATAAATTTTAGAAATTACTTTCATTATAACATATATATTACAAAAAATCAACATTATCATAAAACTTTCATTTATCTGACGTTATTTTTTTTCCTTTTCAACAAAATCGGTACTTATTTTGCATACAAATTCATATTTGAGACAGAGAAACTCTTTTAATAACAGCATAAATGAATAAAGTACGGCACGGTTTTCAAATTCCGGACGTTCAGCAGGCATAGGCTGATACTGCATTTCAGCAAATATTTTTTCAAGCTTTTCAATAAGATTTCTGACATCATTTTTTTCATGGTATTCAACAGCGGTTTTTTTAAGAAAATCCGATATTATGAGAGCCTGCTCGGGAGGAGTGTTCATTCTGATAATGCTTTTGTACATTTCATACAGTATACTGCATTGCTTTTTACGCATTTCAATATATTCAATGTCGTATGTCTGGGGATTTTTAAGACTGTTGTCATAGTTTTCACGGGCAGTTTTCTGAGCATCAAACATAAGGGAATCAAGTTTTTTGAAACAGTCACCGCTGTAATCAGATTTATCATCAGAAAGAATCCTTACTGACATTCTTTCAAGAACAGCTTTTATTTCCGAGTCAAGGTTTTCACGGCAGAGTGACATTTTTTCATTATCCTTATGGAGATGCATATTTACAAGCATACCTGTTCCCGCACCGACTGCAAACAGAAGAAATTCATTAATTATAAGCATAATGTCAGTACTTTTTTCAGATATAAGATGCGTTACAAGAACAGATACCGGAACGATTGCAATTTTCCAGTCCATTATAAAGCATATATTTACAAATATAAAAAGATATATTCCGAATGAAAGTGCATTGTAGCCCATAAGCTTAAAGCATATCACAGATATGGCAAACGCAAAGAAAAAGGCATACAGTCTTTTAAGAGCAGTTTTAAGAGTTTCCCTTTTTGTGTCCTGAATACTTAATACTGTCAGAAGTCCGGCTGTCAGTCCGTATTTAAGATTAAGAAGCGTGGATATAACTATTGCTGTAACGCACCCGAGTGAAATTTTAGCGGAACTGAATATGGATTTTTTCAAAATATAACTCTCCTCTTATTTTAAAAGGCGGTCTTTTTTCAGACCGCCTTTTAAATTTTTTAAAGCTTATTTTTTTCGTCCTCGATTAATTTAAGGAGGTCGTCAACAGACATATTGCTGACATTTTTCTTTTTGGCATTGTTTTCGGATTTTTTGATAATATCTCCGATATCGGGAGTAGATGACTTTCTCGGAGCAACAGGCTTCGGAGCAGTTTTTGTAACAGCCGGCTTTTCAGTTTCAGCAGAATGTTTCTGCATTTCCTCACGGAGAGTATCAGCAGGAGTTTTTTCATGTGAAATATTTTTCGGAGCAGAGAACATTTCTGTAACATCAACCTGATTTTTCTTCTGAGCCTCAAGCTTTGCAGTATTTTCAGCCTCTCTTAAAGCCTTGAACTGCATAGTTCTTTCCTTTTCTTTCTGATAGGGTGAATTTGGATTTACTTCCTTATGGCTGAAATGTTCAGCGATAGACTGTTTTTTGCGTTCAAGTTCATCAGTTGTATAATCCTGAGGAGTGGGGTCAACGAAAAGCGGAGTTTCTTTTATATCACTTGCCTTGAAAGTCGGGGCAGGATTTGGCTTTGAATGTTTTTCTTCCGGAATATTATCTTCTTCATCGTCTTCATCGTCCTTTGAAGATGCGATTTTGGCTATAAGGAATATTACAAGAATTATGCTCGGCAGAATAAGCTGGATAATAATTCCCTTTATATTAAGAGTGAAATTAATCCAGCGTCCGAGATTTATATTCTGCGGATAGCCTGTGCAGAGAGCAAGAATATTTTCTCTTGGTATAAAATCCGTAACAGAATTGTCGTCCTGAGCGTTTGCTGTTGAAAGATAGTAGATTTCTGAACCTGTTGATTCATCGGCAACAGTTTTATAAACTGTTCTTATAATAACTTCATCGCTTTCATTGAGATGGCAGAGAATAATATCACCCTGTTTTATTTCGAGACCGTCAGCTTCCTTTGAGATTAGGGCAGTACCCTGGGGGAGAAGATTTCCCATATCCTGATTGTTAAGCAGATAGATATAATAGCCGAATACATTAGGGGAATGTTTCTGATTGAACATAATGTTTACAGCAAGAGAAAGTGCAATGAATATTATACATATAACAGTTATAAGAAATTTAAGTACAGAAAAGCCTTTTTTATTTTCCAAATTAATCAAATCCTTTCGTAAAATATTGTTTAAACCATTATAACACAGATTCTCACAAAATACAAACATTTTTTAAAAATAATTTTTTAAAAAAATAAGAAACAGCAAATCCGTAACAAAAAACACGGATTTTACATAATATATAGCAGATACCCGATTTATAAAAACTGATAATAACTGTTATTTGAATGGAGAATATTTATGAATAAAAAAAGTATTCTTATAGCCGGCGGTGATTTAAGGCAGATTTACTGCGGAAAATATCTTTCAGAGAATTTTGATGTAAGCTTTGCGGGATTTGAAAGCCAGTATATACCGGAAAATCTGAAAATATTTTCTGAAGATAAAAATTCTGAGTGCATTTTTGATTTTGTTGTATTTGCTGTTCCACCCGTAAACGACGGAAAATATATAAATACACCTTTTTCCGAAAATCTGCTTACGCCTGAAAGCATTAAAAATCATATTAACGAAAATACTGTTATATTCTGCGGAAAGGCAGATGACAGTTTCAGAAATCTTTTCAGCGGAAATGCAGTTTATGACTATATGGAAAGAGATGAGCTTAATATACTTAATGCAGTTCCGACAGCGGAGGGAGCTGTATATATTGCAATTGAAGAACTTCCGGTTACTCTGAGCAACAGTAAAATCCTTATAACGGGATTCGGCAGAATAGGAAAGATTCTTGCGGAAATTTTAAAAGGATTCGGAGCAGATATAACTGTTATGACAAAAAGTTTCAAAAGTATGGCATGGGCTAAAGCTATGAATTTCAAAGTATGCAGTAAATCTGATATAGATTCATCATACAATCTTATATTCAATACTGCTCCCGTGCTTATATTTGACCGCAATACACTTGAAAAGCTTGGAAGTGAAACAATACTGATAGATTTGGCATCAAAGCCGGGGGGAGTTGATTTCAGTTCCGCCGGAGAACTCGGCATAAAAGCTATATGGGCATTAGGTATTCCCGGGAAAACTGCTCCCGTTACAGCAGGAGAAATAGTTGCTGAAACTATTGAGAACATCATAAAGGAAAGGAGTGACCGATATGACTGATTTTTCAGGACTTAAAATAGGCTATGCCGTAACAGGTTCATTCTGTACCTTTGAAAAGTCATTTAAACAGGCAGAAATCCTTCGGAAAATGGGTGCGGAAATTATTCCCATAATGTCGGAAAATGCCTCATCAATATCAACACGTTTCGGAAGTGCTGAAGATAATCTGAAAAAATTTGAAAATATATGCGGTTGCAAGGTTATAACTACTATTGCAGATGCAGAACCGATAGGTCCTAAAAGCCTTACTGATATTATGATAGTAGCTCCCTGTACATCGAATACGGCTTCAAAGCTTGCAAACAGCATTACTGACAGTACGGTTACCATGGCAGTAAAATCTCATCTTCGGAGCGGTAAGCCGGTAGTTCTTGCGATAGCCTCAAATGATTCTCTTATGGGAAGTGCTAAAAATCTCGGAATTTTATTCAATATGAAGAATTACTATTTTGTCCCTATGCGTCAGGACGATTATGTAAAAAAGCCGTCATCACTTGTAGCGGAATTTTCAATGATTCCTCAGGCAGTCGAATCTGCATTAAAGGGCATACAGCTAAGACCTATTATATATTAAAAAATCTCCGCAGAGGAATCAAAGTCTCTGCGGAGCTTCTTTCTGTTGTATGCCTTTTTGTTTTCGGATTTGCGTGTTGCGGGATTCATATTCCACAAATTACGCTTTTCCTTATCGATTTCACGTTTCTGTTTTTTTGACATTTTTTCATAGGGTACAAATTTTTTCATAATAATATTACTCCTCCATATTTTTAAGATTTAATTTGAAATAAACCATATCTTTAAGCAGAATGCCACATTCATAAATCGGGTGGTTATAATTTTCAGTAAAGAAATTTTTTATTCTGTGAGATTCAGTAAATCCGCATTTTTTATAAAATGGTACAGTTAAAGGACTGTCACCCGTTCCGACCTGTAAAATATCATAATTATTTTTATATCTTTTAATAACATACTCAATCATAGCTTTGCCATACCCATTTCTATGATATTCGGGATTTACAGCTATATTTTTTATTTCAATTGTTTTATCTTTTTCTTTTGTAATAACGCATACTGCTTTAACTCCGTTATCATCAAGAATGAACATTGTACCACGTTCAAGATAGCGGTCTATCATATCTTCCTGTTCATCTGCAAGCAACAGTAAATCAAGATACTGCTTTTTGTTTTCTTTTATTTCATAAATTTCATACATTTTTATTTTCCTCCAAAAAAATAAAAGTTTTCGGTCAAGCCTTTTTCAAAAGGCTTGCAGGGGTTCGGGGACAGAGTCCCCGAAAAAATTATTCTATACCCGCCTTGAAATTATAAATCGGTTTGATAATATCATCAACAGTAACAGTATCGGATATATTTTCAAGAATATCATTTATATTCTTGTATGCCATGGGACATTCATCAAGAGTAGATGAATTTATTGATGTTGAATAAATTCCCTTCATCTGTTTTTTGTATTCCGAAACGGTAAAGCTCTGTTTAGCCTGACTTCTGCTCATTAAACGACCTGCACCGTGAGGAGCTGAAAAATTCCAGTCGGGATTGCCTTTCCCTGTACAGATAAGACTTCCGTCACGCATATTTATCGGAATTATAAGCTTTTCACCGTTCTGAGCTGATACAGCACCCTTGCGGAGTATCATATTATCAGTATCTATATAATTGTGTATGGTTGAGAACTGTTCTGTAATATGAAGTTTCATTCCTTTGATAATTTCAGTAATCATCGCCTGACGGTTAACAAGTGCAAATTCCTGAACTATTTTCATATCATGGATATACTGTTCAAAGAGTTCGCCCTCAGCGTATGCAAGATGTTTCGGGATATTTGTAGTTTTAGTATTGACAAGTTTTTTTATTTCCTGCTGAATATTTTTAGTTTTTCCCTCTGACTTGAGACGTGCAACAAGTTCATCAATATCGGATTTGGAGGTCTTGTTAAGTCTTTTGTATGCCTCATTCTGATAGTATTTTGCAACTTCGACTCCGAGATGTCTTGAACCCGAATGTACTACTATATATATACTTCCGTCAGAAGCCTTGTCGGCTTCTATGAAATGATTCCCACCGCCGAGAGTACCGATACTTTTTTCAGCCTTTTCCAAATCTATATGTTCAATGCAATAAAGATTTTCAAGCGGTATTTTTTCTGCATAGCGGTGCGGAGTGTTGCGGATACCGAATCCGGAGGGAATTTTTTCATATATAAGCTTGTCGAGTTTCTGGAGTTCGATATGCTTTTCCTTGATTTTTACGGTTTCCATACCACAGCCTATATCTACTCCGACCATATTCGGCACAGCCTTGTCGGTGATAGTCACAGTAGTTCCGATTGTACAGCCTGTACCTGCATGAACATCGGGCATAATGCGGATTTTTGAATCCTTTGAAAGCTCCTGACTGCAAAGGGTTATAATCTGACTTATGGCATCGGGTTCTATTACATCTGTAAAGACCTTTGCGGAACTGTATTTTCCTGAAAGTTCAATCATTAAAAAAATCCTTTCTCTGTAACAAAAAACGGTACTTCTGAAAAACTCCAGAAGTACCGCAAGAGTGATATGATGTTGAAAACCCGTTAAAATTTATACAAAAAATCGGAATGGATTTCCATACTTCTGTAATATTATATTCATACTGTATAAAGATATATTCATTATTTTTTTCATGGAAATCCGCCTCCTTTCATAAATTCAAAATTTGAATATGATTATATCACATATTATTATAATTGTCAAGACTTTTTTTCGAAAATTTTTAAGCTGTATGTATACAGGCTGTTTTTTTGCGGAAATTCGTCATTTTGTTACTTGACAGTATATAATATAGTATGATATAATTAAATAATCGTTTTGCAGAAAAAGGGAGATTGTTTAAAAAATGAATATTTTTAAAGAACTTTATGATTACCGGCAGATGATTTTCAGCCTTGTAAGAAAGGATTTGAGAGGACGCTATAAAGGTTCTGTTCTGGGATTTCTCTGGACTTTTATAAATCCGCTGTTTCAGCTTCTTGTATATACAATAGCTTTTTCGTTCATACTTCCAAGCCCTATTGAAAAATATTATCTCCACTTGTTTGTTGCACTTATTCCATGGATTTTCTTTTCATCATCGGTGCAGGGTGGAGCAAATTCGATAATTGCAAGCAAGGATTTGGTTTCAAAGATATATTTTCCGCGTGAAGTAATTCCGATATCATACGTGACAAGCTGTTTTGTAAATATGCTTTTAAGCTTTATAATAATATTTCTTGTCGTAATTGTTTCGGGAGTCGGAATAAATCCGCTTGCAATGCTGTGTCTGCCTGTTATAATGATTGTGGAATATATTATGGCTCTCGGAATGGCTATGCTTTTTTCGGCAATAACTGTATTTTTCCGTGATATGGAGCATATTCTAAGCATCATTACTATGGCATGGATTTATCTTACACCTGTACTTTATCCCATTAATATGATTGAAAACAAAACTATTCAGAAGCTTTTCTATATAAATCCTATGACATCTGTTATAGTTGCATACAGAGATGTTTTATACTATGCAAAAGTTCCGGATTTGTCAACGCTCCTGATAGCGTTCGGATTTGGTATTCTGATACTTTTTATAGGTTTTTTTGTGTTTTCAAAGCTTAAAAGACATTTTGCGGAGGAACTGTAATGGATAAGGATAATGCTATTGAAGTCCGTGACGTAAAAAAGAAATTCAAAATTTATTATGATAAAGGCAACGACCTTAAAGACCGTATTCTTTTCCGCAACAGAAGCCATTATGAGGACAGATGGGTTCTTAAGGGAATTTCATTCAGTGTAAAAAAAGGTGAAGCAATCGGACTTATAGGTCATAACGGTTGCGGAAAAAGCACAACGCTTAAATTACTGACTAAAATTATGTATCCCGACAGCGGAACTATTGAGATGTGCGGACGGGTTTCGAGTCTTATCGAACTCGGAGCAGGCTTTCACCCCGATATGAGCGGTCGTGAAAATATTTATACAAATGCATCGATATTCGGGCTTACTAAAAAAGAAATCGACAAGCGATTGAATGATATAATAGAATTTTCGGAGCTTGAGGAATTTATTGACAATCCGGTAAGAACATATTCATCGGGAATGTATATGCGACTTGCTTTTTCAGTAGCTATAAATGTAAGTGCAAATATACTGCTTATAGATGAAATACTTGCAGTAGGCGATGCAAATTTTCAGAAAAAATGCTTTGACAAGCTAAGGGAAATCAAGGCAGAGGGAACTACTATTGTAATAGTTTCGCATGCTCTTGAACAGATTGAACAGATTTGCGAAACTTCATACTGGATTGAGGACGGATTAATTAAGGAATCCGGTACTCCGAAATATGTTCATGAACACTATCTTTACAGTATGGAGCAGAAACGCATTGAACAGCTTGAAAAAACTCACAATGCGGAAGTTGCCGGAAATCAGACTGAATCCGAAAAAAAACCGGAAGAATCCCTGCCGGATTTCTGTGACAAATCCGCTGTGCGTATGGGTACGGGCGACGTAAGATTTACCGATGCACAGATGAGAAATGAAAAAGGCGAAAAGCAGTATATATTTGATACAGAAGATAAAATTACTGTTTATCTGAAATACAAATCCGAAAAAAAAGGTCTTAAGGGCAATTTCGGATACGGAATTTTCCGTGAGGACAGTCTCCACTGCTACGGCACTAATGTTTCAATAGAATGTGATGACTTTGTACCGATTGAGGAAAGCGGAGAAGTTTCGGTTACTTTTCAGAACAGCCTGCTCCCCGGAAAGTATTTTCTTGATGTTGCAGTACATTCCCATGACGGAATTATTTTTGATGATATAAGACGTGTACAGTCCTTTGTAGTATCTTCTTCAAAGCGTGATATAGGTGTTTGCAGACTTCAGTCGGAATGGTCAGTCAACGGTAAAATTTTCAAAAAGGGTGTGAAATAATATGTCTGAACCTAAAATAAGCCTTTATACAAGAATAATCAGATTTTTTCTCCGTGACCTCTATAACCGCACGGATACTCTTTTAGCAAACAGCAGACAGCTTTCTGAATCAATTGATAATCTTTCAGCTGAAAACAGGGGATTTTCAAAAAGTATTGATAATGCAGAAAAAAATATTTCTGAACTTAATGAAAAAGCTGTCCGCAACAGTCAGATTGCAGAATCAAATATGAATGAATTTAACAGTTACAGAAATCAGCTTGACGAAAGATTACGCAGTGATGATATAACTACAATCGAACTTTCACACAGAATTGAAATTCTTGAAAGCAGTATAAAAAACGATTTTGAGCTTTTTAATAAAAGAACATATTCGCAGTCGGGTGAGGACTCCATAATAATGTATATCATGGCGATGAAAGGTATTCCGCTTTCAGAGTGCAGTTATCTTGATTTGGGAGCAAATCACCCGAAAGTTATGAGCAACACATACTTTTTCTATGAACAGGGTGCAAGGGGAGTGCTTGTTGAGGCAAACCCAAAGCTTGCCGATGAGCTTGGAAATGAACGTTCCGGAGATATTGTCTTAAACAAGTGTATATCCGGTAAATCGGGCGAAAAGCTTGATTTTAATATACTTAATCTTGACGGCTTGTCAAAGGTGGGAGATGTCAGCGATATACTTATTGAAAATCCCGATGCCCGTATAGAAAAAACTGTTCAGCTTGAAACTGTTTCAGTAAATGATATTATTGAGGAGTATTTCAGCGGAAAAGCTCCGTTAATTCTGAATCTTGATATTGAGGGACTTGAAAGACAGATTCTCGACAGTATCGATTTTGAAAAATACCGCCCTATGATTATGATTATTGAAATGATTCCATATTCAAAAAAGCTTGTAACAGGTCAGAAAGATACTGAACTTCTTGAATATGTTAAATCAAAGGGCTATGATGAATACGCTTTTACCGGAATAAATTCTATTTTTATAGACAGGAGTATATAAAATGTCCGAAAATATAAATGTTGATGAAATTGTAAATCAGATTCGTGCAGAAATCAAGGAAAAAGGTCTTGAACCTTCTATGCTTTCCTTTGAAGATGTTCCGTTTGACAAGGAAGTAAGCCATACTGAAACTCATTTTGAACTTTCTTCACTTGTACAGAGTGCGGATTATATGAACGCAAGAAATCAGATTGAACCTTATAAGGAAATATCAGGCAATCCCATATCGGTTTTTATTAAAAAGGTAATCCGCAAGCTTGTTAAATTCTATATAATGCCTATTATGACCGAACAGAATGCACTTAATTATCATTGTGCAAATGCTGTAAATCAGATAAGCTGTTACGTTCAGGATAACAGCAAGATAGATGTAGTACAGCTTGCGTCAAAAGTCGATGAACTTGAACTCAGGCTTACTGCAACAAAGCTCGAAACGGATTCACTGCGTACACAGGTAAAGGTTCTTAAAGCGGAAAATGCCCGACTGAAAAAAAATCAGGAGGGGCAGAAATGAAAATTATACAGTTTCTTCCGACCCTTGCATTCGGTGACGCTGTCGGAAATGATACAATTGCACTCGGCAGAGCTATAAAGGAAATGGGATTTGATACCCATATATATGCAGAAGCCGTTGATTCAAGACTTCCGAAAGGTACAGCAAGTGACTTGTGCGGAGGTATGCCCGATATATCACAGAACGATATAATATTATATCATCTTTCAACGGGTTCAAAGTTGAATTATTCGCTTGAAAATTATAAATGCCGTAAAATAATGGTATATCACAATATAACTCCTCCGCATTTCTTTGACGGCTACAATATGACAGCTATGTCAAATGCACAGTATGGTCTTGACGGTATGAAACATCTTGCGGATAAATTTGATTACTGTACAGCCGATTCCGATTTCAATAAGCAGGATTTGATTAATGCAGGCTATAAATGTCCGATTGATGTACGACCGATTCTGATTCCGTTTGAAGATTATAAAACTAAACCGGATTCAGATATAATAAAGAAATTCAGTGACGACCGGACTAATATTATTTTTGTCGGAAGAATTGCTCCCAACAAAAAACAGCAGGACGTTATTTCTGCATTTTGTTACTATAAGAAAAATATAAATCCGAAATCAAGGCTTATACTTGCAGGTTCATATAACGGAATGGAAAGATATTATAAAAGACTTTCCGATTATGTGAAAGCTCTTGAACTTGATGACGTTATATTTACAGGTCATATAAAATTTCCCGAAATACTTGCATACTATAAGGTTGCCGATGTATTTCTGTGCATGAGCGAACATGAGGGATTCTGTGTTCCGCTTGTTGAGGCGATGTTCTTTGATGTTCCGATTATTGCGTATAAAAGCTGTGCAGTACCGTATACTCTCGGCGGAAGCGGTATTCTTACCGATACAAAGAGTCCTGTTGAAAATGCAATGCTTATAGACAGGCTTGTAAATGATAAATCTCTGAAAGATTTTGTAATTGCCGGTCAGAGAAAAAGACTTGAGGATTTTTCATATGATAAAATCAGGGATATTTTTGAAAAACAGCTTAAAAATTTTATATCGGGCGGTGATTTGAAGTGAAAAAAATAGCTTTTGTAATTCCATGGTATGCCGAAAAAATTCCCGGCGGTGCTGAAATGGAAACACGTGAAGTTACAAAGCATCTTAAATCTGCCGGAATGGACGTTGAAATTCTTACCACATGTGTAAGGGAATTTGTAAGTGACTGGAGCGTTAATTACTATCCGGAGGGTACGGAAATTATTCATGATATACCCGTCAGAAGATTCAGGGCTAAAAAACGCAATACTCAGAAATTTGATGAAGTTAATCTCCGACTTATGAACGGTCAGAGAATTTCTCCCGATGAGGAAAAAATATTTATCAATGAAATGGTCAACAGTCCCGATTTATATAAATATATTTCCGAACACAAGGAAGAATATACTGCTTTTGTATATATTCCGTATATGTTCGGAACTACATATTTCGGAATAAAAGCATGTCCCGAAAAGGCTGTTATGATACCATGTTTTCACGATGAGGCATATATATATATGAATATATTCCGTGAAATGTATTCACAGGTTGCCGGAATGATTTTCAATGCACGTCCCGAACTCGAACTCACTGAACGTGTTTATAATACCGAAAATGTGGAAAAAATAGTTATGGGAATAGGCATGGATATTTCACTTGAAACAAATCCGCAGAGATTCAGGGATAAATATAATATCCGTGAGCCTTTTATAATATATGCGGGCAGAAAGGATACAGGGAAAAATGTCCACATGCTTATAAAATATTTCGGAGAATATAAAAAACGCAATCCAAAGCACTCCGATTTAAAGCTTGTACTTATAGGCGGAGGCGATATAGATATTCCCGATAAAATAAAAAAAGATGTCATAGATTTGGGATTCGTCGATATACAGGATAAATATGATGCAGTAGGTGCTTCGGAATTTCTCTGTCAGCCGTCAAAAAATGAAAGCTTTTCGCTTGTAATTATGGAGAGCTGGCTGTGTGGTCGTCCCGTGCTGGTTCACGACCATTGTGCAGTTACAAAGAATTTTGCAAGGGAATCTAATGGCGGTCTTTATTTTGAGGATTATTTCGAGTTTGAAGGTTGTACGGATTATTTTCTTAATAACAAAGATATTGCCGGAAAAATGGGACAGAACGGTAAAAATTATGTCGTCAGAAATTTTGACTGGAATGTAATTATAAAGAGATACAGAGAATTTTTTGAGAAAATAGAAAAAAGACAGCAAAATAATATTTTGAAGTAAGGAGCTATTCAAATGAATTCTTTTCTGATTCTTGCAGTACTTACATTACTTCTTTGTTTCGGAACATGTTCGCTTGTATTCAAAGGAGCTAATTTCATATATACTGCTGTAATGAGTGTTGTAATGTTTTTCTGTTCGCATATCATAAGCACTATGGGATTGTTTGTAATTGACTGTTATTCGCTTTTCCGAGGAATGGCGGGAACATTTTTCCTTGTCTTTGCATGCTTTGCCGTGCTGATTTTTATAAATATCAGAAAAAAATCCGGAAAGCTTTTTGAATACAGCTTTGATATGCGTTCTGTAATTATTCCGATTATTATCTCACTTATGGCACTTCCGCTTACTTCAAATAAAAATGAGCTTTTCGGAATGGGACAGGACGAGGGTGTCTATCAGTGCGTAGCTATAAATTTTATGAACGGCATTGACAGTCGTCAGCAGGATTTTGAAGAATATCATATGCTTGAATCGGATTCCGAAAGAGAGGCTTTTAAAAATTCCGTAAGGGGAAAGCTTATCGGATATGATATACCGTCAGAAACTTACCCCGATACTGTTTATGACAGAAATGTAAGCGAAGTATCGGGAATATATCACGGAATACCGACATATCCGGCACTTCTTGCAATGTGGGGACAGCTTTTCGGAATGAAAAACATGATGAATATAGAAACTGTTTTCTATGTTATTGCAATATTCCTTGTATCGTTTGCATGTACAAATCTGAAACTTAGCTATATATCTGATATTATAGCGTGTATCTCAACGGCACTGTCACCTGTTATATTATGGGTATCAAAATCATCACTTACTGAAATGTTTCTTGCTGTGCTTGTTATGCTTTTTATAGTATTCCTTACTGACGAGGGACATAAAAAATATCAGGTGTTTTCAATAGTTCCGATTGTCGTCTATGCATGCTATCATGTATCAGTATATACAATAATTCCGTATGTTCTTATTGTATACGGCGGAATGTATCTTTTTACAAGAAAAAAAATCCTTGCAATTCTGATGCTTGCAACAATTCCGGTATATGCAGTAAGTTATTTTGCTATGAGACGGATTCAGCCTTTCTATACTATGAATAATTACAGCCCTGTATTTTTCGGCGGTATAGGCGTCCACAATATTTCCAATATAGTTGCATGCGTATGTACAGTATTAATGATTGCATGTGCATTGTATGTAACAATAATTAATAAAACATCAAAGAATTTCAGCAGAAGAAATTTTCTGATTAAAATGCAGAAAAGCATATTTATGAGGTTCTTTATAATTGCTATGCTTATACTTCCGTTAGCGTATATAATTTTCAAGGCTTTTTACAAATATGATAATACAGAATATGCAGGAAGTCTTACAATAGTGGGATTTGCCGTTATGACCGGAATAGTAATTTTCCCTATGGCAATTATAGTATCAATAGCAAATTCCGGATTCTTTCTTGAAAGAATATCAAGGCTTGTAATATTTGTATCGTTTTTCTATTGTATACTTATATATTCCGCATTTCTGAGATATGATATACAGTATTACTATTACTATTCAAGATACCTTGCACCGTTTGTACCTGTTGCAATAGTATTTTCTGTAATGGTTCTTGACCGTTTCAGCAAAAAGCTTGTAGTTCCCGTATCGCTTGCCGGTATGATTTTTGTATCTCCTTACAGCTTTTATCTTGCAGGACACAAGGACGATACCCGTATGGAATGGGAAGTACTCGATTCCGTAACAGAATATATAACTGCTGATGACTGTATTGTAATTGACTGGGTATATTCTCCGACATTATGGCTTCCGCTTAAAGCTATGACCGGTGCTGATGTATTTCCGCAGACTGCTGATACACCCGATTTGCAGTTTCAGAAGCTGAAGGACAAGTATAATAATATATACTATGTCAGCCGTGATTCAAAAATTTACAATGCTGAAAGTAATCTTGAAATATTATATATGGATACGGTTCATATTTCCGAAGATACTTCCGAAGATGTCGGAAGTCTTATTCCACTCCCTAAAAAATTCCGTCAGACAGAAAGATATATTCATCTCTATCGTGTTATCGGCTATGATTATTACTATGATAATTATGATATTGTAAAGTGGAATATTTCCGGAATAAAGGAAAGTGACCGTACATTCTGCTGGACGGAAGAACCAAGAGCTGATATACGCTGTAATGTCAACCCCGATGACTATGAGCTTATTCTTGATTTGGGAGGTGTAATTCCTCTTAAGGAAATCAATAAAACAAGCCTTAAAGTAAATCTCTATGTCAACGGAATTTTTGCAGACAGTTCGTATATAAATTCCGATACAAACGGAAATTCAATTTCCTTTGATATAGATGAAAAATATATTGAGGACGGTTCAAATACAATAACTTTTGAAACTGAACTCTGGAACGCCTCAGCAGTAAATCCGGCTGATACAAGAATGTTAGGCATACCTGTTGAATCGCTTACATTTGTATCAAAATAACTGAAAGGAAGTTTTTTATAAAATGAAACTGATTATTCAAATTCCATGCTATAACGAGGAAAAAACTCTTGAGCTTGCATATAACGACCTCCCGAGGCATATTGACGGCATTGATACTATTGAGTATCTTATTATAAATGACGGAAGTCAGGATAATACTGTTCAGAAAGCCCGTGAACTCGGATTTCATCATATAGTATCATTCAAGCAGAACAAAGGTCTTGCAAAGGGATTTATGGCAGGTATAGATGCCTGTCTGCACCTCGGAGCTGATATTATTGTAAATACCGATGCTGACAATCAGTACTGCGGAGCTGATATTGAAAAAATAGTACGTCCGATTCTTGACGGAAAAGCTGATATTGTAATAGGTGAAAGACCTATTGACCAGACCGAACATTTTTCATGGAAAAAGAAAAAATTCCAGCATCTCGGAAGCTGGGTTGTAAGAGTTGCATCAAATACTGATATTCCGGACGCTCCGAGTGGTTTCAGAGCATATTCCCGTGAGGCAGCTTTAAGACTGAATGTTATAAATGAATATACCTATACTCTTGAAACTATTATTCAGGCAGGTCACAATAAAATTGCAATGACATCAGTTCCGATAAGAACCAATCCCGAAACACGTCCTTCAAGACTTTTTTCAAGTATGTGGAGATATATGAAACGTTCCTCAACAGTAATTACACGTTCATTTGTAATGTACAAGCCACTTAAATTCTTCGGAACTATCGGAGCAGTTCTTTTTACACTTGGCCTTATACTGGGAATAAGATTCCTTATATATATGGCTCTCGGAGAGGGTTCAGGGCATATACAGTCACTTATACTCACAGCTATTCTCATTATGATGGGCTTTCAGACGATTTCAATCGGACTTCTGGGGGATACTATTTCCGCAAACAGAAAGATTCTTGAAGATGTTCAGTACAGAGTCAGAAAAGCCGACTGCGAAAAAAAAGAGGATAAGCAAATATGAAAAAAATAAAAATGCTTTACATCACAAGAAAATATCCGCCTGCCGTCGGAGGTATGGAGAATTTCAGCTATAATCTCTATAACAATTTTGATTCCGAAAAGGTTGAGACTGATATTATTTCCCTTGGGAAATCACAGAAAAATCTTGTATGGTTTTTGCCGTATGCGTTTTTTAAAACTCTTTTTTCAGCTCATAAATATGATGTGATTTTTGTAGGAGATGCACTTCTGAGTGCAATAGGATTTTTTACAAAGCTTTTATTTCCGGAAAAGAAAGTAATTGTAAATGTATTCGGGCTTGATATAACTTTCAAAAATCCGCTGTATCAGTTCTATCTGAAATTATTCTACAACAGATTTGATAAATATATCTCAATAAGCCGTGAAACTGATAAGGCGTTACGCAAAAGAGGTATTAAAAAATCCGTTGTAATTACTCCCGGAGTTGATATTCATCAGTTTGAGGGAAAATCGGGAGACTATAAGAAAATCTGTAAGAAATATAATATTTCCGATAATGATACTGTCCTGATAACGGTCGGCAGACTTGTAAAACGTAAGGGAGTAAACTGGTTTATCAGAAACGTTATGCCGGAGCTTAAGGATAAAAATATAAAATATCTTATAGTAGGAGACGGTGAGGACAGGGAAAATATCCGAAACAGTATAGAGGAAGCTTGTTTGCAGGATAAAGTAAAAATGCTCGGACGTGTTGATTCTGAAACTCTCAATGCCGTATATACAAATGCCGATGTATTTATAATGCCTAATATTCACGTTGACGGAGATATGGAAGGATTCGGGCTTGTTGCCGTTGAGGCAAGTCTTGCGGGATTGTCAGTAGTAGCTTCGGGAATAGAGGGAATCAAGGACGCAATATCAGACGGAAAAAACGGCTGGCTCTTGGAAAGCGGAAATATAAGGCAGTTCCGTGATAAAATTATTGATATATCCGAAAACCGTCAGCAGTACAAAAAGACTGCACAGGCTCACAGACAGTATACAATTGATACTTATTCATGGAAATCCATATGCAGTCAGTATACGGAACTTATTTCCGGAATGTTAAAGGAATGAATATGAAAAAACTTGCAAAAATAATCGGCAATATTGTAATGCTTTCTGCAATAGTCTTTATCATAAAGAAATTTATCGATATGGATATAGATTTTTCACAGCTGAAATCGCCGTCTGTCATATCAGCATTGATAATAAGCTTTATTATTCAGACTGTTATAGTAGTTATGGGCTGTTTTCCGTGGCTTGTATTTACAAGGTCGCTTTCGGGAAAGAAAATACCGTTTTCGGAGGCAATGCCCGTATATACACAATCCAATATATATAAATACCTACCCGGAAATGTTTTCCAGTATGTCGGCAGAAACAAGCTTGCTTTCGATATGCAGATAAGTCATGTTGATGTAGCATGTGCTACTGTATTTGATATTTTTTTCTGTTTAGTTTCAACAGGTATTATATCAGCTGTTCTTCTTGGAAATACCATAGCTGAACTTATTCAGAAATACGGCAGGAATTTTCTTGTTATAGGAATATCCGCAGTAATTCTGATTGCAGTTGCATTATGTGTTTTTTATACTAAATTCAAGGATAAATTCCGCCAGTATATCTTACGATATTCAAAGGCATTCAAAGGCAGTAACCGCTTTGAAGTTTTAAAGGGTGTACTTTATTATTTTCTTCAGAATACAGTATCAGCAGTAATGTATTTTATTTCAATGAAACTGATTTTCGGAGGTACATCAGATGATTTTTCACTTCTTATAACTCTTACAGGAGCTTTTATGTTTGCATGGATAATAGGATTTATTACTCCGGGAGCTCCGGGTGGTATCGGAATAAGGGAATCTGTAATGATTTTCGTATTCGGAGAGGCTCATGAAGAAATAATGCTTTTTGTCCTTGCAATGCGTATATCGTCAGTACTTGCGGATATTATGGCATTTATTATAGGAAAATTATATACAAGGCTGAAAAAGGCGGATTAATCCGCCTTTTTTGTTATTAACTGTATATTTTGCCTGCAATATCGACAGTTTCCTTAGCATCTTTTGCGTAGAAGTCAGCATGAATTTTTTCGGCATAGTCGGGAGTGAGAACAGCTCCGCCTACAACGGTTTTACATTCGGGGTAATGCTGATTGAGTAATTCTATTGTTTCCTCCATAGATTTAAGAGTAGTAGTCATAAGTGCGGAAAGTCCTACAAGCTTGACCTGATTTTCGACAGCCGATTTGAGAATAGCGGACTTGTCAACATCTTTTCCAAGGTCAATAACATCGTATCCGTAGCTTTCAAGCAGAACTTTTACTATATTTTTTCCTATATCGTGAATATCTCCCTTGACGGTAGCAAGGACAACTTTTCCCTTTGATACAGGCTTGTCGCCTTTCTGAACTATTTTTTCCTTTATTACTTCAAAGCAAGCCTGTGCAGTACCAGCCGTTAAAATTAACTGCGGAAGGAATATTTTACCCTTTTCGAATTTGTCGCCCGCAATATCAAGAGCCGGAACGAGGTAATTATTTATAACTTCCATAGGGTCATTGTTTTCAAGAAGTTCACCTGTAATTCTTACGCCGTCATTTTTCATTCCGTTTTCGAGAGCATAGAATATATCAATATCTGATTTTTTATCAACAACGGGCTTTGGAGTGTTTTCCTGACTGTATATGCTTATAAATTCAACGGAATTTTTGTCAATACCTTTCAGAAGCTTGTATGCTCTTACTGCTCCTATTATTGAATCAATATTAGGATTTATGATAGGGAGGTCAAGACCATTCTGGAGTGCCATAGTGAGGAATGTTCTTGTAATAAGTTCACGGTTAGGGAGTCCGAATGATATATTTGATACTCCTAAAACTGTTTTGAGTCCGAGTTCCTCCTTGACACGTTTCAGAGCGTTAAGAGTTTCCATAACGCCTTCCTGTTCAGCAGATGCCGTAAGTGTAAGACAATCAATATATACATCTTCTTTAGGTATGCCGTATTCAAGAGCCTTATTCAGAATTTTTTCAGCTATTGCAAATCGTCCTTCGGAAGTTTTCGGAATACCATTTTTATCGAGAGTAAGACCTACAACGGAAGCACCGTATTTTTTTACAAGCGGAAGTATTTTTTCAAGTGATTCGTCCTCACCGTTTACAGAGTTTACAATAGGTTTACCGTTGTATACTCTCAAGCCTGCATCAAGAACTTCGGGAATAGTAGAGTCAAGCTGTAACGGTACATCAACTACTGACTGCACTGCTTTTACTACACGAATCATCATAGATTTTTCATCTATTGAGGGAAGTCCTACGTTTACGTCAAGAATATCTGCACCGGCATGAACCTGTTCAATAGCCTGATTGAGTATATAATCAATATTATTGTCAAGCAGAGCCTGTTTGAAAAGTTTTTTTCCTGTCGGGTTAATGCGTTCGCCGATTACGCGAGGCTGATTTATTTCAACGCATTTAACGGCTGAACATACACAAGATTTCGGAATATAATTTCTTTCGATAAAATCGTGCTGATTTACTTTTTCGACAAGAGCCTTTATATGTTCGGGAGTAGTTCCGCAACAGCCTCCGAATATCTTAACGCCCAGGTCTGCAATTCTGTAATTGCTTTCAGCGAACTGTTCGGGAGTTACGTTGAATTTGTTTGTTACAGGGTCAGGAAGTCCCGCATTAGCCTTTACAATCAAAGGAAGGTTTGTATTTTCTGAAAGCTTTTTTACTATCGGGTAAAGTTCATCAGCTCCCAGTGAACAGTTTACGCCTATTGCATCAACTCCGAGTGACTGCAAAAGAGTTGCCATACATTCAACGCTTACGCCTGTAAAAGTACGCTGATTTTCTTCAAATGTCATTGTAACGAATAACGGCTTGTCGGAATTTTCCTTGACGGCAAGAACAGCGGATTTGACTTCATATAAATCGGTCATAGTTTCAAGAACTATCAAATCCGCATCAGTACCGGCAATAACCTGTTCCTTATAGCAGTTGTAGGATTCCTCAAAAGTAAGCTTTCCGGTAGGTTCAAGCAACTGACCTATCGGCCCTAAGTCAAGAGCAACAAGAGCCTTTCCCTCGGAGGCTTTTTTTGCATTTGCAACATTGGCTTTGATTACCTGTTCAACAGTGTATCCTGTTCCGGCAAGCTTGAAACGGTTAGCTCCGAATGTATTTGCATATATTATATCAGAACCGCTCTGAATATAGGCTTTATGGATATTCATGATAATTTCGGGATTTGTTATTCCGAGAAGCTCCGGAACATGTCCGGAATCAGCTCCGGATTTCTGAATCATTGTACCCATAGCACCGTCAAGAAATATAAATTTTTTGCTTTTAAAAATATCAGTCATAATTCAAGCCTCCGAATAATCTTTATAAGCTCCCAAAAGCTTGAAATATTCAAGCTCATTTTCAAGACCTTTTATTAAATTCTGCACATTTTTTTCACGGATATTCCCTTTGAAATTAAGATAGAACATAGCATCAAAACTTCCGTTTTTAATTGGACGGCTTTCGATTCTGTCAAGATTCATTCCGCCGGCAAGGAATTTCGCAAGCAGACGATAAAGGCTTCCGGTAGTGTTGGAAATATTGAGTATAACTGAAATTGTATCGGCATCGGGAAGTACTTTGAAATCCTTTGATATGCAGATAAATTTTGTATAGTTCGGAACGAAGTTTGAAATACACTTTGCAAGAATTTTCAGACCGAGATTCAAGGCACATTCCTCGGAGCATATAACGGCAAAATCGTCATCTGATTCTGATATGAATTTCGCAGCAGTAGCAGTATTTCCGTATTGCTGAGCTTTGAGATTATTCTTTTCAAGGAAATCCGAACACTGTGAAAGTGCCTGAGGGTGAGAGAATACGCATTTTATATCAGGTATTTCTATATTGTTTCTTACGGCAAGGCAGTTTGTAATTTCAACGCATACTGAACGTACTATATGAAAATCGTATTTTCTCATAAGGTCATATGCCGGAGTTACTGAACCTGCTGTTGAATTCTGAACGGGAATAATTCCGTAATCTACTTCACCGTTTTCGACCGCACGGAATACGTCCTCAAAAGTCTGATAGAATGTTATCGGCTTGTCTCCGAAAATCATAACTGAAGCGGTCTCGGAATTTGCTCCGGAAGTTCCCTGACAGCCTATTTTTCCGGCATCTTCAAGATTTTCGATTGATGTGAAAGCTATATCGGGTTCATCTTTCATAATTTCCTGTTGCTGTAAGTATTTGCTTATATCCATAATAGCTGTAAAAAGTGCGGAAGTACCGTTTTTAAGAGCCGGATTTTTTGTTTTGTTTCTGACTTTTTCGATAATCTGTGTTTCACGTCCGCTCTGAAATACAGGAAGATTGTTTTCCTTTTTATATAAGGCAACATTTTTGCAAAGTTCCATACGTTTTTCAAAAAGTTCAAGTATCTGACTGTCAATTTCGTCAATACTTGTACGGAGTTCGTTTAAATCCATAAAAAGACCTCTTTTCAGAATAATATTTGCAATATATATTCTATCAGATTTTTTTGAAAATTGCAACAAAAAGATTGCAAATATATTGCAATTGGTCAGAGATTTGTGTTATAATAATTATTGACATTGATTTTTTACTGAAAGGCGTAATTTGTTTTGTATATAAAGAAAAATATCAGAATACTGGGAATTGACCCCGGCTATGCAATAGTTGGCTTTGGAATACTTGATTATGACGGTTTTGAATTTACTCCTGTTAAATACGGTGCAATAACTACTGATGCCGGAATGGATTTTTCAAAGCGTCTGAGAGTAATTCATGAAGATACGGAGCTTATTTTTGACAAGTTCAAGCCCGACTGCATGGCAATAGAACGCCTTTATTTTACAACAAATCAGAAAACTGCCATTGATGTTGCACAGGCAAGGGGAATTATAATTCTTTCATCGGCAATGCGTAATATACCGGTTTCAGAATATACGCCCTTGCAGGTCAAGCAGGCTGTTGTCGGCTACGGAAAGGCTGAAAAGCATCAGGTTATGGAAATGACACGTCAGATTCTCGGGCTTGCGAGAGTTCCGAAACCCGATGATACTGCCGACGCTCTTGCTGTTGCAGTTTGTCACGGTCATACAAGCCGTTTCGGCTGATTAAAATAATATAGGTGGTATTAAATATAATGATATATAGTTTAAAAGGCAGAATTACTGCAAAGGAAGATAATCTTGCTGTTATAGAGTGCGGAGGCGTCGGATATGCATGCCGTACTACTATGAATACTCTTTCGGCTCTTGAATGTGACGGAAAAGATGTTTTGTTATATACTTTTATGAATGTTCACGAGGGCGGAATTGAGCTTTTCGGATTTTTTACAAAGCAGGAACTGAACTGCTTTAAAATGCTTTTGTCTGTATCGGGAGTAGGTGCGAAAGCAGGGCTTTCAATACTTTCGGATTTCACGCCCGAACAGTTTGCAATGCTTATAGCTTCCGGCGACAGCAAAACTCTTATAAAAACCAAGGGAATAGGTGCTAAGACGGCACAGAGAATAGTCCTTGAGCTTAAGGATAAAATTACTGCTGATAATTCGGGATATGATATTAATGCAGGTATAGGAAAAGTACCGGCTGATAATTCCGCACGTTCAGAGGCTCTTGAGGGTCTTATGGTTCTCGGATATACGCAGGGCGAGGTTATGCCCATTCTTGCCGGTCTTGACGGAAATCTTGATACAGCCGGATTTATAAGGGAAACTTTAAGAATAATAGGTACAAAATAATTTTTTTGAAAGCGAGCTGATTTTAAATGAATCTTGATGAGTTACTTAAACAGGCAATTACTGACCCGTCAAAACGTGCAGTTTTTCTTCAGACTTTGATTAAAAGTGATATATATGTCATATGCCGTTATCCGGTCAGGCAGGAGCGTGGAAAGGAAAGCGAAGGTATTCAGCTTGAACTTATTACAACGCATAACCCTGACGGAGAAATGTTCATACCGTTCTTTACAAGCTTCAGAGCCTTACAGCAATTCGCTAAAAGATACGTTGACTGTTACAAAATGAACTGTCTGAGATTCTTCGACCTGATACAATCGGTGTCAGCTGTTCTGAACCCAAATTCATACGGCAAGGAATTTTCTTCGCAGGAAATAAAAAGTATTCTGATGATTGCACAGCATTTGAAAATCAAAGCTATTTCATACAATGAAGCGGATACAATTTCATACCGCAGACCGGCTCATGATGTAAGTCATATAATAAGGGCATCATCGAAATTCCTTTCAAAACAACCCAATGTAGACAAGGCTTACATAATGGAGATGATGAGAGGAAGTGAAAAGCCTCAGATACTGCTTATTATTGATATGATTGGAAGTACAAGAAAGCTTTTTGTACCGCTTTCAAAATATCTTTCAAAAATTGTAAGGAAAAATGAACATCTCTGTTTTTTAAGCTATGAACAGGATATTGCAAAAAAGGCATCAGCAGACTTTGAGCCTTTCTATGTAAGGAAAAAACGCTATTTTGAAAAATAATATAAGGAGGGATTTTCCCTTGATTGAAACAGATGATATGGAATTTGCCCCGAGAATAATTACTCCTGATAATATATCAGAAGATTCGGATATTGAAGTAACACTCCGCCCCCAGACACTTCATGAATATATCGGTCAGGATAAAGTCAAGCAGAATCTTGCTGTATATATAGAGGCATCTAAAAGACGTGGAGAACCTCTTGACCATGTACTTCTATATGGCCCTCCCGGACTCGGAAAAACTACTCTTTCCGCTATAATAGCTCATGAAATGGGTGTCAATCTCAGAATCACAACAGGCCCTGCTATTGAAAAGCCGGGGGATTTGGCATCACTTCTTACAAGTCTTAATGATAATGACGTTCTTTTTATAGATGAAATTCACAGGCTTTCAAGAGCTGTTGAAGAAATTCTTTATCCGGCAATGGAGGACAGAGTTATTGACATTATACTCGGAAAAGGGCCTTCCGCACGTTCAATAAGAATGGATTTGCGTCCGTTTACGCTTATCGGTGCTACTACAAGGGCGGGACAGCTTTCATCTCCTCTGCGTGACAGATTCGGAGTCATTCAGAGACTTGAACTTTATAATACAGAACAGCTTACTGATATTATCCGCCGTAGCAGTATGATTCTGGGAATACCATGTACTGCTGACGGTGCAAGGGAAATTGCAGGACGTGCAAGAGGTACGCCCCGTATAGCAAACAGACTTCTTAAACGTGTGCGTGATTTTGCCGACGTTATGGGAAATGGTCAGATTAATCAGGAAATAGCATCAATCGCACTCAGCAGACTGGAAATAGATAATCTCGGACTTGACAGTCTTGACAGGCGTATGCTTGAGATGATTATAAAAGGCTATAACGGAGGACCTGTCGGTCTTGAAACACTTGCGTCTGCACTCGGCGAGGAGGCAGTTACTCTTGAAGATGTATGTGAACCGTTTCTTATGCAGTTGGGATTTCTCGGAAGAACTCCGAGGGGACGCTGTGCAACTAATCTTGCATACAAGCATCTCGGAATCCCTCTCCCTAATAATAACGGCGGTCAGCTTTCTTTCGGAAATCCATGACAATAAGTAAAAGAAATAAAATTCACAATGCTGAATTTTCCGGAAAAATAAAAGGCATGATTAACGGTCAGTCAAGGGGAATTATTCCGGATTTCAGATACGGCTTGTTCAGTATGTCATATAACGGCTGTGAGGTCATAGCTGTTTATAATGCTCTTGCATATCTGAATAAAAATATTCCTCTTGATGAAGTTGCTTATATTATGGAAAAGCACAGAATATTATTCGGAATTTTCGGAGGAAGTCCTTATTGCTTTGATAAGCTTACAAGTTTGATAAAAGCATACAGGATAAAAAATATTAAAGGCATATCGGAATTTATTATAAGTTTCTGGTGCGGTAAGCCTTTTTTATCCGGTATTCATACAGTTTTCTGCACTTGCAGTAATGACAGAATAACAGTTTACAACAGATATAATCAGGATATTCATGAAAGAATATATCCTGATTTCAAATCATTTAAAGGCAACAGAAAAATTATTTCCATATATTCTGTTGCCGTATAAATTTTATTATAAGGAGATTTTTTAAAATGGGAAGACTTTTCGGTACAGACGGAGCAAGAGGAATTGCAGTAAAGGAATTAACTTGTGAACTTGCTATGCAGATTGGACGTGCATCAGCACTTGTACTCACTAAAACTATGAATCACAAACCGGTAATTTTAATTGGTAAAGATACAAGAATTTCATCTGATATTCTTGAATCTGCACTCTGTGCAGGTATATGCTCAGTAGGTGCGGACGCTGTAATTCTCGGAGTTGTACCTACTCCGGCAGTAGCTTATCTTGTAAAGGAAAAGAAAGCTGATGCAGGTGTAATGATTTCCGCATCTCATAACAGCGTTGAATATAACGGAATCAAGCTTTTTTCATCAACAGGCTACAAGCTTTCCGATGATACAGAGGCGGAAATTGAACGTCTTATTCTTGACAATCCCGAAGAAATTACTCTCAAATCTCATACGGAAGTAGGTCATATCAGACATTGCGAAAATGCTGTCGAATCTTACATAAATCATGTAAAATCATCAGTAAGCGGTGATTTCGGCGGAATGAAAGTCCTTATAGACTGTGCAAACGGTTCATCATCGGCAACAGCAAAGCAGATTTTCGGCGGAATCGGTGCTGACTGTATCTATATTAACTGTAATCCGGACGGTACTAATATAAATGACAAGTGCGGTTCAACATATATAAGCGGACTTCAGAAAGCTGTAAAGGAAAACGGTGCTGATATAGGTCTTGCATTTGACGGTGATGCTGACAGATGTCTTGCGGTAGATGAAAACGGCGAACTCGTTGACGGTGACAAGCTTATTGCAATATGTTCAAAGTCATACAAGGAACAGGGCAGACTGAAAAATAATTCGGCAGTAGTAACAGTTATGACTAATATCGGATTTTCAAGATTTGCAAAGGAAAATGATATAAATATAATCACGGCAAGCGTGGGAGACAGATATGTACTTGAAAAAATGCTTGAGGGCGGTTACAATATAGGCGGTGAACAGAGTGGTCACATTATATTCCTTGATGAAGCTACTACCGGTGACGGTCAGCTTTCGGGAGTAAAAGTTCTTGAAGTACTGAAAAATTCCGGAAAGAAAATGAGTGAGATTGCGGGAATTATGACTTCATATCCGCAGGTTATGGTCAATGTGAAAGTGACTCCCGATGTCAAGGCAAACTGGAAGTCATATGATGATGTCCGAGAAATTATCAGTAAGCATGAGCAGGTTCTCGGTGATGACGGAAGAATTTTAGTGCGTGAAAGCGGTACAGAGCCTCTTGTAAGAGTTATGCTTGAGGGTAAGGATACTGAACAGATTACTGCTATGGCTAATGAAATCGCAGACAAAATCAGGGAGCATATTTAATCGGGGACTCTGTCCCCGAACCCCTGCAAGCCTTTTGAAAAAGGCTTGACCGAAAACTTTTTTTTGTTTAAGGAGATTAATTGAATTGAGAATAGCAGAAAATTGGAAAGATTACAGAATAATAGATACATCTGACGGAGAAAAACTCGAAAAATGGGGCGGTATATCACTTGTACGACCTGACCCTCAGATTATATGGAAAACTCCGAAGAAGTCGCCCTTATGGGAGAGTGCTGACGGACATTATTTCCGTTCGCAGTCGGGAGGAGGTCAATGGGAATTTAAAAGAAAAATTCCTGAATCATGGAATGTTTACTATAAAAAGCTTGTATTCAATATAAGACCTACCGGCTTTAAGCATACGGGATTATTTCCGGAACAGGCTGTAAACTGGGATTTTATGGCGGATAAAATCAGAAATGCAGGACGTGAAATAAGTGTGCTTAATCTTTTTGCATATACCGGAGGTGCTACTCTTGCATGTGCGGAAGCCGGTGCGACTGTATGCCATGTTGACGCTTCAAAAGGAATGGTTCAGTGGGCAAGGGATAACGCAAATACTTCGGGACTTTCCGAAAAGCCGATACGCTGGATTGTTGACGACTGTGAAAAATTCATCGCAAGGGAAATCCGCAGGGGCAGAAGATACGATGCGATAATTATGGACCCTCCGAGCTACGGCAGAGGCCCTGGCGGTGAAGTCTGGAAGCTTGAAAATTCAATATATGATTTGGTTAAGCTCTGCACAGGAGTATTATCCGAAAATCCGCTGTTTTTCCTTATCAACAGCTATACAACGGGGCTTTCACCGTCAGTAATGGGATATATTTTAGGTTCACTGCTTACCGAAAAATTCGGCGGAAATGTATCTTTTGATGAAATCGGACTTCCTGTCGAATCAAGCGGAATGGTACTTCCATGCGGTTCAACTGCTATATGGCAGAAATAATAATTCGCGAAATTTACAAATCCTTTTATAGAGAGAAGCTTATTTATAAAAAGGAGGACGTTTTTTATGAATTTAGGATTAAAGGAAAGAGAAGAAATTTCTGAGCAGACATCAGTAAATGGCAAGCAGACATTGGTCAAAGTCAAGGCGAAGCTTATAATATTCCTTGTAATTGTCATTGTTATACTTTCGCTGATTCTCGGAATTGTTATTCTCAATCACCGCACTAACAAATACAAGGCTGAAGCGAAAAAAGCAAAAGCAGAGGTTCAGGAAATGCTCGATGAAGCGGTACTGCTTGAAAAGGTTTCAAAAACAATCACAACCGAGGAAATCGAATCCACAATGGAAAAAATCGGAGAGCTTGCAACGATTGAGTATATATATACCGATGCAAGCAAATTCGAGGACAGCAACAAGATTAAAGGTTTTAACATTCCTTTTACAAAGAAATCCTTTATAATAAAGTGGAGCGGTACTATAAAAGCCGGAATCAATCTTGAGGATGTTAAAACTGAAATCAATGAGAGAGACAAGAAAATAACGGTATATATTCCGAAATCGGAAATACTTAGCCACACTCACGACCCGAACGGTTTTGAAATTCTTGATGAATCCAATAATATTTTCAATCCTATTGAGGTTGATGATGTCAATACATTTACAGTAGATAACGACCGTTTCACAGAACAGAAAGCCATAGACAAGGGACTTCTCGAAAAGGCTGACGCTAACGCAAAGGCTATTATCGAAAACAGTCTTTTATCAAATTCCATTGTAAGCGAAAACTATGAACTTAATGTTATTGTATCCGATGAAACAGAAGAAACAGAGGAAACAACAACAGCAGACTAACAATTAAAAGGAAATAAGCTTCTCTCTGAAATTTATTTCCGTCAAGGGAGCAGTTGCATTATGAGTATAATAAGAACAGAAAATTTATGTTTCAGCTATAAATCGGGAGATGATGAAAACCAGATTATTACAGAGGTTCTGAAAAATATAAATCTGGATATAAAAAAGGGTGAATTTGTTTCAATACTGGGGCATAACGGTTCGGGAAAATCTACTCTTGCGAAGCATTTCAATGCGATACTGCTCCCGAGTTCGGGAAAGGTATATATTGACGGCATAGATACATCTGATGAAAGCAGATTGTTTGATATAAGAAAACGTGCGGGAATGGTATTTCAGAATCCCGATAATCAGATAGTAGCGTCAATAGTTGAAGAAGATGTTGCCTTTGCACTTGAAAATATGGGTGTACCTTATGAGGAAATGCGAAAACGTGTAGACGATGCACTTAAATCCGTGGGAATGTATGAATACAGATTTCATTCACCGAATCAGCTTTCGGGCGGTCAGAAACAGAGAGTTGCAATTGCAGGAATTATTGCAATGCGTCCGGAATGTATAATACTTGATGAACCTACTGCAATGCTTGACCCTCACGGCAGACGTGAGGTTATGAAAACCATAAAAAATCTGAATAAGGAATACGGAATAACAATAGTTCTTATAACGCATTACATGAATGAGGCTGTTGAAAGCGACAGGGTAATAGTTATTGACAGGGGAGAAATAATTCTTGATGATATTCCCGAAAATGTATTCTCACAGGCTGAAAAAATGAAAAATATAGGTCTTGATATTCCGCAGACTTCCGAACTGATATATCTTTTAGGCAAAGAGGGAATAAAGCTTGACAGTCATATTATTACTGAAGAAAAATGTGTTGAGGCACTTTATGAACTTCTGAAAGGGTGAAAGAAATTTGTCCGCACTTAAAACAGAAAATCTGACATATATATACAGTCAGGGGACTCCTTTTGAAAAAACTGCAATAGACAATATAAATCTTGAAATTGAAAAAGGGGAACTTGTAGGGATTATAGGTCATACAGGCTCGGGAAAATCCACTCTTATACAGCATTTCAACGGACTTTTAAAGCCTACATCGGGAAAAATATTTGTAAACGGTCAGGATATATGGGAGAATAAGGAAAATATCCGTCAGGTCAGATTTAAAGTCGGACTTGTTTTCCAGTATCCGGAATATCAGCTTTTTGAAGAAACTGTATACAAGGATATTGCATTCGGCGTTAAAAACATGGGACTTGACGAAAAAGCAATAAAGGAACGTGTTCATGATACGGCAAAAATGCTTGAAATTCCCGAAAAGCTTTTGAAACGTTCACCGTTTGAGCTTTCGGGAGGTCAGAAAAGGAGAGTAGCTATTGCAGGAGTTATGGCTATGAATCCCGAAATACTTATTCTTGATGAACCTACCGCAGGGCTTGACCCTCACGGCAGGGACAGGATTCTTGACATTATAAAGAATTACCATAAAATAACAGGCAGTACTGTTATGATAGTTTCCCACAGTATGGAGGATATTGCAAAATATGCCAAAAAAATTCTTGTTATAAATAAATCGGAACTTTTCTGCTATGATACGGTTGAAAATGTTTTCAGACGTTCCGCTGAAATTGAGAAAATGGGACTTGACGTTCCGCAGATTACAAGAGTATTTAATAAGCTTAAACAGCTCGGAATACCTCTGAACGATGAAATATATACCGTTGAATATGCAAAAAATACCGTTTTAAAGCTTCTTGAAGAAAGGAGAATATAATTTGCTGAAAGATATTACTTTAGGACAGTATTTCCCTGTGGACAGTATAATTCACCGCCTTGACCCGAGATATAAAATTGTAATGATTATGATATACATGATAATGATTTTTTCGGGTGATTCAGTAATCTGTCTTGCAATAGGATTTGTATATACTGCCTTAGCCGTTGCACTGACAAAAATTTCACTGAAAGTATATTTCAAAAGCATAAAGCCTGTATTTCCCTTTCTGCTTTTTACGGCACTTCTTAATATTCTTTTTATAAGGGACGGAGATATATATTTTCACTGGAAATTTATAAAAATCACTTCCGAGGGAGTAAATACAAGCATTTTTATGATGGTCAGAATTATACTTCTTCTTGCGGGAACTTCTGTTCTGACTTATTCAACATCACCGATAGTTCTAACTGATGCTGTTGAAAGACTTTTAAGCCCTCTTAAAAAGATTAAATTTCCTGTTCATGAACTTGCAATGATGATGTCAATTGCATTGAGATTTATTCCTGTTCTTATAGAAGAAACAAATAAAATAATATCCGCACAAAAGGCAAGGGGTGCGGAGCTTGATTCCGGAAATATTATTGCAAAGGCGAAAAGCCTTATCCCGATACTTGTACCGCTTCTTATATCATCATTCAGACGTGCCGAGGAGCTTGCAACAGCTATGGAATGTCGTTGCTATAATGGAGGAGAGGGCAGGACAAGGCTAAGACAGATGAAATCCGGAAAAGCTGATTATATTGCCTTGTCTGTAACTGTTTTTTTTCTCATTCTGACTATGACCGTTAATATTAAATTAAAATAAAATACGGAGGCTTTGCAAAAAAATGGAGAAACAAAAAAGTTTATGGAAAATACTTCTTTTTTCGGCGTTGTCATTTATAATATCAGCAGTTATAATGACAATTGCATTTGCTAAAAACGGAGTTCACCCTTTTGGAAATCAGCAGATACTTGTTGTTGACCTCTGGCATCAGTATTATCCCTTTTTCAGAGTAGTGCGTGAAAAACTTCTGACAGGAGGCTCTTTTCTTTATTCATGGGAAAACGGTATGGGTACAAATTTCCTTTCGCTTATATCATACTATGCAATGAGTCCTCTTAACTGGCTTTCAGTATTTTTCAGCGAAGAAAATGCAAGAGATGCCCTTACTCTTATACTTGTTTTAAAAATAGGCTTTGCAGGAGCATTTTTCAGCTGTTTTCTCGGATATACTTTCAAAAGAAATGATATTTCAATTACGGTATTCGGAATACTTTTTGCACTTTGCAGTTATACTCTCGGCTATTACTGGAATGTTATGTGGTTTGATACAATTGCATTATTCCCGCTTGTTATGACGGGCGTTACTGCAATATGCCGTGAGGGTAAATGGAAATTATTTACAGTATCGCTTGCACTTTCGTTAATATCAAATTACTATATCGGATATTTTACATGTCTGTTTACTGTTATAGCGTTTGCAGTTATGGCAATATGCAACTGCAAGGGAATTAAAGACTGTTTATATAAGCTCTGGATTACTGCACGCTCATCGGTTATAGGCATTGCACTGGGCGGATTTATACTTCTTCCGGCATATTTTGCATTACAGCTTACTTACAGTGCGGAAAATTCATTTCCGAAAGACCATGCATTTTATGAAAAATGGACGGATATATTTGCAAATATGCTTACATACAGTGAACCGTCTACAAAAGAGGGACTGCCGAATTTTGCATGCGGTATGCTTGCAGTCGTACTTTTCGGAGTATTTCTGTTTGCTCCCAAAATCAGAATAAGAGAAAAAATAAGTGCTGTTCTCGTACTTGGTTTTATTACATTAAGCTGTAATCTTAACATACTCAACTATATATGGCATGGATTTCACTTTACAAATATGATTCCTTACAGATTTGCATTTATTTTCCCTTTTGTACTTCTTACAGCATCATACAGGGCATACGATATAATTATGAAAAACGGGCTTAAAATATATCAGATTATATTCATGCCGGTTTTCCCTGCTGTAATACTTTATCTTAATTACCGCAAGGACAACAATATAATAAATGATATGCCTGATAATTTCAAATATTCAATAGCAATATCAGCAGGATTCATATTTATATTTATAATTGCAAAGCTTTTTTCAGTTGAATTTAAAAACGCATACAAGTATATTATGAGTTTTCTTATTCTTGCCGGAGTATGTACTGAAACATATTTCAATGCAAATATAGGCGTAAAGACAGTAGATACAACTTCCTATTCATATCCTTCAGCCTATAACGGAGTAAAGGCACTTCTTTCTGTTATTGATGAAACAGAAAACGATTTATTCTGGCGTACCGAATGTACAAGCACATATACTCTTAATGACAGTTCAGCTTATGGATATAAAGGTATTTCACAGTTTTCATCATCAGCTAATGTAAGTATAACCAAATTCATTAAGAAAATAGGCTTGTACGGTTCAGAGGCGGGGAACAGATATATGTACAGAATATCTTCACCGGCTACAAATGCACTTCTTGGAATAAAATATATTATCAGCAAAAACGGTCAGCAACATGCTGATGAAACTTTCCTCGAATATTACGGAAATTCAGAAACTTCATATTTATACAAAAACAAGTACAGTCTGCCATTGGGATATATGATGAATGAGGATATACTCAGGCTTGGAAATGATATTCTTGATACAAGCGACTATGATATTCCTTTTGAATATCAGAATGCAATATTTAAATATGCTACCGGAATAAATGAAGATTTATATACTCCTCAGCCCGTTGCCGTTGCAGACCATAAGGGAGTTTATGTAACAAAAAATTCCTACGGAAACTATACATATAACATTAATCCCGATGAAAAGGCATCTGCCGAAATGAATTTTGAATATACTGTTCCCGAAAATTCAATGCTTTACGGATATGTTTCAAACAGCTTTGATAAAGTAGCAGTAAAGCAGGACAGCAGAACCATTGACAGCAATATTGATGTTTCAGATTATCCGATAATGTTCCCTATGGGTTCATGTGAAGCAGGTCAGAATGTAAGACTTGAAGTAGATATGAATAATGACAAGGCGAACGGCAGTGCAAAAATTATGGTATACGCTTTAAATAAAGATATTTTTGAACAGATGTATCAGAAACTTGCCGATGAGCCTTTTGTAATCACTGATTTTTCAGATACAAAAATAACCGGAACTGTAAATGCTCTGAATGACGGAATTATGTATCTTTCGATTCCTTATGAAAAAGGCTGGAGCGTTTATGTTGACGGTGAAAAACAGGAACTCCTTGAAATTATGGACGCTGTAAGCGGTGTAAGGGTTTCCGCAGGTCAGCACGAAATAAAACTCCGATACATTCCTGAAGGTTTTATTGCCGGAACATCATGCACTGTTATATCTTTAATGCTGTTTATAATGCTTGCTGTTCTTGATTTCAGAAAGAAGAAAAATATTCCGGAATCTGAAACAGTTTCCGAAGAAATTCCGGAATCCGCTGATGAGGCTGAAAATTATGAGAAATCTTAAAGTATTTATTGCATACCGTGGCACGGCATATCACGGCTGGCAGAGACAGGATAATGCCGTAACCGTTCAGGAAACTGTTGAAAAAGCCGTTTCAAAGGTTCTCAATGAAAAAGTAACTGTAAACGGCTGTTCAAGAACTGATACAGGAGTACATGCAAATAAGTATTGTTTTAATGTTAAGACATCAAGCAGTATTCCATGCCGTAATTTTGTAAGAGGTGTAAACGGCTATCTCCCGAAAGATATATCAGTTCTTTCGTGTGAGGAGGCGGACGAAAATTTTCACGCACGTTTTGACTGCAAGGCGAAAGAATATATATACAAGCTCCATTGCAGTGAATCGAAAAACCCTTTTGCCGATGACCTTATGCTCCATTACAGAAGAAAATTTGATATTGAACTTGCAAAACGTGCCGTTCAGCCACTTATAGGCACTCATGACTTTGCATCATTTTGTTCAAGTAATACATCAGTTTCAACAACAGTACGCACTATTTATGATATACAAATAGAAAATACTGAAGATTGTGTGATAATACTTGTAAAAGGCGATGGTTTTCTGTATAATATGATTAGGATAATTGTCGGTACTCTTATATGGGTAAACGAGGGGAAGCTTTCGCCCGATGATATACCGCTTATTCTTGAAGCCCGTGACCGTCAGAAAGCCGGAAAAACTGCTATGCCTCACGGTCTTTATCTGAACAGGGTCTATTACTGAATCAGAAAGGAGATTTTGAAAATTGTCTGCTAATGATATAGATATTATAGAAGAAAGAAAAAAGGAAAAACGCAGACGACGTATAATAAAGCTTATAATAATTACTGTGCTTGCACTTATAATAGGCGGTCTTTATTATTACCGTGACAAATGGTATCCCAAACTTGAAGGTCTGGGCGAAAAATATCAGACTACTATCAGGAATAACGGAAAGCTTGCTGAAGGGAATTTCCCGATAGAAATAACGGGCGGTTCTGAATATCAGTTTGATGTTACAAATAAAATCGGTTATCTGCTTAATGATGCCTATATATACATATACAATCAGAACGGCGGCCTTATTGAAAGCCGTCAGCATGGATACAGCAATGCTGTTATGAAGGTTTCAGACGGAAAGGCTCTTGTATATGAAAGCGGTGGATATAACTTCCGTATAGAATCCTACAAGAAAACTTCATTCACAAAGAAAATGGATAATATAATCATATTCGGAATAATTAATAAGGATTATATCGCAGTAGTTACAGCATCTGACAAGTATGCAAGCGTTCTTAATGTCTATGACAGAAAAGGAAATTTTGTCTATAAAAGAGAATGTGTTGAAAGAATTATTGATGTAAGCTTTACAGAGGACGGAAAAGGCTGTCTGCTTAGCTTTATAAATGCAAGCAACGGTGCATTGACAAATATAACTGAAAAAATACATTTCGATAAGAGTGAGCCTCTCTGGATTTCTGAACCTGCTGAAACTTTCTGTATAGATTCATTTCCTCTTGAATCCGGCGGTGCTGTTCTTCTCGGCGAAGAAGAATGTGCATATTATGACAGCGAGGGAAAAATAATAAACAGTTCAGTATATGGCGGAGATTTCAGCGGAGGAGCTGTTGAGGGGTCTCATACTGCTGTAATTTCAAATGATGAACAGAGAAGAAAATATGCCCTTACTCTTATATCCGACGAATCCTCCGAGCCTGTTGTTATAAATTCCGAGGAAGTCCTTAAAGATGTTGCAATATATGACGGGTGTGCATATATTATGACTTCAAAAAATATAATGGCTTATGACTTTGAGGGACAGCTCCGTTCAACAGTTGAAATCAGTGATGCCTATGTTTCATTCCGCAGAAGCGATGATTATATATTTCTTCTCGGATATGACAAAATAGACAGAATAGACTATAACAACTGATTAAGGAGGAATGATTTTTCTGGAAGATTTATTTTACCAGTTTTATGACCTGCTTTTAATTGCAGTTACGGCAGTTATTATTTATATATCTGTCAGAAACGGCATATCAAAAACCTTTCTTCTTATAATCGGATATGCTTTAAGTATATTCATAGCTTTTCAGATAAACGGTGCAACAGCAACTTTTCTGTATTCAAAATTTTTTCAGGAAAAAAATATTCAGCATATATATGATAATATTTCTGAAATGAATTTCAGCCGTCAGTATAAGGCATATATAGACAGTCTTGGATATAATTTCACCGCCGATTCAGAAAAGCTTGAGGAAATATTTAAAAGCGGAGAAGATATAACGGAAAAAACCTTTCAGTATTTCAGCAGTATTCAGAAAAATTTTGACAGTGAGGAAAATTTTTCACAGAAATTCCGGACAGGCTACAAGCAGATTCTTTTTGATTCGATTAAATCAGATATACCGTCATTTGTAATCGAAAGTCCCGAATTTTCAAAAAATGAATTTGACGAAAGCATAAAAATGATGTATAATGATGATACAATGCTTAATGCCGTTTACATTGAGGAACATTTTACAAGAAAACCGGCAGTATCATTTATTGAAAAAATATTGTTTGTTCTCACAGCTACGGCAGTTATGCTTTTGATAACAGCCATTAATGACCGCATTTCCGGATTTGTTCCGTCATTCGGAATTGCTGACCATATTCTCGGAATAGTTTCCGGAATTGCTGAAACGGCATTTTCATTTATAATTATTTCAGTATCTGTAAAAATTCTTATAGATGCAGGAAATAATGAAATGATTCTTTTCAATACTGATACTATTGAAAAAACCAGAATTTTCAGGCATATATATAATATAATAATCAAAAATACTGTTGACTGAAAATAATTTTTACGTTAAAATATATTTATATAATTTTTGTTTGGAGGACATTTTTTTATGATAATGTGCAGTCAGTGCAAAAAACGTCCGGCAGTAGTGTTTTTAACATCTATGCAGGGCGGTGAAAGAAAAAATGAAAATCTTTGCATGGTTTGTGCAAAGGAAAGAAACATTCCTCAGGTTGCCGAATATATGGAAAAACTCGGCATCACTGATGAGGAACTTGAAAATATGTCAAATCAGATGATGGAACTTCTTGACGGCGACAGCTTTGAAATGGGAGGTTCAAACACAATGCCCCCCAATTTCATTCAGAATGTTTTAAACGAAAATCCTTTTATTAATCCCGATTCAAAGACAGAAAAAAAATCAGAGAAAAAGGATTCTGATGATAAAAACAAAAAGAATGGATTTTTCGGATTCGGTTCAAAGGATAAGACAAAATCCAAAAAGGAACTGAAATTTCTCGGAAATTACTGCACTAACCTTTCGCAGAAAGCTGAAGAAGGCAAGATTGATAATATTATCGGCAGAGACAAGGAAATTTCAAGAGTTATTCAGATTCTTGCAAGAAGAACTAAAAACAATCCCTGCCTTATCGGTGAACCGGGTGTCGGTAAAACTGCTATTGCAGAGGGTATCGCACAGAGAATATGCTCCGGAGATGTTCCGTTGAATATTGCTGATAAAAAAGTATATCTTCTTGACCTTACTGCTCTTATTGCCGGAACACAGTTCAGAGGACAGTTTGAAAGCCGTGTGAAAGGTCTTGTTGAGGAAGTCAAGCGTGAGGGAAATATTATACTGTTTATCGATGAAGTCCATAATCTTGTCGGTGCAGGCGATTCTGAAGGCTCTATGAATGCTGCGAATATTCTCAAGCCGGCTCTTTCAAGAGGTGAAATTCAGGTTATCGGTGCGACTACTTTCGGCGAGTACAGAAAATATATTGAAAAGGATTCCGCACTTGAAAGACGTTTCCAGCCTGTTACTGTAAATGAACCAAATATTGAAGATAC
Organism: uncultured Clostridia bacterium; assembly: GCA_945910815.1. Taxonomy (GTDB): domain Bacteria; phylum Bacillota; class Clostridia; order Oscillospirales; family Ruminococcaceae; genus Ruminococcus. The sequence goes on from CAMDZD010000004.1 coordinate 54,225, forward strand.
TGTTGAGGTTCTTCTCGGAATTAAAAAATACTATGAGGAATATCACAAGGTTAAAATTTCGGATTACCTTATAAGAAAATGTGCTGTTCTTTCAGAAAGATATATAAATGACAGATTTCTCCCAGACAAGGCGATTGACCTCCTTGATGAATCATGTGCAAGAGTATGCATAAGAACTCCTGAAATTGCACAGCATACAAAACTTCTTGAAGAAATCGAAGATATTAAGAAACAGGCTGATGCTATCGAAACAAGTCCGGAGCCGGACTATGAAAAGCTTGCTGAACTTAAAGGCGAATTAATCAGAAAAAATGAAGAAGAAAAAATTCTCGCCGAAAAAACAAAAGATGTTCAGGTTACAGAGGAAGATATTTCAAAGGTTATCGAGATGTGGACGGGTATTCCTGCAAGCAAGGTAGCTGAATCAGAATATGAAAAAATCTCCAAGCTCGAAGAAGCTCTCAAATCAAAGGTAATCGGTCAGGACGAAGCTATTACGGCTCTTGTAAAGGCAATAAAGAGAACTAAAGTACAGCTCAGCAAGAGACGCAGACCTGCATCATTTATTTTCGTAGGTCCTACCGGTGTAGGTAAAACCGAGCTTGTAAAGGTTCTTGCGGAGGAAATGTTTGATTCCGTTGAACCTCTTATAAGGCTTGATATGACCGAATATATGGAAAAACAGTCGGTTGCAAGAATGATTGGTTCACCTCCCGGATATGTCGGCTATGATGAAGCAGGTCAGCTTACTGAAAAGGTAAGACGCAGACCCTATTCAGTAATACTATTTGATGAAATCGAAAAGGCTCACCCCGATGTCATGAATATACTTATGCAGATTCTTGATGAGGGAAAAGTCAATGACGCTCATGGCAGAAGTATCAATTTTGAAAATACTATCATCTGTATGACTTCAAATGCGGGTTCAAATGATAAGACAATAGGTGTAGGATTTAACAAGACTCAGACCGATATAACAAAGGAAAAGACTATGAAGGCTCTTAAAGAGTTCCTCCGCCCCGAATTTATCAGCCGTATCGATGAAATTATTACATTCAGACAGCTTTCAAAAGATGATTTCTCTGAAATTGCAGGACTTATGCTTTCAGAAATGAAATCTCCTCTTGCTGAAAAGAATATCACTCTCGAATATGACGACAAGGCTCTTAAAGCTATTGCTGAAAAGTCATTCGGAAAAAGCTATAATGCACGTGATATAAGACGTGTTATCCGTCAGGAAGTTGAGGACGCTGTTGCACAGATTATTATAGACAAATCTCCCGATGTTCACAGTATTTCCGTAACTGCTGACGAACAGAATAATATAATTGTTTCAAATTCATAAGCTTTTTATATAATTCCTCTCTGTTTAATGCAGAGGGGAATTTTTTTTGTTAAATATAGAAAATTTATTTAATTCTGCAAAGTTTGCTTGACAAATTCTGCAAAGTCTGCTATACTAAAATTGCAAAGTTAACTTGGCATTTTAAGGAGCTGATTCTTTTTGAAAACTAAAATAAGAGAACTCCGTAAACAGCGAAAATTATCACAGGAGGAGCTTGCTGTTGCAGTTGGTACTACACGTCAGACCATTACTTCAATTGAAGTCGGAAAATATACCGCATCTCTTGTTCTTGCCTATAAGATTTCACATTATTTCGGACTTTCTATTGAAGAAGTTTTTGATTTTTCAGATGTATATAATTCGGAGGACGATTTTTGATTATGAATGTTTATCGAAACAAGCTAAAAATCAGAATAGCTTATTCTGCTGTTCTTGTTGCAGTTCTTTTGACAGTAATGTTTCTTTCAAATATGGGGTATATCGGAAATCCTGCTGTTGAAAAGGATTTTTTCAAAGGTTTTATAAACGGTCTTTGCTTTTCTGCTGTGTTTATGTCCGTTTTCAGCATTGTAAGATATGTTATGATGCTAAAGGATAAGAAAAAACTTAAAGAGCAGTATATAAAGGAAAATGATGAACTTAAAAAGAAAATCGTTTCCGATGCAGGTACAAATGAATATTACTTTATTGTAACAGGTCTTGGTGCAGGTACGATTATAGGAGGTTATCTCAATATTTATGTATTCTGGTCGTTTTATATTGCACTTTTTTATTGCTGCATTGTAAGAGAAATTTTATGTTTCTGGTATAAAAGAAAATATAAAAGCGATGAATCGGATTATGAAGAATAATTCTGTATGAAAGGAGTTTCTGAAAAATGAATAATATTCTTGAAGTAAACGGACTTACCAAACAATATTCAACCGTTCTTGCTGTCGATAACATAAGTTTCAGCATAAGGGAGGGCGAAATCTTTGCTCTTATAGGTTCAAACGGTGCAGGAAAAACAACTACTATAAGAATGATTTCCACTCTTATCAAGCCTACTTCGGGAGATGCGGTAGTTAATGGTTTCAGCGTTACAAAACAGCCCGAAAAGGTAAGGGAATGTATTACATATCTTCCCGATGAGGCAGGGGCTTATAAAAATATGAAAGGTACTGCATATCTTAAATTTATGGCCGGACTTTTTACTGACGATTCCGCAAAAGTTAACGAATATGTCAGCAGAGCCGTTGAAATATGCGGTCTTAAGGAACGCCTTAACGATAAAATAGGAACATACAGCAGAGGTATGATTAGAAAGCTACTTCTTGCCCGTGCCGTTATGAATAAGCCGAAACTCGCTATTCTTGATGAACCGACAAGCGGTCTTGATGTTCTTAACGCTATGGAAATCCGCCGTATGATTAAAAAGCTTGCCAAAGAGGACGGAACAGCGTTTCTGCTTTCTTCGCATAATATGCTTGAAATTGAATTTGTTTCCGACCGTGTAGGAATAGTTGCAGGCGGCCATCTTATGACAGAAGGTGCAGTTTCTGACCTTAAAGCACGTTATAATACTTCCAATCTTGAGGAAGTTTTTGAAAGGGTGGTGGTAAGTCATGAAGTTCTTTAATCTTCTCAAAAAGGAACTGACTGAACTTGTCAACAAGCAGATGATTCTCGGAATAGTTGTTATATGCGTTCTGTTTTCAATAGTCGGTCAGGTTATGCAGTCATCTCTTGATGAAATAGCAAAAAATGAGTATAAAATAAATATAATGGACTGCGACAATACAAGCTTTACTCAAAGTATTTTTGATGATATGAAAGCTATGCAGGCTGATATTACTATGATTGGCGTTGAAAATTCCGGAAAGGAATTTCAGCAGATTATGAGCGAAAACAATATTGACAGCCTTGTTGTAATTCCCGAAGGCTTTACAAGAGATTTACTTGAAAACGGTGATATATCGGCTCTTACTGCCGTATCGGTTATGAAATCAGCCTCCTCAATGTCTATGATATCATCGGATAACAGCAGTGCCTTGGCTCTTTTCCAGTCGATAATTTCAAATAAGCTTATGGAAAAGGGCGGATTTTCTGAACAGGATATAGCTCTTGTACAACAGCCTTTTAAAATTAATGAAATTACTGTTGTATCAGACAAATCCGCTGAAATCAGCATGAGTACCATTATACAGAATATATCCGTTCAGAATATGATTATTCCGATTATAGTATTCGTTCTTGTTATGTATACTTCGCAGATGATTATCGGTGCAATTTCCACCGAAAAAATCGACAAGACTCTTGAAACGCTTTTATCTGCCCCCGTATCAAGAAGTTCAGTTCTTGGTGCTAAAATGTTAGCTGCCGCAATAGTAGCTCTTATAAATGCCGTGGCTTTTATGATTGGATATTATGTTTTCATAGGAGGTGCTATGACTTCCGCTATGTCAGGTGAGGAAATAGGTGCTGTTGTATCTGATACTCTCTCATATGACAAGGCTATGAATCAGCTCGGACTTCATCTCGGAATTACTGATTATCTGCTTGTCGGAGTTCAGACATTCCTTACTATTATGATTTCTCTTTCTGTATCAATTATACTCGGTGCTATGGCTAATGATGCAAAATCTGCACAGAGTCTTATTATGCCGGTTATGATGTGTGCAATGATTCCTTATATGATTTCTATGGTATCAGATATAAATACGCTCCCGACTGTTATCAAAACTATTGTATATACTATTCCGTTTACTCATACTTTCACTGCTATGAATAATCTTATGTTCGGTAATGATAAGATATTTGTTTTCGGAATAATTTATCAGGCTGTTGTTTTTGTAATCTGTATGTTCTTCGCTATAAGAATTTTCAATTCGGATAAGATTTTCACTTCTTCACTTAATCTCGGTCAGAAATCAAGATTAAGAAAAAAATCAAGATAATTTCAAAGGCGGACTGAAATGTCCGCCTTTTTAATCTTTTAAATTGCTTTTTCTTGGATAGGGTTCTTTGATATCTGTCAGACCAGTAATATAATCTATACTGGTATTGAAAACCTGTGCTATAATAATAGCCTGTTTTAATGAAAGTTCACGAGTGCCACGTTCAATTTTTGAATAGTCACTCTGGTCGATTCCGGTTTTCATCTGCATTTGAAGCTGTGTATATCCGCTTTCAATGCGGAGTTGTTTCAGCCTTTTATTCATAAATTTTCCTCCTTAAATAGTATTATTATAATTATTGCATATAAAAAATTCACAAATAGGGTATTATGACCTAAAAAGAATAATTATTATTGTTTATTCTGCATATTGACAAATAGGTCTGATTGACTTATGTTAATCAGGCAAGTGCTGCTCTCATGGCTGACGAAGTTGGTTGGGACGCTGTGAGATATTTCGATTCCTAAAATTCTATAAAAAAGTAAAAATGTTTACGGGTGGACGATTAAGTCAGCCCGATTTTTTTATTAAGAAAAAATTAAGTTTTTTGTATAGACAGATATAATAAAAATATGCTATGATTGTATATAATAATAAAAATTTATTTTGAATGAAACAAAAACGCAGTTAAAAATCACTATAAAGATAGTATAGATTATTTTCAGAAACTATTGACATTTTAATAATATTGGTGTATTATTTAATATAGTACATTAAGAGATTTCAGAGAAAAATTTTTTTTGAAAAATCTCGTCTTTTTCGGGTCTGAAAATCACTTGTATATAAAGGGGGTAATTTTTATGAAAAAAAGAAAAAAATCACAGTGCGGACGACGTGGTGAAAAGATTTTCAGCAATCTTTGTATAGCACCGAGCTTTTTGGGAGTAATGTTTTTCTTTTTTGTGCCTTTCTGCATAATAATTTATTATTCAGTTGTTAATAATCCTATTATGAGGGATTTTGTCGGGATTGACAATTTTATTCAGACAGTAAAAAATCCGGCATTCAGGACGGCTGTCAAAAATACGGTATCATTTTCGGCGGTAGCTGTACCGCTTGCATTAGTGTTATCCTTGGGGCTTGCATTACTGCTTGATTCAAAAATTGCAGGGAAAAGCATATTCAGAACATTTTTCCTGTGTCCTTTAATGGTTCCCACTGCATCAGTAGTTCTTGTATGGCAGGTAATATTCCATAATTACGGAACAGTAAACGAATTTCTTGCAAATTTCGGAATTGAAAGCATAGACTGGCTGAAATCGCCTTACAGTCATGTCGTAATAGTTCTGATGTTTCTCTGGAAAAATCTCGGCTACAATATGATTCTTTTTATGTCGGGACTGAGTGCAATTCCAAAGGATATTATTGAAGTTGCAGAGCTTGAGGGTGCAGGAAAGTTTTATACTTTTATACATATAAAATTAAGATACCTTTCTCCGACCATATTTTTTGTGCTTATACTTTCACTTATAAATTCATTCAAGATATTCAGAGAAGTATATCTGCTTACGGGAGATTATCCGTACGGAAAAATGTACTTGTTACAGCATTTTATGAATAACACATTCAAATCGCTTGACTATCAGAAGCTTTCATCGGCAGCTATACTGCTGTCCTTAGCTATGATTGTAATTATTGGTATTCTCTTTGCAGTGGAAAATCATTTCGGAAAGGACGTTGAAGAATGAATATCCGTAAAAAACGAAAAGACTTTCTTTTTAAGGTTCTTCTGACTGTCTTTGCGGGACTTGTTGCAATAGTATTTCTTATGCCGACTGTTCTGACGATTACAAATTCATTCATGACATCTTCTGAAATATCTGCGAACTATGGTGTTATGTTTGATAATATATCATCTGACAAGAAAACATATATATCCGATACGCTTAACCTTAAATTTATTCCGGATAAGGTATCTTTCAGCCAGTATTTTGCGGTATTGTTTAAAAGTCCGGAATATCTTCTTAAATTCTGGAATTCCGTAATACTTGTAGTTCCGATAACGTTTTTTCAGATTGTTGTTGCACTTTTTGCATCATACGGATTCGCAAGATATGACGGAAAAATCAAGCAGATTATATTTTTTTCGTATATAATATTAATGCTTATGCCGTATCAGGTAACACTTGTACCGAATTTTCTTGTAGCTGACAAACTGGGTATTCTCAATACAAGGTGGGCAATAATACTTCCGGGGATTTTTTCACCTTTCAGCGTATTTTTATTAACTAAGGTAATGAAACGCATACCGACATCATATATAGAGGCTGCGAAGCTTGACGGTGCAAGCGAATGGCAGATTTTCCGTCATATATGCTTACCGCTTTGCAAGAGTGCAGTATTTTCAGTAACACTTCTTGTATTTATTGATTACTGGAATATGGTTGAACAGCCTCTGATACTTCTTGAAGATAAGGAAATGCACCCTCTTTCGGTATTTTTATCGGAAATAAATACAGGAGATGTCGGACTTGCATTTGCAGTAGCTGTTATATATATGATTCCCACGCTTCTGATGTTCCTTTACGGTGAGGATTATCTCGTTGAGGGCATAACCTATTCGGGCGGAATAAAAGGTTGATATTTCAGAAAGGAAAGATAGACATGAACGAAAATAAAAAGATTATAAATCCCGAAAAACGCAGGGATATTATAAAAAACATTCTTATAGTATTTCTTATAGTCCTGCTTATACTCACATTTTTTTCAAATACTATTATGAATCATTCACTTCCGGAAATCGCAACGGAAAGCAGTATATCCGGAAGCCTTACCGAAAAACTCAATGCAAGCGGTATTGTTGAATCGAATCAGTCATATGAAGTAAAGGCAAAGGGAAACAGTACAATAGATGAAATAAAGGTTAAAACCGGTCAGGAGATTAAAAAAGGAGATATTCTCTTTACTGTCAACAGTGAAGAAAATACTGAACTTAAAGAGGCTGAAACACTTCTGAAATCCCTTGAGCTTGAATATCAGAAAATGCTCCTTAAACTTCCTAAAAACTATGCAACAGAAAATCAGACTATTAAAAATGCTCAGGAAGATTTAAATGCACTTATTGCAAAACGTGATGAAGCTGTATCAAATCAGGCTGAAAACGATTCAAAAAAAAGCGAATACAATCAGGCAAAATCGGAGCTTTCCGGAATAACTTCTGAACTTGCAGATATTCAGATGTATATAACATCTCTCAATACTGATGATATTTACTCAATCGGCAGTGAATATACAGGAAATATCATAGGCATTTATGAGGAATACACAAAAGCACAGTCCGAACTTCAGAAAGCTGAATCAGAATTGCAGACTTTTATGATGTCTCCTGATGTTTCAGAGGAAATGATACAGTCACTTCAGGACAAAGTAAATCAGTGTTCAGATTATCTTGACCAGTGCGAAAGTGCATATAAATCTGAAAAATCTGCTCTCCACAATACTCTTAATGACAGATTAGATTATCTGAATGGTGAATCTGACAGGCTTAACAGCATAATAAATAATTATGAGTCAAATCTTTCAGCAGATGATATTCTTACCGTTGATGCTCTCAATGAACAGATTACCGCAAAACAGCGTGAGCTTGAATCACTTGTGATTGCCCTTGAAGATGCCAAGAAACAGGATAATCTTGAAAGTCAGTCAAATGATATTGATATAAAGGCTAAGCATGAGGAAATAGAAGCTCAGAAACTCGTTGTCGATAAGATTAAGAAAAAAGACAGCGAAAAGGAAATAAAAGCTGATTATTCCGGAGTCGTAAGTCAGATAAATGTAAAAATAGGAGATACCGTTCTGCCTGACGAGGCTGTTGCTGTTATAGATATATCCGAAGAAGGCTATACTATGACTGTAAGTGTTGAGGCCGAAAAGACCAAGAAAATCAAAGCAGGAATTTCCGTTGATGTTCTCAACGACTGGAGCAATTCCATTAATGCTGACCTTGTTGAAATTAAAAACGATACACAGAATAAGAAGAACAGAATCCTTAAATTCAAAGTCAGTGGTAATGTCAATTCCGGCGATACCTTGTCTGTATCAATTCCATGCAGTACAGGAAGATATGACACAATAATTCCGAAAAGTGCTTTGAATGAGGATTCAAACGGAAAATTTGTGCTTATAGTCAAGTCAAAAAGTTCACCTCTCGGAAACAGATATTTTGCCGAACGTGTTGACGTTGAAGTTCTTGCCTCTGATGAAGTATCATGTGCAGTTCAGGGTTCTCTGAATATGGGCGATTATGTTATTACTACTTCAAGCAAGCCTGTACAATCCGGTGACCAGGTAAAAATGAAGGATTAAGGTGATTATTCATGAAACTGAAATCACTGAAATCAAAAATAATTTTATCAGCAGTTAATATTATATGCATTGCAGGAGCTTTAACGTTCAGTATTATATCCGACAGTCAGATAAATTCCCTGACTTCCCAGAAAGGTGCCGAAAGGTGGCAGGGAAACAACAGCGGTATGAATTATTCACAGGTCAGCTGTTTCTTTGCTGATGATTCGGGCTTGAATACAAATAATGTCAATGCTGTACGCAATGCAATTAAAAGTGCTTTGACAAGTGCATCTCTTAAAGAAGAAGAAAATAAAAGGCTATGGATTGATACCTATACTTCATCTCTCGGAAAAATGGAAGTATCAGGTACTAAAAGAGGTACGGCTAAAACAGAAATAACAGCAGTTACAAGTGACTTTTTTCTGATACATGATTTTAAGTTTGCTGATGGTTCATACTTCCGTGATGATGAACTTTCCGGAAACGGTATCGTTATTGACAGTATGCTTGCATGGCAGATTTTCGGCTCTGATGAAGTAAAAGGCATGACAGCAGAGATAAACGGATTTGATTTCTATGTTGCAGGAATTGTTGATATTCCGGAATCAAGTGCCGAAAAAAAGACTTACGGAAAACTTCCGAGAGCATATATTTCATACAGTTCAGCGGAACTTCTTTCCGGAAAAAGCGAAGATATTACGGTTCAGTCCTATGAGGCAGTAGTTCCGAATCCTGTCAAGGGTTTTGCTTACAATACTATAAGTGAATTTGTTGAAAATCAGTATGAAAGCACTTCCGTTACTGTTGAAAATTCAGAACGTTTTTCGTTTTCTCATAATTTCAAACGGCTGAAACATCTCAGCAACTGCGTTATAATAACAAACTCCGTACAATATACATGGTGGGAAAATTCCGCAAGGGTTACGGAAATAAAAGCTTCTCTGAATCTCTTTGCAGTTCTTGTTTTCCTTGTTATACCTTTTATTACTCTGCTTTTATTCCTGATAAAACTTTTCAGATTTATAAGCTCAAAGAAACCTGTTAAAAAACTCTCTCAGAAAATCAAAAGCAAAATTCCATACTAAATAATTTTAAGGAGGATTTTATTTATGAAAAATCAGAAATTCACACAGTTCCTTAGCTGTGCAACTATGTTTGCAATTATGTCATCTATGACGGCTTGCGGAGAAAAAGGTTCAAACGGTGGCAATAATAATACTGAACGTCCTGTTCAGACGGCTGATGAACTTATTAAAAATTCCTATGCAAGCGAATCTATTGATACTGTTCCGGAGGATATTCAGGATATACGCAATATTGCATACTCTCCGGCTGATGATGTCTATTATTGCAACGCTTATGCCGGAACTTCTTATGATAATGTCATTTACAGCATTTCTTCGGACTTTTCAACATTCACTCCAATAAATATTGAGCTTGACAAGAATAAGGAAAATAATATAAATTCCATGAACGCTCTTAAAGACGGTGGCTTTGCAGTGTTTATCAGTGAGGTTTCATATGGAGATTTACCGATTATAGATTACGACGATACAACAATCGACTGGGAAAATTTTGACTGGGCTCCATATGAGGAAGCAAGAGAACAGACTTATGTTTACAGAATGTATGACAAGGACGGCAAAATGATTTCAAGTGTAAATCTTGCCTATGAATCTGCGGAACAGTATGACTATGTAAGCGGATGTTACGGATTTTCAGACGGTTCAAGCGTATTCTATTCAGAATCTCAGGGCTTTGTGAAATTCGATAAGGACGGAAAAGGAAATGTTCTCGGAAAAAATGATGATATTCAGTGGATTGATTCAATCGGTTCGGATTCCGATGATAACCTTATAATATGCGGATACGGTGAAAGCAGTTATGTATTTTCAAGATTCGACCTTGAAAGCAATTCAGTATCAGAAAAGTTTGAATATGATGCCAATATTTACAACTCACAGAACTGTATAATCAGAGGTATCGGCGATTACAGCTTTTTTGTATTGGGCGATAAGGCTCTTTCAGGATATAACAAGAATACAAAACAGTTCGATGAAATTGTAAACTGGATTGATTCCGATATTTCAAACGTTATGGCAGCTGTTGTTGATAAGGATATGCAGATTTCAATAGTTGAGAATACACAGGGGGGTTATCGTGGCGGAGTAAGTTTTTCAAGGCTTAAAAAGCGTGATGCCTCTGAATTTGCAAATCAGCAGATTATAACTCTTGGTATGCTTTATAATGACGAACTTATTACTTCCAAAATTTCTGAATTTAACAAGAATAACAAGGATTACCGAATCAGAACTGTTGACTATTCGCAGTATGACAATGAAGAAAATGAGTATATGGGTGCAGTACAGCAGTTGAATCAGGATTTGATTTCCGGAAAAGCTCCTGATATTATATGTGCTTCCGGAAATCTGAATATGCAGTCACTTGCTTCAAAGGGTGTTTTTGCTGACCTTTATGAATTTATCGATAAGGACAGCGAGATTAACCGTGAATCATTTGTGCCGAATATTCTTAATCTCAGCGAATATGACGGAAAACTTGTGTTAGTTCCTACTTCATTCAGTATGCAGTCACTTACAGGAAAAACAAAATATGTCGGAGAAAAGCCAAACTGGACTATTGATGATATGATTTCAGCATACGAAAATCGTCCTAAAAAGGATATGGGATTCAGTATCAATGACTATAAAACAAGTATGTTCTATACAGCTTTCTATTCAAATCTCAATTCGCATGTTGACTATAAGAACAAGACTTTCACATATGACAAGGCGGAGCTTGTAAAGCTTCTTGAATTTATAAACCAGTTCGAGGACGAACCGGACTGGGAAGATGAAAATATTATGACCGAAGAACAGAATGAATGGAACGATTATCAGACATCTATGATTAAAGACAAATATCTTATATATGATGCCGGAATATATAATTTCAGAAGCTATCATGAACTTCTTGCGGGTACTTTTGCAAATGAACCTGTTACTTTTGTCGGATATCCGAGTTCTGACGGTTCGGGAATAAAGCTTTCATTTGATTCAACTTCATTTTCCATTGTTTCAAATTCTGCCAATAAGGATGCTTGCTGGAATTTTATAAGACAGTTCCTCACTGAAGATTACCAGTCACCAAGTGATGACGGAAACGGAAATAATAATATATGGAGTTTCCCTGTAAATCAGAAGGCTTTTGACAAGCTCGCTGAACAGTCAAAATCTCCTCAGTTCTGGATTGACCCCGAAACGGGCAAAAAAACTGAATATGAAACTACTTTCTGGGCTGGTGACAAGGAAATTAAAATCGGTGACTGTACCGATGAGGAAATTGCACAGGTTAAAGAGCTGATTAACAGTATTAAAACAGCTCCGAACTTCTACGAACAAGGTCTTTATGATATATGCAACGAAGAAGTTCAGGCATTCTTCAAGGGCGACAAGTCCGCTGAAGAAACTGCTGATATTATGATTAACAGAATTTCTATCTATATTGCTGAAAAAGGCTGATTTTATTCCATAAGGGCGGATTTTAAAATCCGCTCTTTTTGTGCCTTGACAATATTTTCAGATATGATATAATAATTTTATACAAAATACATAAGGTGAATATATGAAAAAAATTATATTATTTCTTGTTGCAGTAATGCTGGTGTTTTTTGAATCTGATTTTGATATACTGGCATATGCTGATTATGAAAAACCAGATTTATGTGAATTTTCATACAGCGAAAATATTTCATACAGTGATTACTATGATTTATACTGCAGTTCACCCCGTCCCGATTATGAAATTACTGTAAATGCCGTTGATTATAAATCAGCTGAAAATGTCTGTAAAAACAGCAATTCTATTATACTTGACAAGCCACAGGGAAGTATTTCCTATGATATAGATGTACCGGAAACGGGTATATACTGTATTGAAATAAATTACTGTCCCTTAGTTTCAAGCAGTCATAATATAGAATTTTCATTAAGTATTAATGACAGTATCCCTTATGATACGTCATCAAGGCTTATTCTTAACAGAGTATGGACTGATGAGGGAGAAATAAAAAAGGATTCAAAGGGAAATCAAATCCGTCCTTTTCAGATTCAGAAAGAAATGCAGATAAAAAGCTTTTTAAATGATACTGACGGACTTTTTAGTGAACCTCTTATATTTTATCTTGAAAAGGGTAAAAATCAGATTTCATTCAGCTTTGAGAGGGCATATCTTGAAATTGATAATTTTATAATTCGTCAGCCGGAATGTTTAAAATCATATGATGATTATATTAATTCGCTTGATGCGGATTTTTCAGATACTGCTGATAACAAAATCAGAATAGAGGGGGAAAGTGCATTATATAAATCTTCTGCCGTACTTTGTCCCACTTATGATAATTCAGATTATCTCGTTTCACCGTCAGACCCCGATAATCTGCTGTACAATACAATAGGTGATTCAAGCTGGAATCAGCCTTTTCAGAGCATTACATGGCTTATTCCGAAAGAAAAAATAAAGACAGGCTTTTACAGAATAGGTATAAAATCACGTCAGGACGAAATGAGAGGATTCTGTTCATCAAGAAGAATTTATATAGACGGTAAAATTCCTTTTGAAGAATTAAATCGGGTTAAATTTAATTACGGCTCTGACTGGAATATAGTTTCACCGGAGGGATATATATATCTTGATTCCGAAAGTGACCATTTTATTACTGTTGAGGCTGTACCTGATGAAATATCAGAATACTTACGCAGAATTGATAAAATTTTATCTGAAATTAATGAGTATTATAAAAATATCCTTATGATTACAGGTGTTCAGCCCGATAAATATACGGATTACTATGTGCATGAAAAGCTCCCCGAACTTCCTGATGACTTTGAAAATTTTTCATCGGAATTAAAGGATATTAAAAAAGACATTGAAAATATATCGGATTCCTATGGTTCGGAGGCATCTGCAATTACAGGCATGACAAATATTCTTGACAGGTGCATTGAAAAGCCTTTGAAAATTCCGCAGTATCTTTCAGAAATACATGATAATATTTCACTTCTTTCGGCTTGGGAAAGGGACTGCCGAAAAACTCCCCTTGAAATCGATTACATAGAGCTTTGCACCGAAAATCAGAATTTTTCAGATACTAAGGGGAATTTTCTGAAATCCCTTGAATTTGGATTCCGTTCTTTTATAAGTTCATTTTTTGTTGACTATTCATCTGTATCGGATATTTCCGGTGATAACTGTATTGAAGTGTGGGTTAATTCCGGACGTGAACAGGCACAGATTATAAGGGAACTTGCAGAATCAGAATTTATGACTGAAAATCCGGATATTCCCGTATCGGTTAATCTTGTTTCGGGCGGAATTACAGAGGCATCTATGACCGGAAACCAGCCCGATGTTGCACTGTTTCTCGGCGGAGAATATCCGGTTAACCTTGCGTCAAGGGGATTGCTTGTCAATTTTGAGGATTTCGAGGACTATACAGAAATAAAAAAACGTTTTCAGAATAATGCTACCATTAATTATGAATACAAAGGCGGTTGCTATGGAATACCTTTAAGTCAGAGCTGGGCGATGATGTTTTACAGGGAAGATATTCTTAAGAAACTTGGCTTTAATTCTCCTCCGGAAACATGGCAGGAACTTATTGATATGTTGCCGGCAATTCAGAGAAACTATATGTCAGTTGGTCTTGTACTGCCTTCAAATAATATTTCTCCTGCCACTGAAACAGGAAATACTTTTGCATGTCTTTTGCTTCAGAAAGGTCTGAATTACTACAATGAGGATTTGACGCAGTCGGTACTTGATTCACCCGAATGTGTTTCCGCTTTTGAACAGTGGACGGATTTTTACAGAAAATACGGCTTTATGCAGTCATATGATGCTTTCAGCCGTTTCAGAACAGGCGAATATCCCATAATAATTGCTGACTATACGTTTTTCAATAATCTTGAGGCTCTTGCTCCTGAAATAAAAGGCTTATGGAATTTTACTTCAGTTCCTGCAACTGTACAAGATGACGAAACTTTTTCTCATGCCGTAAATTCAAACGGAACTTCCGCCGTTATTTTCAATAAGGACGAAAGCAAAAAGGATAAGGCATGGGAATTTATAAAATGGTTTACAAGCTCCGAAATTCAGACGGAATACAGCAACAGACTTGAATGTGTTATGGGAATTACAGGCAGATTTGCTACTGCAAATACAGAGGCTCTTGAAAGTCTGTCATGGTCTTATTCCGAACTTGAAAGGCTTATGATTCAGCGTGAAGAACTTGAGGAAATTCCGGTTATAACTTCTTCATATGCCGTTACAAGAAATATTATGAACGCTTTCAGGGAAACTGTCAATAACGGTCAGAATCCGAGAGATACTCTTATATGGTACAACAGAGACATAAATAATGAAATAAAGCGTAAGCTTGAAAATACAGGTTAGGATTTTTCGAGATGAATTTTAAAAAGACTTTCAAAGAAATAAGGCGTTCGGGCGAATGTTACCTTATGCTTGCACCTTTTATGATTTTTTTCATACTGTTTACTGTAATACCGGTTGTTATGTCAGTTCCGGTAGCCTTTACGGATTTCAATATAGTGCAGAAACCGGATTTCATAGGACTTGAAAATTTCAGAAATCTTTTTCTGAATGACAGAATTTTTATGAAATCTATAAGAGTTACTCTTATATTTTCAGTTGTTACAGCTCCGGTCAGCTATGCACTTTGCTTTATGCTTGCATGGTTTATAAATCAGATGCCATCTGCTTTGAGAACTGTTTTCACGCTTGTTTTCTATACTCCGTCTATGGCTAATATATATGCTGTATGGCAGTTGATTTTCAGCGGTGACAGATACGGATATTTTAATTCTGTTCTTATGAAGCTCGGAATAATAGTTTCACCGGTTCAGTGGCTTACTGATTCAAGATATGTTCTCGGAGTCGTAATTGTTGTACAGTTATGGATAAGCCTCGGGGCAGGATTTCTTGCATTTACTGCCGGATTCCAGAATATAGACCCCTCATATTATGAAGCAGGTGCTGTTGAGGGAATTTCAAACCGCTGGCAGGAACTTATATATATAACGCTTCCGCTTATGAAACCGCAGTTGCTTTTTGCGTCTGTAATGCAGATTGTAAGCTCCTTTACTGCCGGAGCTGTTGCACAGAATTTAGTCGGCTTTCCGAGTACGGATTATAAAGCCCATACTATAATGACTCATGCTTATGACTATGGCTGGATTCGCTATGAAATGGGTTACGCCTCTGCAATATGCGTTATACTTTTCTTATTCATGTATATTTCAAATATGCTTGTAAATAAATTTCTTAATCAGGAGCAGTGATTTTTTATGAAACATTCGGACAGGCGGGCGGGAAATATTGCAGTATTTTTATTTCTGACCGTTTTCGGAATTTTTATGGCTCTGCCAATATATCTTGCTTTTGTAATGGCTTTCAAGCCTGAACAGGAGCTTTTTGTATTTCCGCCAAAGCTTTACACTCTTAATCCTACTCTTGACAATTTCAGAAACATGCTTGAGGATTTGAGCAAATCCCAGCTTGTACCGTTTTCAAGATATTTCTTTAACAGTATGCTTGTAACTCTTTCCATTACTGTGTTGCAATGTGTTTTTTCGGCTATGGCAGGATTCGTTCTTGCAAAGTGCAGTTTTAAGGGGAAAAATTTCCTTAATGCCTTTATAGTTGTATCACTTCTCTATCAGAGCAATGTTATATATATTATGCAATATACCCTTATAACAAAGCTGAATATGATTAATACTTACAGAGCTTTGATTTTTCCTATGATAGCATCTCCGATGTCACTTTTCCTTATGCGTCAGAGCATATCGCAAGTCCCCGATGAAATTATTGAAGCCGGTAAAATTGACGGTGCTAATCTTTTCAGAATATGCTGGCAGATTGTTATGCCTAATCAGAAACCTGCTCTTGCAACTGTTATGATATTTGCTTTTCAGTCTGCATGGAATATGCAGAGCGGTAGCTTTATATACAGGGAAAATTTAAAGACGCTTCCAACTGTAATTCAACAGCTTACCGCCTCGGGAATATCTAAAACGGGAATATCCGCTTCCGCATCAGTAATTATGCTTTTACCTCCTGTAATAATATTTATATTTGCAAGAAAAAGCGTTATAAAAACTATGGCTCATTCCGGAATAAGCGGTTAGGGAGTTTAAATATGAAAAAGCTTTTTTTATTAATTTTTATTTTCCTGACTCTTTTCAGATTTGATGTTTCCGCAGAATCCTATAATTATAATCAAAGAGGCGAAACTGTTCTTTCACAGGCAGGATATACTGCTGAAAAAACAGTTTCAGGCGTAGATTTGAAAATTCCTGAATTTAATTCTCCCAGTGATATTTTTATATGCGGTGACAGATTTTTTATAGCAGATTCCGGAAACAACAGAATTTTATGCCTTGATATTTCACTCGAAAGAATTATTAAAATATACAACCGTTTCACTATGCCTGACGGTTCGGAAACTTTTTTAAAAAATCCAACAGGTATCTTTTCAGATTCGGAAAAAATTTATATTGCCGACAGTGAAAATTCAAGAATACTTGTATCTGATTATGACGGAAATATAATTCTTGAAATTAATATTCCCGATGACACTGCATATAATTACAGCACATTTATTCCGCAGAAAGTAATAGCAGACAATTACGGAAATATTTATGCCGTTTTAAGCAATGTTTATTCCGGAGCTGTCATGTTCAGTCCGGACGGTGATTTTCTCGGATTTTTCGGTGCCAACCGTAACGACGAGCCAAAGGATATTATTCTTGAAAATATAAAGGATATTTTCCGAAGTGACAGCAAGAAATCAAGGCAAAAAAGAAGTATTCCCTCCGGAATTTCCGGCTTTGATATTGACAATGGAAATTTTATTTATACATGTACATCTTCCGAAAATCAGAATACTGATATTATAAAAAAATTAAATTCTGCCGGACAGAATTTATTTATGTATAATACAAATATATTCGGGGATTATCCTGATTTGTATTCAGTACAGGAAAAAAATATGTTCTGCGATATTGATGTTGATGAAAACGGATATATTAACTGCCTTGATTTCAGATACGGAAAAATTTTTACATATGATAAAGACTGTAATCTTATGTTTATTTCCGGTGGAAAATCAAGTCAGCTCGGAGGATTTGAAAGAGTTTCAGCTGTTGAAAGCTATGGAGATAATTTATTCGTTCTTGACAGCATGAAAAATACTGTTACGGTTTTTAAAAAAACAGATTTCGGAAAGCTTATTGAAAATGCTGAAAGACTTTATAATTCGGGAAAATATTCCGAATCAATTGAGCTTTGGAAAGAAATTCTTGTGAGAGATTCAAATTGTCTTACGGCTTACAATAAAATTTCATCTGCATTTCTTGTACTCGGCGATTATAGAAACGCTATGAATTATTCAAAACGTGCCGGGCTTTCAGATATATACAACAAAGCCTTTGAGGGTTGGAGAGAAAATTTTATTTCTGAAAATTTTGGATTTGTTATAATTACTGCAATACTGGTCTGCATTGCTTTATTTAAAATGCCGTTGCTGAAATTTAAAAGTTCCGTTAAAAATTCGATTTTTATTCTGCTTGTTTTTTTTACGGCAACGATTGCGGACGGAACTCTTTACGGACTGCAGTTCCGTATTGAGGAACAGAGAGTTTTTAATATAATTCCCTATTTTGTAAAAAGTATCGGAATATTTCTTTTGTGGTGTGTTTCAAACCGTGCATGCGGAACTTTTCTCGGAGGGTGCGGAACGTTCAGAAATATTTTCATCGGTACTTCAAAGGCTGTTTTGCCTTATATAGCACAGCTTTTTATTAATGTTATTCTTTCGCATGTTCTGATACGTGACGAGTATATTTTTATGGAAATAATCCAGATTATCGGAATAATATGGGCGGTTGTACTTGTTTTTAATTCAGTGAGAGAAGTTCATCATTACAGTTTTAAAGAAACTTTAATTGCTGTTATTATGAATGTTTTCGGGATTGCTGTAATGATTTGTCTTGCAGTGCTTATACTTTGTCTGTTTCAGCAGATTTATGTATTTATTCTTTCAATTCTTACTGAAATTTCTTACAGAATAAGGAGCTGACTTATGCGGAAAAAAATACTTTCAATATTTGTGATTATAGTTATGATGTTATCGGGTTCAGCCTGTTCGGAGAATAATTCAGATGTTTCTGTATACAGTGAAAACACAGATTATAATTCTGTTTCTGATTGCAATTTGATTGAAATTGAAAATAAATATACAGGCTATATATGGGATTGCGGAGATTTTTCAAATATACTTACTTATGGAATACCCTCCGAAAAAAGCATTAAAACTGTAAATTCCGGAGATGAAAGCAAGTGCAGAGTCAGCATTTCGGAAATTTCCGGAGGAGCTTGCGTTACATATGATTATTATAAAACAGGAATAAAATATTCTGTTGAATATACTCAGGAAAAAGATTATTTCAAGGCAAGTATCAGGACTTCTGAAATAGTGGAAAACAGTGACAGACTTGTATTAAAAATATCAGTTCTTCCGCTTTTAGGTTATGCAAATTCAGATGATGACGGATATTTTGTTATTCCCGACGGTTGCGGTGCTCTGATACGTTTCAGCGACAAGAAAAATTCATATTCACAGAGAGTTTACGGAGATAATACAGCATTAGTTCCCGATAAAAAAACTGATGATAAAAAACAGATTTATCTCCCTTGCTATGGAGCAGTTAAAAACGGAAATGCTTTCCTTGCAGTTGCATCAAAAGGAGATTCAAATGTATTTATTAATGCCGATACGGGAGATATTAATACATGTAATTTTTCATTTGTAATACGTGATACCGATAATTTTTCAATGACGGATTCTGATATTACTGTTTTTGAAAGCGGAAATATACAATGTGATGATATTGAAGTCAGATATTATCCCATTGAGAAATATAATGCAGGATATTCTGATATTGCCCGAAAATACCGTGAATACATTATGGAAATTTATAATCTTTCGCCTTTGAGTGAAAATAATGATATTCCGCTTTATATTAATCTTTATGGCGGTGTGGAAAAGGAAACTTCCGTTATGGGTATTCCGTCGGATAAAAAAATATCCCTTACGGAATACTCGCAGGCTGTTGATATTCTTGAAAATTTCAGCAGTAATGATATTCAAAATATAGTTTTGTCTTATTATAACTGGACTGATTCGCAGATATGCCAAAAAATTGATACAAAGGCTGAAACTTCGGATATTCTTGGCACTGAAAAAGAATTTCAGAAACTTATTGATTATTCCGAAAGTGCTGAAATTTATCCCGTTATAGATAATCTGAAATTTTCAGATAAAAAATTCAGCGATATGACCGTAAGAATTTCCGGTTCTTATTCAAGGATTGCTGAATACAGTCCGGCATACGGTATACAAGATACTTCGGGAAATTTCCTTTCACTTCTTTCCCCGAAATGTTTCAGAAAGATTTACAGTGAGCTTGCGGAAAATTATTCATATGACGGAATTTCTCTCGGTGAACTTTCAGTTTCACTTTATGGCGACTATTCAAGGGAAAAAGTTTCAAGGTATGATACTATGAATTTTGTATGCGAAAGCTGTGAAACTCTTGATAGGAAAATACTTGCATACGGTGCAAATGCCTATATGTTCCCATATGTTAATCATATTGCTGGAGTTCCCGCTGAATCAAGCAGATTCGATATATTTGATGAGGATATTCCTTTTTATCAGATGACCATTCACGGACTTATACCATATTCCTCCGAGGCTGTGAACAGTATGCCTAATCCTGATGATTATATCAGAAAATCCGTTGCTTACGGCAGTTATCTTTTATTTGATTTTATTTATGAAAATCCGTCAGTTCTTCAGGGTACGGATTTGGAAAAATATTATTATGCGGATTATTCCGGCTGGAGTGACATAGCTGTATCGGCATATAAATACAATTCCGGAAAGCTTGGAAATTTAAAAAACTGCTTTATTGAGGATTATTATATTTCCGGCGAAAATTCATTCACCGTATATTCTGACGGTACTGTAATAAAAGAGGTGATTTCTGAATGAAAAAAAAGCTCCATGGCATTGAATTTATAATTCCATGGCTTATTGGAACAGTTATATTTTTTCTGATACCGCTTTTTGCATCGCTTTATTATTCTTTCTGCAATGTAAGCATAGATTCTGAAAAAACAGTATGCGAATGGATTTCGCTTGAAAATTACCGCTATATATTTTATACTGATGAATATTATACAGATTATCTGCTTGACACTCTTGTTGAAACTCTCTGGAAAACTCCTCTTATTATAATTTTTTCGGTTTTTGTTGCCGTAATTCTTAATCAGAAATTCAAGGGCAGAACGTTTGCAAGAGCTGTGTTTTTTCTTCCCGTAATAATAGCATCAGGCCCTGTTTACAATATCATAAGCGGAAATATTCAAAGTACAGGTAGTGAACAGTTTTCAACAATGTTTTCAGCTGATTTAATAGGCGACCTTATGCGTTTTTTCGGTATCTATGATATATCTGAAAAAACTGAAAAAATTATTATTTCAATATCAGATAATATTTTCAGCATAGTA
Organism: uncultured Clostridia bacterium; assembly: GCA_945910815.1. Classification (GTDB taxonomy): domain Bacteria; phylum Bacillota; class Clostridia; order Oscillospirales; family Ruminococcaceae; genus Ruminococcus. The sequence continues at coordinate 75,447 of CAMDZD010000004.1, forward strand.
TGGAGTTCCGGAATACAGATTCTTATATTTCTTTCGGCTTTGCAGAATATTCCGCAGTCCGCAAGAGATGTCGCTATTATTGAGGGCGCTGATGCATGGGATTACTTCTGGAAAGTAACAGTTCCATATTTAAGTCCTCTTTTCAAAGTAAACCTTGTTTTTACTGTTATAGATACTTTTACAAGCCCTGCAAATCCTGTTATGAACCGTATTCTTTCAATGCAGAGTGAATGGAATTACGGAAAGGCTTCCGCTATGGCATGGATTTATTTCATATCAGTTTTAATTTTTATATGGCTTGCAGTTTTTACTGTCAGAAAGCTTTTCGGTGATTCAGATGACTAAGAGACTTTGGAACATATTCAGATTTTTTATAATATCCGGACTTGTTTTTATTATAATATATCCGATGATATATATGTTAAGTTGTTCATTCAGAGACAGCATTGATATGAATGACCCCTCTGTTATGTGGATTCCACGTCATTTTACTTTTGATATTATAAAACAGACTGCTGAAGTTATGGAACTTCCCGAAACACTTCTTAATACAGTTCTGCTTAATTTAGGTTGTTCGGTGGTTCAGGTTATGGCATGTGCAGTTACGGGATACGGCTTTGCAAGATTTGACTTTTTCGGAAAAAAATTTCTTTTTGGTATCGTCATAATGATGATTATAGTTCCTCCGCAGATTATATCACTTCCGTTATACGGTAATTTTGTACACCTTAAACTGATAAATTCAAAGCTTGCAATGTATCTTCCCGCACTGGCAGGAAACGGAATCCGTTCGGGACTTATGATTTTTATATTCCGTCAGTTTTTCAAGAGACTTCCGAAAGAAATCGAGGATTCAGCATATATTGACGGTTGCAGTAGGTTCAGGGCATTTGTTTCTGTTATGCTTCCTAATGCCGGTTCAGCAGTTCTGACAGTTTTTCTTTTTTCAGTAGTATTTTACTGGAATGATTATTATATCAGTTCAACTTTTTTCACTGATAATCAGACTATTGCACTTATGATTAAAAATCTTGGTTCAAGGCTTTCAGTAAAGCTTTTTAATAATTCTGCTGTGCAGGTCAGTCCACGTGAACAGATTGTGTGGCTTGAGGCAGGGTGTCTTATATCGGTTACTCCTATGCTTGTTATGTATATTTTTTTGCAGAGATATTTTATTGAGGGCATTGAACGTTCCGGAATTGTCGGATAAAAAAGGCGGTCTGAAAAAGACCGCCTGATGTTTTTATTTTAAAGATTTTCAATTTTTCCTGCGAGATACTGCTGAATCATAAGTGAATCGTTTGCAGTCAGACCGTCACCTGTGTTGTGAACGTCGCCGTTGATGATTCTCTGTTCAGCATTTATGGGATTTAATTCTGAATTTGCAACGTATGCGGAAATTGTTACAGAATCGGCAATATCCATTTCTCCGTCAGCATTTACATCGCCTTTTATTTCGGCTGTGTAGAGATTTTCAATATATTCATCATCAAATGACGGGGCAAATGTGGGCGGTATAATAGCCGGAATATCTTGAATTAAACTGTAACTGATGATATTTTCATCTTTCTGAATTGATTTCAGCAGTGAAACTTTATCAGAGGTCATAACAGAGTAGAATTTTTCATTTTCATCACATTCATAACGCTCTGTGTAGTATTCATCAATTTGTAAATCAGGATATTTTTCCTTCATTTCTTCTTCTGTCATATCCGTCTTAATCAGGATTCCATGAATAGAAAAGTCTATTTTTGTTATTTCATATCCCTTGTCAACGGAAACGATTTTATCATTTTTTTTCATATTGCTAAGAAGTGAGTCATCATAGTATTGCCATGCACTTTTAAGCCAGTATGTTGTGTCATTTGTTTTCTGCAAATAATAATCGGAAAATCCAATATCATCTGGAAGAAGTTCAGTTCCCTTTTTAACTGTGATATATATTCCGTATTCTGATTTTTCATATATATCTGAACTGTAATCAGTTATAACAGATACGCTTTTGTTGTCAGAAGTTTTTTCCACATAAGCGTTTTTGCCCTCAAAATAGGATACTATATCATTCATAAAGCCTGTTTCGGGAACGGGTTCTGTGAAATTATACAAAGAATTTCCTGTGCCGATTGATTCACCGAGTTCCGAATAATCCTGAACCGGAAGTTCAAGAGATAAGTTTTCATCTCCGTACTGTTCAATAAGTGACATGTATGTTTCATAGAGTTCGCTGTAATAGTAATTGACAGATATTTCCCTTCCTGTGTAGTCGTCTGAAAGTGTCCTGAAATATTTCTGATGAGTAAGCTTTACTGTATTGTCATCAACAGGAGTTATTACGAAATTCGGAAAATCTTCTTCATTGAGAGTTGCATTTTTTACGATGATTTCCGCATATTTAATAACATTGTCCTGACCTGCCGGACAAATCTGTTCGATATGGAAAATATCATCATGTTTGCTTAAAACCTCTGCAACTTCCGGATAAAGTTCATTCATAAGAGTTTCACGGCTTTCTGTTAAATCCTCTGACGGAACTATTACATAGCGTCCGTATTCATCAGTTCCTGTGCAGATTAAGCCGTATGGATTAATTATTCCGTTAATGTCAGGAGAACGTGTTCCTTTCATAGTTACAGTCATATAAGGTGTACCGCATTTTACAGCACCCATTTTTTTCTGACCGAGACAATAGTAAACATCGCCGTCTGTTTTCTCGATGTATGCATCTTCACCGTAAAAATTTCGGATTATTCTTGCGGGAACTTCAGGAATATCGTCAACTGTCATTGCTGATGAAATCATCGGAACAGCTGATACTGCTGTAAGCGTTAAGGCTGTAAGAAGTGAAATAATTCTTGATTTTTTCATAAAGATTCCTCCTTTGATTTTTTCTTTCACTATGTATACGGTTCAGACTTCCTTTTTACTTCATAATTTCTGAAAATTTTTATTTCTAATTTTTGTACTTATATTATATAATTTTTTTCAACATATATCAATAGTTGTATTTAACAAAAAAATGTATGTTTTTTGTGGCTTTTGACAATATAAAAAATTATTCTGCTGTATTTATATAGCTTGCCGGATTGACACACATACCGCTTTCCCTTACTTCAAAATGACAGTGATTTCCTGTTGAATCTCCTGTACTTCCGACACATGCTATAAGCTGTCCTCTTGTAACGGTCTGACCCTCTGCAACGTAAAGACCACTGCAGTGACCGTATAATGTTTCATAGCCGTCAAGATGGTCAATCATTACAAAATAACCGTATCCGCCGGTATTCCAGCCAGATGCGACAACGACTCCGTCAGCAGCGGCATATATATCAGTTCCGGCAGGTGCAGCAATATCCATTCCTTTGTGATTTCTGTCGCTTATAAACGGGTCACTTATAAATCCTCCGTCAACAGGCCATGCGAATTTTCCCGAACCTGTAAGCACTGTATCTTCACTTGCAGGCTTTGCGGTATATGTTCCTATTCCGATTTGCTCAACGATTGGTTCTTTAGTAATCACACTGCTTAAAACCTTTCTTGAACGTTCCGCACCGTCAATATATGTAACTTCAATTTTATTCTGCTTTTCGCCTCTTGAACCCTTAACAAGCAGTTCGCTTTTTCCTAAATTTATTTCACTTGTTTCAACTTCTACTGTTTCATAATCTATAAAAGATGTTGTTTCAAGCTCTCTTATATACTGTATCGGGATAAAGCTTTCCGATTCGAGAACTTTTATAACTGTTCCGGCAACAAGTGATTCATCGTCATTAAGAGAGGGATTTAATTCCTTGAGTTTTTCCTCAGTCATATTGTATTTCTGGCACACACTGACAATTGAATCCGCCGGCTGTACGACATAACTGCCTGTAACGTAATTTTTTGCGGTTAATTTTTTTATTGCCTCATCTTCTGATATTACGCTTTCAGTGAGATATATTCCTTCGACATAATCAATGCTTTTGCTGTAACGCATATCTCTTATTTCGCCGTCAACCTTATAGTCAAGCAGATTTTTTGTCATAGTATCTGAAACCTTGTTTTTATCACGGACTGCACCTATAAACTGACCGTCAACATATATTCCGTAAGCCTCTGCAAGTTCCCTGTTCGATTCGGAAAGCATTTTGTTTGCAAGTTGCTGGGTACTCATAAAGCTGTCATCTTCAGAAATTATTTTAAGTGAAAATTTCGGTGAAAATTCAATATATTCGTTATTATCAACATATGATATTCTTTTCTGTACTTCCTTTGCAGCCTCATCAAATTCGGATTCTTCGGATATAATTCCGAGATTTTTTCCGTTGTATTCAACGCTTATTCCGTATTCAAGACCCGTTCCGTAACGGATTATTCCTATAAGAAATGCTACTGAAAATATGGGTAAAATATAGTTGAATGCAGTGCATACAATTCCCTCATCTGAAAATAAATATCTGAAAATACTTCTGAAAATTTCTGCTATAAATTTCCCTGTACCCTGTTTTTTTGCATTTTTTATTGATTTTCCGAGTTCAGCGGTAAATTTCATTTTTCTTTTGAAAGGGCTGAATATAAATTTAATTATGTTTATGATTCCTTTCAGAATTTCGGTGATAAATCTTACAGTACCATGGCATAGTGCTGAAATAAATTTTACAATAAGCTTTAATGATGATTTTATTATTTCTATACTGTTTTCACCGAATCCTGCAATAAAATCTGAAAATTCGTTTAACAAGAAAATTACTCCTTTTTTATATGATACTAAATATTATAACGATATATAAGAAAAAAATCAATCATTTGTGTAATTATTTTCCTTATTATTATAATTTTTCGTAGCATTGCACAAAAACGGATAATCACTTTTTTGAAAAATGCCATGAATAATCAAGCATTTCGGGAGTGTAATTTTCCAGTTTTTTCAGTAACGGGAGTACATCTTTTTTTGCCGATTCGAGATTATGTTCAAGATAGTTTCCGCATTCTTCTATTGTAGTTCCGGGGATAGTTCCCTCAAATCCTGATATAAATTCAAATGAATCCCTTACGAGCTTTATTGCGTTCTCACTGCTGAGATTTCTTGCAAGGAGATAAAATCCTGTACGGCAACCCATAGGACCTACATAGATTACACTGTCCTTAAATTCCGAATTTCTTGCATATGTCGCAAAAAGATGTTCTATTGTGTGGAGTGACGGATTTTCTATATATATACCTCCGTTTGGCTTTACCATTCTTATATCATAGGTAACAATATCTCCGTCAATTCTTGATATATACATGCCGATTCCGAATTTTGTATGGTCTACCTGAAAGCTTGCTATTTTATTCATATTAAAAAATCCTCCTCAAAAATATCTGAAATATCACTGCTTAACTGTGATTTTATAATTTTTCCGTCAATTTCCATAATACCGCAGTGAAGTGCCTGACGGTTTATAATATCGGTTTTTCCTCCATACATATCATCACCCGCAAGAGGGTGACCTATATATGCAAAATGCACTCTTATCTGATGAGTTCTTCCTGTTTCGGGATTTACTTCAAGCAGTGAATATTTTTCGTTAAATAAAAGTCTTTTGTAATGCGTTACGGCTTTCTGACCGTCCTCACGCACGCACCTTAAAATTATTGATTCACGCTCCCTTGCTATGGGAGCATTTATAGTTCCGGATTCTTCCGTTATTCCCTCCGCAACTGCGAAATAGGTTTTTTTGATTTTTCCCTGATAATGCGATGCACCGTATGAATTTTTTGCAACGGCACATAATCCCGATGTGTTACAGTCAAGGCGGTTTACTGGTCTGAATGTAAATTCCGGATAGAGATATGCAAAACAGTTCCCTAAAGTATCGCCCTGATGCTTTATTGATGGGTGTACGGGCATACCGGCAGGTTTTTCAAAAATTGCTATATCTTCATTTTCAAATATTACAGGAACTTTTAATTCCGGATTTGGTTCAAGAAACTTTTCGTCACTCAGATTAAGCTTAATAATATCGCCGTTACAGACCATATCTATACTGCGGATTGGCAATCCGTTTCTTGTAATTCCCATAGGTATGCGTTTAAGCTTTGTCAGAAGCCGTTTTGATACGCCTTTTTTTTCTGTGAGAAATTTTTGCAGTGTCAAGGGATTCTGAATTTCTGCTGTAAAGATTTTTTCCGCCAATATATTCAGCCTCCTTTATGCAGATGTTTATATAAAGCGTTAAAGATGTAAAAAATTCCGGCAGGACGTAAATAAATGCAAACGGTATCAGACAGAATAATGTATAGAATAATATTATCTTGAAAAGCCCTTTCCTTGAGTTTTTCATTATTCTGAATGATACTGATACAAGCCTTAAAATCTTTTTTTCGGGATTTCTGTATATTAAAAAGGGAAGTGCAGTAATTCCCGATAATGCCCATATCCATACTGCAAGGAAAATAATTGTCAGCATAAGTGTATGAACGGTCAGAAAAACTGAACTGCCGTTCCCTTTAATTATCAGCCTTGCCGAAATATATCCGGATATTATAACCGGTATCAGAAGTATAAGTGATATTGCCTTTATAATAAAATTCATAGTCAGATTTTTTCCGAAAAGCTTTGTATCTTTCTGTTCCGGAAGATTTATTTCAAGTATTCCGGAAAAGTATTTTATTACAGCCGGAATTACTGCGGAAAGCATTATTATTTTCAGTATTGTAAATAAAAAGTCAGAAAGTGTCCACCATATTTCAGAACCATAAAAAATCTCCATTGGAGTGAGACTGCTGAAATAAAGAATTACGCTTGAAATACATAATTCTGCAAGTCTGAAAAAAACTATTACTGCCGGAATACACAGTGAAATCATAAAAGCTTCCGCACGTCTGCCTTTAAGAGCTTTTCCGGAATATTCCTTTATCTGATAAAGTTTCACAAAAAATCACCTCTGTGATATTTTGCGGGATTTTATGATTTTTATTCCATAATTTCTGTTTCTTCGGATTCGGGTATTCTTTCATATGGTACTACTCCCATGATTTCAAAAGCCTGTGACTGTTGCCACATCTTTGCTGTCACTATTATTTCAAATCCCTCTCCTGCCGGACATTCAAGAGTTCGGGGGTCTATTTTCGGAAGTCCGAATCCGGCAAGCATATTTGATATTATTCCGTAATGCGTTATTACTGCACTGTGGGAAATTTCTTCATTCATCATATCCATGATTATTTCGTGAAGTGCCTTGTATGTACGTACTGAAAGCTCCTCAATGCTTTCCCCTGACGGCGGACGGTTTGAGATTCCGCCTTTCAGCCAGTCTTTATAATCCTGACGGTTTATAAGTTCATCAACGGTTTTTCCCTCAAAATCTCCCAAATCAAGCTCACGGAGATTATCAACTATACAGAGTTCCTTTTGCGGAAATAATATTTCTGCTGTTTCAGTACATCTTTTAAGAGGTGAACTGTATACCTTTTCAACTCTCGGATATTCAAATTCCTCCATTTTGTTATAAAGCTCCGCCGTTCCGAAATCAGAAAGCGGATAATCTGTTCTGCTACCGATATAAATTCCGTTTTTGTTTGCCGTTGTCTGCCCGTGGCGAATAAGACTTATTCTGTATGCTCTCATTTTAACAGTCCTTTCCTTAAAGTAGTAAAATTTCACAAAATCACAATAAAAATTTTTACATTTTGTGAAAAGTGCTAAACTCTTGCGAATAATTTTGAAATTATTTCACATAAAAATCTATTTACTTGTTATACAAATTGTATTATAATTATTATATCATATATCGTAAATTATTGCAAGAAAATATATTTGTAAGGAGAATTTTTCGTTATGAATTCTGATTTTGCCCGAATAATTACACTTCAGAGAAAAGAAAGACAAATCAGTCAGAAACAGGCTGCTGCTGATTTGGGAATATCTCAGGCTCTGCTTTCTCACTATGAAAAGGGAATCCGTGAATGCGGTCTTAATTTTCTCGTCAAGATTGCAGATTATTACAATGTTTCATGTGATTATCTCCTTGGAAGAACTCCCGAACCGGAGGGAAAAGTCATCACTATTGAGGATATTCCTGATGATGACGGAAATAATAAAATGCCTTCCCCTCAGATTATTAATTTTAACCGCAAGATTATTAATAATTCAATCAGTCTGCTTTTCAGCCTTGCTCAGAAAGCCGGAAGCATTACCCTTATAAAGGAAGTAGGTTCTTATCTTATGCTTTCTGTCTATAAGCTTTTCAGACTTATATATAATGCCAATCCCCATAATGACCAGAAGCTTTTTAAAATTCCTAAAGTTATTGCTAATGACAGTGCAGATGCTATTATTGCTATGAGTGAGGCTGATGTCAAAGCCTCCTCATGCGGTATCTCTCTTGACGGCAATGACAGTATTACTAATTTTAATACGCTTTATCTTACTACTTCAACAATTGCAAAGGATTATCCGCAGTATTCGTCTTCGCTTTTTAAGCTTATTCAGATTAGCGAAGACAGTATTACAAGAACTCGGACGGGTTACGGTACGACATCAAAGAAAATATAATCCGAATTACAGACTGCTTGATAAGACATAATATAATTATTCTAATTTACAAAGGAATGATATTAGTATGAAAAAACTTAACAGCATTAAAGTACCGCATAACAAAAATACTCAGAATTCTGCGGTCGAAAAAATCCCTTTGCCACAGTCGGTTAAAATTCCTATGTGTATGAATATGGGCAAACCTTGTACTCCGACTGTAAAAGTCAAGGATACTGTTGCAGTCGGTCAGAAAATCGGTGACTGTGACGTTCCTTTCTCCGTTCCGGTACATTCGGGCGTTTCGGGAACTGTAAAAAGCATTTCCGATTACAGAATGATTGACGGCAACAACTGCAAGGCTGTCGAAATCGAATGTGACGGACTTCAGACCGTTTCCGATACGGTTAAGCCTCCTGTCATTACTGACCGTGAAAGCTTTATAAAAGCAGTAAGGGAAAGCGGTATGGTAGGTCTCGGCGGTGCGGGATTTCCGACACATATCAAGCTGAATCCAAAAAATAAAATTGATACACTTCTTTTAAACGGTGCAGAGTGTGAGCCTTATATTACTTCCGATTACAGAACTATGCTTGAACACCCTGACGAAATGCTTGACGGTATAAGAATTGTTGCAAAAATGCTTGAGATTCCGAATGTTATAATCGGTATCGAAAACAATAAGCCCGAAGCTGTTAAGATTCTGAAAGAAAAAACTGCAAATGACAGTAATATAAATGTTATGTCTTTGCCGTCACTTTATCCGCAGGGCGGTGAAAAAGTATTAATATATAACTGTACCGGAAAAATCGTTGAGGAGGGAAAGCTCCCCTCCGATTACGGCATTATTGTTATGAATGTTTCAACTGCTTATGCTCTTGATGTTTACTTCAAAACCGGTATGCCCCTTGTAAGCCGTACTGTTACCGTTGACGGCGATATTATTAAAAAATCCGGCAACTATCTTGTTCCGGTCGGTACAAGCATAGAATATATTCTCGATTATGCACAGTGCGAAAAGGATAAAATAAATAAGCTTATTACCGGCGGTATGATGATGGGGATTACTATATATGATATAACACAGCCGGTTACAAAGCAGAATAATGCTGTACTGGCTTTTAATAAAATTGAAATTTCCGAGGAACTTCCCTGTATAAGATGCGGAAGATGTATGAGGGCATGCCCTCTCGACCTTATGCCTATGGAACTCGACAAGGCTTATAAAAAACGTGATGCTGAATCTCTTTTAAAATATAAAGTAAATCTTTGTATGAACTGCGGGTGCTGTACCTATGTATGCCCCTCAAAGAGAAAGCTTGCTGAAACTAATCAGCTTGCTAAAGCATTTCTTAGAAACAAAAAATAGAAAGGTCGTGTAAAAAAATGTTTAAAGTAACGGCATCTCCGCATATAAGAGATAATATGACTACCCAGAAAATTATGCTTTTGGTCATAATATCACTTCTTCCTGCACTTATCGGCGGATTTATCACTTTCGGATTAAGGGCGGTTATAGTAACACTTGTATGTACTGCAAGCTGTGTTATATTTGAGGCTCTAACAAGAATTATTATGAAACGTCCGCAGACTGTTTCGGATTTGAGTGCATGTGTTACGGGAATACTTCTTGCTATGAATTTACCTGTAACTATTCCAATCTGGCAGGCGGTAATCGGCAGTTTTGTAGCTGTTGTAATTGCAAAACAACTCTTTGGCGGTCTTGGTCAGAATTTTGTAAATCCTGCTATACTTGCCCGAATTGTACTTATGCTTTCATTTACCGCTGATATGACTACATGGGCAGTTCCTCAATACTGGAAAGAAAATTCCGCTGATATAGTTACTTCTGCAACTCCTCTTGTAAGCCGTGACGCTTCATACTGGGATTTATTTATAGGAAATACCGGAGGCTGTATCGGTGAAGTATGTGCATTAGGTCTTATAATAGGCGGACTCTTTCTCATATTTACCGGAATTATTTCCCCTGTGACTCCTCTTGCTTTTATAGGTACTGTTGCATTAGCAGAACTTATTGCAGGAAATGACCCGATATACCATATACTTTCGGGCGGTCTTTTACTGGGTGCTTTCTTTATGGCTACCGATTACGTTACAACGCCCTTGACTTCAATGGGCAAGCTTATATTCGGAATAGGTTGCGGAATAATTACGTTTGTGATACGTGAATTCGGAGGCTATCCGGAGGGTGTATCTTTCTCAATACTCCTTATGAATATAATTACTCCTTATATCGATAATTTTACTGCTAAAAAGGCTCTTGGTGCGGTATATGCCGGAAAGGGGGACAAGTAAATATGAAAAGTTTTACTCCGCCTCTTGTGCTTGCACTTGTATGTATTGCTGTAAGCGGACTTCTTGCTTTTGCAAATCAGCTTACTGCTCCACGAATTGCACAGGCTCAGGAGGAAAAGTTAAGTAAAAGTCTTGTTGAAGTTTTCGGTGAGGCTGATTATAAAACTGTTGACAAGTCATTTGAAAATGTGAATCAGGTAATCACTGACCAGAATAACCGTGCTGTTTTTGATATTACCGTTGACGGCTACTCAAAGGACGGTATTCAGGCTTTGATAGGAATTGACGGAGACGGAAAAATCTGCGGAATAGGTATAGTATCACTCAAGGAAACTACCGGAATAGGTACTCGCATTGAAGCCAACGATTATATCGGTAAATTTATCGGTCTTGATAATACTGATTTTCCCGATGGTACCATTATATCAGGTGCAACTTATTCTTCAAAGGGTATGCGTAACGCCGTTTCAATCGCTATGGAAACTTATGCCGAAAATAAAGAGGTGATTTTCAGTGAGTAACTTAAAGGAATTTACAAAGGGAATTATAAAACAGAATCCTGTTCTTGTAAGCCTTCTCGGTATGTGTCCGACTCTTGCTGTAACAGGTCAGGCTGTAAACGGTCTCGGAATGGGACTTGCTACAACTTTCGTGCTTCTCTGTTCAAACATTATTATATCACTTCTGAAAAATGTAATCCCGAAATCTGTCAAACTGCCGTGCTATATAGTTATAATTGCGGGATTTGTTACTATCGTTGAATTTCTTCTTCACGGATTTATTCCTGATTTATATGACAGTCTCGGAACTTTCCTTTCGCTTATAACTGTAAACTGCATTATACTCGGACGTGCGGAAATGTTCGCTTCAAAAAACAAGCTTTTACCCTCAGTTATGGACGCTCTTGGAATGGGTCTGGGATTTACTCTTGCACTGTTCCTTATGGGTTCACTCAGAGAAATTTTCGGTTCAGGTTCATGGCTGGGTATGAATATTCCTTTTGATATAACACCCATGAACGTATTTATAATGCCTGCCGGCGGATTTTTCGTACTCGGCTGTATAATAGCATTTGTAAATAAGCTTGCAAATAAAAAGCCTCCGCAGAAAATCGGCTGTGAAAACTGCCCCAATGCTTCTGCATGTCAGAATAAAGGAGAGTGTGAAAAATGAGTTCAATTATTTCAATAATGATTTCCGCTGTGCTTACTGACAACTATGTGCTTTCACAATTCAAGGGAATCTGTCCGTTTTTAGGAGTATCAAAAAAGCTTTCTTCAAGTCTCGGAATGGGTATGGCTGTTATATTTGTTATGACTTGTGCGTCAATAGTTACCTATCCTGTGTATGCTCTGATTCTCGCTCCGAATAATCTTGAATATCTCCGCACTGTTGCATTTATTCTCATTATTGCATTATTCGTTCAGCTTGTGGAAATAATAATGAAAAAGGTTCTGCCACCGCTTTACAAGGCTTTAGGTGTATATCTTCCGCTTATAACTACTAACTGTGCAGTGCTGGGAGTTACTCTTGCAAATATTGACAGCGGATATACTTTTCTTGAATCTGTTATAAATGCCTTTTTTGTAGGAGTCGGATTTACTCTTGCACTGATACTCTTTACAGGAGTACGCTCTAAGCTTGAGGACTGCGATATTCCCGAAACTTTCAAGGGAGTTCCTGCAACGCTAATATCTGCTTCAATAGTATCGCTTAGCTTTATGGCTTTTTCGGGACTCTGATATTCTGATTGAGGTGATTTTTTGTGAATTATATTATACCTGTTGCCGTTTTTGCAATACTGGGAAGTATTTCCGGAATACTTCTTACTGTTGTATCAAAAATATTTGCAGTCAAGACTGATGACAGAATTGAAAAGATTAATGAATCTTTACCGCAAGCCAATTGCGGTGCTTGTGGATTCGCCGGCTGTGAGGATTATGCAAATGCTATTGTAAAGGATAATGCACAGACTAATCTTTGCAGACTCGGTGGTGCTGATGTTGTAAAAAAAGTATCGGAAATTATGGGTACTGAAGCAGAAGTTCAGGAAGCTGTTGTATCCGTTATGCACTGTAATGGTAACTGCAATGTCACTTCAAAGAAATTTGATTTCCATGGTGTAAATTCATGTGCCGGTGCGAGCAGATTTTACGGCGGTGACGGTTTATGCTCATACGGCTGTATAGGTCTGGGCGACTGTATTAAAGTGTGTGAGGGTGACTGCATATCAATTAAAAACGGTATTGCCGATGTTGATGAATCAAAATGTATTGCATGCGGTAAATGTGTAAAAGTATGTCCGAATGGTTTATTCTCGCTCCGTCCCGTTTCAAAATTCGTAGATGTGAGATGTTCCTCGGAGGATAATGGAAAAACTACACGTTCAATATGTCAGAACGGCTGTATCGCATGCAAGATGTGTGAGAAAAAATGTCCGCATGATGCTATTCATGTTGTCGGATTTCATGCTGTTACCGATTACAGCAAATGCACTAACTGCGGTGAATGTTATAAAATATGCCCGACCGGTACAATTACTATTTACGGCAGAAATAAAAAAGAGTCAGACGGCTGAAAACCGTCTGACTTTTTGTTATATATATTTCTTTTGTTCACGTTATTCAAGATTAAGATTTCTGCTGATTATTCTGTTTGTTATGAAGAAGAATACCACTGCAACAACTGCAAAATATGCTGTATATATAAGACTTGCTGTTATTTCAGAGTCTATTTCTGAATTTGCTAAAAATTCCGTAATTATTGACATAATGATGTTGTTGACAATGATTGCTCCGATTATCATCAGGGCATTTACCGCACCTTTTCCCTTTGGTACAAAGTTTGTGATTGAAACACAGAGATAACAGAGGAATATCAATGCACAGTATGATGATGTTGTCAGTATAAACGCCATAAAGGATTTAAGCGGATATTCTGCAATAAATGAAAACAAGTCGCTTATAGTTTTTACAATTCCTGTTATTTCTGATGCTCCGAAAAATGCAATCATAACGCTTATCATACTTATTATATCTGATACAATCCATGTTATAAGCCCTGCAACGAATTTTGTTATAATATGATAGTATGACGGTACAGGGAGGGTATGCATTAAATATCCCTCGTCACCGAAAAGATTTTTCTGAAATCTTGTTACACTGCTGAAAAGTGCATAAAAGTTAAGCCCCACAAGACCTATTACAAAAACAGATGTAATAAAAACAAATGACATCATAAATGAGAATGAATCTTCCATAGCGTCTTCAAATAAGGTCATTATTCTGACTATAACTGATACAACTAAAAATATTATTCCAACAAGTGAAAATTTATTGAGCATAGCTCTTAATTCATGTTTTATAAGTTTTCCTAACATCTGAATACCTCCCTGAAAAGCTGGTCTATTGACATATTTTTCTGTTCTCTTATATCGTCCGCACCGCCATGTATTCTTAAATGGCCGTACTGAATCATTACAACGTCATCAAGAATTTTTTCTATATCCTGAATAAGATGCGTTGAAATTATTACAGAGGCATCGGGATTGTAGTTTGTAAGAATGGTATCCATTATGTAATCTCTCGCAGCTGGGTCGACGCCGGCTATTGGTTCGTCAAGGAGATATAATTTTGCGTTACGGCTCATAACAAGTATAAGCTGTACTTTTTCTTTAGTTCCCTTTGACATTGTTTTTATTCTGTCCTTCGGATTGATATTCAGACGCTTGAGCATGTCATATGCAAGTTCCTTTCTGAAATCCTTATAGAAATCGCAGAAAAAGTCAATTATATTTTCCACTGTCATCCATAGCGGAATATAGTTTCTCTCCGGAAGATATGATACAACTGCTTTTGTTTCAGTTCCGACCTCCATGCCGTCTATAAGAATTTTTCCTTTTGTAGGCTTGAGAAGTCCGCATGCAAGCTTTATAAGCGTAGTTTTTCCGCTTCCGTTAGGACCTAAAAGTCCTATAATTTTACCGCTTTCAAGTGTGAGGTTCAAATCTATAAGAGCTTCCTTGTTTCCGTAACTTTTGCAGAGACCCTCACATTTTAAAATTTCACCCATAGAATAAAAAATCCTTTCTTTACATATTATGAATTATATCCGAAATTATTGTGGGAATTTCGTCCTTTGAAAATCCGAGCTTAAGCATTTTGCTTATAAATACTTCACATTCTTTTTTTGCTGTATTTGATTTGAGTTCTGCTATTTTCTGTTCATCATTGGTGATATATTTTCCTGAAGTCCGCATTGAAAATATAAGCCCCTGACGTTCAGTTTCAGAAAGAGCTTTCTGCATAGTATTCGGATTAACTCTTGCTTCTTCGGCAAGCTCTCTTACTGACGGCATACGCTGACCCGCCTGATATGCACCGGAAATAATTCTTGCCTTGATTTCGTCCATAATCTGGATATAAACAGGTTTTTCACTATTAAAATCCCACATCATTACTGCTCCTTTCTTATTGTAAAAATTATATTTTTTTAAAAGTCATCTGAATTATTGTACTAATTCATTAGTACAATAGAATAATAACACAAAATTTTCCTTTTGTCAATAGTTTTCTGAAAAATTTTTTCGGTAAAATTGAAAAACCGTGATTTTGAATCACGGTCAGTCAAAAAAGGAATTACGAACTTCACAAATTTTCTTGAATATAATTATATATCATTTTGTCTGTCTTGTCAAGCAATAATGTAATATAAATTAAAATTTTGTCGGATTTTACAACAAAACATATTTTTGATTGTGCAATGTTTATATTTAATACTTCTGGATTTTCTTTGATTTTGTGTATGTTTGAAATATCGGATTTTTTTGAGGATTTTTTTAAAATATGCTTGACATTTCAGAATATTTGATATATAATATGTAAAGCAGTTACGCTTTACGGGGAGATGTTTCACTTATGGCTAAAGAATTGAAATTCGTTATTCTTCTTGACTGTTACGGAGAACTCCTTACTGATAAACAGCGTGACTATATGGAACTCTATTATTGTGAGGATTTATCGCTTTCCGAAATATCCGAACCGCAGGGAATTACACGTCAGGCTGTCCGTGATGTTATAAAGCGTTCCGAACAGATTCTTCTTGAAACTGAAAAAAAGCTCGGACTTGCTGAAAAAATTTCCGCTGTCCGTGATTGTCTCGAAAAATTAAAATCCGTTTCGGCTGAATGTTCTGACAAGCAGATTTCATCAGCTATGAATAAATATATAGATAAGTGCCTTGAACTTATCTGAATTATAAAAAGATGGGGAGATGTAAACGTGGCTTTTGAAGGTCTTTCTGAAAAACTTAATAATGTCTTTAAAAAACTCCGTTCCAGAGGAAAACTCTCTGAAAACGATGTAAAGGAAGCTATGCGTGAAGTCAGACTTGCTCTCCTTGAAGCTGATGTAAGCTATAAGGTCGTTAAGGATTTTGTTGCAAAGGTTACTGAACGTGCAGTCGGCGAAGATGTTCTCGCAAGCCTTACTCCGGCTCAGATGGTTATAAAAATCGTCAATGAGGAACTCTGTTCCCTTATGGGTAACAGTAATGCAAGAATAAATCTTGCCTCAAAGCCTCCTACGGTTATTATGATGTGCGGTCTTCAGGGTTCAGGTAAAACAACTCATTCTGCAAAGCTTGCAAAGCTCCTTAAAAAAGAAGGACACAGACCTCTGCTCGCTGCCTGCGATATTTACAGACCTGCAGCTATAAATCAGCTTCAGGTTGTAGGCGAAAAAGCTCAGGTAAAAGTCTTTGAAATGGGTCAGATAAGTCCTGTTATAATTGCAAAGCAGGCTTTGAGATATGCCAAGGATTACGGTCATGATATTGTTATTCTCGATACGGCAGGACGTCTCCACATCGATACTGAACTTATGAACGAGCTTAAGGAAATCAAGGCGGAAACAAATCCCTCCGAAATTATGCTCGTTGTCGATGCTATGACCGGTCAGGACGCTGTAAATGTTGCAAAGGCTTTCGATGATGCTATCGGAATTACCAGCGTTCTTATGTCAAAACTCGATTCAGATACAAGAGGCGGTGCGGCACTTTCGGTTCTTGCAGTTACAGGCAAGCCTATTAAATATGTTGGTATGGGCGAAAAGCTTGATGACTTTGAACAGTTCCACCCCGAAAGAATGGCGTCAAGAATACTCGGTATGGGCGATATGCTTACTCTTATCGAAAAAGCCGAAAACGTTATGACTAAAAACGATGCCGAAAAGCTTACAAAAAAGCTTAAAGAAAATAAATTCGATATGGACGACCTCCTTGACCAGCTTAAACAGATTAAAAAGCTCGGTTCTGTCAAATCCATAATTTCTATGCTCCCCGGTATAGGCGACAAGCTCAAGGACGCTGATATTGATGAACGTCAGTTCAACAGAGTTGAGGCTATTATTACTTCTATGACCAAGGCTGAACGTGCTAAGCCTTCAATTATAAATCCGTCAAGAAAAAGACGTATCGCAAAGGGTTCGGGTACTAAGGTTGAGGACGTAAACAGACTTATTAAACAGTTTGAACAGATGCAACAGGTTATGAAGCAGTTCACCGGAAGCAAGGGAAAAATGATGCAGAGAAAGGCAAGAAAACAGCTTGCCGGTATGAATTTCGATAAGCTTGCCGGAAAGGGCGGAGGAAATCTCCCTCCGATAGCGTGATTCAATTATGAATATGCTTGTTCTTATGGCTTTAAGCCGTGTGAGACGTCGTAGAAGTCACCGTACCAACAGCGGAAACACCGCTGAACTCAGCCCTGAATTTGCAGTTCCGTTTGCTTTGCTTTTTGTTGCTTTTATATGCTTTGTTATTGCGTTTAACGTTAAAAACAAGCTTTTAAAGATTTTGCTTATTATCGGTTCTGTGATACTGGCTTTATGCGGTATAGTTTTTATTGTAAAAAATATTGTTAATTAAGTTTTCAAGTGCGGTTTATCCGCTTTGATATACATTTTATATTATTATCCGGAGGTGAATTAAAATGGCAGTTAAAATCAGACTCAGAAGAATGGGTGCTAAGAAAGCTCCTTTCTACCGTATAGTTGTTGCTGATTCAAGATACCCCAGAGACGGCAGATTTATCGAGGAAATAGGTTACTATGACCCCACTAAGGAACCGTCAGTTGTTAAGGTTGATGCTGAAAAGGCTAAGACATGGATTTCCAACGGTGCTCAGCCTACTGATACCGTTAAGGTTATTCTTAAAAAAGAAGGTATTCTCTAATAAGAGAATTTGGTAACAAAGCAGAGGAGGAACTGATTCCTTCCTCTGTCTGCGATACTTGGAGGAATTTTTTAATGAAAGATTTATTATATGCTATAACAGCAGGTCTTGTTGAAGACAAGGACGCTATTAAAATTACTGAAGATGCACCCGATGCAGAGGGAGTTATAACATTTCACCTTTCAGTTGCATCAGATGATATGGGACGTGTAATCGGCAAGCAGGGAAGAATCGCTAAGGCTCTCCGCACTATTATGCGTGCCGGTGCTGCCAAGAGAGATTTAAAAGTTGCCGTTGTTATAGAATGATTTTTCAGGGCAGACTTAGGTCTGCCTTTTATTATATTCCAAAATAATTTAAAAAATAATTTTTGTTCACAAAAAATTTACAAAATAGCTCTTGCATATTCCGGATTTGTGTGATATAATATAAAAGCTGAATTAAGGTTACGTTCAGCTGATTGCAAAAAGATATGCTGTGAAACAGAAGGTTGCCGATGGTTTGTCGGGTAATTTCTGTGGAGTATGTCCGACAAACGGGCGATTGAGATAGCGGACACAGTTTGTGTTTTTTTATGAGTGCTTGCTTTAATGCTGTCACTCTGTGCCTTTTATGCCTTTCTCGCTCGGAAAACTACTCTCGTTTTTCGGGTTTTTTTATAGGAAGGTTCGTGAAACACACGGACACGTGTCAATCTCTGGGGTTCTTTCCCAGCCCCCATTTAAATTTATGTTTTCAAGGAGGCGAAAAAAATGGCAGTCAATGAAAGAATCAGACTTAAAATTAAGGGTTACGACCACGCTACTGTTGATATTGCAGCAGCTAAAATCGTTGAAGCAGCTAAGAGAAGCGGTGCAAGAGTTTCAGGTCCTATTCCGCTCCCTACTGATAAAGAAGTTGTTACTATTCTCCGTGCTGTACACAATTTCAAGGATAGCCGTGAGCAGTTCGAAATGAGAACACACAAGAGACTTATCGATGTTCTCAGACCTACTGACAAGACAACAGCTGCTCTTAATAAGCTCGAAATCCCCGCAGGCGTTGATGTTGTTATGGAGGTTAAGTAATTCCATAAAATATGCTTGCAGGTCATGTTGATATTTTTTATTTATCAACCAATAACCATTAAGGAGGAAATGCAGAAATGCAGAAAGGTATTATCGGAAAGAAAATCGGTATGACTCAGATTTTCGACGAATCAGGTAAAGTTATTCCTGTTACTGTCGTTGAGGCAGGCCCATGTGTTGTAGTTCAGAAGAAAACTGTTGAAAATGACGGATATTCCGCACTTCAGCTCGGTTTCGGAGATGTTAAGGTTCAGAGAATGAACAAGCCTCTCAAGGGTCACTTCGACAAGGCAGACGTTGCCTGCAAAAAAACACTTAAGGAATTCAGATTTGAAGACTGTGATTCTCTCAATGTAGGCGATGTTGTTAAGGCTGATACTTTCAGCGTTGGTGACAGCGTTGATGTTATCGGTACAAGCAAAGGTAAAGGCTACGCCGGTGCTATCAAGCGTCACAATCAGCACGTTCTCAGAGCTACTCACGGTACAGGTCCTGTTTCAAGACAGCCCGGTTCAATGGGTGCTTGTTCTTCCCCTTCAAGAATCTACAAGGGCAAGGGTATGGCTGGTCATATGGGCGTTGAAAGAGTTACCGTTCAGAATCTCGAAGTCGTTAAAATAGACGCAGAAAATAATCTCATCGCAATCAAGGGTGCTGTTCCCGGTCCTAAGGGCGGAATCGTTTGCATCATTGACAGCGTTAAGGCTTAATGAAGGGAGGAAGCTTAAATGTCAACTATTTCAGTTTTTGATATGACAGGCAAGGCTGTTTCCGAAACAGAGCTTTCCGATGCTGTTTTTGGTATCGAACCCAATCAGTACGTTATGCACCAGATGGTTGTTAATTACCTCGCTAATCAGCGTCAGGGTACTCAGTCTACTCTTACCCGTACAGAAGTAAGAGGCGGTGGCAGAAAGCCTTGGAAACAGAAGGGTACAGGTCACGCAAGACAGGGTTCAATCCGTGCTCCGCAGTGGACTCACGGTGGCGTTGCTCTCGGCCCCAAGCCAAGAAGCTACAAATACACTCTTAACAAGAAAGTAAGAAGACTCGCTATGAAGTCTGCTCTTTCCACTAAGGTTCTCGACAATAATATGATTGTTCTCGATGCTCTCGAACTCGACAGCTACAAGACAAAGACAATCGTTAATATGCTCAAGGCTCTCGGCGTTGACGGCAAGGCTCTTATCGTTACTGCTGAATCCGACAGCAAGGTTATAAAGAGTGCAGCTAATATCCCCGGTATCAAGACAGCTGCTGTAAATACTCTTAATGTTTATGACATTCTCAACTATGACAAGTTCATCGTTGTAAAGAATGCAGTAGGAAAAATCGAGGAGGTATATGCATAATGAAAGCTCCGCAGGATATTATCTTAAAACCGGTTATTACCGAAAGAAGTATGGACGGACTTGCTCTTGAAGAAAACAAGAAATATACCTTCAAGGTTGCTAAGGACGCTAACAAAATCGAAATCAAGCAGGCTGTTGAAAAGCTTTTCGACGTTAAAGTTGCTAAAGTAAATACAATGAACTGCCGTGGCCGTGTAAGACGTGTCGGCAGATTCGTGGGCAAAACTCCTGACTGGAAAAAGGCTATTGTCACACTCCAGAACGGTTCAAAGCCTATTGAATTCTTTGAGGGTATGTATTAATATATAATCCCTCCGGTATGGGAGTAATGCTCCCGCAAAAAATGCATTTATTATTTAAGGAGTGAATCTAATGGCAATTAAAACCTACAAACCGACAACTCCTTCACGTCGTCAGATGACAGTTACTGACTACTCACAGTTGTCAAAGGTTGCTCCGGAGAAGAGTCTGCTTGAACCCCTTAAGAAAAATTCAGGCAGAAACAGCTACGGAAGAATTACTGTTCGTCACAGAGGTGGCGGTAACAGAAGAAAATATCGTATCATCGACTTCAAGCGTGATAAGGACAATATGACTGCTGAAGTTATGACAATCGAATACGACCCCAACAGAAGTGCTTTTATCGCTCTCGTTAAGTACGAAGACGGAGAAAAGAGATATATCCTTGCTCCGAACGGTCTCAAGGTAGGCGATAAGGTTGAATCAGGCTCACAGGCTGATATTACTGTCGGCAACGCTCTCCCGCTTGCTGATATTCCGGTTGGTACTGTTATTCACAATATCGAACTTTATCCCGGCAGAGGAGCTCAGCTCGTAAGAAGTGCCGGAAATGAAGCTCAGCTTATGGGTAAGGAAGGCGGTTACGCTCTCGTAAGACTTCCTTCAGGTGAAATGAGAAAAATTGCTATCGGCTGTAAGGCTTCTATCGGTACTGTTTCAAATATCGACCACGAAAACGTTAATTATGGTAAGGCTGGCCGTGTAAGAAACATGGGCTGGAGACCTACTGTAAGAGGTTCTGTTATGAACCCTTGTGACCACCCTCACGGCGGTGGTGAAGGTAAATCACCTGTCGGCCGTCCCGGACCTGTTACACCATGGGGCAAGCCTGCTCTCGGTTACAAGACACGTAAACAGCACCACAGAACCGATAAGTTTATCGTTAAACGTCGTAACGGCAAATAATCTGAAAGGAGGAACAGTTTTTCAATGAGCAGAAGTATTAAAAAGGGACCTTACGTTCAGGAAGTTCTTCTTAAAAGGGTTACGGCTATGAATGAAGCCGGCGAAAAGAAGGTTCTCAAGACATGGAGCCGTTCTTCTACAATATTCCCTGACTTTGTTGGTCATACATTTGCAGTTCATGACGGACGCAAGCATGTTCCGGTTTATGTTACTGAAGATATGGTAGGCCACAAGCTCGGCGAATTTGCACCGACCAGAACATACAAGGGTCATGCAGGTTCAAAGACATCTAACAACGGCAAGAAGTAATGGCGGAAGGAGGAGTTCAGATGGAAGCTAAAGCTTATTTAAGAAATGCCCGCATATCACCAAGAAAGGTAAGCATCGTTCTCGACCTTATCAGAAACAAGCCGGTTGACTTAGCACTCGCTGCTTTGGACCTTACTCCCAAGGCCGCAAGCCCGATAGTTTCAAAGCTTGTAAAGTCCGCTGCGGCTAATGCCGAAAACAACCATAATATGGATAAGGACAACCTTTATGTTGCAGAATGTTTCGTAACACCCGGTCCTATTATGAAGAGAATTATGCCGAGAGATCATGGCAGAGCATACAGAATTTTAAAGAGAACTTCACATATCACAGTTGTTCTCAAGGAAAAAGAATAATCCCAAGGAGGTTTAGTTTAATGGGCCAGAAAGTTAATCCGCACGGTCTGCGTGTCGGCGTTATAAAAGATTGGGATTCACGCTGGTTTGCCAATAAGGCAGATTTCGGCGATACTCTCGTTGAGGACTACAAGGTACGTGAGTACATCATGAGCGTTCTTAACAGAAGGTCTAAGAATCCCGATGACAAGTGCGTTTATGCAGGCGTTCCGAAAATCGAAATCGAACGTTTTGCTGATAAAGTCAGAATCCATATCCACTGCTCAAAGCCAGGTATCGTAATCGGCAGAGGCGGTGCTGAAATAGAAAAGCTTAGAACTACTCTCGAAGCTATGATGAAAAAGCAGGTTTATATCAATATCATTGAAGTAAAACAGCCTGACATCGATGCTCAGCTCGTTGCTGAAAAGATTGCTCACGACCTCGAAGACAGAGTTTCTTTCAGACGTGCTATGAAACAGTCAATTGGCAGAGCTATGAAACTCGGTGCAAAGGGTATCAAGACAAGAGTTTCCGGCCGTCTCGCTGGTGCTGAAATCGCAAGAGCTGAAAGCTATCACGAAGGTACTATCCCGCTTCAGACTATCCGTGCTGATATAGATTACGGTTTCGCAGAAGCTGATACAACTTACGGAAAGCTCGGCGTTAAGGTCTGGATTTATAAGGGCGAAGTTCTCAAGGGCGATGCTGCAAAGGCTGCCGAAAAGAGAGAAAAAACTGAAAGAAAGCCCGAAAGACCTGAAAGAAGAAGACGTGATGACAGAAACGGCGGCAGACGCAATTTCAATAACAAGTCACGTGAAAAAAGAGAAGGAGGTAATCAGTAATGCTGCTTCCTAAGAGAGTTAAATACCGCAGAGTCCACAGAGGTCGTCTGACTGGTAAAGCATACAGAGGAAATACTGTAACTTATGGCGATTTCGGTCTTCAGGCTCTTGAACCTGCCTGGATTACTTCCAGACAGATAGAGTCAGCCCGTATCGCTATGACACGTTACATCAAGAGAGGCGGTCAGGTCTGGATTAAGATATTCCCCGACAAGCCTATCACAGAAAAGCCTGCTGAAACCCGAATGGGTTCAGGTAAAGGTTCACCGGAATACTGGGTTGCTGTTGTAAAGCCCGGAAGAGTTCTTTTCGAAATCAAGGGCGTTACTGAAGAAACTGCAAGAGAAGCTATGCGTCTCGCTATGCACAAGCTTCCTATCAAGTGCAAGTTCGTAACTAAAGAGCAGGGAGGAGAGCAGTAAATGAAAGCATCCGAAATCAGAGAAATGACTGCTGAGGAAATGAATCAGAAGCTTGACAGCCTGAAGCAGGAGCTTTTTGCACTCCGTTTTCAGCTCGCTGTAAATCAGCTCGAAAATACAGCTCGTCTCAAGGCTGTTAAGAAAGATATTGCCCGTATCAAGACTGTTATGCGTGCAGCAGAACTTGATAAGCAGTAAGAAAGGGAGGATTAGCTGTGTCTGAAAGAAACCTCAGAAAAACCAGAGTAGGTAAGGTTGTAAGCGATAAAATGGACAAGACTGTTGTTGTTGCTATCATTGACAACGTTAAGCACCCACTCTATAAAAAGATAATCAAGCGTACTGTTAAGCTGAAGGCTCACGATGAAAACAATCAGTGCAGAATCGGCGACCGTGTAGAGGTTATGGAAACCCGTCCGCTTTCTAAGGATAAGAGATGGCGTGTTACCAATATTCTCGAAAAGGCTAAGTAATTTAAAATATTTTTTTCCGATTTTGAAAGGAGGAACTCGCTGTGATACAGATGCAGACTTATTTGAAAGTCGCTGATAACACAGGTGCTAAGGAACTTATGTGTATCAGAGTTCTGGGCGGTACTCGCAAAAGATATGCAAATATCGGCGATGTAGTTGTTGCTTCAGTCAAGAAAGCAACACCCGGAGGCGTTGTAAAGAAGGGCGACGTTGTTAAGGCAGTTATCGTTCGTTCAGCAAAGGGTCTCAGACGTGAGGACGGTACTTATATCCGTTTCGATGAGAACGCTGCTGTTATTGTTAAAGAAGACAAGAACCCCAAGGGAACTCGTATATTCGGACCTGTTGCTAAGGAACTCCGTGAAAAGGAATTCACTAAAATCCTCAGCCTCGCTCCTGAAGTACTTTAATGGAGGTGTCATTAAGTTATGAATAAAGTTCACGTAAAAACCGGTGACACCGTTGTTCTGCTTACAGGCTCTGACAAGGGCAAGCAGGGTAAGGTTCTCGAAGTAAGCCCCAAGGAAGGCAAGGTTATCGTTGAAGGTGTCAACGTTATTACAAAGCACGTTAAGCCTACAAGAGTAGGTCAGCAGGGCGGTATCGTCAAGGCTGCAGCTCCTCTCTATGCGTGCAAGGTTCAGCTCGTATGCCCCGAATGCAAGAAGCCTACAAGAATTGCTCATAAGTTCGAAGCAGACGGCGATAAGGTAAACAAGCTCCGTGTTTGCAAGAAATGCGGTAAATCATTCAAGTAATAAGGAGAAACAAAATGGCTAGATTAAAGGATTATTATATCAGCGATGTTGCTCCTGCATTGATGAAGAAATTCAATTATAAGAGCGTTATGCAGATTCCGAAGCTCGAAAAGGTTGTAATCAATGTCGGTGCCGGCGAAGCCAAGGATAATGCCAAGGTTATCGACGCTATTATGAACGACCTCGCTGTTATTACAGGTCAGAAGCCTGTTGTATGCCGTGCCAAGAAATCAGTTGCTAACTTCAAGCTCCGTGAAGGTATGCCTATCGGTGTTAAGGTTACTCTCAGAAGCGAAAAGATGTACGAATTCGTTGACAAGCTCTTCAATGTTGCTTTCCCGCGTGTTCGTGACTTCAGAGGTATAAACGGCAACTCTTTCGACGGTAAGGGCAACTATTCAACCGGTATCAAGGAACAGCTCATCTTCCCCGAAATCGAATACGATAAAATCGATAAGGTAAGAGGTATGGACATCAACTTCATCACTACTGCCCAGACCGATGAAGAAGCTAAAGAGTTACTCACACTTATGGGTGCTCCGTTCATCAAGTAATTCAGGGAGGTATTTCAAACATGGCTAAAAAGGCAATGATTAATAAACAGCAGAGAACTCCCAAGTATTCCACAAGAGCATACAACAGATGCAAGATTTGTGGCAGACCTCATGCTTATCTCAGAAAGTTCGGCATCTGCCGTATCTGCTTCAGAGAACTTGCTCATGACGGTCAGATTCCGGGTGTTAAAAAAGCAAGCTGGTAAAATACGAAAAGGAGGTCATTCGGCATGCAGATTACTGATACAATAGCAGATTTGCTGACACGTGTCCGCAATGCGAACACTGCAAAGCACGCCACTGTTGACGTTCCCGCTTCAAACGTTAAGAAGGCTATTACACAGATTCTCGTTGATGAAGGCTATGTAAAAAGCTTCCAGCTCATTGAAGACGGCAAGCAGGGTGTTATAAGAATTACACTTAAATATATCGACGGCAAGACTCCTGTTATAACAGGTCTCCGCAGAGTTTCCAAGCCCGGTCTGCGTATATACTCAAGCTGTGAGGATATGCCAAAGGTCAGAAAGGGACTCGGCATCGCTATCGTTTCAACTTCAAAGGGTATCGTTACTGACAAGAAGGCAAGAGAACTTAACGTTGGTGGCGAAATCCTCGCATACATCTGGTAAGGAGGATATACTGATATGTCAAGAATCGGTAAAATGCCTATTAGTGTTCCGGCAGGTGTTGAAGTTAAAAACGACAACAATACCATTACAGTCAAAGGACCTAAGGGCGAACTGACTAAGCAGTTCAGCAAGGAACTTAATATAGATATTGCTGACGGAGTTATTACTGTCAGCAGACCGTCAGACGATAAAAAACACAGGTCACTTCACGGTCTGACAAGAACTCTCATTGCAAATATGGTTGAGGGTGTTACAAACGGATTTTCAAAGACTCTCGAAATCGAAGGTGTTGGTTACCGTGCTGCCAAGCAGGGAAATAAGATTACTCTTAACCTCGGCTTCTCACATCCGGTAGTTTTCGAGGAAACAGACCTTGTTAAGCTCGATGTTCCACAGCCTAACAAGATTGTTGTAAGCAGTATTGACAAACAGGCTGTTGGTCAGTTCGCTGCTGAAATCCGTGAAAAACGTCCTCCTGAACCTTATAAGGGCAAGGGAATCAGATATGCCGGCGAACATATCATTCGCAAGGAAGGTAAAGCCGGTAAGGGTAAGAAGTAATTAAAAGGAGTAAATTGCTATGATTAAAAAAATTGACAGCAATAAGGCGAGACTCAAGAGACATCGCAGAGTTCGTGCGAAAATTTCCGGTACTCCTGAGCGTCCCCGTCTTAACGTCTATCGTTCAACAAAGCATATATATGCCCAGATTATCGATGACGTGAACGGCGTAACTCTTGCTTCTGCTTCCAGCATGGATAAGGGTTTTGAAGGCAACGGCGGAAACGTTGAAGGTGCCCGTACAGTAGGTGCTATGATTGCTAAAAATGCACTCGAAAAGGGTATATCTGAAGTTGTTTTTGACCGTGGCGGTTACCTTTATCACGGAAGAATCAAGGAGCTTGCAGAAGGCGCACGTGAAAACGGTCTTAAATTCTAAGAGGGAGGTTAAATGATGGCTAAAATAGATGCACAGGGTCTTGAACTCGCTGAAAAGGTTGTTGCTATCAACCGTGTTTCCAAGACTGTTAAGGGCGGACGTATCATGAAGTTCTCTGCACTCGTTGTTGTCGGAGACGGTAACGGTACTGTTGGCTTCGGTCTCGGAAAATCCGGAGAAGTTCCGGACGCTATCCGCAAGGGTATTGAAGATGCTAAGAAAAACCTCATCAAGGTCGCATTAAAAGGCACTACAATCCCTCACGAAATTATCGGCAAATTCGGAGCAGGCGAAGTTCTTATGAAACCCGCTGCACCCGGTACCGGTGTTATCGCCGGCGGTCCTGTCCGTGCCGTAATCGAAGTAGCAGGCATTAAGGATATAAGAACTAAATCACTCCGTTCCAATAATCCCTGCAACGTTGTAAGAGCTACTATAAACGGTCTCGCTGAATGTACTACTGCTAAGGAAGTAGCCGAAAAGAGAGGCAAGTCCGTTAAGGAAATTTTAGGTTAAGGGAGATTTGAGAAATGGCAAAGGAAATCAAACTCGTAAAAAGCCTTATCGGCAGAAAAAAAGACCAGATTGCTACTGCTCAGTCACTCGGACTTAAAAAAGTAGGCGATGTTACTACTCAGCCCGACAACGAGCAGACAAACGGTAAAATAAAGAAGATTATCCACCTCGTTGAGGTACATGAAGCGTAAGCAAGGAGGTGCAAAACCATGAAAATTCACGAATTAACACCTGCTCCTGATTCCAATAAGGAAGTAAAGCGTGTCGGCAGAGGCCACGGCTCAGGAAACGGCAAGACAGCAGGCAAAGGTCACAAGGGTCAGAACGCTCGTTCAGGCGGTGGAGTAAGAATCGGCTTTGAAGGCGGTCAGATGCCCCTCGCAAGACGTATCCCTAAGAGAGGTTTCAACAACATTTTCGCTACAAAGTATGCTGTTGTAAATGTTTCAGACCTCAATAAATTCAAGGACGGTACTGTTGTTGATACAGAACTCCTTATCGCATCAGGACTTGTTAAGAAAGTAAACGACGGTGTCAAGATTCTCGGCAACGGCGAACTTACAGCAAAACTCACAGTAAAGGCTGCTAAATTCTCACAGAGTGCAATCGAAAAAATCGAAAAGGCTGGCGGGAAAGCAGAGGTGATGTAATGTGTTTGAAACTCTCAGGAAAGCATGGAAATCACCTGATTTAAGAAAGAAACTTCTTTACACATTACTCATGATTGTTATATTCAGAATCGGAAGTGCCATAACCGTTCCGTATCTCGATACAACGGCTGTCGGAAGCTGGATGACAACTAATGCGACAAACGGAAACTTTCTCGAATATCTGAATACTATGACAGGCGGTGCGTTGTCAAAGGCAACGATATTCTGTCTGTCAATTACCCCTTATATCAACGCATCAATTATCATACAGCTTCTGACGTATGCTCTCCCTCCGCTTGAACGTCTTCAGAGCGAGGGCGAGGAGGGCAGAAAGAAAATCGGAAAGATTACCGCATATGTTTCTCTCGGACTTTCCGCTTTTATGTCATATGCCTACTATCTGACACTCAAAAGTCAGATGAATGCTGTAAAATATACTGAAGGATTTCAGGGCGTTTTCGCCGCTGCTGTAATTATTCTTTCATTTATGGCAGGTTCTTCACTTGTTGTCTGGATGGGCAACAGAATCAATGAAAAGGGTATCGGTAACGGTGTATCAATGATACTTTTCGCCGGTATAGTCGCAAGATTCCCTACCGATGTAGGTACTCTCATAAGACTTACTTCTGACAACCCTAATCCATATCTTTTCGTTTCAGTCGGAGTTCTCATATTCTTCGTTGCTATCATAGGTTTCGTTGTATTTATGAATGAATCCGAAAGACGAATCACTATTCAGTATGCTAAGCGTGTTGTCGGAAACAGACAGTATGCAGGTCAGAAAACACACATACCGATTAAAATCTGTATGAGCGGTGTTATGCCGATTATCTTCGCAATGTCATTTATGTCACTGCCGTCGACAATCCAGCTCTTTAAACCTCTTGACCCGACTGTTACATCTGGTTTCTATTATCACTTCTGCAAATTCTTCAGCACTCAGAGCATTTCATATGCCGTAATCTATTTCCTTTTGATTATCGGCTTCAACTATTTCTACGTTTCAATGCAGTACAATCCTATTGAAATTGCAAACGGTCTTCGTCAGAATAACGGTGCTATCCCCGGTATAAGACCCGGCAAGCCCACTTCCGATTATATTCAGAAGGTTCTCTCAAAGATTACTCTTGTAGGTGCAGTATTCCTCGGAATAATCGCTATAATCCCTATATTTATGACTATGGCTGATTCAAACCTTGCATCACTTTCAATGGGCGGTACTTCAATACTTATCGTTGTAAGCGTTGCTCTCGAAACAGTCCGTATGATTGAGTCACAGCTTATGATGAAAGAACATAAAGGTTTCTTACGTTAAGCTTTAAAAGGAGGATATATCAATGAACCTTATATTTTTAGGCGCACCCGGTGCCGGTAAAGGTACTCAGGCAGAAAAGATTTCAGAGGCTTTTAATATTCCGCAGATTTCTACGGGAAATATTCTCCGTGAAGCTGTTAAGAACGGTACGGAATACGGTCTCAAAGCTAAAGAAGCTATGGAAAGCGGTGCTTTGGTTTCCGATGAAATCGTTATCGGAATCCTTCAGGACAGAATCGCTAAGGACGACTGCAAAAACGGCTTTATCCTTGACGGTTTCCCGAGAACTGTTCCGCAGGCTGAAGCTCTTGACGCTATGGGAATCAAAATCGACAAGGTTATCGAAATTGATGTTCCGGACGAAAAAATAAAGAACAGACTTTCCGGCAGACGTGTATGCGAAGGTTGCGGTGCTTCCTATCATATCGAGTACAACCCTTCAAAGGTTGACGGAATCTGTGACAAGTGCGGTGCTAAGACTGTTATCCGTAAGGACGACCAGCCCGAAACCGTTCTTGAAAGACTTGCTGTTTATCATGAAAAAACAGCTCCCCTTAAAGATTATTATGCAAATCAGGGCAAGCTTGTTACTGTTGAGGGTCAGGAAGAAGTTGCTGACACCTACAAACTTACTCTCAAAGCAGTAGAGGCATAATTAAAAATGATAAGTATAAAATCAAAATCCGATTTGGCTAAAATGCGTGATGCCGGTAAAATTGCCGGTTCAGCATTGAAGCTTGCGGGTGAATCTATAAAGGCAGGCATGACTACTTTAGAACTGGACAAGATTATCCATGACTATATAGTAAAATGCGGTGCAACCCCGTCTTTTCTGAATTACGGAGGTTTCCCCGGAAGTGCCTGCATTTCTATCAATAACGAGGTTATCCACGGAATACCCCGTGCTTCAAAAATAATCCATGAAGGTGACATAGTAAGCGTCGATGTGGGTGCTTATTACAACGGCTTTCACAGCGATAACTGTGCTACCTTTCCATGCGGAAAAATTTCAGATGAAGCTAAAGCATTGCTGGAAGTTACTGAGGCAAGCCTTTATGAAGGTATCAAAATGGCTCAGGTCGGCAACAGACTGGGCGATATATGTCATGCTGTTGAAGAATACTGCTCATCAAGGGGCTACGGTATCGTAAGAAATTACTGCGGTCACGGTATAGGCAGAAATCTTCATGAAGACCCCGAAATCCCGAATTACGGAAAAGCAGGACATGGACCGAGACTGACTGCCGGAATGACCTTATGCATAGAACCTATGATTAATGTCAAAGGTGACGGCGTTAAGGTTATGAAGGACGGCTGGACTGTACTTACATCAAGCGGTTCGCTTTCAGCTCATTTTGAACAGGAAATAGCTATAACTGCAGACGGTCCTGTCGTACTGACAAGACCCTGACAGGGAGAAGACTGCTGTGAATGTTTCAAAAGGTCTGATTGTAATGGCAACCGCCGGACGTGATTGCGGAAGCTTGTTTGTAATAACCGGAAATGAGAACCAGTACTGCCTGATTGCGGACGGCAAAAGCAGAAAGCTCTCCTCTCCGAAACGCAAAAATCCCAAGCATCTCAAATTCACTGAAAAGTGTGTTGACCTGAACAATATGACTGATAAAAAGCTGAAAAAAATACTGAGTGAATACTCGGACGAACTGACCTGAGGAGGTATATTCAGAAAATGTCAAAGGAAGATGTTATCGAAGTCGAAGGCACTGTTCTCGAAGCACTGCCTAATGCAATGTTTAAAGTGAAGCTTGAAAATGACCACGTTATTCTCGGACACGTTTCCGGCAAGCTGAGAATGAATTATATCAGAATTGTCCCCGGCGATAAGGTTAAGGTGGAGCTTTCATCATATGACCTCTCAAAGGGAAGAATTACATGGCGTGTAAAGTAATCGAATCTCATTACCCGTTAAGGAGGTATTTTCAATGAAAGTAAGACCTTCAGTTAAACCTATCTGCGAAAAATGCAAGGTTATTAAACGTAAGGGCAAAGTAATGGTAATATGTGAAAACCCAAAGCATAAGCAGCGTCAGGGTTAATCGGCTGCTATTCTCAATGGAGGTAAAGAAAATATGGCAAGAATTTCTGGTGTTGACCTTCCAAAAAATAAGAGAGTTGAAATCGGACTCACTTATATTTATGGAATAGGTCTTCCGACTGCTAAGACAATCCTCGCTGAAACAGGTGTTAATCCTGATACAAGAGTAAAAGACCTCGCAGAGGAAGATGTCGCAAAGCTTCGTGACTATATCGACGCTCACTACACTGTTGAAGGTGACCTTCGTCGTAAAGTCGCACTTAACATAAAGAGACTTGTTGAAATCGGCTGTTACAGAGGCGTTCGTCACCGTAAGGGTCTGCCTGTAAGAGGTCAGAGAACCAAGACAAACGCAAGAACCCGTAAAGGTCCGGTTAAGACAATCGCTAACAAGAAGAAGTAAGGAGGGTGTGAACTTTGGCACAGCAGAAAAAAAAGGTTACAACCGTAAGAAGACGCAGAGAGCGTAAGAATATCGAAAGCGGAGCAGTTCATATTCAGTCCACTTTCAATAACACTATCGTAACTATCACAGATACTCAGGGAAATGCTATTTCATGGGCAAGTGCAGGCGGACTCGGTTTCAGAGGTTCAAGAAAATCAACTCCGTTCGCTGCTCAGACAGCTGCTGAAACAGCTGCAAAGGCTGCTATGGAACACGGTCTTAAAACTGTTGAAGTTTATGTAAAAGGACCCGGTTCAGGCCGTGAAGCTGCTATCAGAGCACTCCAGACAGTAGGACTCGAAGTAAAGATGATTAAGGACGTTACTCCTATTCCTCATAACGGCTGCCGTCCGCCTAAAAGAAGACGTGTCTAATTTACAGGAGGTGTTATTAAATGGCATTACAGAAAGAACCAATCATGAAGAGATGCAGATACCTCGGAATCAGCCCTTCTGTTATGGGTGTTTCCAAGAAGGAATCCAAGAGATTCAAGAACGCTAACAACAGAAAAAAAGTTTCTGAATACGGTATGCAGCTCAAGGAAAAACAGAAACTCAAATTTATATACGGCGTTCTCGAAAAGCAGTTCCACCACTATTTTGAAATT
Source organism: uncultured Clostridia bacterium (assembly GCA_945910815.1). GTDB lineage: Bacteria > Bacillota > Clostridia > Oscillospirales > Ruminococcaceae > Ruminococcus. Next base: position 107,970 of record CAMDZD010000004.1, read on the forward strand.
GCTGAAAAAATGGAAGGCAAAACAGGTGACAACCTCATCACTTGCCTCGAATCAAGACTCGACAGCGTTGTTTACAGAATGGGTCTCGCTCTCACAAGACGTGAAGCAAGACAGCTCGTTGTTCACAACCACTATACAGTAAACGGCAAAAAGGTTAATATTCCTTCATACAGAGTAAAAGTAGGCGACGTTATAGCTCTCGCTGAAAAGGACAGAACTTCTGAAAAGTTCAAGTCAACTGTTGAGGCTACTAAGGACAGAACAACTCCTCTCTGGCTCAACGCTAACAAGGACAGCTTCTCCGCAACAGTAGTTCGTATGCCTCTCGCTGAAGATATTGACTATGAAGTTGCTTCACATCTCATTGTCGAACTGTATTCAAAGTAATCAGTAGCGTTTGGACGTTCATAATTAAATATATTTTTTGCGAAACAGGAGGGTTTTTATGCTTAAAAAAATCAATAAGCCTGATATTGAAACCGTTGAACTCAAAAGCGACGGCAAATATGGCAAATTCGTATTAGCACCGTTGGAGCGGGGATATGGAATTACTCTTGGAAACAGTCTCAGACGTGTGCTGCTCTCCTCTCTTCCCGGTGTTGCCGTGACATCAGTAAAAATTCAGGGTGTACACCATGAATTATCTACAATTCCCGGAGTCAAAGAAGACGTTACCGAAATTATCCTCAGTATCAAAGGTCTTACTGCCAAGCTTTACGGCGAAGGTCCTAAGACAGTATATATCGAGGCTGAAGGTGAATGTGAAGTCACTGCAAGCGATATAAAGGCTGATTCTGAAGTTAATATTCTTGACCCCGGTATGCATATTGCTACGCTGGGAAAGGACGCCAAGCTCTACATGGAAATTACAATCGACAGAGGCAGAGGTTATGTCTCAGCCGAACGTAATAAAAAACAGACAAACTTCCCCGTTGACGTAATCGCTGTGGACAGTATATATACTCCTGTATTAAAGGTAAACTATACAGTCGAGGATACTCGTCTGGGTCAGGTTACCGATTATGACAAGCTGACTATCGAAGTTTGGACAGACGGTACAATCTCCGCTAAAGAGGCTCTGTCACAGGCAGCCAATCTCCTCAACGAGCATCTGAAGCTTTTCATTGACCTTTCTGATGAAGTCGGAATGGCTGAAGCTTTAGTTGAAAAAGACGATAAGGGTAAGGAAAAAATCCTTGAGATGACCATTGAGGATCTTGACTTATCGGTGCGTTCATTCAATTGCCTTAAACGTGCCGGAATCAACACAGTTGACGACTTGATTAACAAGTCAGAGGAAGAAATGATGAAAGTTAGAAATCTCGGCAAAAAGTCTTTCGATGAGGTTAAGGAAAAACTCCATACACTTGGATTTGAACTTTCCTCAGAAGAAGAATAATTGCTGTATGTACTAAAATTTTAAAGGAGTGAAACACAATGCCGGGTACAAGAAAGCTTGGTAGACCAACAGACCACAGAAAAGCTATGCTCAGAGGTATGGTGACTTATTTACTTGAAAAAGGTCAGATTGAAACCACTGTTACAAGAGCTAAGGAAGTACGTGCTGTTGCAGAAAAGATGATTACCATCAGTAAAACCAACGACCTGCACTCCAGACGTCAGGTTCTTGCATACGTTACTAAAGAAGACGTTGCCAAGAAGCTTTTTGATGAAATTGCTCCAAAGTATGCTGACAGAAACGGTGGTTATACTCAGATTATAAAAATCGGCCCCCGTCGTGGAGACGCTGCTGAAATGGCTATCATCAAGCTCGTTTGATTGCAATTATATCAGTTTAATAAATAAGGCTGTCCTCTCCGGACAGTCTTTTGTCTTTTTTTACAATATCTCCGAAAAACACTTGAAAAATTTTTCACGCTGTGATATAATTATAGAGATAATCGCTTTTATTTATGGAGGAACAGAAATGTTTAAAATATCTAAGAAAAAACAGCTCAATGATTCCGTTGTCCTTATGGAAATTGAAGCTCCATTTATTGCTCAGAAGGCTCTCCCCGGACAGTTTATCATTTTCAGAGTAGATGAAAAGGGTGAAAGAGTTCCCCTTACAATCGCTGACTATGACCGTGAAAAAGGTACTATAACAATTATATTCCAGACTGTCGGAAAAAGCACTCTCAAGCTCGCACAGCTGAATGAAGGAGATTATATCTCCGATGTTGCAGGCCCTCTCGGAGTCGCTACACAGGTCAATAAGGACGCTAAAAGAGTATGCGTTGTAGGCGGTGGCGTAGGCTGTGCAATCGCTTATCCTCAGGCTAAACAGCTCTATAATATGGGTATAGCTACTGACGTAATCGCAGGTTTCAGAAGCAAGGATATTGTTATTCTCGAAGATGAATTTAAAGCTAACTGCACAGAACTTACAATCTGTACCGATGACGGTAGCTATGGCAAAAAGGGATTTGTTACAAATGCCCTTAAGGACTTAATCGAAAGCGGAAGACAGTACGATGAAGTTATCGCAATAGGACCAATTCCTATGATGAAATTCGTCTGCGATGTTACTAAGGAATACAATATAAAAACTATTGTATCTCTTAACCCGATTATGGTTGACGGAACCGGTATGTGCGGAGGCTGTCGTGTAACTGTTGACGGAAAAATCAAGTATGCATGTGTTGACGGCCCTGACTTTGACGGTCATCTTGTTGACTTTAAGGAGCTTATGAGCAGAAATTCAACATACAAGGCTTATGAAACTCATGAATGTAATCTCTTTAAGGGAATCAAAGATTAATCTGAAAGGAAGTATTGTTTAATATATGAACATGTCGTTGAAAAAAGTTGCTATGCCTGAACAGAATCCGCAGGTCAGAGCAAGAAACTTTGAAGAAGTTACTCTCGGTTACAGTGCTGAAATGGCTGTCGAGGAGGCTAAAAGATGCCTTAACTGTAAAAACAAGCCATGTGTAAGCGGTTGTCCGGTAGGTGTCAGAATACCCGAATTTATCGGAGAAATTGCCAACGGAAATTTTGAAAAGGCTTATGAAATAATTACATCAACAAACGGACTTCCTGCTGTATGCGGACGAGTATGCCCGCAGGAAAACCAGTGTGAGGGAAAATGCGTAAGAGGAATCAAGGGCGAACCTGTCGGAATAGGCAGACTTGAACGCTTTGCAGCAGACTATATGATGACTCAGGCTAAATCAGAAACTGTAAAGCCGGAATCAAATGGTCATAAAGTAGCTGTAATTGGCGGTGGACCTGCTGGTCTTACTTGTGCCGGAGACCTTGCACGTCTCGGATATCAGGTAACTATCTTTGAGGCTTTCCACGTTGCCGGAGGAGTTCTCATGTATGGTATTCCGGAATTCAGACTTCCTAAGGCAATCGTTCAGAAAGAAATTCAGACACTTAAAGACCTCGGCGTTGAAATTATGACTAATATGGTAATCGGAAAGGTTCTTTCCGTTGACGAAATAATGGAAATGGGCTTTGAAGCCGTATTTATCGGTTCAGGAGCAGGACTCCCGAAATTTATGGGAATCCCCGGAGAGGCTCTTATCGGTGTATGCTCTGCAAATGAATATCTTACAAGAATCAACCTTATGAAAGGCTATCTTGAAGATTATGATACACCTGTAATCAAATCAAAATCCGTTGCAGTAGTCGGAGGCGGTAACGTTGCTATGGACGCTGCAAGAAGTGCAATGCGTATGGGTGCTGAACACGTTTATATAGTATACAGACGTTCCGAAGCTGAAATGCCTGCACGTCTTGAAGAAGTTCATCACGCTAAGGAGGAAGGAATTGAATTTCTTACTCTTAACAACCCTGTAAAAATCAATGGCGGTGAGGACGGCAGAGTTAAATCAATGGAATGTATCAGAATGGAACTCGGTGAACCCGATGAAAGCGGGAGACGTCGCCCTGTACCTGTTGAGGGTTCTAATTATGAACTTGATGTTGATACAGTAATAATGGCTCTCGGAACTTCTCCGAATCCGCTTATCAGAACTACTACAAGCGGACTTGATGCAAACAAGTGGGGCTGTCTTATTGTCAATGAGGAAATGCTCACTACTAAAGAAGGAGTATATGCCGGCGGTGATGCCGTAACAGGTGCTGCAACGGTTATACTTGCAATGGGTGCAGGAAAGACCGCTGCAAAGTCCATTGATGAGTATATCAGAACTAAGTAAATCGGAGGTTTTGTTTATGAAGAAATCATTTATCAGATTTCTGACAGTTATTTTATCTTCTGTTTCCGCAATGTCATTAATGTCTGTGACTGCATTCGCCGAAGGAGAGGGACAGGCAACTACTGCAACAGCCGGAGGAAGTTTCAGCGGTATGCTTATTTCAATGGGACTTCTGCTCGTTGTTATGTATTTCCTTTTCATGCGTCCTCAGAAGAAAAAGGAAAAGGAAACCAAGAATATGCAGGATAACGTTCAGATTGGCGACGAAATTGTAACATACGGCGGTATGGTCGGAATAGTAGTCCGCAAGGGTGACGACAATGTTGTTATCGAAACCGGCGGAGAGAAAAATAAAATCCGTATCAAAACATGGGCAATATCCGAAAATACAACTGCTAAGGAAAAGGCTGCAGCTGAAGAAAAAGCAGCTAAGAAAGCTAAAATGACTCCTGCAAAGGAAAAGGACGATTCCGAAGATAAAAAATCCTGACTTACATCAAAAGGGACGATTTAAAAAACCGTCCCTTATTTTTTTGAACCCAAAAGTTAAGGCGAACCTTTTTAAAGGTTCGCCCTGATTTTTATAGTAATGATTAATACATACCGCCGGCAGGAGCAGGAGCAACGGGAGTATCTTCCTTGATGTCAGCAACAAGGCTTTCAGTAGTGAGAACCATTGATGCAACTGATGCTGCATTCTGGAGTGCTGAACGTGTAACCTTAGTCGGGTCAACGATACCGGCAGGAATCATATCAGTATAAACTTCATTGTAAGCATCGAAACCATAGCCGACTTTGCGTGAACGTCTGATTTTGTCGATGATTACACTGCCCTCAAGACCTGCATTTTCAGCAATCTGACGAACAGGAGCTTCAAGAGCCTTGAGAATAATTCTTGCACCGGTCTTTTCATCGCCTTCAAGAGAGGGGATAAGCTTTTCAACAGCAGGCATAGCGTTGATATATGCAGTACCGCCTCCGGCAACAATACCTTCCTGAACAGCAGCCTTAGTAGCAGCGAGAGCGTCTTCGATACGGAGTTTCTTTTCTTTCATTTCGATTTCAGTAGCAGCACCAACCTTGATTACTGCAACACCGCCTGAAAGCTTAGCAAGTCTTTCCTGAAGTTTTTCACGGTCGAAATCAGAAGTTGTAGTCTCAATCTGAGATTTAATCTGATTAACTCTTGCCTTGATAGCGTCCTTATCGCCTGAACCGTCAACGATGATAGTGTTTTCTTTCTGAATAACAACCTGTCTTGCACGTCCGAGCTGTTCCATAGTAGTTTCCTTGAGTTCAAGACCGAGTTCAGAAGTGATTACTTCACCGCCGGTGAGTATAGCAATATCCTGGAGCATTTCCTTTCTTCTGTCGCCGAATCCCGGAGCTTTAACAGCGGCAACCTTGAAAGTACCTCTGAGGTTGTTAAGGATAATAGTAGTAAGAGCTTCGCCCTCAATATCTTCAGCAATGATTACAAGCTTTTTACCTGCCTGAACAATCTGTTCGAGGAGAGGAAGGATTTCCTGAATAGAAGAAATCTTCTTGTCAGTTATGAGTATATACGGGTCATCATAAACGGCTTCCATTTTATCTGTATCGGTAGCCATATAAGGTGAAATATATCCTCTGTCGAACTGCATACCTTCAACAACTTCGCTGTAAGTTTCAGCAGTCTTGCTTTCTTCAAGAGTAATAACGCCGTCAGAAGTAACCTTTTCCATAGCTTCAGCAATGAGTTTTCCGACACTTTCATCAGCAGATGAAACAGTACCGACCTTAGCTATTTCTTCAGAGCCTTCAACACTCTTTGAATTAGCAATAATGCTGTTTACAGCAGTATCAACAGCCTTTGCGATACCCTTTTTAAGTACCATCGGATTAGCTCCGGCTGCGATATTCTTCATACCTTCCTTAACGATAGCCTGTGCGAGGAGTGTAGCAGTAGTAGTACCATCACCGGCAGCGTCATTAGTCTTTGTTGCAACTTCCTTAACGAGCTGAGCTCCCATGTTTTCAAAAGCATCATCAAGTTCAATATCCTTGGCAATTGTTACACCGTCATTAGTGATAAGCGGAGCACCGAATTTTTTATCAAGAACAACATTTCTGCCCTTTGGTCCCATAGTAATTCTTACAGTATCAGCAAGCTTGTCGATACCTGCCTGAAGAGCTTTTCTTGCATCTTCGCCGTATTTAATATCCTTAGCCATGATAAATCAATCTCCCTTTAAAAAAATATTTTATCCGGATTACTCAACAACAGCAAGAATATCTTCCATCTTAACGATGATATATTCTTCGCCTTCAAGCTTTACATTAGTGCCGGAGTATTTTGAAATAAGAACCTTGTCGCCCTTTTTAACGTTCATTTCAACGTCTTTTTTGCCTTCTCCTACTTCGATAACTTCAGCGACTTCCGGTTTTTCCTTAGCTGAGCCAGTAAGAATAATACCGCTCTGAGTAGTTTCCTCAGCTTCGGTCATTTTTACTACGACTCTGTCCTGTAATGGTTTGATAGTCATAATAATATGCCTCCTTGATATTTTAGAGATAGCGTTTCAATCTGTTTAGCACTCTCTGTCTTTGAGTGCTAATTATATTTTATCAACTTCTGAGAAAAAATCAAGAGTATTTTGAAATTTTATTTTATTTTTGTAGGGTTGCACTATATAGTAGTATAACCAGAAAGGAAATTTATGTATTTTTGACAGGAAATTATTTTTCGTTTTTGTAATAGCAGAGTTCAAGGCAGAGTGGAAAGAGAACCATATAGTCTCTGTAATAATCATCATCAATTCCGGCTGAAAAGCTTCTCACGCCTTTTTCATCCCGGAGGACAGTAATTCTGCCGATACTTTTTTTATCACGTTCATCAATTACATTATAGACCGAATTGGTGCCTTCATTTTCGTTAGTGTCTTTAAGGCGGTATCTTATATCGCCCATAAATGTGAAAGTCAGTTCACGGTCAATAAACATATTAATGCAGTTGCATGTGAGAATACATTCCTCACCGCTGAAAATTTTAACCTGTGGCTTTTTTGCATATACTTCGGGATAAACAGTATATATTACAGTTCTTTTTCTGTTTTTCATAACTACATGAACATTTTTTCTTGAGCCTTTATAAATCATAGTAAATTTTCGCTTGTGATTTTCATCATTCATAACAAGCTTTTTATTGCTTTTGCCTGATATTGTAAAAGTCATTTTTTTCAGCATCTCCCTTAAAAAAATATATATTACTTAAAAATATAGCATATTCCGTCTGTTTTGTCAATATTTCAAAGATGTTATATTTTATAAAAAACTGATTTTATATTTGAAAAAATTGTTGACAATCCGGAATTTGTGCGTTATAATTAATTATGACAATTATTCCTGTAAGAAAAGAGGTTTTTTATTATGGCACTTGAAAAAATACTCATTGTTGATGATGATAAGAATATTTGTGACGTTTTAAGACTTTATCTTGAAAAAGAGGGCTACGGTGTTATACTTTGCCATGACGGAAATGAGGCTGTTGTTAAGTTCAACGCCCTTAATCCTGACCTTGTACTGCTTGATATAATGCTTCCCGGAATGGACGGTCTGCAGGTATGCAGAGAGATAAGAAAAAAATCATCTGTTCCGATTATAATGATTACAGCCAAGGGTGAAACTATTGATAAGGTAATAGGTCTTGAAATAGGCGGAGATGACTATATAGTAAAGCCTTTTGATGCAAAGGAAGTCATAGCACGTATAAATGCTATTGCACGCCGTGTAATTTCCGGAAATTCCGAGCCGGAAACAAAGGAAGTCAAATATGACAAGCTTTCTGTCAATATGACACGTTATGAACTTAAGGTTGACGGAAAAGTTATTGATACTCCGCCAAAGGAACTTGAACTGCTTTATTATCTTGCTTCAAATCCCAACAGAGTCTATACACGTGACCAGCTCCTTGATGAAGTCTGGGGCTTTGACTACTATGGGGATTCACGTACTATCGACGTTCACATAAAAAGACTTCGTGAAAAGCTTGAGGGCATATCAGACAAATGGGCATTAAAAACTGTATGGGGTGTTGGATATAAATTTGAACTCAATGACGAATAATAAAAATAATTTCATGGGGATAGACTGGTTTTCTGTCCCTTTGCTTTTGATAACCGGAGAATTTGATATATGAAAAGAACACCTTACAGATATTTGATTTATATTGGAGTAACAGCTGTCTCGCTTGCTGTATTTATAACAGGAATTTTTCTGATAAACTATTCTCTGAAGGAATATCAGAACAGCAAATTTGAGGAAATTTCTGTTGCAGGACAGCTGTATATAAAGGACATTCAGGAAAACTATGCTCAAAGCGGTACTTTTGATACAACAGCCGTAAAAAAAATAGATGAAATTTTCAGACAAAGCTGTAATACTGAATTTATTATATATGATGAAAACGGTCAGAGCATTGAAAACACTGACAATCCAAAAAGAAATACAATTTCATATGATATTATCAGACAGCTTGACAAGGAATTTTATCTTGCATTTGATTCTGAAAATGTCTCTGCATATGAACCGACTATGTGCTACGGAAGCAGATTTAAAGTCAGTTACGGAGACAATAAACCTGAAACATATTATCTTATGTCATATGTCTGCGGAGAGAGTATAAATAATTTTTCACAGGGTATTTTAATTGTGTTTATACTTATTTTTCTTGTACTTTTCATAATATCTGTTGTTGTATTTTCGCTTGTTGAAAAAAAGGCAAGCAAGCCTGTTCTTGAGATAGAGAGAATATCAAAAAAATATGCAAGAGGGGATTTCTCCGAAAAGCTTACAAGAACCGATAATCACGAATTTGACAGCATATATGGTTCATTCAATAAAATGGCTGAATTTATAGAATCAAATGAAAGTACAAGCAAGAATTTTATTGCAAATGTATCTCACGAACTCAGAACACCAATGACTACAATCGGGGGATTCGTTGACGGTATTCTTGACGGAGTTATTCCTAAATCAAAGCAGAATGAATATTTAAGGCTTGTATCTCAGGAAATCAAAAGGCTTAGAATACTTATATCATCTATGCTGAATATGACAAAATTTGAATCCGGAAATATGAAACCAAATTTTAAGGAAACCAATATAACTGACCTTGTTATAAAAACAGTTCTGATGTTTGAACAGAAAATAGATATAAAAAAAGTTGATATTCAGGGACTTGACGCTGAACGCCTTATAATTGTTGCCGATGAAAATCTGATTGAACAGGTTATATATAACCTTACTGAAAATGCCGTTAAGTTTGTAAATGAGGGCGGTATTATATCATTCGGATTCAGAAAGAATGAAAATGACTGCTTTATAAGTATAAAAAATACGGGAGAAGGTCTTACAGATACCGAAATATCACAGGTATTTGACCGTTTCTATAAAACCGATTCATCAAGAGGAAAGGACACAACGGGGCTTGGTCTGGGACTTTCTATTTCAAGAAAAATAATTCAGCTACACAACGGACAGATTACTGTAAAATCCGTTTACGGAGAGTATACCGAATTTATTATAAAACTTCCGGTAAAACAGCCGAAATCTTAAAAAAAGAAAGGATTTTTCTTTAATGGATAATGATGAAAAAAATATACATATGACAAGCGGTGGACTTTCTTCCGAAACTCTTTCAGAAGATGAACAGCGTCCCTATGAGGAAAAAATTGAAATACCGCTTGATGATTCGGAAACAAAATATGATGATTTTATGTTTGAACCTCTTGGATTTGAGGAACTTGAAAAACAGAGTGAACTGGAAAAATCCAGAATAGTTCAGCAAAATGCCCTTAAATTTAAAAGACAGAAAAGAATTGTAGTTCTTCTTGTGCTTATATTTTTATCAATTTTAGCACTCTGCATATACTGTATTGTATCTGATATTATTTCAAGTAAGAAATCAGCCGGAAATCTGAATACCGGAAAAAGCGTTGTACTTTATCAGTCGCATAAACCCGATACAGCAAATCCGGAGTATGTCGATGAAAACGGAAAATATTCAACAGAAGGCATTGCAATAGCAGTACGCCCGAGTATTGTTGAAATATATGCATATGAGGATTCTTCGCATACAACACTTAAGGGAACAGGTTCAGGGATAATAATATCAGAGGACGGATATATAGTTACTAATGAACATGTTCTTTCCGCTGACGGTTATCACACTGTAAAGACACATGACGAAAAAATATATAATGCTGAAATAGTCGGACGTGACAGCAAAACTGATATAGCCGTTGTAAAGATAAACGCTTCCGGACTTAAACCTGCAACATTAGGCGATTCAGATGAAGTTGTTGTGGGCGAAGAAGTAATGGCAATAGGAAATCCTGCCGGACTTTTCGGAAGTGTCACAAACGGCATTGTATCAGCGGTAAACAGAAAAATCAGAGGAAAAACAACTTCCTTTGAAATGGACTGTATTCAGACTAATGCCGATATAAGCCCCGGAAATTCCGGCGGAGCATTAATAAATATGTATGCACAGGTTATAGGCATAACATCTTCAAAGTATGCAAGCACTACCCTTGAGGGACTGGGATTTGCAATAAGTATAAATGAAGCAAAACCCGTCATAGAGGAGCTTATAAACAACGGCTATATATCAGGACGCTTTAAGATAGGAATTACCTTTATAGGAATATCAAATGATGAGCTTAGGGCTACTGTTGAAGAAGAACTCGGCTATTCTCTGCCGGAAGATTTTGAGGGGCTTTATGTTACTGATATAAATGAAGAATGTAATATTGCAGATTCCGGACTTAAAAAGGGTGATTTTATTTATGAAGTCGAAGGAAAAAGCGTTAATGATTATGACAGCTTATATAATATCATAAAGAACTTTTCTGCCGGTGATACAGTACATGCAAAGTGTGCGAGTATATCCAAGGACGGAGAAATTACAAAATATGATATATCCTTTAAGCTTATGGAAGATACTTCCGGAGATTATTGATTAAATAACAGGTGACCATTGGTCATCTGTTATTTTTTAATTTTTTCTGAAAAATTTACAATATATACTTGACATCTAATATTATATGTGATATAATATAGTACAGGAAATAGTAAAGGAGGAATTTAAATGTCCTTTCCTGTAAGTGCCGGTCTGCTTGATGCCATGGTTCTATCTGTGGTTGAAAAAGAAGAAAGTTATGGCTATAAAATCACTCAGGAGCTTTGCACCGCTGTTTCTGTTTCAGAGTCTACCCTTTATCCCGTATTAAGAAGACTGCAAAAAAGTGGTATGCTTGAAACATACGACAAGGCTTTTCAGGGCAGAAACAGACGATATTATAAGCTGACTCCCGACGGTCATTCTACTCTTGAACAGTACCGCAAAGACTGGATAGTCTACCGAAACAATATTGAAAATATTATTTTCACTGAAGGAGATTTTTAAAATGGATAAATATGATTTTATTAAAAGACTGGATAATGCTCTTTCTCCTCTTTCTGAAACTGAAAGAGAATCCGCTCTGAGATATTATAAAGAACTCTTTGAAGATGCTGAAAATGAATCAGAACTTATTGAACATCTCGGCTCTCCCGAAAAAATTGCTGAAAATATTATAAGAGAAAGCGGTATGATTAAAAATCAGGATAAAGAATCCGAAAATTTTAAAAATACTTCTGATTCGGATATTCCGGAATGGAAAAAAATTCTTAATAAAATTACTCAGGATAAAGTCCTGCTTATCATAACAGCAATATTTCTGATAGTTCTTATAACAAGCCTTGAAGAATTTATTATACCTCTCAGTATTATAGGAGCTGTTGTTGCAGTTGTATTTATATTAAAAAATAACGGAGACAAAAAAAAAAGTAGCTCCGACGAGGAAATTTTCAGCATACCGGAAAATAAGGGATTCTGTGAAAAAAGCCGTGACGGAAAAGAACTGCTTTTAATTATTCTTCTTATAATTCTTACAAGCCCCATATGGATTGGTCTTTTAGCGGGATTATTCGGAATACTTGTCGGACTTATTGCGACAGTATTTGCACTTGCCTTTGTTTTCGGAGCTGTCGGAATTGCTCTGTTTTTATCAGGCTGTTCGGTTCTTTTCAGTCCCGCATTTGCAGTCGGAATACTTCTTATTGGAACAGGACTTATTTTTACAGGACTTTTAATAGTTGCATTTATACCGCTCTGCGGATTGGTTCTTAAATTATGCAAATGGTTGTTTACCGGTTCAGTATCGCTTATGCGTTCTGTTTTCTACAAAAGGGAGGCTGTATAATTTATGAAAATGATTACTAAAATAGGCGTAGGTGCTATTGTATGCGGTATTGTATTTTCAGCGGTCGGAGGTACTGTATTTGCATTGAACTATAATAAATTCAATGAAAAATATCTCGGCGAACCTGTCTCATATACAAAGAATTTTGATGAAAAAATTTCAGAAATCGAACTTGATATATCATTCATGAATATTGATATTAAAGAGGGCGACGAATTAAAGATTACTGCTGAAAGTGTTCCCGAAAAGCTCCTGCCCGATATTGATATATCAGACAAAAAGCTTAAAATTACTGATAAGGATTTCAAATCAAGAATGAAAGACAAAAATTTTCAGCTTGGAAATATTGCTGATGAATTTGTGGGTACGTTTACAATATATATTCCCGACAAAAAGCTTGATAAGGCTGATATAAATTCCGCTTTTTCATCGCTTGAAATATCAGGACTCAAGGCTGATAATATCGACATCGAATGTTCATTCGGTGAATATATATTAAACGATTCGGAATTTAACAACGCTGATTTTACAAATTCATTCGGAAGCTTTCAGACTTCGGATTTAAAAATAAAAAAATCCGCAAAAATTGAAAATTCTTTCGGAAATATGGATATAAACCTTTCAGGCGACAATTATGGATTTGATACTGTAACATCATTCGGAAGTACAGGAGACTTTAACTGTCCGTCAGAAGACGTAAAAATAAAAGTATCAAATTCATTTGGCGATATAAATTTTACTAATTAAAAGGAGGTTTTCTTTATGAAAAGACTTTACAAAAATTCACAGAATAAAATGCTCTGCGGAGTATGTGCCGGAATTGCAGAATATCTCAATTTAGATGTAACTGTAATCCGTGTTATATGGGCAATTTTATCCTGCTTTGGCGGATTCGGAGTTGTTGCATATATCATCTGTGCAGTAGTAATGCCTGACAAATTTGACACAAACTAAAAAAAATCCGGACGGTCTCAGAACCGTCCGTTTTTTTATTCAATATGTATTTCTCTGTGGGAAACGGGTGTTGAAAAAACAATCTGTGTTGAAGTATTTCCGTAATGCTGGAGCTGACCTATAAATGAATCAAGTTCCTGAGTGCTTGGAAATGCTACTTTTATAAGCATTGAATAACTTCCCGTAACGCAATTACATTCCAGAACGTTCGGACACTGGTTTATAAACGGATAAAATTCACTTTTCTGACTTGCCTTTATTTCAAGGCTTATGAATGCCGTTATATGGTATCCTAATTTCTGGTGGTCAAGAACAGTATTGTAGCCTTTTATAATTCCCTGTTTTTCAAGCTTGTCGATTCTTGAAGATACTGCCGGAGCAGAAAGGAATACTTTTGAAGCAAGTGCCTTTAAAGGAGTTCTGGCATTCACCTGCAAAAAGTTTATAAGCATAGCATCAATTTTATCCATAAAAAAACCTCCCGAAAAAAAGACAGACGTTGCCCGTAATTAAACGAACAACGCCTCTTTGCGTATATTAGACTGTAATAATATATTATCACATAAATATGTATATTTTATGAATATTTTGTTAACAGTCTGTTAAAACTTTACTTTCTTATTTTTTTGGAGCCGGAAACTTAGCTTTTACAGCTCTTATTGACTGTAAATTTTTATTATAGCTTGCTTCAGTTTCATCGAGCATTTTTGTGATTGAAATAATTGCAGTTTTCTGAATATTCTGAGAAGTCTGCTGAGCCTTTTTAATCATCTCAACGGCTTTTTTTCTTGCCTCCTCGACAATAGCCTCTTTTGAAACAATTTTTGATGCTCTTTCCTCTGCTTTCTGAATTATTGATTCAGCCTCTTTTTTAGCATCATCAAGAATTTTCTTTGATTCAAGTTCAACTCTTTTTGCCTCTTTGAGTTCCTGAGGAAGATTCATTCTTGCATCGCTTATAAGTTCACGCAGACGGTCACTGTCCACCATTTTTTTATGTGAGACAAACGGAACTGTTGCAGATTTTTCAACAAGTTCTTCAATTTCCTCGAGAATTTCTTCAATATTCATAATTCTTATTCTCCTTTACCAGTCTTTTTTTTATATCTTCCAGTATGCAGTCAGGTACAAAATGACTTATATCACCGCCGAAATATGCAATCTGTTTTACAAGGCTTGAACTCAGATACATATTTTCGGATTGTGTTGTAAGAAATACTGTTTCCGCACCGCCGTAGAGCTTTTTATTTGCAAGAGCCATCTGAAATTCATATTCAAAGTCGCTTACGGCACGCAGACCTTTTACAATTGCAACAGCACCAATATTTCTGACATAATCAGCAAGAAGTCCGTCAAGTATATCTATAACTACATTTTCAAGCCCATGCGTTGCAGTTTCAGCAAGAAACATTCTTTCAGTAGGTGTAAAGCTTGCCTGTGACTTTCCTGCATTTTTGGAAATAAGTACCACAACCTTGTCGAAAAGCTTTGAGGCTCTTGTAATAATATCAAGATGGCCGAGTGTTATAGGGTCAAAGCTTCCAGGGCAGACTGCAATTCTTCTCATATCTCATCTTCCTCCGCTGATTCCTTATAAAGTATGCTTATATTTATTTTCCCGTATCTGTATGTTTTTTTAAGCTTAAGTTCATCTGGAATAATATCAATCTGCGAATCCGATTCATATTCGCATATAACGAATCCGCCGTCATTAAGTTTTCGGGAAACATACGGGAGTATATTATTTATATGGTTATAGCGGTATGGGGGGTCAAGGATTATTATATCAAATTTTCTGCTGATATGCTTTATATAGTCATAGCTGTCACGGTTTACGACATCGGCATATCTTTCAAGAGCAGTGCTTCTGAGATTATTATTTACACATCTGAGAGCCTTCTGCGAATTATCTACAAAAACAGCTCTCTTTGCACCTCTGCTGAGTGCCTCGATACCCATCTGACCGCTTCCCGCAAAGAGGTCGAGAACATAAGCACCCTCAATATCAAACTGTATTGCTGAAAAAACAGCCTCTTTTACCTTATCGGTAGTAGGACGGACGTCCAGACCTTCAGGAGCATTTAATTTTCTGCCCCTTGCCGAACCTGTAATTACTCTCATAAAAAATCACCTAATTCAATTATATATTATTTTTTCTGAAATGTCTATATATTTTGAAAAAAATATTTTTTTGCCGAAAAATACAATATAAATTAATGTAGCATATTATAAAGTTCCCTTGCGGTTTCAAGGCTTAGTCCTCCTGCCTTTGCAAGCTCATTAATATCAGCATTAAGGAGATTTTCTTTAGTCTTGAAATAAATCATAATTTTTGATGCTTTTTTATCTCCTATTCCCTTTATATTTGTGAGTTCAGATTTATATGATGCTTTATTATGCTTTCTGTGCATATAGTCAACGGAAAATCTGTGTACTTCGTCCTGAATCTGCGTTAAAAGATTGAATGCCGATTTAAAGCCGGATACCTGTATTTCTCTGCCACCCGTTGTTATTGCACGGGTACGGTGTCTGCTGTCCTTGACCATTCCATAAAGCGGAATATCAAGATAAAATTCTTTTATAATCGGTTCAACGGCATTTACATGACCTTTTCCGCCGTCAAGAAGTATCAAATCGGGACAGCGTGAAAAATATTCATCGGAATCGTTTCCGATTTTTGAAAGTCTCCTCCGGAGAACTTCCTGCATACTTCCATAATCGTTCTGAATATTTACTTCCTTTATGCTGAATCGCTTATAAGCCTTTTTGAAAGGCTTGCCGTCCTTGAATACGACCATTCCCGCAACCATAGATGCCGAAGAAAGATTTGAAATGTCATAAGCCTCTATGTAATGGGGCGGTTTTGAAAGTCCGAGTATTTTTGCAATTTCTTCAAGAGCGATTACTTCTCTGCCTGTCCGTGAATCATTTACGGCAATATATTCAGCACTGTTATTTTTTGCAAGCCTTAATAAATCCTTAAGCCGTCCTTTTTCAGCAGTTGCAATTTTAACTCTGTGTCCGCACTGTTCGGAGAGCATTTCCTCTATAAGCTGATAATCTTCGGGAATATCTTCCGTTATTAATGCCTTTGGAATATCATTTTTTCCGTGATAGAACTGCTTTATAAAATCTCCTGTTATATTATCCCCACCATAAGGAACTGTAAACACTGATTTATCTGAAAGCCTGCCGGAACGGTACATCAGAACTGATATGCAGATATTGTCATAATTTGAAACTATGCCTATAATATCAGCATTATTTACTCCCTTGCTGATAATTTTTTGCTTTTCGGAGGCTTTTTTTATTGCAATAATTCTGTCACGGATTATTCCGGCTTTTTCAAATTCACATTTTTCAGAATAACTAAGCATTTCCCTTTCAAGATTTTCTATTGAAAGTGAATTTCCGTTTTTGATATATGAAACAGCCTGACTTATAATATTATTATAATCCTCTTTATTGATATTTCCCATGCATACTCCCATGCATTTTTTTATATGATAATTCAGACATGGTCTGCCTTTACGGAAATCACGGGGAAATTTTTTATTGCATGTCGGAAGCATAAATACTTTGTTTACCTCGTTCACTGTCTCACGGGTAACAAATCCGCTCATATAAGGGCCTAAATATTCGCCGTCATCGGAAATATTTTTTTCATCTGTAATTCTTGGATAATCCTCTTTTGAGATTTTTATATAGTGATAGCCCTTGTCATCTTTCAGAAGTATATTATATTTGGGATTATTTTGTTTTATCAGACTGCATTCAAGAATAAGTGCCTCATATTCGGAATCAGTAACGATAAAATCATAGTCATATACCTGTGACACCATTTTTGCAGTTTTGGAGTTATGGTTCGGATTTTCTCTGAAATAGCTTGAAACACGGTTTTTAAGGTTTTTCGCCTTTCCGATATATATTATATTTCCGCTTTTGTCTTTCATCAGGTAAACTCCTGAAGAAGATGTTAAACCCGATGTCTTTTCACGGAGATATGCAAGTCTGTTATTCAAAGCAACCACCTCATTTTTATATTATTATATCATCTCTGCACTTATGTGTCAAACAAAAAAAGCGGACTGTCCGCAGACCGTCCGCATTAAAAAATCATTCTTCAAAGAATGTGCTTTTATATTTTGCAACCCTTGCTTTATCACCGTAACAGTCTATTTCTATTCTTTCCTGTTTGATGAAAAATATAACCGATGCAAATAATACAACGTATGCAACTGCATTTGTAAGAATACTGAAATAAATTCTTATTCCGAAAATATTTCCCATCATTCCGAAAAACATTATTCCGACTGCAATTGTAACCATAACCTCAAGGCATGTTCTTTTAGGTTCAAGAAGAAGAAAGGAAAAACATATCACTGCTGAAAAAAGCGAATGAATTATTGCAAGCGGAAGTGAATAAGGCTTGTAAAATGAAATCTGATATGAATTGAGTTCAAGAACCATCATAACAAGTTCAGCTATTATATACACGCAGTAACCGACTTTCATAGACATTCTTGCCCGAACGGTTCTGAAAAAATATACTGCCGATACAAGATTTAAAACAAAGCCTGTTCCCTCGAAAGCATATGCTATTGCCTCAATCGATTTTACAACAACACCGATAGAACCGAATGCATAATAATATATAAAGCATACTATCGCAAACAGTATAAAAAATATGTTTCCGAAAAGTGCAAAATAAAAGCATTTCAGTAAATTTTTACGCATAATTAATTAAGAGCCTTTAAAGCTTTCTGTCCGATATCTTTTCTGTAATGTACATTTTCAAAGCTTATCTGTGATACTCCCTTGTATGCGTTATCAAGTGCAGACTGCAAATCTTCTCCCCTTGCAGTAACTCCGAGTACACGTCCGCCGTTTGTAAGGAATTTGCCGTCATCGGAAAGCTTAGTTCCTGCATGATATACAAAGCATTTATCAATCTGACCTTTTTCGTCAAGACCGGATATTTCAAGACCTTTCGGATAGCTTAAGGGATAGCCACCGCTTGCCATTACTACACATGCACAAGCTCCGGAATGCCATTTTATATCTACTTTATCAAGAGTATGATTATATATAGCCTCAAATATTTCATACAAATCAGCATCAAGCATAGGAAGTACAACCTGTGTTTCGGGGTCACCGAAACGGCAGTTATATTCAATAACCTTTGCTCCCTTTGGAGTAAGCATAAGTCCGAAATACAGACAGCCTTCAAAGGTTCTGCCCTCGGCATTCATAGCTTTCATAGTAGGAATGAATATTTTTTCCATACATTCCTTTGCAATTTCATCAGTATAGTAAGGATTCGGAGAAACCGTACCCATACCGCCTGTATTAAGTCCCTCGTCATTGTCGTATGCTCTTTTGTGGTCCATTGATGAAATCATAGGAATTATAGTTCTTCCATCAGTGAATGAAAGTACGGAAACTTCAGGACCTGTCAGGAACTCCTCAATAACTATCCTTGCGGAACTCTGACCGAATTTAAGATTATCTATCATATCATGTACAGCCTGCACAGCTTCTTCCTCATTCTGTGCAATAATAACACCCTTTCCGAGAGCAAGACCGTCAGCTTTTATTACAGCGGGATAGCTGTTCTGTTCTTTAAGATATGCAATAGCCTTGTCGCTCTCGGTAAAAACTTCATAGAAAGCAGTCGGGATATTGTATTTCTTCATAAGTTCCTTTGAAAATACTTTTGAACCCTCAATTATAGCTGCATCTTTCTTAGGACCGAATGTCATAAAGCCTTCGGACTGTAATGCGTCAACCATTCCGAGTACAAGCGGGTCATCGGGAGCTACTACAACCATATCGGGATTAAGTCTCTTTGCAAGCTTAACTACTCCCTCAACGTCTGTTGCACTTACGTTGAAGCATTCCGCATATTTTGATATACCACCGTTTCCGGGTGTACAGTATATTTTTCCGACATGAATGCTTTCGGCAAGTTTCATGATTATAGCATGCTCACGTCCGCCACCGCCGACTACAAGTATATTTTTCATCTGTTAAAAACCTCCTTTTTATCATATTGTAAAAAAGTTTTTGGTCAAGCTTTTTTCAAAAAGCTTGCAGGGGTTCGGGGACAGCGTCCCCGAAAAAAATATCAGTGGTGGAAAAGTCTGATTCCGGTAAATGCCATAGCAATATTATATTTGTTACAGGTCTCAATAACATTGTCGTCACGGATAGAACCGCCCGGTTCTGCGATGTACTCAACGCCTGACTTCTTTGCACGTTCGATATTGTCTCCGAACGGGAAGAAAGCATCTGAACCGAGACAAACACCTATATTTTTAGCAAGCCATTCTTTCTTTTCCTCTCTTGTAAAGACTTCCGGCTTAACCTTGAAAATTCTCTGCCATTCGCCCTCACGGAGTACGTCCTCATATTCATCACCGATATAAACATCGATAGCGTTGTCACGGTCTGCACGGCGGATTCCGTCAACAAACTGGAGTCCCATTACCTTAGGTGACTGTCTGAGCCACCAGTTATCAGCTTTCTGACCTGCAAGGCGAGTGCAGTGGATTCTTGACTGCTGACCTGCTCCTATACCGATTGCCTGACCGTCCTTTACATAGCATACAGAGTTTGATTGTGTGTATTTAAGAGTAATAAGGGAAATCATAAGGTCATCGAGCTTGTCAGCAGGAATTTCCTTGTTTTCAGTTACTACATTTGAAAGAAGTTCCTTGTTAATTTTAAGTTCATTTCTGCCCTGTTCGAAAGATACGCCGTAAACCTGTTTTGTTTCGATTGGATTTGGCTTGTAGTTTTCATCAATTTTGAGTATGCAGTAAGTACCCTTTCTCTTTGACTTGAGAATTTCAAGTGCTTCGTCATCGTAATCGGGAGCAATAATGCCGTCTGATACTTCACGCTGAATCATTTTTGCTGTGCATACGTCAACTTTATCGGAAAGTGCAATAAAATCGCCGTATGATGACATTCTGTCCGCACCTCTTGCCCTTGCATATGCACTTGCAAGCGGTGAAAGTTCGCCTAAATCATCAACCCAGTATATTTTTTTAAGGTCATCTGAAAGAGGTCTGCCAATAGCAGCACCAGCTGGAGAAACGTGCTTGAATGATGTAGCTGCACATACTCCGGTAGCCTCTTTGAGTTCCTTTACCAACTGCCAGCCATTGAGAGCGTCAAGAAGATTTATATATCCCGGTTTACCGCAAAGTACTGTAATCGGAAGTTCTGAACCGTCAGCCATATAAACTCTTGACGGTTTCTGATTCGGGTTACAGCCGTATTTTAACTGCATTTCATTTGACATTTTAAAAAAACTCCTTTTGTTTTATTTTTATTGGAGGGGACAGCGTCCCCTCCAAACCTCCCCTGCAAGCCTTTTGAAAAAGGCTTGAGCGAAAACTTTATTTATTTTTATTGATTATTTTTGTTTCAGCTTTTCCTGTTTCAATATTTACATATCTTACAAAGAGTGATACTTTATTATCCTCATTGAGATTATTCCAGAGAATATCTGTAAATTCGTTAATATCGTCATAAGTAGCGATGAGTTCAGGTTCGCCCTCAAAGCTCGGGAGCGGATTTCCGTCACCCATATATGTATGTATAAAATGACCGTCTCCGCTGACAGGATTATTATAGCAGAAAGTGTATCTCTGACATGAATCAGGATTTCCGTTTGCACTCTTGAGAATTGACATGGCATAATTGAATCCCTTTTCATCAAAACGGAGAATGCCGGATATTCTTGGTGTATAGTTCGGAGCATCGTCCTCAAATTCACGGGTACGCAGAGCCTGTTCAAAAGTAAACTGCTTGTCCATAAGTTCATAAATTGTATCAGTCTGGTCGCCGTTTGTGACAATAAGCTTATTTCCGAGAACTCTTACAGGAGAGTATATAATAAGGTGCGGGTCGCTGAGCTTTGAAGGGTCAAAAGCCTGTGTGCGTATTCCCTCACCATCTTCAACAAATACTCTGTTACGGCTGTTTACACTTCTGCCCATGATAAAATATGCAGTTACGGCGTATTTTCCATTCGGAGATTTGCCGATGATAATACCTCTGCCGGGGTATGCATTTTTACTGAGTTCATTTGCAATATCAAGTTTAATCATAAGAAAAAAATCCTTTCGGTTAAATTTTGTTTATGAAATTGTTTTCATCATCGTGGAAGTATTCAAGCTCATCAAAAGGACTTAAATCATTGCTCTGACCGACATAGAGAATCTCTCCGTCCCTGATAATGATTGTCATCAGTCCTTCACATTCTTCTTCCCAGTCACATTCACATTCAAGGCGTACGCCCTTGCCGTAACCCTCGGGAGCATCTATATAAACTGTCTGCGGATATATACATTCAAGCATACTTTTAACAGTTCTTACATCAAAAGTAAGAGTATCAAGCAGATGTCTGTGTTCGTTTACACATGTAAGGCAATAAATTCTCAAAGCTTTTTCAAGAACTTTCAAAGCTCCCGAAGAAAGATTATTAAGCATATCTGCACATTTCTGGGCATAATCAAGACTTGCTTCACTATCGATTATAACGTTGCATTCAGAATCAAAAGTATCGATATAGAGCTTGCCTTCCATTCCGAAACCATCTTTTTTTATATCAGTAATCATAATTTATTCCCTCACAAATGCCTTGCCGTCAATAATATCGATTTTATCCTGACAGAAAAGAGAGACAGCCTGCGGAAGTATTTTCCATTCAGCCTGTTCCATAATGCGTTTCTGAAGAACCTTCGGAGTATCGCCGGATTTTACTTCAACAGCCTTCTGAAGTATGATTGCACCGGCATCAGCCTTTTCATTTACAAAATGAACTGTTGCACCGCTGACCTTAACACCATATTCAAGAGCCTTTTCGTGAACTTTAAGACCATAATAACCCTCTCCGCAGAATGACGGAATCAAAGCAGGGTGTACATTGATTATCTTATAGGCATATGCCTTTGTAATACATTCATCAAGAATAATCATAAATCCGGCAAGCACTATCAAATCAGCTTTTTCGGCATTAAGAGCATCAAGTACTGCATGACTGTAAGAAACGCTGTCGGGATAATTTTTTCTTGGAATAACTCTTGTCGGAATATTATTATTTTCAGCACGTTTAAGAGCATATGCCTCCGGATTTGATGATATTACGCATGTAATTTTTCCGTTTTTAATAATTCCGGATTTTTCGGCATCTATAAGAGCCTGTAAATTTGTACCGCCTCCCGATACAAGAACGACTATATTTTTCATTTTAATCATCTCCGTTCAGTTCCATAATTGAGAAGCCGTCATCTTTTAATTTAAATAACGGCTTCCTTTTTCAGATTAATACCAGAGTTCGCCCGCACTGTAACCTGTGAAATATTCATAAGTTGCAAGGGCAGACGGAAGTCTTACATCACCGATATTTGAATAGTCACCGCTGGCTACTTCCCATCTGAAGCAGAATATTTCAGTAGCTCTTTTGATTGCTCTTGCGGTATCCCAGCCAGCATCTGCAAGCCAGTCATGTGATGCAAAATCAGATAAACATTCAACGCCCCAAGGGAGTTCAGCAAGACTTGAATATCCGTACCATGTCATATCCTTGTTGCCATGTGCGGAATCGGATACAAAGAATGAAAGCTGACAGTCAAGATTTGATACCCATGTATTATAAGTTGATTCCCACGGATACGGAGTGTAATTGTAGCAGCCATAATTTTCATAGGCAAACTGTGCCAAATCTGCATGTACACCTGTACCGAGACCGCCGTCAACAGTTGTCCACTGTGCAATACCTATACCGTCTGAATAATCATAGACTCCGCCCTCATAAGTTGAGCAGTCAAGATTACCTGTTTCGCACATAAAGTTTCCGATTACTGCTGATGCCGAAACTTCATTGAAGCCATGATTTCTGAGAAAGTTCCAGATATATTCAGCTCTGTCTCTTACTTCAGAATCGTAATAATAGCGGTCAAGATAATATTCCTTTGAAATTGTATCACTGTATATGTATGTACCTGTTTCAAGAGTATATGCAAATGCAGAAATCTGATTTGCCATAATCATTGTTGTGCAGGCAAGCATACCTCCTATAACTCTTGTTAATGCCTTGGTCTTGTTTAACTTCTTCATCTTCTTTCACCTTTCAAATTAAAAATTCACAGATTTGCGGTGCAAATCCGATTAGCAGATAATAACGCCTTCCTCTGATTCAACGAGTTCACCGAGGATATAAGCTTCTTCACCTGATTCATTTATAGCAGATACAGCCTTGTCAGCATCGTTTTTATCAACGCATACGACCATACCTACGCCCATATTGAATGTATTGAACATATCACGTTCAGGAATATTGCCTGTTCTTGCGATAAGGTCAAAAATCGGAAGAACCTGTACAGCATTTCTTTCAATCTTAGCGGAAAGATTCTTCGGGAGTGAACGGGGAATATTTTCATAAAATCCTCCGCCTGTGATATGAGAAATTGACTTGACGTTTACCTTGTCAAGAAGATTCATAATTGCCTTGACGTAAATTTTTGTAGGAGTAAGGAGACAATCGCCGAGAGTAGTTCCCAAATCGGAGAAATGTCTCTTGAGATTCTGTTCATTTACTGTAAATACATTTCTTACGAGTGAGAATCCGTTTGAATGTACACCGCTTGACTTGACAGCAATTAAAACGTCACCGGCTTTCTGAGTTTCGGGCTTGAGAATCTTGTCCTTGTCTACAACACCTACTGCAAAGCCGGCAAGGTCGTATTCGTCAACGGGATAGAATCCGGGCATTTCAGCAGTTTCACCGCCTATTAATGCACAGCCGGACTGTACACAGCCTTCTGCAACACCTGATACTATATCAGCGATTTTTTCGGGGTAGTTTTTTCCGACTGCAATATAGTCAAGGAAAAACTGGGGTTTTGCACCACAGCAAATAATATCGTTTACACACATTGCAACGCAGTCAATACCGACTGTATTATGCTTATTCATAAGAAATGCGATTTTAAGCTTTGTACCAACGCCGTCAGTACCCGAAACAAGTACCGGCTTGCTGATACCAGTCATATCTATTTCAAAAAGTCCGCCGAATCCGCCTATTCCTGAAAGCACACCGCTTGTCATAGTTTTAGCGATATGTGCCTTCATAAGTTCAACGGCTTTATATCCGGCTGTAACGTCAACGCCGGCTTTCTTGTAGCTTTCAGAATAGCTTTTCATTTAAAAAAATTCCTTTCTGTTAATTATTCGCCTATTTTGTATTCAAATTTATCTTTCGGCATAACATCAGGCACTGCAACAGGATAATTTCCGGTAAAACAGCCGACGCAGAAATCACAGTCAGCACCTTCCGCAATGCTTTTTACTCCGTCAACGCTTAAATATCCGAGAGAATCCGCTCCGACCTCCCTGCATATTTCGGGTAAAGTCAACTTGCAGGCGATTAAATTTTCCTTGCTGTCGATATCCGTACCGAAGTAGCACTGATTTATAAACGGAGGGCAGGAAATCCGCATATGAATTTCCTTAGCACCCGCCTCACGCAGAAGATTTACAATTCTTGCACAGGTTGTACCTCTGACAATACTGTCATCAATGAGAACGACTCTTTTATCCCTGACAACGTCCTTAACGACATTCAGCTTGATTCTGACGGCATTCGTACGTTGTGCCTGAGTAGGCTGAATGAAAGTTCTGCCGATATAACGGTTTTTTACGAATCCGACACCGTAAGGAATACCCGAAGCATGTGAAAAGCCAAGTGCAGCATCAAGACCGCTGTCGGGAACACCTATAACTACATCGGCTTCAACAGGGTGTTCCTTCCAGAGAAGTTCTCCTGCTTTCAGACGTGCCTTATGCACACTGCACCCCTGAATTACGGAATCGGGTCTTGCAAAGTATACATATTCAAAAACGCATATTGTACCTTTTTTTCCGCAGTGAGTTCTTATTGAACGTATTCCGTCACCGTCAGCAACAACGATTTCACCTGCATCGAGGTCACGGATAAATTCTGCTCCGACACTGTCCAAAGCACATGTTTCAGATGCAAATACTATTGAACCGTCACTGCATTTTCCCATACAGAGAGGACGGAATCCGTTCGGGTCTCTTACAGCGATGAGTTTCTGCGGAGACATTATAACAAGTGAAAATGCTCCCTCAAGTTCACCGACAGCCTTTTCAACAGCCTTTTCAATAGACGGTTGAATAAGTCGCTGTTCGGTAATTGCATAGGATATTACTTCCGTATCATTGGTTGAGTGGAAAATTGCACCTTTGAGTTCATATTTTTCACGGAGCTTATGGGCATTTATTAAATTACCGTTATGAGCGATAGCCATAGGTCCTTTGACATGGCGAACTACTAAAGGCTGTGCATTGGTTCTGTTTGACTTTCCAGTAGTTGAATACCGTACATGTCCGACTGCGATATTTCCGTCACCTAACTTTTCAAGATTATTATGTCCGAATACTTCGGGAACGAGTCCCAAATCCTTATGATGTGAAAATACTCCGTTGTCATTTACGACTATGCCACAGCTTTCCTGACCTCTGTGCTGAAGTGCAAAAAGTGCATGGTAAGTCCTGTAAGCTACATCAGTTTTCTGATGTGAATAAATGCCGAAAACTCCGCATTCTTCATGTATCTGATTATTCAAATTAAAGTCATTCCTTTCCGCTCCAGCAATAAGTACAGAGCTTGCATTCGGGGAGTCCGATAGCCTTCTGAGTTCCTTCAAGTGACTGAAATTCCAGTGAAGTAAGTTTCAGGCGACGGCATATTTCGTCACGGAGGAATTTTCCTCTTTCTGTTCGTGAATCACTGTATTCTGCGATATACTTAACGCCCTCTGTACCTTCGGCTTCATCGATGATTTTTCTTGCGATGAGTTCGAGTTCAGAAGTACTTCTTGAGAAGTTAAGATATTTACAGCCATACATAATAGGAGGACATGCGGAACGCATATGGACTTCCTTAGCACCGTTTTCATAAAGAAATTCAACGGTTTCACGCATCTGCGTACCTCTTACAATACTGTCATCGACAAAGAGGAGCTTTTTACCCTCAATAAGTTCATGAACGGGTATAAGCTTCATTTTTGCAACACGGTTACGCATTGCCTGACTTGTCGGCATAAAGCTTCTTGGCCATGTAGGTGTATACTTGATAAAAGGTCTTGCAAAAGGAATACCGCTTTTGTTTGCATATCCTATTGCGTGAGGTATTCCCGAATCCGGAACACCGCAGACATAGTCGACATCAGGGAGATTTCCGTTTTTAATATCGGTTTCCGCCATAATTTCGCCGTTGCGTGTACGCATAGTTTCAACAGTAACACCTTCATAGACGGCATTGGGGTATCCGTAATATGTCCAGAGGAATGAACATATACGCATATCATCTCCGCCCTCTGAAATAGTTTCAAAGCCTTTTTCAGTAATGCTTACGATTTCGCCAGCTTTCAGTTCATAGCATGTATCATAGCCGAGCTTCTGAAATGCAAAGGATTCAAGTGAAACGCAGTAGCCGTCATCTCTTTTTCCGATTACAATAGGAAGTCTTCCCATTTTGTCACGGGAAGCTATTATGCGGTCTTTTTCAAGAATAAGCAGTGACATAGTACCCTTTATTTTTGACTGAGCATATTTTATTCCCTCAACGAATGATGACTTCTGAGCAATCAAAGCACCGATAAGGTCACCGGAATTGATGTTTCCGCTACTCATAGTTTCAAAGTTTGCACAGCCTTTGTCAAGGAGTTCTTTTACAAGTTCATCTGCATTGTTGATAATTCCGACAGTACATATAGCATAAAGACCAAGCTTTGACCTAACCATAATAGGCTGAGGGTCTGTATCGCTTATACAGCCGATACAGATTTTGCCTTTCATACCCTCAACGTCCTTTTCAAACTTTGTACGGAAAGGGGAATTTTCTATACTGTGAATATTTCTCTGAAATCCGAGAGTTTCGGAATAGGCGGTCATACCGCCTCTCCTTGTGCCGAGATGTGAATGATAATCTGTTCCGAAAAATACATCTGCAATGCAGTCATTTTCGGATACAGCACCGAAAAATCCGCCCATATTATTCACCCATCAGTCTTTTCATTATTTCCTGATATGCTTCTTCAACATTGCCCATATCACGACGGAAACGGTCTTTGTCGAGTTTTTCGTGAGTAGTGCTGTCCCAGAAACGACATGTATCAGGTGAAATTTCATCAGCAAGAATAATCTGACCCTTAAAGCGACCGAATTCAATCTTGAAGTCGATAAGGTCGATATTAAGCTTTTTGAAGAAGTCAACCATAAATGTGTTAACTGCAAAAGCGTACTTTGTGATTGTATCGATTTCCTCCTGAGTAGCAAGTCCGAGACCGAGAGCATAATATGAATTTATAAACGGGTCGCCGAGGTCATCGTTCTTGTAGCTGAATTCAAGAGTAGGCTGTTTAAGGGGAGTACCTTCAGCAATACCGAGCTTTTTTGAAAAGCTTCCTGCAGCAACGTTTCTTACGATAACTTCAAGCGGTACGATTTCAACTTTCTTAACGATAGTTTCACGGTCGCTTATTTCTTCAACGAGATGAGTAGGAACGCCTGCTTCCTTTTCAAGAAGCTTGAACATATAGTTAGTCATCTTGTTATTGATAACGCCCTTGCCTGTAATAGTGCCTTTCTTTTCGCCGTTGAAAGCGGTAGCATCATCTTTATAGTCAACAATTACGAGGTCGGGGTCATTGGTAGCATAAACTTTCTTAGCCTTTCCCTCATAGAGCTGTTCTTTTTTAGTGATATTTTCCATTTTAAGATTCCTCCGTTTTTTTAAGTAAATATATCAAAGCTCTGCAATTTTTTCAGCAAGCTTTTTATCTTTTTCAATTACAGCATCAGCCATAGCTTTTTTTGATTCTGCAAGCTTAAGAGCAAGTGATTCATCTGAAAGAGCAAGAATCTGAACAGCAAGTATAGCTGAATTTTTAGCACCGTCAATTCCCACTGTTGCAACAGGAACTCCGGGAGGCATCATAACAGTTGAAAGGAGTGCGTCCATACCGTCAAGTGATGCGGATTTCATAGGTATTCCTATAACCGGAAGTGTAGTGTGACCGGCGATAACTCCTGCAAGATGTGCTGCCATACCTGCTGCACAGATAATTACTCCGAAGCCGTTTTCAACAGCCTTGTCAGCAAATTCACATGCCTGAACCGGAGTTCTGTGAGCTGACATAACATGACATTCAAATTCAACGCCGTATTTTTTAAGTTCTGCAAGAGCAGATTTTACAACGGGAAAATCGCTGTCGCTTCCCATTATAACTGCAACTTTTTTAGACATAAAAGAAGTCCTCCTGTTTTTTAATTTTCCGGAGAATCTGAAATTTCTTCCGGTTTTATTCTATCGTCCGAAAACGATGCTGAAATCATATTGACTGTACCGAATTCCTTTTCCTGAAATCTTAATACAGCATGATAATTATCAGTCAAGTCAAAATTCTGGCTGTCGATGATATAAGATATTCCGGCGGATATTTTAACGGAGGCTGTAATATACTGACTTCCGTCACTCAGCTTTTCCTGATATACTGAAATATCTTTTACAGCTCTTAATTTTTTTGAAACCAGTTCAGGGTATTCTGAAAAGAATACTCTGTATTCCTGACTTCTTTCAGGAATTATATATTCATCTATATATGAATTGTTTTCTGTAAAGGCATAATTAAGATATGCAGAAATACAGTCAGAAATTTTTTCAAGATTTCTGTAATCGAGTTTTGAAAGCAATACACGGCTGTTTATATTTACAGAATATTTTTTGCTCATAGCCTTATTTTTTACAACAGCACTTTTAAGGGATATTCCGTCATCGCCGGCAAAATATGAATAGGTATTTTCATCGTAGCAAAGCTTGATTTTATTTCCTGATATTTCATAGCTCTGCCATACTCTGTTAAAGCAGGGATTAAAGGAATTATTATAGACTATACAGGAGCTGTCACCGGCTACTTGTCCTACATAGAAAGTCATATTTTGGGTTCCGAACTTTTCAAAACCGCTGTAAATGAAAGGTACTTTCACATTTCCTTCAGAATCGACACAGCCATAAAGATTTTCACTTCCGAAAGAATCAGACGATACAATAAATGAATTTTCGTTTTCAATTTCAATTGTGTTCCACTGAGGTTCAAGAATGATATTGCTGTTTTCATCTGAAACACCTAAAAGACCGCTTTCGCTTTTAAAAATATAAAGACCGTTCACAGACTTTTCTGTTCTGGAATATATAACAGGTGTACTTATATTTTTTCCTGTATCCTTTGAAACATCGAAATAAAAGCGTGTTATGCAGACTGAAAGAATTATAATTACAATAAACAATACAGAAACAAAAATTTTCAGATGCTTGCTCATAAGTAATTAATCCTTGTTTTTTTGTTTTTCAAGTCTTTCCCTGTAAATTTTTTCATTTTCCCTCATAATATACTTGGGGCGGTTTTTAGTTTCGAGATAGGTTTTTGAGAGATACTGACCGAGAATACCTGTACAGAAAAGCTGTAAACCGCCTATAAAGAAGATAGCACACATAATAGTCGGGAATCCCTGAACAGGGTCACCGAAAGCAAGTTTCTTTATAATAATTGCAACAATCATTATAAAGGCTATTATACAGCTTACAAGTCCGAGAAGTGACGATATAACAAGCGGAGCTGTTGAAAATGCCATAATTCCTTCAAGAGAATACTTGAAAAGTCCCCAGAATGACCATGCAGTAGTTCCCGCAGCTCTTTCAACATTTTCATATTCTATATATTTTACTTTAAATCCTACCCAGCTGAATATACCTTTTGAAAAGCGGTTGTATTCACTCATTGAGAGTACGGCATCGACCATCTGACGTGTCATAAATCTGAAATCCTGAGCACCGTCAACAATTTCGGTATCAGAAATTTTATTCATAATTTTATAGAATTTTCTTGCAAACCATGAACGTATTTTTGATTCACCCTTACGGCTTACACGCCTTGTGGTTGCACAGTCATATTCGCCGTCCTTTACATATTCATACATTTTCGGAAGAAATGACGGGGGGTGCTGTAAATCGGCGTCCATAACAACGACATAATCGCCCTTTGAATTTTCAAGACCGGCATAAATTCCGGATTCTTTTCCGAAATTTCTTGAAAATGAAATATATCTTACTCTGCTGTCCTTTTCGGCAAGCTTGTGAAATTCAAGCAAAGTTTTATCTTTTGAACCGTCATCTATGAAAAGAAATTCAAATTCAAGCTCACTGTGATTTTTTTTCATTTCATCAGTAACCTTGATAATCTCCGCATAAAACAGAGGGAGAACCTCTTCTTCATTGTAGCACGGAACTACTACTGAAACGAGCTTCACATAACTCCTCCTAACACAATAATGTACACATATATAATACAACAAATTCAAAAATAATGCAATAGGAAACGCATATTTTTTTAGATTTTTATTTTTTTGGAATAGAAATTTGGTAAAAAAATCCTTAATTTACTGCCAAATCTGACAAATTTAATAAGTTTTATTTTTTAAAAAAACATTTTTTTCACTGACTTATTAAAAAAGTGTTGATTTTTATGGAGATATATTATATAATATTATATGTTATATAAAATCGTTTGATATAGTTCGTTGTTTTTGTATATCTGCAACTATAATTTAAATTCTTTATTGGAGGTTAGCACATGATTATCAAGCTTATCAAATCTGCAAAAGATAATGTTGTTCATGGTACTGATAACGGTAAGAAAACCGCCTGCAGGATTAATTTTCAGAATGATGCACGAAATTTTCAGGAAATAGGTACGTCTGAAAATATATTGCCTTTAACCTGCGAAAAATGCAGAACTGTTCTTGCACAAAAAATTATAAATGAGGACAAAAAAGAAAGAAAAAGACTTATAAAAGAAGAAAAAATCCGTGAAAAAAAAGGTATAGTTGACGAAAATATTATTTCTCTTGCTGGCAGACATGCAAGACCTATGGACGAAATCCCTGAACCCGAACCCGAGCCCGAACCGTCCAAGTCGGCTGAAATAAATCAGACTTACGTTGCAGAAAATAATTTTTCTGCATCTTCAAATCCTGCACCAGCTGTTTCTCCGTATATGAATGATGAACTTGCACAGTTTGCAATTCCAACTCCGCCTCCTGTTACAGAGAATGAAAAGCCTTCTGAAAAGGTTCAGAATAATGATGATTTTCTTGCACAGTTTTCAGTACCGAAGCCGGAGGCTGAACCTGCTCCCGCACCCGTTTCAAAACCGACTGCACCGGCTTATTCTGATGATGATACAGATGATTTTCTTTCATATTTTACAATGCCGGAAGAAACATACAGCGAAAAGAATAATAATTCCGCTGAAAATGACAGTGAATTTGATTTTTTGAATACTCCTACTATTTCAGCAGAAGAGGCTTATGAAGAATCAGTTTCACCCGATGAAGAATATAATTATTTCTCAAAGCCGTCTGAAACTGTTGAACCTGATGAGAATAACAGTTCTGATGATGATTTTCTCGCACAGTTTACCGTTCCGAAACCGTCTGAAACTGTTGAACCTGTTCAGAATAACAGTGCTGATGATGATTTTCTTGCACAGTTTACTGTTCCGAAACCGTCCGAAACTGCTGAACCTGTTCAGAATAACAGTGCTGATGATGATTTTCTTGCACAGTTTACCGTTCCGAAACCGTCCGAAACTGTTGAACCTGTTCAGAATAAAAGTGCTGATGATGATTTTCTTGCACAGTTTACTGTTCCGAAACCGTCCGAAACTGCTGAACCTGTTCAGAATAACAGTGCTGATGATGATTTTCTTGCACAGTTTACCGTTCCGAAACCGTCCGAAACTGTTGAACCTGTTCAGAATAACAGTGCTGATGATGATTTTCTTGCACAGTTTACCGTTCCGAAACCGTCCGAAACTGTTGAACCTGTTCAGAATAAAAGTGATGATGATTTTCTCGCACAGTTTACCGTTCCGAAACCGTCTGAAACTGCTGAACCTGTTCAGAATAACA